>NZ_JFOM01000005.1:0-297984 GCF_001860525.1 Paenibacillus sp. LC231 | reverse complement strand
ACAGCAAGGAATGGGTGCGAAACAACCGGCTCAGCCGATCCGGTAAGTATTTATACCGAAAACGAAAAGAAACGATTGAGCGAAGCTTCGCGGATGCCAAAGAGCTCCATGGGTTTCGCTATTGCCGGTTGCGCGGGTTGCAAAACGTCAGGGAACAAGCTCTGATGACAGCAGCCGTGCAAAACATGAAGAAGATGGCGATCCACCTGGATCGCCTGGAAAACAGGGGGTAATCCCCCCATTTCCCCTCTTGAAGTGACTACTTAGAAAGGGAGAAACCCTGTACTTTGAAAAAAGTACAGGGTTTCTCGACAATCTGAGCAGGCATAGCCTGCTTTTTTTCTTTATACAATGAGGTATGGACTCATGAGGAGCGGAAGAAACTAGGTATAGAGGAGGTTGAGGACATGAAGCACTGGCAATCCGTACGAGCCGTACTCCTGCCCGCGGCGATTGCATTTATCATGCTCACACTGTTAATGGGGCTTCAATCGCAAGCCCGTTATAAGGTTGGCGCTGTGGCAGCGGCGATTCCCTATCACAGTCGGGAGTTAAGCGATGCCGGACTCGTGGACTCCCTAATGAGTCTTCCTCTTCATCTGAAAATAAGCCGGGCAGATTATGATGAAGGCGCCCTGACGCTGGATATCAAATTAAGCGACCCCCCGGAAACGGCCGCCGAGGTATATGAGGATATCGCCAGCATCATGTCTTTTACGTTCGAAGGAACGGATAATGTGCAGCAGTTGTATCTAAGAGTGGTAGCCATCGATCGCTGGGGAGGGAAGCGGTATATGCTGCTTGCTTCGAACATGAACAAGGATACCTGGGACTTGCGCAATGCAGAAGCTCTTACCCAGCTTGAGAACGGCGATGTTCCGCAACCCATTGCGGCCGCTCTCAACCTAACATTTACGAATCTTTGGCTAAAGCAGTTCAGCAGCCCATGAAAGGGGTAAAATAGTAGATGACAGGGCATGTACGTGCCTTGAACATGTGTTATAATAGATTGGATTGTGGGCTCAATTGGACAAAAGAACATCAAGTGCACGGAGGCTGAGAATGAAACCGTATCGCGTACCAGAACTGGCAGAGAAATATTTAAATTATGATATGATTCAGAACCACACGGAACTTCCGAATTTTCCGGATGCCCGTGTTCATTTGCTATACATATTTTTAAAGGATTCGGGACGAAATCTTGCCGGACATGAAGAATTGTACGCACTGGTTACCTCACTGGTTCAGGTGGGACTCGATACGCATGAGAGCATCGACGTTACGGAGGGCAATCAAGGAGAGGCGATGATGCGATCCCGGCAGTTAAAAGTGCTTGCAGGGGATTATTTCAGTAGCCGTTTTTATCAACTCCTTGCCTTAAAGGGCGAAATTGCTGTCATCTCGCTTCTTAGCAAGGCTGTCAGCGATGTTAACGTGATGAAGATGAGATTATACGGCAAAATGAAAAAAACGCTGCTGCCTTCTGAAGAATATCTACGGCTAACGGTACAGCTGAATATGCAGCTGTTTCTTTCTTTTACTCCGCTGCTTGAGGTGTCCGTACAAGAAACATGGGAAAAGCTGCTCAAGGAAATTACGGAATGTGAGACGCTTGTGCAGGAGATGGAACGCTGTGCGACGCCTGAAGTCGGCAGATGTGGTTACGTGTACTGGCATCTGATCGAGTCAGGGAGCGACGAGGAACGGAAGATGCTGGTTGGCAAGAAAACGGATATGAAGGACTGGAGGAAGCTGATCCTGAAGCACAAGGTTTCGGAGAAGCTGCTGGACAAGCTGCGCGAGTCCGTAAATGCCGTACAGCTGCTGCTGGCAAACCGTGTAGGAGAGAGCCCGTACGCCGGTATGCTGGACCCGTTCCTGAAACGGCTAAGCACGTACCGGTCCGTCGTAAGTGAAGGGTAGGGGGATGCTGTGGATAACCAAACAACCAAGTTAGGCATGAGTAAGCATGACGGCAAAAATCCAAAAGAGCAATACGTCCATTCCGTCTTTGAAAGCATTTCGGGAAAATATGATATGATGAATGATATTCTCAGCTTTCGAAGACATAAAGCTTGGCGCAAGTTTACGATGAAGAAGATGAACATGCGCCATGGCGATACGGCCATCGATCTATGCTGCGGTACTTGCGACTGGACGATTAGTATGGCACAGGCAAGTGAATCCGGACACATAGTTGGACTCGATTTCAGTGAGGGGATGCTGAATGTCGGCCGAGGAAAGGTTACCAAACATGGGCTGGACCAACAGGTAGTGCTGGTTCAGGGAAATGCCATGAGCCTGCCGTTCGAAGACAATCAGTTCGACTACGCGACGATCGGTTTCGGTCTTCGCAATGTACCGGATTACATGCAGGTTCTGCATGAAATGAAACGCGTGGTTAAGCCTGGCGGGATGGTTGTATGTTTGGAACTGTCCAAGCCGACTTGGCAGCCGTTCAAAGGCATTTATTATTTCTACTTTCAACAAGTGCTGCCTCGGATGGGGAAACTGGTAGCCAAGCGTTACGAGCAGTATAAGTGGCTGCCGGAATCGCTGGCATTGTTCCCAGGACGAGAGGAGCTTGCCGAAGCTTTCCGTCAGACCGGACTTCAACAGGTTCAGGCCTATCCCTTGACTGGTGGCATAGCAGCCTTACATATTGGGATCAAGGAGAATCTGGATGTTTAAGAAAATAGGAACTTATCTTGAAATGATTAAAGTGGAGCATACACTGTTTGCTCTGCCTTTCGCTTTTATGGGGGCGATTCTAGGATCGGCCGTCGTGTTTGACCAATTACCATCATGGGGAGATATCGGGTGGATTTTTCTTGCCATGTTCGGTGCACGCAGCGCTGCGTTCGGATTGAATCGGCTCACGGACCAGCATATCGACGCCAAGAACCCCCGCACCGCAAATCGCGCCATTCCGGCAGGCCTGCTAAAACCGCTGGAAGTTATCTTATTCATTATTCTGTCTTTCGCGGTGTTTTTCTGGGCTACTTACATGCTGGATCCGTTTGCATTCCGTTTGCTGCCTATCGCTATTTTTATGCTTATCATTTATTCATATACCAAACGGTTTACTTGGCTTTGCCATCTGGTGCTCGGGCTTACAACAGCGTTGGCTCCGCTTGGCGGATGGGTTGCGGTAACCGGTCAAATCGACTGGAAGGCCATTGTATTCTATATCGCGCTTGCGTTCTGGACGGCGGGATTTGATATTGTTTACGCTTGCCAGGATGAGAAGTTTGATGCAAAAGAAAAGCTGTACTCGATTCCTTCCCGGTTCGGTTTGCATAAAGCGTTGTGGTTCGCGCGCGGTTTTCACGTAGTAACGGCTATTGGCTTTATCATTCTTTTCTTTGTCACACCGGTTGGCTGGTGGTATCTGATCGGCATGGTCATCGCCTGCGGGATTTTATTCTATCAGCATTACATCTTGTCGCCAAACGATATGAGCCGTCTGCAAACCGCCTTTTTTACGATGAACAGTACACTGAGCATCATTCTGTTTGTATTCACTCTGATTGATTTGGTGGTGCGGTATATCTGATGAAATCCTTGCGCAGAAAAAGCTGGGTTGTCGGGATAACGGGAGCCAGCGGCAGCATATACGGAGTTCGCCTTACGGAGAGCCTGCTCTCGCTGGGCTATGATGTGCAATTGATCATCTCCAATGCGGGCTGGCGCGTTCTGAAGGAGGAAATGGGCTTTCAGACAGGCAACCGCGAAGAAGTGCTGGCCGAGAAATTCGGCGGGTACGAGGGGCGTGTCATCTACCATCCGATCTCCGACATTGGAGCAACGATAGCCAGTGGATCTTACCTTGTCGAAGGCATGATCATCATGCCATGCTCTATGGGGACATTATCCTCGGTCGCGCACGGCACTTCCGACAATCTGATGGGACGCGCCGCGGATGTGATGATGAAAGAAGGCCGTCCTCTGGTGCTTGTCCCGAGAGAGACGCCTCTGCATGCGATTCACCTGGAGAACATGCTGGCGCTGGCCAAGCTTGGCGTCAAAATCATTCCCGCGATGCCTGCGTTCTATTACGGACCGAAGACCATTGATGATATTGTGAATTTTCTGGTCGGCAAGGTATTGGACAGCTTGCGCATTGATCATCGATTGTATACGAGATGGGGAGAATAGCAGGCCGGGCCGCATCCAAGGAGTTAGCGGCTGTTGTTATGACGACTTAACGAACCTGTGCTACGATTTTTACGAACGACAACAGGAAGGATTACGCTTATATTTCAAGTTCGTAGATGAGCTTGGCCTGCTAAGATCGCAAGGTAGTGCCGGAGTTATGGAATGAGAATCTAAGCATACGGGTGAAAAGATGAAACGATTTGACATATTCGGAACATTAAAAAAAGATATGGACGTTATCGAGAAGGAACTCTATCTCAGCGTCGAAGGCGACAGCCCCGAGCTGACCGAGACTTCCTTGCATCTGCTTAGAGCAGGAGGCAAGCGACTCCGTCCTGTTTTTGTGCTGATGGGCGGTAAGTTCGGCGACTATGACATTGACAAGCTAAAGCATGTGGCCGTGCCGCTCGAGATGATTCACAGCGCATCGCTCGTTCATGACGACGTGATCGATGATGCGGACACGCGGCGAGGTAAGCCAACGGTAAAGGCGAAGTGGGACAACCGGGTTGCCATGTATACCGGCGACTATATATACGGCAAGGCGCTGGAGTTGACGACCCACCTGAAGCAGCCGGAGATTCATCAAATTCTCGCCAAGGCGATGGTCGAGATGTCCATCGGGGAAATGGAGCAGATTCGTGATTTCTTTAATACCGATCAGGACGTCAGAAGGTACCTTCTGCGTATACGCCGCAAAACGTCGCTCTTGATTGCCGTCAGCTGCCAGCTCGGAGCACTGGCTGCGGATGCGGACCGCAAGGTCGCAAACAGCCTGTATCGATTCGGATATAACGTCGGCATGGCCTTTCAGATTCAGGATGATCTTCTGGATCTGTGCGGGACGGAGAAGCAGATTGGCAAACCGCCGGGGAGCGATATGAGGCAGGGGAATATTACGCTTCCCGTTATATTCGCGCTCGAAGATAGCAAACGGAGGGAGCCGCTGCTGCAAGAGCTGGATCGGATTCATGCACTGAATGGCCAGTGTGATGTGACGGACGCCGTGAAGCTTGTAACCTCAAGCGATGGTATACCGAGATCTGAGGCGCTCGCTGATCGGTATATCCGTAAAGCATTGGCCGCATTGGATACTTTGCCTGACATCAAGACCAAAAAACAGCTTAGAGATATCGCAAATTTTATTACAAAGCGGTCATATTAGCCTTAACCATGAGGTTGCTTTCTGTTAAAATACGGGTACAAACATGTAACATCACCTGAGCATGGAATAATTGTTCAATATCCTAGAATGAGGGGAAGCGTGATGAGGCCAATGGAACGTACTTTTTTAATGATTAAACCGGATGGTGTACAGCGTGGGCTGATCGGCCGAATCGTCGGCCGTTTGGAGGATAAAGGATTCAAGCTGGTTGCAGGCAAGTTCCTGCAGATTTCAGACGAGCAGGCCAAGCGCCATTATGCGGAGCATGAAGGCAAAGATTTTTTTGAAAACCTGGTTAGGTTTATAACATCCGGACCGGTGTTTGCGATGGTTTGGGAAGGGGACGACATCATTGCTTTGTCCCGCCAAGTGATTGGCAAAACGAATGTGAAGGATGCGCTGCCCGGGACAATTCGGGGGGATTTTTCCGCTCATACGCCGCACAATCTGATTCATGGATCGGATTCACCGGAGAGCGCGCAACGCGAAATTGCCAATTTCTTTGAAGCGAAGGAATTGGTTGAATATAACAAGACGCTGTCCCCTTGGCTGTAAGCTAAGGCAGCGGCATAATCTGATTAAACAGGATGATACGATGACGGAACATGAACCTGTGCTGGATGATCCGGATTATATCGGCTTTGTTCGCAGCATCGAACGAAGCACGGGGATCAATCTCGCAGATTATAAAGAGGCGCAGATGAAGCGAAGGCTGACAACGCTGCGTTTGAAGAAGGGGTTTGAAACCTTTTCGGCTTTCTACGACGCGATGATGAAGGACAAGCCATTATTTCATGAGTTTTTAGACCGGATGACAATTAACGTCTCGGAGTTTTGGCGCAACCCTAACCGGTGGGAAGTTCTCCGTGACAAAATATTGCCTGAGATATCCCAGCAGAATCCCGGGGTATTGAAAATATGGAGCGCCGCGTGCTCCACGGGTGAGGAGCCTTACACGCTTGCTATGATACTGTCCGAACAGAAGATGCTGAGCCGTGCGCGCATCGCGGCGACAGATATTGATGACGGCGCATTACATAAAGCGAAGGAGGGCCTATATGTCGAGAGGTCATTGAAGGATGTGCCTCCGGATGTAGCCGCCCGCTATTTTAAGGAAGAAGGTTCGGTGTACCGCTTCAGTGAGCATTTGAAGAAGGAAGTAACCTTTCATAAGCAGAATCTGCTGACGGACCGCTTTGAGACGGGATATGATCTGATTGTTTGCCGAAACGTGATGATTTATTTCACGGAAGGCGCCAAGCACAAGCTGTACCAGAAGTTTGCCTCAAGCCTGAAGCCAGGCGGATTCTTGTTTGTGGGCAGCACGGAACAGATCTTTAATCCGGGACAATATGGCCTGGAGAGCAACGAGACCTTTTTCTACCGTAAAATTCAATAGAGACAGCTAATCATAACGCATAAGCGCTTTTCAATCCGGAGGATGAGAGGCGCTTTTGCTTGTCTTGCGGCATTCTTGTCAAAGCGTTAGACCTATACTATAATGAGCAGAAGATATTTACGGAGTTTAGCGATTTAACGCTTAAAAGTTTAAAGGGGGAAAAGCATCATGAGCTTACGCTTTTTAACTGCCGGGGAAACGCACGGTCCTCAGCTGACAACCATAATCGAAGGACTTCCAAGTAATTTGGAGCTTGATTTCGAAGCATTGAACTTCCAGCTTCATCGGAGACAGAAGGGATATGGCCGGGGACGCCGCATGCAGATCGAGAAGGATACCGCGCAAATCCTAGGAGGTGTGCGTCACGGCTATACAACCGGTGCGCCCATCGCGTTGGTCGTGCAGAATAATGACTGGAAGCATTGGCAGAACATTATGAACGTGGAGCCGATTGAGGGCAATGACGAGGTGAAAAGACGGGTACATCGTCCAAGACCGGGACATGCCGACTTAAACGGCGGTTTGAAATACAATTTGAAGGATCTGCGTAACGTGCTGGAACGCTCCAGTGCCCGTGAAACCACAGTTCGCGTAGCGGTAGGTGCTATCGCGAGACAATTCCTGGCACAATTCGGCGTTAAAGTGGCAGGCCAGGTCATCCGGATTGGCGAGATCGAAGCTCCCCCGCACAATCTTTCGATCGATGAGCTGATCGAGCGTACGGAAGCCTCCTCGGTTCGCGTGGTGGACGAAGAGACAGAGAAGAAAATGGAAGCCTACATAGACCAGATCAAAAAAGAAGGCGACTCCATCGGCGGCATCGTGGAATGCATCATCGAAGGCGTGCCGGTCGGATTGGGCAGCCATGTCCAATATGACCGCAAGCTGGATGGCCGCATCGCACAGGGCGTGATGTCGATTAATGCCTTTAAGGGCGTTGAGGTCGGAATCGGATTTGAAGCAGGCCAATTGCCCGGTTCCCAGGTGCATGACGAGATTATGTACAGCGAAGATCGCGGATACCACCGTGCAACCAATCGTCTTGGCGGATTTGAAGGCGGGATGACCAACGGCATGCCGATCGTCGTTCGCGGCGTCATGAAGCCGATTCCGACGCTGTACAAGCCGCTTCAAAGCGTGGATATCGATACAAAGGAAGCTTTCACGGCTCAGGTTGAACGCTCGGATGCCTGTGCGGTTCCGGCCGCCAGCGTTGTCATGGAGCATGTTGTGACATGGGAAGTAGCGAAGGCTTTTCTTGAGAAGTTTGGCGGTGATTCGATGGAAGAAATTCATGCGAATTACCAGAACTACCTGAAGCAGCTGGAGAACTACTAATATGAGAACACTTCAGGTAGAGCTGGGAGAGCGTTCCTATCCGATTTATATCGGAGCTGGTATTTTGGACACCATCGGTGAGCTGAGCGCGAAGCATGGAATTACACGCAAGAGCCCTCATTTGATTGTAACGGATGATAAAGTAGCGCCTCATTATTTGTCTCGAGTGGAGGAGCAGTTAAAATCGGAAGGATACACGGTTATTTCCCATATTGTCCCTTCCGGTGAATCCTCCAAATCGCTTCAGGTCTATGAAGAGGTAATGACTACAGCGATCAACGGCAAGCTGGATCGCAGCTCGGCAGTGTTTGCGCTGGGTGGAGGCGTTGTTGGTGATTTGGCCGGATTCGTCGCGGCAACGTATATGCGCGGCGTGACGTTTGTTCAGATCCCGACCACTATCCTGGCCCATGACAGCAGCGTTGGCGGCAAAGTGGCGGTCAACCATCCGTTAGCCAAAAATATGATCGGCGCGTTCCATCAACCCGTTATGGTGGTTTACGATGTGAACACGCTGATGTCATTGCCTCCGCGCGAGGTGTCTTCTGGTCTTGCGGAAATGGTGAAGCATGGTTTGATCCTGGACCGTGATTTTGCCTATTGGTGCCGGGAGAATGGTCAAAAGCTGCTGAGCCTGGATCCTGAGACGTTGATATATGGCCTGGAGCGCGGCTGCGCGATCAAGGCGAACGTCGTATCCCAGGATGAGCGGGAAGGCGGTTTGCGTGCCATCCTTAATCTCGGACATACCATCGGTCATGCCATTGAAGCCGTTGGCGGCTACGGACGCTTCTTGCACGGCGAGGCGATTGCCATCGGCATGGCAGGCTCGGCCCGCCTTGCCGAAAAGCTTGGCAGACCTGCGGATCTGCACAATGAGACGGTGAGCATGCTCAAGGCGGTGAATCTGCCGGTAACCTTGCCGGGTGACGTCTCGGTTGAGCGAATTATGGAAGCTATGCAGCATGATAAAAAGTTTGCCAAGGGAAATATGGTATTTATCGTACCGGAATCCATCGGCTCCGTCAGCATCGTTAAGGATGTACCGGTAGAAGCTGTTCGATCCGTGGTTGAACAGTTGAAGGGAGAGGGATAGTTCATGATGAATCGGGGAATCCGGGGGGCGACAACCGTCACCCGCAACGATGAGCAGGAGATTGTACAGGAAACGCTGCGGTTGCTTGAAGAGATGGTGAGACGCAACGAGCTTCAGCCGGAGTATATCAGCAATATATGGATTACGATGACACAGGATCTGGACGCGACATTTCCGGCCAAAGCGATACGCCAGCTGGAAGGCTGGGATCTGGTCCCTTTGATGTGTTCGGTTGAAATACCGGTCCAAGGCAGTCTGCCGCGATGCATCCGGTTTATGGTTCAGGTCAATACGGATAAAAGCCAGAGCGAGATTAAGCATGTGTATTTGAATGAAGCCAAGCGGCTGCGCCCGGATTTATCAGGCTCCAACGCCTGATGCAGAAATTTAGGGTTGCAGCAACAGGGCTTCATCCTGTATAGTGATATCAGAATAGCTGAGTAGAGTTAGGTTTTACAGATGAGTTGAGTTGAGAAGAGCTGAGGCATTTTAGGCAATAACATAATCGGGATTAAGGATGAACTTGATTTCATGATGAATAGTACAGCATGTTCACGGCTGGTTACAAGCCTATTTCTTGTATCCGTCAATGGAACAATAGCCGCTGTAGTTCGTCGTTGAATGGGCTCTGAATTCCTTGACCGCGCTCTTTTTTCATAGACTTATTCTGAACGTTAACCTCTACTTCGGTAGAGGTTTTTTTGTTGTATACCATCAATTAAGGAGGGATTGACATGGCGAATCCATCGATGGAGCAAGTGGTGGCTATGGCAGGTGAATATAACCTGATTCCGGTAGCGATCAGACTGTTAGCCGACATGGAAACCCCGATTCGCATTTTTCAACGATATGCGGAACGGAAGCGGGCATTTTTACTTGAAAGCGTTGAGGGCGGAGTACAGTGGGCACGGTATTCGTTTATTGGAACAGACCCCTTCTTAATGATTACGGGTAAAAAAGGAAAGATCGAAATTGAAAGGAACGGAGAGCGTTCCCTGTTGAAAGGAAAGCCTGTCGAGGAGTTAAAGGCGCTGCTGCGAACGTACCGCAGCCCGCAGCTGAAGGAGATGCCTCCTTTTACCGGAGGGGCTATCGGATTTTTCGGATATGACCTGCTCCAATATTATGAGAAGCTTCCGGCACATGCGATGGACGATCTCGGAATGGATGATATCCGGTTCATGTTTTGCGATCAAGTCATTGTCTTCGACCATGTGAAGCAGCAGATCATGCTGGTTGGCAACGTACATGTGAAGCCGGGGGATTCGGACGAAATCATCCGGCAAAGCTATCGGGATGTATGCCGTACCTTGGAAGCCGCAGCCGAGCAGCTGCAAGAACAGGGACCGCGGGAGAACGTGAACTCCAAAGGCATTCCGGCGGATGTTGATATGGGCGACATTAAATCCAATATGACAAAAGAGAAGTACCTCTCCAATGTGGAGCAAGCGAAGGAATACATTCGTGCTGGCGATATTTTTCAGGTGGTATTGTCCCAACGCTTCCATATTGAGACCGAAGTATCGCCGCTTCATGTATACCGGGTGCTGAGAACGCTAAATCCTTCACCGTATATGTATTACCTCAAGATGGACGACGACATTATCGTTGGAACCTCCCCGGAAGCCCTGGTGAAGGTGGATGGACGAAGATTGGAAACAAGGCCGATTGCAGGTACCAGACCTAGAGGCAGCGATGAGGCCGAAGACCAGGCGCTGGCCGATGATCTGCTGCAGGACGAGAAGGAACGAGCCGAGCATTTGATGCTGGTGGATCTGGGCCGCAATGATCTGGGCCGCGTGTCAGAGTTCGGCACAGTGAAGTGCGACACGTTCATGGAGATTGAAAAGTATTCCCACGTGATGCATATGGTATCCAGCGTTTCCGGTCAGCTGAGAGAGGATAAGGATTTCTTCGATGCTTTTCTGTCCTGCTTGCCGGCAGGAACGGTATCCGGTGCTCCGAAGCTAAGGGCCATGGAGATTATTGCGGAGCTGGAACGGGAAGCAAGAGGCGCGTATGCGGGCGCCATCGGTTATCTTGGCTTCGGCGGCAATATGGATTCCTGCATCACGATCCGTACGATCATTTTTCGTCAGGGCAAAGCTTATGTCCAGGCGGGGGCCGGCATCGTATGGGACTCGGTACCGGAGAAGGAATATGAAGAAACTATCAACAAAGCCAAAGGGATGCTGAAGGCGATCCGCGTCGCGGAAGCGATGTTTCCGTCCAGCACGGGGGCTGACGATTTAATTAATCAGGATTACCTGTACCAATACACACCTTAAACCGAAGGAGGAGAACGTAATGAACGTCATGGAAACGATGCAATCCAGCCTTACGAAGCTGATTCAAGGTCAAGATCTGAGCCGGGAGGAAGCGCGCGGGGTCATGCAGTCCATTATGGAAGGCCAGGCAACCCATTCCCAAATCGGGGCGCTGCTTACGGCCTTGAGAATGAAGGGGGAGACGGTCGAAGAGATCACCGGCTTCGCCGAGGCGATGCGTGGTGCAGGCGGGCGCGTTGTTACCGAGCGAAACCAGCTGCTGGATACATGCGGCACCGGAGGATCCGGGATTCATAAGTTTAACATTTCTACCGTATCCGCCATTATCTCCTCCTCGGTTTCGGTCAGAGTGGCCAAACACGGCAACCGCTCGGCATCGGGACGGGCGGGCAGCGCCGATGTGCTCGAGGCGCTGGGCGTGAATATCCACTTGACGGCAGAGCAAGCGACAGCCTGTCTGAATGATATCGGAATTTGTTTCCTGTTTGCCCAGATCTACCACCCTTCGATGAAATATGCCGCAGCTCCTCGCAAAGAGCTTGGGGTTCGAACCGTATTTAACATGCTGGGGCCATTGACAAACCCGGCCGGCGCAGATCGGCAGATGCTCGGGATATACGATATGAACAAAACGGAAACCATCGCACAGGTGCTTAAAGAGCTTGGTTTAAAGCGGGCCATGGTGGTAACCAGCCATGACGGCTTGGATGAAATCAGCATCTCTGCACCTACGCGAGTATCCGAGCTTCGTGGCGGAGAAGTCCGAACGTATGATATTCATCCGCATGACCTGGGACTGTCCGTTCATCCGATGAGCGATATTCTGGGCGGCGATGCAAAAGAGAACGCGGCTATCATCGGATCCGTGCTGCGCGGTGAGCGCAGTGCTTATCGGGATATCGTGCTTGCCAATGCCGGTGCCTGCATCTATGTGTCCGGACTTGCGGATAGTTTGACCGAAGGTGTGCAGCGTGCTGCGGGAGCTATCGATTCAGGGCTGGCTCAGTCCAAACTGGAGCAGCTGATCTCAAGAACGGGGGAAATGAGTTATGTATCTTGATCGAATAGTAGAAACGAAACGCAGAGAAGTTGCTCAGCTGCGAGATACATTCAGCATCTCGGAGGCAGAGAGGCAAATAGCGGATTTACCGCCGACTCTCGGCTTTGAGAAGGCGTTGTCCATGGGGCGTAACCGCAGCATGGGGTTAATTGCCGAGGTGAAGAAGGCTTCGCCGTCCAAGGGGTTAATTCGTCCGGACTTTGACCCGGTTATGATCGCCAAAGCTTATGAAGCAGCCGACGCCGATTGTCTTTCCGTGCTGACCGACAAGGACTATTTTCAGGGTAGTGGAGAGTATTTGAAAGCGGTAAGGGCGGCTGTCAACATTCCTTTGCTTCGCAAGGATTTCATTATCGACGAGACTCAGATTTACGAGGCGCGACTGTTAGGTGCAGACGCGGTTCTCTTAATAGCGAGCATACTGGAGCCTGAGCGGATCGCGGAGTTTATAGACATCGCCGGCTCGATTGGCTTGGATTGCCTGATTGAGGTCCATGATGGGGAAGAGCTGGAATCGGTACTTGGGCTGGGAACAGCTCAGCTGATCGGAATAAACAACCGCAATCTGCGGACCTTTGAAACATCGCTGCAGACAACAGCCGATATCGCGGCACAAGTACCGCAGGGAATTACCTTGATCAGCGAAAGCGGTATATCGAGCCCGGCCGACATTTCCTACTTGCATTATGTGGGAGCACACGGCGTTCTGGTTGGAGAACATTTCATGCGCCAGCAGGACGTGTTCCGCGCGGTAAACGATCTGATGGGACCCTTGCCGATCGCTGCAGACGTCGAATAAAGGGGATGTTGAGTGATGAGTACAGCGCTAAAAATATGTGGACTTCAAAGCGTTGAAGTGCTAAAATCTATGATAAACTTACCTGTGGATTATATCGGATTCGTATTTGCCAAGAGCCGGCGGAAGGTATCTCCGCAGCAGGCTGCACAGCTTATGCAGGTATTGCGGGAATGGGATCATAACAAGATTCCCGCCGCTGTCGGCGTCTTGGTTAACCCTGATTTGAATGAGCTGGTAGAGCTTCTACGAGAAGCAGCGCTCGACGTCGTGCAGCTGCATGGTCAGGAATCGCCGCAATTTTGCCGGGAAGTGAAGGAGCGCTTCCCGGTTTCCGTTTTTAAGGCGATATCGATCGAGAGTGACCGCCCGGAATCAGAACGTCTGTCAACACTGGATCCGTATGCGGGCTGCATCGACGGATTGCTGATCGATACGTATGATCCGGTGTATGGCGGAGGTTCTGGCAAGACATTTGCCTGGGATCTTATCCCGCCTTACCAGGAATGGGCGAAACGGCAAGGGATCCCCTTGTTTGTAGCCGGCGGATTGGATTCGGATAATGTATCGCATTTAATAGGCCAATACGCTCCCTACGGCGTGGATGTATCCAGCGGCGTTGAGAGCGAGCCTGGCGTGAAGGACATAAACAAAGTGATGGCATTCATAGAAAGGGTGAAGGGGAAATGACGCAACTTCCTGACCGTAATGGACGTTTTGGAGTGTTTGGTGGCCGGTTTGTACCGGAAACGCTCATGAACGCTTTAATAGAGCTTGAACAAGAGTATATTCGCTTTTCGGAGGATCCTGCCTTCAAAGAGGAGATTGCTTATTTGCTTAAACAGTATTCCGGACGGGAAACGCCTTTATATTATGCTGAACGACTCAGCAAACATCTCGGCAAGGCTAAAATTTATCTGAAGCGGGAGGATTTGAACCACACAGGCGCCCACAAAATCAACAACGCCATTGCTCAAGGCGTGTTAGCCAAGCGTATGGGCAAAGGCAAGGTCATTGCTGAAACGGGCGCCGGGCAGCATGGGGTTGCCACTGCAACCGTAGCCGCTCTGCTCGGTCTCGAATGCAAGGTGTTCATGGGCGAAGAGGATACCAAGCGGCAGCAGTTGAATGTATTCCGCATGAAAATGCTCGGAGCCGAAGTGATTCCGGTGACGTCGGGAAGCCGAACGCTGAAGGATGCCGGCAACGAGGCGCTTCGCTACTGGGTCAGCAACGTTGAGGATACCTTCTATGTGCTTGGTTCCGCAGTAGGTCCGCATCCTTATCCGATGATGGTCCGGAACTTCCAGCGGATTATCGGTGACGAGACCCGCAAGCAGATTCTGGAGACGGAAGGAAGACTTCCAAACGCGATTCTTGCACCGATCGGGGGAGGAAGCAACGCGATCGGCATGTTCTACCCGTTCCTGGAAGATAAGGAAGTCGGTCTAATCGGTGTCGAAGCGGCCGGGAAAGGGATCGATACCGATTATCATGCGGCCACCATGTCCAAGGGGACCCAAGGCGTATTCCAGGGATCGATGAGTTATTTGCTTCAGGATGAGTATGGACAGGTTCAGGAGGCGCATTCCATTTCTGCCGGTCTGGATTACCCCGGCGTTGGGCCAGAGCATTCCTACTTAAAAGATATTGAGCGTGTGCAGTATGTGCCTATAACCGACCAAGAGGCATTGGATGCCTTGCAGCTTCTATGCCGAACGGAAGGCATCATACCCGCGCTGGAATCGGCACATGCCGTGGCGCAAGCCGTAAAAATGGCGTCCGCGTGGACTGAAGACGATATCGTCGTCATTAATTTGTCCGGTCGCGGCGACAAGGACGTGGAGTCCATCATGGCTTACACGGGAGGGAAATCTGAATGAACCGAATTGACCAGACCTTTGCGTCGTTGAATCAACAAAACAAGACGGCCCTGATTCCTTATCTGACCGTTGGGGATCCGGATGTGAAAGCGACGCTGGATATCATACATGAGCTTGAAATGGCGGGAGCCGACATTATCGAACTCGGCGTTCCTTATTCTGATCCCCTCGCCGATGGCCCGGTCATCCAGCGTGCTTCCGAGCGTGCCCTGAAGAGCAAGGTGAACATCCGCACTTGCATGGAGACCGCGCGCCTGGCGAGAGAACGAGGCAGCAAGCTGCCGTTCATTCTGTTCACCTATTACAATCCGGTCCTGCAGACCGGACTGGATGTGTTCTTCGAAGAAGTGGTAAGGCATGATATCAGCGGGCTGATCATTCCGGATCTGCCGGTGGAGGAATCCGAAGAGGTTCGGAAACGGGCTCATGACGCGGGCGTTCACCTGATTCCGCTGGTGGCACCTACCTCCCATGAGCGGATTGCGAGCATCGCTTCGGAAGCGACCGGCTTTGTGTATTGCGTATCCTCACTTGGCGTGACAGGCGAGCGCAACGATTTTTATTCGGGAGTGGAGTCATTCCTTGAAACGGTGAAGCAGTACAGCAATGTGCCCATCGCGATTGGTTTTGGCATTTCGTCCGGTGAACAGGTTGCCAGATTCTCTAAAATCTGCGACGGCGTCGTTGTTGGCAGTGCCATAGTACGTCAGATCGAGTCTACTATTCCCCTCCTTGAGAAGGAAGAGACAAGACAGCAGGGACTTTTGCAAATCAGAGAGTTTGTGGCACAATTAAAGGGATAGTGTTGTGTTTAAGCAGTTATGAAAGGTGAGGCGAATATCGAATGAAACCGAAAGCGCAAATTGTTAATCTTCCTGTATATCAACCCGGGAAGCCCATCGAAGAAGTCAAAAAAGAACTAGGTCTGGATGTGGTCATTAAGCTGGCCTCCAACGAGAATCCGTATGGCTGCTCACCGCGCGCAACCGAAGCCATTACCGCTGAGCTGGCAACGCTCAGCCTGTATCCGGATGGAAGTTCAGCCGATTTAACGGCGGAGCTTGCTGATCAGCTTGGTATTGAACGCAATCAGATTATTTTCGGATGCGGATCCGATGAAATCATCGCCCTCATTATTCGTGCGTTCCTGGAGCCGGGAGACGAAACCATTATGGCCGATCAGACCTTCTCGGTGTATAAAACGAATGCGGATATTGAAGGTGCGAGAAGCATTGAGGTGCCTCTGGTTAACGGGAAACATGATCTGCCGGGCATGGCAAAAACCGTTACGGACAAAACCAAAATCATTTGGGTGTGCAATCCGAATAATCCGACCGGAACCATCGTTTCCGAGAGCGAGCTGGTATCTTTCCTGGATGAAATCCCTGCTCACGTGATGGTTGTGCTTGATGAAGCTTATTATGAATACGTAACGGACGCTTCGTATCCGGCCAGCATCAAGTTAATGGAGCGTTATCCGAATCTGGTCATCCTGCGTACCTTCTCCAAAATATACGGTCTGGCTGCCCTTCGCATCGGGTACGGTATCGGGCAACCTGAGGTTATCTCCTTGATTAACCGAGTGCGTGAGCCGTTTAATACAGGACGCCTGGCCCAAGTGGCCGCGAAGGCCGCCTTGAAAGATCAGGAGTTCGTAGCTAAATGCCGTCAATTGAATGCTGAGGGAATCACTTATGTGCAGCGGGAGTTTGATCGTCTTGGATTATCCTATTTTCCTGCGAACGGGAACTTCATCATGGTAGATGTGAAGAGACCGGGCACTGAAGTCTTCAAATCCCTGCTGAGCAAAGGCATCATCGTACGTCCGGGTTTTGAGGTTTACCCGAACTACATTCGCGTAACCGTTGGCTCTGAAGAACAAAACAAGGCTTTTATCGGCGCATTGGAACAAGTGCTCCAAGAAGTGAATGCTCCAGCTTGATCTAATAAATAACCATAATCGCAGCTTGAAACGAGTGAGAGAGAATATGACCATGCAAATTTCTATTTTCGGCGTCGGCTTGATCGGCGGTTCGTTAGCATTAAACTTCAAAGGAAAACCAGGCATAACCGTTACCGGTTATGCCCACACGCAGGAATATGCTGACCAGGTAATCGCCAAGGGCGTTGTCGATAAGGTTACGCTTTCGGTGGAAGAAGCTGCCCAGGACGCGGACGTCATATTTTTGTGCGTTCCGGTAGGAAGTCTCGAGATGTACATAAAACGTCTGAGTGAATTGCGGCTTAAACCCGGATGCATTATTACGGATGTAGGCAGTACCAAAGCGAGTATTGCCGAATGCGCATCCCAACTTGCGCTTAAGGATGCCTATTTTATCGGTGGACATCCGATGGCCGGCTCGGAAAGATCCGGTGTCGGCGCTGCATCCACCGTTTTATTCGAGAATGCATATTATGTGCTTACTCCGCCGGATGATGTCCCTCAGGAGAAGCTGGACGTCCTTGTGGAGCTTCTGTCGTATACGCGTGCTCACATTGTAAAGGTGGAGCCTAGGCTGCACGATGAGATTGTTGGAGCTATCAGTCATCTGCCTCATGTGATCGCAGTAGCCTTGGTGAACCAGATCAGCTCCTACAATGACGATAATCCGTTGTACCGTACGCTGGCTGCAGGGGGCTTCCGGGATATTACCCGTATCGCGTCCAGCGACCCGGTCGTTTGGCGGGACATTCTATTAAATAATCGCAATGTCATGCTGCCGCTGTTACGAGACTGGAACGAAGGTATCCAGAGATTTATGGACATGCTGGAGTCGAAGGACGGGGCTGCTATTGAAGCGGCTTTCCGCAGAGCGGGGGAATTCCGCAGTGTGCTGCCGGAGCGAAGGAAGGGAATGATCGTTCCCCAATATGATTTGTATCTGGACGTGCCTGACCATCCGGGTATCATTGGCCGCATAGCGACGGATTTGGGGACGAACAGCATCAACCTCAGCAACATGCAGATTATCGAGAGTCGGGAAGATGTGCCTGGTGTGATGAGGCTTTCCTTCCGCAATGAAATCGAACAGGAGCGGGCCAAAGAGCTTCTGCTGTCGCAAGGACACTCGGTGTACCAGTAATTTTCCGGTTGTTTTTAAACAACCGGAAATAAATGCGTTTTCAGTGTTGACAAAATGAAAACGTATACATATAATAAAAGTACAGTATGGTTTCTCTCCACTCCTATCCAAAATATTGCACTGTGTGCAACCGCCTTCAATGTTGAAGGCGGATTTTTTTTGTCTTTATTCCTATCCGTGGTAAAGCTACTGCCACAAACCTGAACTTTTCTCCAATATGTGCTATAATGCTAGAGTGCTAGTGTAGAAGATTTGGGGAAATTGCCAAATACATAGAATAGTCAGACATCTTGTGGCGTAACTATATATGGTTTGACGGTACTTTTGCACAAATCCTTGATCATTGCATCCGGAGGGAGATGTAATGGACAGGGAAGAGGCACCGGATGGTGAAGGAGGAACGAAAAATCATATGACGGATTCCCAACTAATCCAAGAAATTAAGCAAGGCAATACCGAACTTTATTCCGAATTAATGCGGCGTTATCAGAGAAAAATATTAGCATTTGTCTATCATATGTTAAAAAGTTCGCACATGGAGCTTATGGCTGAAGATTTATGTTCGGAAACATTTTATAAGGCATTCCGGAGTTTGCACTCATTCCGGGAAGTGGATGCATCCTTCTCGACCTGGCTCTATACCATAGCCCGTAACACCGTTCTCAGCGAACTACGCAAGCATCGGAGCGGCACATTGCCGCTGGAGGAGAGCGGGGTCGTGCCTGTGGCTCCGCTGGAGGTTGCTCCGGAGCAGGCAATCCTACGCAGTGAACGAGTACATATGGTAAGGGAAGCGATTAATAATTTGCCGGAGAAACAGAGATCGGCGCTGATTCTTCGGGAATATGATCAACTGGATTATCAGGAAATCGCAGATATTTTAGGTCAAAGCGTCAGTTCGGTTAAGTCATTGTTATTCAGAGCTCGCGGCAGTGTCAAAATTCAGCTCGAACCCTATTTTTATGAGTCGGTTATTGAGGATCTGAGAGGGATGAAGAACAGATGACTTGCGATGAAGCCCAAGAGCTGATGGAAACTGTCTGGGATTTGCCGGACAATGATCTGCGGCGACAACGGCTGATAGCACATGTTCAAACCTGCAGCTCGTGTGCAGCGGAGTACGAAATGTGGGTGGAAAGCCAGAACATGGTTCATGTTCTGGAACATGAGATCCCCGACATGGACGCTGAACAGATCAACCGCAACGTGATGGACCGCATCTATCGTGATTTCCCATGGCTGGTGGAGGAAACGTCTAAGAGTCGGGCGGTAAGCCGAGTGTTCCGCAAGCGGCTGACACTCATGATTGCCGGTTTTTTGGCTCTGTTTGTATGCAGCTTCGTTTATTTTGCAGCAACCGGCAATCAGCCGGAGCCAGTTCCGGAAGCGGTAACGACAGGGATCATCCCAACGGGGGTGGCTGACACAGCCCAAACCCTGAACTCTCAGGACGAATACAAGATTCCGAAAACCAACAGCGGCATTATTGATCCTTTTGTGGTTGATATGAGCCCGACCCAGCCAGAATATTGGATGATACTATCCCTATTGGGCATTGGATTCGCCATGTTTTTCCTGAAAAAATTAAATCGAGTCAGAAGATAAAAAAGAGGTTAGGATGGAGGAGATGCGGCATGCAAATCGGCTTGGTTCGTCATGGTTTAACGGATTGGAATGCGTTAGGCAAAATCCAAGGTCAAACGGACATTCCACTGAATGAGGAAGGTCGTCGTCAAGCCCGTTTGCTTGGGGATCGACTACTGCAGGAGCCATATCGGTGGGACTTTGCCGTTAGCAGCGGACTTTCCCGTGCTGAAGAAACCGCTAAGATCATCTCGTCCATGTTGAACATTCCATTGATGCCGCCGGATGACCGTTTGCGCGAGCGCAAGTACGGTCAGGTGGAAGGTTTGACAGCGGAAGAACGTGAATCCCGATTCGGTGCCGATTGGCACCTGCTCGATTTGGGACAGGAGACGGATCTGGAGCTTCAATCCAGGGGGCTTGTCTTTTTGGATGATATGTGGCATAAACACCCAAACGCTAATATCCTGGTTGTCAGTCACGGTGGTTTTTTAGCGCAGCTCTACAAGCTGGTGTGCCGCGGCGTTCTAAGCGAGCGGATCGGCAATTTGTCGCTCACCGTCCTCGAGAGAAAAGATGATGACTGGTCGCCCCTGCTGTTTAACTGTACCAAGCATCTGTTGACAAAACAGTCGTAACATGGTGATTCATTAATGAAGTAAGAGCCTTCCCCGCGGGAAGGCTCTTTTTTGGTATTAGGATGAAGATCTACGCTTGCGCTATTAAAATAAACCGATGCTGCTGCACCTCGAAATAGCCTTTGGTCCGGATTTCCTGATGAATCCGATATAAAGGCTCAAGGTACCGTTCCACTGTGAAATCGGGAATCTGCCAGGGAATCGCTTGCAGGTAATAGACCAGTGCACCGATGTCATAAAACCGCTGCGGTGAAAAGGCTTCCCGGCTGAAGGTGACGTTGAAACGGTGATCCTGCAGTTCTTGGACAGCGGTTGCCAGATCCCAATGCGCGAACTCTTCATTTAACGGAACGCCAAACCATTCGTTGATTCCATAACAGTCGGTTCCCCCAGATTGCTGGGTTATGAACACGCCCTGCTCGTTAAGAATTCTTTTGATTTCCGCTGCGGAATAGGACTCGTGCTGATTGATGATCAGATCAAAAAAATGATCCTTCAAAGGCAGCGAGGAATCCTCTTCAAAATAGACGACCTTTACGCCAAGCGGCTCAAGTCTTTGTCTTGCAAACGGTACGTTTGGTTTATACCCTTCAGTGGCATAAACCGTTTTCGGCAGTGGATGAAGGGAGAATAGGAACTCTCCTCCGCCTGTTCCCATATCCAGCATCGTAGCGGCATCTCGCATGAACGGAATGACCATGCTGCCTAAAGACCAGGGGAGAGCATGGGACTGCATGCGGCCTGATGCTGTAATTCGCGAGAAGTCCCATCCTGAAAAATGTTGATCGATATCTTGAATAAAGGCCATAAACGCTGTTTCTTTTATCATTTCACATAACCTCCAAGCTTTTATTAAGAGTGTTGTTTCATTGTTGAAAAGCTCTTAATGGAGGTCCGCGGATTCGATTTGCACCTAGTTATATTTCATGTTCTGGGGTTCTCATGATCATGTCCTCCTGTAGTGATTCAATCATTTCCTTCATAAAGTGGTTTTTTCATTTTATTTAGATGTAATACATCATAAGCGAAATCTCAGCAGCAATCAGTAAGTATTCTATCATTTAATAAGAGAGCATAGTCATTTCTATATACAAAAAAAATAAAAAATATTTCGTTAAACCGAAGTGTATCAGGTATCAAATGTCCAAAACCTTCCCATAATGGTTGTAAAACGGCGAGGCGATGGAAGATGAATCTAGCGGATATGCTCACATATGCCGATATTGGACAGCTTAGCAATATAGCGAATCACTATGATTGTGACGCTAAGCGGAATTCAAAGCATGAACTGATCCAGAGTATTCTGTCCAAGCTCGGACGCAGAGAGTTTTTCGAGGAGCAGGTCAGCAGCTTGTCACCAAGCGATTTGCGGTTTCTGAACAACCTGGCATTTGATACTCGAACAGGCTATAGCCTGGAAGAATTGACGGCTGCGATCCGTCATGCGGCGGAATTGGAGGAGAAAGAGGATCAAGCTTCTTCAAACAAGAAAGCTGCCGCCGTCAAAACGGAAAGTCCGCGTGAGGCGGTCGCACGTTATCGCCGAAGCGGCTGGTTGTTTAACGGCTTCACCCATTCCACCAAGTATTTGTTTCAAGTGCCTTCGGATATGAAGGAGCGGTTTCGTGACGTGCTGCGTGAACGGCTTCATCAAAATCTGCAGCGATTAAGTGATGACCCGGAAGTGTACCGGGATGAGCAGGGACTCGCCGCAGAAGATCTCAAACTGATTCTTAAATATGTCGGCAGACATGATATCGAGTTGAATCAGGAAGGATTCATGTATAGGCGAAATCAGCAGCAGCTCATGAGTACACTGCATATTTCCGAGCCATTGATTACCAAGGGAGCATGGAGGTTCGGGTATGGCCGCTCCTGCATTGAATATCCGGATCGCTTTGCACTGCTGTACGATTATGCTTACGCTAAAAAATGGATCAGGGAAAACAACGCCCGGTTGATCCTGACTGAAAGCGGAACTGCGCTTATGGAAGAAGGAAATCAAGTTAGCGTGATACAGATATTCCGCTTTTGGTTAAGACTTTATAAAGGCGCAATTCCCAATATCAATTCTCTTGTATACTGGATCAGTCAATGCGCAAGAGATTGGGTCACCGCAGCCTCTCTTTACGAATCGCTGGGCTGGCTAATCCGTCCTTTCTATTATGACAGTCCACAAAATATTTTGGAGCAGCGGATTATCCGCATGCTGATGCATTTGGGGATGCTCAGAATAGGAGAGAGCCAGAGTATGGGAACAACGTACAAAATGACGGCGCTTGGCTTGAAGGCCGCGGAAGCAGGCTTACATATCAGCGATTCGAATGATTTGATTCTCTAGGTTGTTTGGTTACATTCGCAGCAGCCGCAAAAAGTTTTGGAAGTAAAGCATTTAAAGGGAAAGAATATAAGGTATACGCAAATTTAGTTTGGAGGTGCATCCTAATGGATAAGATGAAGGTTACTTACGAGGTTATGTTAGGTCTGGCGGCCGAAATGGTGTGGGACGAAGCATTGCGCAAGCATCGGAGTGAAGAGCTGTATAAAGAAATTGACGAAGCGCTGGCTTCCGGCGACGAAGTGGCTTTCCGAAACCTGACGGATGAACTGAGGACTTTGAATTGAAGAAATGCTTTATCGCATTTCTTCTTTTTTTTGCTTTACCCGCCCTTGCACTCGTATAATGATAACAAAATGATGATGAGTGAGCAGAAAGGATGTACCTTGCATGAAATTTAGTGAAGTGGACGAGCAGACTTGGCCGGAACTTACACCTTTTTTTGATACCTGCCTGATTCCGTTTACCGGATTATCGGGTATGGAAACGCCGTGGGAGGCGACAGCTGCGCTTGAACGGCTGCGGGATTTTATGGATTTGGCTGAAATTCCGTTTAAGGGAAGATTGGTTACATATCCTGCTGTGCAATATGGAAATACTGAAGATATAAAGCTTCTAAATGAAGTTTGTCACAATGTCAAATCCAGCGGGTTTAAATTTGTTGTTATCATGACAGCGGATGTTGAGCTCTCTATAGAGGACGTGCCTGAAAGCACGCTGGTCCTGTCCCGGCGCAGGTTGGAAGCTAGCGAAGGCATCCCCTTGTCAGCCATCGTTACCGGGCAAATCAGTGAAATGTGGCAGCAGGAAAGCTGAGTCTAAATGTGACGAAAAACCAACAATTTATGAAAGGGCTATTGGAAGCGAACCCAAATTTGGGGTTCAAATTCTTGACGGTCTTGGGAGCCTAAGATATTATTAGTATGTCCTAGTAAGTCGTGTGATTTTAATCATTGATGACACTTAAGAACGGTTGACAAAGGGGGTTGAACACAGAATGAGCAGCAACCACAATGACGAGCATGAAGAATCGCACAATCCACCCCGACAGAAAGAGATGTCCCGCAGACAATTTCTTACATACACGTTGGGCGGTGCCACAGCTTATATGGCTGCTGGAGTAGTTTTGCCAATGCTTCGCTTTGCCGTTGATCCGATTCTTCAAAATAAAGAAGAAGGGTCTTTTGTAAAGGTCGCGGAAGAGAGCAAAATTACCAACGATCCACAGGAATTCCATTTCGAGCTCAAACAGCAGGACGGCTGGTACAACAGTACAGCTACTTTGACGGCGTGGATTCGTAAGAACGATCAGGGTGAAATTGTAGCGCTTTCACCGATCTGTAAGCATTTGGGATGCCTTGTTGGATGGAATAACAACAAAAATTTCCCTGATGAATACCATTGCCCTTGCCACGGTGCGCGTTATACACCGGACGGTAAGAACCTGGCAGTAGCGCCGAAGCCGCTTGACCAGTACGAGACGAAAATCGAGAACGGCTGGATTTACCTCGGCGCCATCGTGCCAAATACCGTAGTTAAATAGGAGGCGTAGATTCAGATGTTGAAGAATGTCTACAACTGGATTGATGAACGTCTCGATATCACGCCGATTTGGAGAGACGTTGCAGACCACGAGGTACCGGAACACGTAAACCCGGCGCATCATTTCTCCGCGTTTGTGTACTGTTTCGGCGGCTTGACGTTTTTTATCACAGTCATCCAGATTCTGTCGGGGATGTTCCTGACGATGTATTATGTACCGGATATCATAAACGCTTACAACAGTGTTGAGTACCTGCAAACGCAGGTTGCCTTCGGACAGATTGTCCGCGGTATGCACCACTGGGGCGCAAGCTTGGTAATCGTGATGATGTTCTTGCATACGATGCGCGTGTTCTTCACCGGCTCTTACAAAGCGCCGCGTGAAATGAACTGGGTTGTTGGTATGCTCATTTTCTTTGTTATGCTCGGTCTTGGTTTGACAGGTTACCTGCTGCCATGGGATAACAAAGCTTACTTCGCTACAAAAGTTACATTGGAGATTGCGAACTCCGTACCTTGGCTTGGACCTATCATTAAAGAATTGCTGCAAGGCGGTACGATCGTAGGCGCCGAAACGTTGACGCGTTTCTTCGCGATTCACGTATTCTTCCTTCCGGCTGTCCTTCTTGCTCTACTGGTAGGACACTTTATCATGATCCGCAGACAAGGTATTTCCGGTCCACTATAAGAAGAAGGGAGGCGCATATTTATGGCACATGGTCATAAATCTGATGAGAAAGTAGTTTATGTCGGCGATTCACGTGTGAAAAAAGGCAGCGGTTGGGTTACGCCGCCGGATTACACCGCTTATCCCGGCAAATCAGAAGCGTTCATTCCTAACTTCTTGTTGAAGGAATGGATGGTTGGTGTAGTTGTACTGGTCGGTTTCCTTGTGCTGACCATCTCGGAGCCGGCTCCGCTCGGTTATCCGGCGGATCCGGGAGCTTCAGTAATCCCGATGCCGGACTGGTACTTCCTGTTCCTGTATGAATACCTGAAGCTTCCATACGCTTCCGGTGATTATGTAGTACTGGGTACGATTGGTGTTTCGGGTGTTGCCTTCGGCGCATTGCTCCTTGTTCCTTTCCTTGATACGGGGAAAGAGCGGCGGTTCTACAAGCGGCCTATTACTTCGGCCCTTATGATTCTGTCGTTATTTGCAGTCATCTATCTGACGAACGCAGCCTGGACGCACTATGTGCATGAGCTGGAAGCTACCGGACAGAAGCCTGAGCATATTCAGCGTGAAGAAGAAGCTCACGAGAAACGTGCAGCCGGTCTTCCGACCTCAAATGCGAAGCAGCCAGAAGACAGCATTGTAGCGATCGTTGATAAGGATAATCCCGCGATGGAAACCTTTAAGACAGCTACCTGTATCTCTTGTCATGCCGCAGATTTGAAAGGGGCATCCGGTCCGTCGCTTCGCGGTGTCGGGGATACCCATACAAAAGAAGAGATCATGGCTATTATTGAAAATGGCCAAGGCGGCATGCCGGCTATGAAAGACACGGCGCTTGCAGCTGGAGTAACCGAAGAACAACTCGATCAGCTGGCTGATTGGCTTGCAAGCCAAAAGGCAGAAGCAGCTGCAGAGTAAGATGCATAGACGAACCTGACCGCATTGCGGTCAGGTTTTTTTAAATGTTAAATATAGATGAAATGTATGTGGGGATTAGGTATAATCGGCATTAGTCGTAAAATTCACAATACAAGGAACAGGACAGGAGGACAGAGTTTGTCGATTTCGTATTTTTGGAGCCGGGAATTTCTAAGCAAGCGATCGATTCTCTGGTTGCTGCTCATATGCAACATCCTTGGAACGATTTATGGATACATATGGTATGGGGGTCAAATGGTCGATACCGTGGATCATGGCTTGCTATGGCAGGTCATATTCGTACCGGACAGCCCGACGGCCAGTTTATTCTTCAGTTTAGCGCTTCTGCTGCTCCTTTACCCGCCTCGGGGGCTTGGGGGCTCCTTGTTTCAGCAATTCATTGAGGCGCTGGCGGTCGTTACTTCGGTAAAGTATGGAATATGGGCTGTTGCTATCATATTTGCCGGACAAGCCCAAGGGGATGTGCTGGCATGGCAGGATTGGATGCTCGTTGCTTCACATACGGCCATGGCGGTGGAAGCGTTATTGTTCGTACGATTGTTTCATTATCGCTGGACAGCGCTCACCGGGGCCATGGCATGGACACTGTTGAATGACACCGTAGATTATACGTACGGCGTATTTCCTTGGCTGCCGGGTCAACTATATGATGACCTTTCAGCGGTCGAGCTGTTCACCTATCTTTTGACTCTATTCAGCGGTTTTGCCGGCTGGATCTTCATGAAATACGGGAATTCCAAACACCGTTAGCCGTGTAGGCAACGCGGTTCTATGAGCAACCCTTCTGCCATACATATACGGTAGGAGGGATGTCCCATGTTTCGAACCTTTCCGAAGCTCCTGCTGTGCCTGTCTGCACTGCTTATGCTGGTTACCGTCAGCATGGGTGATTCTGTATGGGCTACCCCGGCAAATGAACAGTCGGAGACTTCGCCCGCCGCATCCATACAGGCCAAGGCGCTGAACAAGGAAGTAGAGCAGCTGTACCGTCATGTGGAGGAAGGCAATGTACAAGCCGTGCTGGAGGATATTCGCCGGGTATCCGGGTTGTTTGAGGCTTCGTCATTTCAGGGGTTGACCGGTGTAGAAGGTATTCATGTCTTGGCTGAGAGTATTTTGGAGATGAAAGAAGCCACGGCACGGGCTACGCAGGAGCCGCAGCACTGGATGGTGTCCGCAGGTAAACTCCGTATGGCAACCGATAGCCTGATCCATGTCAAAGATGCGTTATGGCTGCAATATTACAAGGTCATACGTGAAGACCTGAGGGTTATGGGGGAATATGCTGCTCAGCAGGATCAGGCTGGCATGAGACGAGCATATGCCAGCCTTAGTGAACATTATGAACTCATCCGTCCTTCCGTTGTCATACAGCGAAAGCCTGAGGATGTCAACATGATGGAGTCCTGGATATCCTATGCAGGGGGTCTAGTGTCATCGGGGGACACGGCACAGGTGCAAAAAGTGGTTTCGCAGGGAGAGGAAATGATCAACTCGTTGTTTGGCAAGAAAAAGGATGAACCTGCCCTAGCTCCGCTGGGAGAGGTCAAGGAGCCATGGACCTGGCAGCTGGTCATCGGTGCATTCATTTTGGCGGCATTAACGTTTGCGGGATACCGCAAATACCGTGGTCAGCAGTTTAGCTCAAAACCGATGTTCCCTCGCAAAATGTAGGCGGGAATCCATAGCAGTTCCAATTGTGGCCCGGTGCGAACCGGGCTATTCCTCTTTAAATCCTTCGCCATGCACATCATTGACATCATTAATGATAATAAATGCCCGAGGGTCCAACGATTTGGCGATTCCCGTTAAGCGGCGAATTTCCTGCCGGGATACGACGCAGTATACCATATGCTTGGCTTGCTTGGAGTAGGCACCGATGGCGGGGATTAGCGTAACCCCACGATCCATCTCGGTTGATATGCGATGGGCAAGTTCGGGTGCCTGATCGCTGATAATGGTGAAGGCTTTGGCGGCATAAGCGCCTTCCTGAATGAAATCGATGACCTTGGAAGCGATGAATACGGCGACGAGGGTATACAATATCCGTTCGAGCGGGATAAAGAATAGGGAAAGCCCGATGATCAAGATATCCAGGGATAGAATAATTTGGCCCATGCTGAAGCCGAATTTCCGGTTAATGATTCTGGCAATAATGTCTGAACCGCCCGTCGTACCGCCAAACCGGAACACAATGCCGAGCCCAGCCCCCAATGTGACACCTGCGTAGAGAGCAGCAAGAATATAATCCTGTTCGGTGTGAAACGGCACAACATAACCGCGGTCGATCAACGCTTCGAACAGCCACAAAAACAGGGTTAATGAGGCAATGCCGAGACCTGTGTAAACAGACTGGCGTTTGCCGAGAATTTTCATGCCGACCAAGAATAGCGGGATATTGAGCGCCATGGTTGAGATGGACGGCGATATGTTAAAGGCATAGTTAAGCAGTACGGTAATACCAGTGACGCCCCCCTCCATGAGCTCATTCGGAATGATGAAATACATAAGGCCGAATGCGTAAATGGCGGAGCCGGCGATGATCGGAATGATCGTTTGAAGTTGATGGAGCAATTTGGACGTTTTCATAAGACCCCTCGCATTCCCGATGGTGGATATTAAACCCGTATGTCTGGGTTGCTCGTACACCTACCTAGTATGTGCCGATCATGTCCCAGCCATAAAAAATTATTTGTTTTCAAATCCGCTTTACGATAACATAGGTTTAAAACCAATCGCTCGTCATGAGAGAATGCTGCTTGCAGCTTGGATTTACAAGTTGAGGCAGACTGTGCAGTGAAGGGAGTTATAGAGTCTTGGGAAAATCAATGGCTGAAATGCAGCAGGAAGTCGATCAATACATATCACAATTCAAGGAAGGTTATTTCAGTCCTTTATCCATGATGGCCCGGATGTCGGAAGAGGTAGGCGAGCTCGCCAGAGAGGTTAATCATCAGTTCGGAGAAAAACCGAAGAAAGCGGATGAAGCAGACAATTCCATCGAAATGGAGCTTGGAGATATATTGTTTATTACGATTTGTTTTGCCAATTCCCTAGGCATTGATCTCGCGGAAGCGCACGCTAAAGTCATGCATAAATTTGCGACGCGTGATGCCGATCGTTGGACGAAAATAAACACCGATTAGGCTGTTGCTACATATGCTGTACCAAACCCGCTGTGGGGAGGGACAGCCCGTGAAACCTGAAAGTTATATACAAAAAGCATATCGTTGCATACTTCAGAATGATTTCGAAGAGGCGTTACGTTGGTTTGAGCAAGCGATCATTGCGAATCCGGGAGATGCGGAAGTGCATTACCGATGCTCCATTACCTACGGCAGAAGCAACAAACTGGAGATGGCAATTACTCACGCGGAAGAAGCCGTCAGGCTGCAGCCGGACAAACCGGAATATGCGCTTCACTTACAGCATATCAAGGCGGCGGAGCTGGTGCAGCGTGCCAGAAAAATGGTCGAGAATCGCAAGGATGTAACCAAGTCTGAGCTCTATCAGGCCGTGTCTCATCTGAAATCAGCCGTAGCGATGGACCCTTTATACGCCCAGGCCTACGTATGGCTTGCTCTGGTCTACAGCGAACTTGATGAGCATGCGCGCGCCATTTCCACGCTAAAAGAGGTCATTTCATTGTACCCGCAGGAGAGTGGGCTTCAGCATATTATGGAGGAACTCAAACAGCGCTTGAAATCATATATGCAGGATACAGCATCGGATTGAAAGTGAGGACATGTAGAATGACAAACAAATGGACAGTTGCGGTCGTCGGTGCCGGCGGCCGTATGGGTAAAGAAGTAGTGAAACTTGTTTTGGGCGATGATGAACTGGAACTGGTTGCCGCAGTAGGCCGATCGGATGCGGGTGCTGATGCAGGGACGCTTGTGGGTCTTCCTGCTTGCGGCATTACGGTGACCTCCGATCTGGAGATGGCGCTGGTTGAATCGAAACCGGATGTCATGGTTGATTTTACAGCACCGCAGTTTGCCTATATCAACACGGCTCTGGCCATTAAGCACGGCGTGCGTCCGATCATGGGCACAACCGGCTTCACGCCAGAGCAAATCGAAGAGTTGGACAAGCAGTGTGTGGAGCAGAATATCGGCGGTTTGATCGCTCCGAACTTCTCCATCGGAGCAATCCTGATGATGAAGTTTGCCGCTGCGGCTGCCAAATATTTGCCTCATGTTGAAATCATTGAAACTCATGGCGACCAGAAGCTTGATGCGCCTTCCGGAACATCGATCAAAACAGCGGAAATGATTGCCGCAAACCGCGAGGAGATCCGGCAGGGCAATCCGAAGGAAGAAGAGGTCATCGAGGGCGCCAGAGGCGGGTATTATAACGGCTTCCGTATTCACAGCGTTCGTCTGCCGGGTGTATTTGCCCAGCAGGAAGTTATATTTGGCGGTTACGGGCAGAGCTTGAAGATTCGACATGATTCCTATGAGCGTGCAGCTTACATGCCGGGTGTGAAGATGGCTATAGAGAAGGTAATGGGGTACACCGGCTTGGTCTATGGATTTGATCATTTTATCGACTAACATAGGGGAGAAATTACTATGAATATTGCATTTATCGCTCATGACCGTAAAAAAGAGGAAATGGTCAATTTCGTTATCGCGTATGAAAATGTATTCGAAGATCATAATCTTTACTCAACGGGAACGACGGGAACCCGTATTATGGAGCAAACCAAGCTTAGCATTCACCGTTTTGCTTCAGGACCGCTTGGCGGCGACCAGCAGATTGGCGCACTCGTTGCGGACAATGAGATGGATCTGATCATTTTTTTGCGGGATCCTTTGATGGCACAGCCTCATGAACCGGACATTAACGCACTGCTTCGCTTGTGCGACGTGCAGGGAATTCCGCTTGCTACCAATGTGGCAACGGCCGAGATTCTTGTTAAAGCGCTGGACCGTGGCGATTTTGCATGGCGGGAACTCGTTCATAAATACAAACCGGGTGTGGATAGCTAATGAACAGCCAACTGGATGTTTTAATCTTCGGAGCACACGCAGACGATGCCGAGATCGGGATGGCAGGAACGATTGCGAAGCATACGGCAGCGGGACTGTCGGTCGGGATCTGTGACCTAACGCGGGCCGAGATGTCGTCCAACGGTACGGTCGACCTTCGCAAGGAGGAGGCAGACCAGGCTGCCCGGATTCTGGATCTCAAGGTCCGTACGAATCTGGGACTGCCGGACCGCGGCTTATTTGTGACGCCGGAGAACATTGAAGTGGTCACAGCCGAGATTCGCAAGTTTGCTCCCTCGATTGTGTTTGCTCCTTATTGGGAGGATCGCCATCCGGACCATGTGGCTTGCAGCCGATTGGTTGAGGAAGCGGTATTTAATGCCAAGCTTCGTCGTTACATGCCCGAGCAGCCGCCGGTTAAGGTGGACGAGCTTTATTTTTATTTCATTAATGATATCGGAAGAACGGACCTGGTCGTTGACGTTACGGATCATTACGCCGTTAAGGAGCAGGCCCTGTCTTGTTACCGTTCCCAGTTCCAAAAGGCTGAAGAAGATGCAGTCTCTACTCCGCTGACCGAGGGGTACATAGAGCGTGTGCGGGCCAGGGATTCACTGCTTGGAGCGCGCAGGCTTATTCCTTATGCAGAAGGTTTCGCTTGTAAAAGTCCGTATGTTGTTCATCTATTCGGCTCCAAGCAGGCATAATATATAGAGGCGTACGTAAAGGAGGCCTGACATGAATCAACAACCATTAAAAATCGGCATTACCTGTTACCCTTCATTGGGCGGGTCGGGCGTGGTGGCGACAGAGCTGGGGAAACTCCTGGCCGAGCAAGGCCACCAGGTTCATTTTATTGCTCACAGCATTCCGTTCCGGTTAGGAACTTTCCATAAAAATATTTTTTATCATGAAGTTGAAGTAAACGACTACTATGTGTTCCGATACCCGCCATATGATTTGTCGCTAGCGACAAAGATGGCTCAGGTAGCCAAAATGCAGCAGCTTGATGTGCTTCATGTGCACTATGCGGTGCCGCATGCCGTGTGTGCCTTCTTGGCAAAGCAGATGGTCGGAGATCAACTGAAGGTCGTCACGACGCTGCATGGAACCGATATTACGGTTCTGGCGCAGGATGAATCGCTGAAGGACCTGATTCGGCTCGCCATTAACGAAAGTGATGCCGTTACGGCTGTCTCTCAGGATCTCATTCGAGAAACACGGGAGCTGCTGGATATAAGCCGGGATATTGACCTTACCTACAATTTTGTGGATCCCCGGGTGTATTATCCGCGGGATTCGAAATCGCTGCGTAAAGATTATGCAGATGAGAATGAAAAGATTTTGATGCATATTTCCAACTTCCGTCCGGTAAAACGGGTAGCGGACGTGCTGGAAATATTCGCCCAGGTCCAGGAACAGGTACCGGCGAAACTGCTGCTTGTTGGGGAAGGGCCGGAGCTTCCGAAAATCCAATGCCGGATCAATGAGCTGGGACTCGGCAGCAAGGTGCATTTTCTAGGCAAACAAGATGAAATTGCGCACGTGATATCGATGGCCGATGTGCTGCTGCTTCCTTCCGAGAAAGAAAGCTTTGGGTTGGTCGCTCTGGAAGCGATGGCCTGCGGAGTGCCTACCGTCGGCTCCACGGCAGGCGGGATTCCCGAGTTGATTACACATGGCGAAACCGGCTATTTGGCTCCAATCGGAGACACCTATTCAATGGCCCAGCATGTGCTTGAAATAGTAAAGGATGAAGCGCTTAGCGAGCGGCTTCGCAAGGCTTGTCTCCATCGTTCCAAGACGATGTTCTGCAATGAATTGATACGGGGCAAGTACGAAGAAATATATTACCGAGTATTGGGACGGGAGGTTAGCGAGCTGAAGCCGGTCTGCGGCTAAGCTCGACCCTCTCGTTGTTTTTCGGATAAAGGAACGGGAAACTATGGCAGATATGTTTAATTCAATACGATGGCGTAACGCGGATCCTGATATGGCTGAGCGGAGTGCGGACGTGGTCCGGACTCTGCTTCGGCATGGACATGAAGCGTATTGGGTGGGAGGCTGTGTCCGTGATGAATACATGGGACGCAGGGTCAGTGATATGGATATAACTACCTCCGCCTTGCCCGAGGTCACCTGTTCCATCTTTCCCAAGGTTATTCCTACAGGAATCAAGCATGGGACCGTGACGGTGCTGATGGAAGGCCAGTCTTTCGAAGTGACGACCTATCGCGTGGAGAGCGGTTATGAGGACCACCGTCATCCAACGGAGGTTGCTTTTGTCGAAGAAGTAACGGAGGATTTGCGACGACGTGATTTTACGATGAACGCAATGGCCCGAGGGATTGATGGCTCCTGGGTGGATCCGTTTGGCGGACGGGCGGATATTGACAGGCAGGTGATTCGCTGCGTGGGCGATGCACGCCTCCGTTTCCGCGAAGACGCCCTGCGCATGGTTCGCTGCATCCGTTTCGCTTCCGTATTCGGGTTCTCCATCGCTGTGCATACTTGGAGAGGGATTCTCTCGGAGAGAGACACCTTAAGCTGGATTGCGATGGAGCGCATTCGCAGTGAATTTGAAAAGATTCTAACAGGTCCTTCCCCCTTGCGCGGACTGGAGCTGTTTGTCCGCAGCGGCTTATACGCCCGAATGAAGGCGCCCTTTCCATATACCGGACATGACACGAAAGCGATAGAAGCCATGAATGGGATCGAGCCGGAGCACTCTACGAACCGCTGGGCGCTGCTGCTGCTTGCCTGCGGCATTTCAGCCCAGGAAGCAGAGGAGCTGTTACGATCGTGGACGTTCTCCAATAAGCAGCGGGAAGCCATCGTTAAGCTGTTAGCGCTTCATGAGTCCTATCGGCAAGAGCAGGAAGTGGAAGCTACCGAGAGCGCCAGGCACCGATGGATTAAGCTGATCCTCGTCCACGGAGCCGAGGCAGCCCAAGGCTGGTTGCAGCTGCAGAGGGCATTGAACCAAACGGGAGCGGCCTCAGCTTCATTAAGCGTAGTTGAACAGCTTGACGGTTGGCTCCGGGAACTCCGAATTCGGAGTTTGAAAGATTTGGCCATTACCGGAAACGAACTGCTTGAAACGCTGGACAAGCGTGGAGGCCCATGGCTAGGAGCACTTCTCGGGCAATTGCTGGAGAAAACGGCGGCAGGTTTAATTAACAACGATAAGGAATCGTTGATTGAAGAAGCAAAGCGGGTGGTAATTCATAATGAAGGATTATGATCAAGACAATACGCTTCTGAAAATGTTCCAGGAGCATTCCGGGCAATTTTTGTCCGGAGAAGAGATCAGTCGTAAATTGTCCATCAGCCGGACGGCCGTATGGAAGCAGATCAATAAGCTCCGTCAATGGGGATATGATTTTGAGGCCGTTCCGCGGCTTGGCTACCGCATGATCGATGAACCGGACAAACTGAGCGTGGAGCAACTGACAGCGGGGATGACCAGTCAAACCTTCGGTAAAACGCTGATGCTGCTTGACAAAACGTCATCTACTCAGGAAGATGCCCGGCAATTGGCGGAAGAAGGGGCAGCCGAAGGCACCCTTGTAATCTCGGAAGAGCAGACAGGCGGTCGAGGAAGAATGGGAAGGAAATTCCATTCCCCCAGAGGCAAAGGCATATGGATGAGCCTGGTGCTTAGACCGAAGCAGCCGCTGCATTTAACCCAGCAGCTGACCCTATTGACAGGCGTAGCGGTATGCCGTGCAATTGCGAAGTGCGCCGATGTGCAGACCGATATTAAATGGCCAAACGACATTCTGTTTCAAGGCAAAAAGGTTTGCGGCATTCTGCTGGAGTCTGCAACAGAAGACGAAAGGGTGCGCTACTGCATAGCCGGAATCGGAATCAGCGCCAATCTGAAGGAATCGGATTTTCCGGAGGAGCTGCGCGGCGTTGCGACTTCGATTCGCATGGCTGGCGGAGCAACCGTCAACCGGACAGGGCTGATTCAGTCCATTATGGCGGAGATGGAGGTTTTATATGAATTGTACAACGAGCAGGGCTTCGAGCCTATAGCCTCTCTCTGGGAAGCATTGTCCGGCACGGTGGGCAGGGAAGTTCAAGTGCAGACGGCCCGTGACCGTTTTAGCGGGATTGCCACAGGACTCAACCGAGACGGCGCGCTGTTGGTTCGCAATCATGATGACGAGCTAATCCCCGTATATTCCGGTGAAATTCTTTTTGATACCAGGTAAATGAAACATGGTGAAATCGTGGCTCGAATTTGTTATACTATGACCAAGAGGCGGTATCGTCATGAGCGAATTGCACTCTTCAGCAAGTAGAAATGAACATTTTTTAGAACACCTTCATAACTGTTATGCCGGTTACGTTGGATTCTGCTCTGAGCCGAAAGGACCGAGACAGAAGGGACGATCGCGAGTGACTCTTTTTTGCCTTTCGGACTTTTTAGCAAGTATGTGCTAAAAGGTTTTTTTATTGTGTCTAACTTATTTACACAAAGGAGGCTGTGTCACAATGGCAGGCAAACAACCACTGAACATTGTAAAGATGAAGAACATGAAGAAGAAGGGTGTACCGATCACCATGCTGACCGCGTATGATTATCCTTCCGCCAAGCTGGCGGAGGAAGCGGATATTGATATGATATTGGTAGGCGATTCCCTCGGTAATGTCGTGCTTGGCTATAACTCCACCATTCCGGTAACGCTTGACGACATGGTATACCATACCCGTGCAGTCGCTCGTGGAGCGGAAGAAACGTTCATCGTAGCGGATATGCCGTTTATGACCTACCACGGGGATATTGATGAAAGTCTCCGCGGGGTGCGGAGATTGATGCAGGAAGGCCATGCGCATGCCGTGAAAATGGAGGGCGGAGAAGAAATCGCCGGCACCGTGAAACGGATTGTACAGTCCGGCGTACCGGTGCTGGGCCATATCGGGCTGACGCCTCAGTCGGTGAATCAGATTGGCGGCTACCGCATACAGGGCAAGGATGCCCAAGACGCGCAGCGGCTCATGAATGATGCGAAGGCACTTGAAGCGGCAGGAGCATTTGCCATTGTATTGGAGCTGGTAACGGAAGAGGCAGCGGCGGAAATTTCCAAAGCGCTGAGCATACCGACGATTGGCATCGGAGCAGGCCGCTACTGTGACGGTCAGGTGCTGGTATTCCATGATATATTGAAGTACGCGTCCCCTTATCGGGACAAACGTTTTGTGAAAACCTACGCCGATGTCGGTTCCATCATCCGTGAAGGCATCACGCAGTACGTGAAGGAAGTGAAGGACCGCTCATTCCCGGCCGAGGAGCATGTCTTTAAGGCCGAGAATCATGCAGGTTCCGAAACGACAACCACATTATATGGGAGTCAAAAGGAGAAGGTGGGCACGACATCATGAAAGTGATTCGCACCATTGCGGAATTAAGATCAGAACTTAAGGACCGCCGAGAATCCGGCAGTGGTCCGGTAGGACTTGTGCCTACGATGGGTTATTTGCATGAAGGGCACGCCAGCCTGATGCGTAAGGCGCGGGAAATGGCAGGTACGGTGGTCGTCAGTATCTTTGTCAATCCGATTCAATTCGGACCGGGTGAGGATTATGAGACCTACCCTCGGGATGAGGGACGCGATCTGGCGTTGGCGGAATCCGAAGGGGTGAATGTGGTTTTTATTCCAACGGTTCAGGAAATGTATCCCCAGCCGACCAAAACGAAGATTGCCGTATCGGACATTACGTCATTGTTGTGCGGGGCCTCCCGTCCCGGGCATTTTGACGGTGTTACCACGGTTGTTAATAAATTGTTTAATATCGTAAAACCTGACTATGCTTTCTTCGGCATGAAGGATGCCCAGCAGGTGGCCGTGATTGAGCAAATGGTACAGGACCTGAACATGGACGTGACCATCGTGCCTTGTCCGATCATTCGCGAAGCTGACGGCCTTGCTCTAAGCTCGCGCAATGTGTATTTGAAGCCGGAAGAGCGGGAACAGGCACTTGTGCTGTCGGGCTCATTACGGACGGCTCAGGAGGCAATCCGGCAGGGACAAGCGACGACGGCAGGAGAGATCCGTGCGTTTCTTCGGGATTATATATCCCGGTCCCCGCTCGCAGACATTGATTATGCAGAATTGCTCACTTTCCCGGAACTTGTTCCTGTGGAAGATTCATATCGCATTGCGGATGAAGGCAGAACCGTCATTATGGCGCTGGCCGTACGATTTGGCCGTACCCGCCTCATTGACAATGCGTTACTTCAACCAAAAGTAGGGGGATCCCATGTTTAGAACAATGATGAAATCCAAAATCCACCGCGCGACGGTGACGGAAGCCAATCTGAACTATGTGGGCAGCATTACCATTGATGAGGATCTAATGGAGGCTGCAGATCTTCTGGAGAATGAAAAAGTTCAAATCGTGAACAATAACAATGGCGCCCGTTTGGAAACGTATGTGATCAAAGGCGAACGCGGCAGCGGCGTGATTTGCCTGAACGGGGCAGCTGCAAGGCTTGTACAGCCTGGCGACAACGTCATCATCATTTCTTACGCCATGATGTCCAAAGAGGAATACGACAATCACACCCCAACGGTCGTGATCGTTGACGAATTGAATAAGCCGGTAAACACGGAATACCGTGAGGTTCACGCCGCGGTTCTCTAAAGGTCTTCTAAGAACCAAAATGTGTCGGGACCTTAAAGGGATGAAAAGACCGTCTTCTACAGAAAATGAGTTCAGGTCGACGCACTGATCTCATTTTTCCGCTAAGGGTGGGATGCAGCTATGTTTCAACATGTATTCGCTGAAATGAACAACATGTTAGATGAAATTGTGAAGCATTACCCTTCTGCTCAAGGTCCCCAAAAACAGGCGCTGGTACAAAACTGGAACATGCTCAAAAGCATGAGCGAGGGCATTATCGAGGAATGGCTCCATTTTGAAGAGAAGATGGCCATCTTCCGCGAGAGTGCCGCCTCACCTCCGGTTTTTCCACCGACCGAAGCGCCTGAATTGCAGCTTGATGCATTTATTCGCGGTCAAGGTTATTACAAGTTGTTGATGTTCCAGCCGGCCATACAGCAGTTTGAGGCGGCCGCCACCGTATTTCCGGAAAGCCTTCTGATCAAGCTGTATATTGCGATGTCCCATCTTTATTTGGGGCAAACCATACCAGCATCCGATGTGTTGGTGTCCATCCTGCCCCTGGCAGACAACAAGAAGATGCGGGCGATGATATACAATGCGCTTGGATGCATCGAGGTGTTGAATGGACAGCAAGGGAAGGCCGAGGAGCATTTCGCACTGGCGATTCACAGCGACCCGACGCTTCCTGACCCCATTATCAATCTGGAGGTCTGCAAGCAGAATCGCGGTGAGCTCCAGTACGGCAGCCAATTGATCTCTTTGCTGTAAAAAATCAAGCTAAAACAAGAAGCGATGTCAGAGCTCATCCTTGAGACTTTGGTATCGCTTTTTGCCGTATGGAGCTTACGGAGGAGTGCGGGGATTTTTTACCCGGAATGTTCAAAACCCGCAACTTCTGGTATGCTGTTAATTAGTCTGGAGGAAAGGGATTTTATCGAAATGAAATTTGCCGTATTGGATTTTGAAACCACGGGCAACCAGTCAGCAGATGAGATCATTCAGGTTGGACTGGCCATCATCGAAGAGGATCGAAGCATCTCCCGCGTATACGGCACCTATGTCAATCCCGGGATTCCGATCCCTCCTTTTATTACCGGTTTGACCGGCATTTCCGACCGTGATGTAGCGGATGCTCCGTCATTGGAAGAAATGATGATGGAACTCGTGCCCATGCTCGACGATGTTGTATTGGTTGGGCATAATGTCGCTTTTGATTTTAACTTTTTGCAAAATGCACTCGATCGCTGCGGCTATTTACCGTTCAGCGGCCGAATTCTAGATACGATGCACTTCTTAAAAATATGTTTTCCCTCGCTGCCTTCTTATCAGCTTGGGATGGTGTCCTCTCATTTCGGCCTGGAGCATGACCGTCCGCATCAGGCGGACAGCGATGCACTTGCCACAGCCTATGCGCTGCTGAAATGCCTGGAGGAGATCGATGAGCTTCCACTGCTTACCGTGCAGCGGTTAAGCGACCTGTTTGCCGACGAGGACAGCGACTTGGCCTGGTTCTTTGACGGCATCCGTGCCGACAGGGAACTCCAGGCAGTACAAGCCGGAGACACCCATACGTACTATCGTCAATTCGCCCTGGCTGTTGACGATTGGAACGATATAACGCCTGCCAGGGATGAGACGGCGCCTAATCCCTTGGCTGATGTAAGCTTTGAGCAATACATGAATGATGTCCGTGAACGTCTAAAGGAAACGCTGCCTCATTACGAGAGCAGGGATGCCCAGGACATGATGTTCCAGGAAGTGATGCAGGCACTCGATAACAATAAACATCTATTGATCGAAGCCGGCACGGGAACAGGCAAATCCCTCGGGTATTTGCTGCCGTCGATTTATCAAAGCGTGAAGCAGGAACAGAAGGTTATGGTGAGCACGCATACGATCAACCTTCAAGAACAGCTGCGTGACCGGGATATTCCCCTGCTCACCCAGGTTGTTCCTTTTCCTTTTAAAGCGGCTATTTTCAAGGGAAGAGGCCATTATTTGTGTTTGAGAAAATTTGAACATAAAATAAATAGAAGAGATTTTCATACCCCGAAGGAAGATGTGATCACCGCGGCGCAGATGCTGGTCTGGCTGACCCAGACGGAGAACGGGGATGATGAGGAGCTGAACCTTGGCGGTCGCGGAGGGGATTTCTGGGAGACCATTTCCAGTGATTCGGATTCCTGCCTGGGCCGTGCCTGCCCATGGTTCCGCAAATGTTATTATCACAGGGCCAAACATGAAGCGGGCATCGCGGATGTTGTCATTACGAACCATTCGAAGCTGTTCACCGACGTGAAAGCGAATCACCAGCTGCTTCCTAGTTATGACCGTCTCGTCATCGATGAAGCGCATCATCTGGAGGACGTCGCCGGCAAGCACCTTGGCTTGCAGATGAAATATTTTTCGGTTGTCCACACGTTGACCCGTATGTACAAAGACAGCCGCAGCGGTCAGCTTCCGGCTCTTCGCCAGCTGCTGCAAGCGTCATCCCATGAGAAGGCTGCCGAGTGGTCTTCCGTCATCGACCGGATTTATCCGGATCTGATCACCGTCAAAGAGAATTGGGACCGGCTCAGCGATCAATTGTTCGGACTGCTTCCGGAGCGCGGAGACGCGACTCCGGGGGATGCCGGTCAATTCTCGCTTCGCTTATCGCCTCTGAAGAAGCCGAAGGATTGGAATTCGCTGGCCGAGCTGGAGCATCAAATTCATCTGACGCTGGGCGATGTCGTTCGCAAGGGTGATAAGCTGATTGCCGAAATGAAGGAAGATCTGGACGACTACAGCGCGGACAGTCTGTTAACAGACCTATCGGGTCTGTTTAAGGACCTGGCGGCACACCGCGAGGACCTGAGGACCTTCATGTCGCTGAACGATGAGGGTACGGTATACTGGATGGAGGCGAACGGCAACTTCCGCGGCAAATCGCTGCAGCTTTATGCGGTGCCCGTCGATGTCAGCACCCACTTAAAGGAATTGTTTTTTGACAAAAAACAAAGCGTGATCCTGACATCGGCGACCTTGTCGGTGGACAAATCGTTTCAGTTCATGATCGAGAATTTGGGTCTTCAGGAAGCGGCAGATAACGGCAACCTGAACACGGTCCTGCTGCCGTCCCCGTTTAATTACAGGGAGCAGGCTCTCCTTGTTGTGCCGCGCGATTTTCCGAGCGTGAAGGGCTCGGTCGGGGATGCACTCTTTGTGAATACACTTGTGCAATCATTGGCTGATACGGCCATCGCAACGCATGGTCGCATGCTTGTCCTGTTCACCTCGTACCGCATGCTGCGTCAGGTGCATGAGCCCTTGAAGGAGGCGCTGGGATCCAGCGATATTACGGTACTGGGACAAGGGATGGACGGAACCAGCCGTACCAAGTTAATCCGGAGATTCCAGGATAGCAGCGCTTCGGTTCTGCTGGGCACCAGCTCCTTCTGGGAAGGAGTAGATATACCCGGTGAGGCGCTCACCTGCCTCGCCATCGTACGGCTGCCGTTCCAACCGCCGAATCACCCTCTGGTCGAAGCCAAGAGCGAGCTTCTGCAGCAGCAGAAGAAGAACCCGTTTATGAAGCTTTCGGTTCCGCAAGCGGTCATTCGCTTCAAACAGGGATTTGGCCGACTGGTACGGACCGCGCAGGATAAGGGGATTGTCATCGTCTACGATACTCGGGTCATTGAATCCTATTACGGGAAGTATTTCTTATATTCCTTGCCTGGACCGAAGATGGAGCACATGCCGACAGAGGGGATCGTTCCCCGAATTTCGGAATGGCTGCAGGAAGAGGCAGGCATAGAGAACCAAGCTGAATAAAGTGAAACCATGAACGAGCACAAACAAATGTAGTTATTAACCTATTATTAGGGGGAGCATGCATGAAATCGGAAAAAATTTCGGAAGCCGTGGTCCGCAGATTACCTGTATACTTGCGCTATTTGAATGAGCTTCAGAAAAGGGAGGTCTCCACGGTTTCCTCCCAGGAACTGGGGCAGAAACTGGACCTCAATCCTGCTCAAATTCGTAAGGACCTAGCGTATTTCGGTGATTTTGGACGGAAAGGGATCGGATATGACGTATCTTATCTGATCGAGAAAATTCGCCAGATTCTAAAGCTGGACCAGAAGATCAATGTCGCATTGATTGGGGCCGGTAATCTTGGACATGCATTATCGAATTACAATGCATTTCTGAAGGACAATATGAAGATTGTGGCGGTTTTCGATTCGTATTCTCCCAAAGTTGGTATGAAAATTAACAATTTGGTCGTACAGCCGATGGAGGAGCTGGAGAAGACGGTTCATGAGTACGGCATTCGTATCGGGATTATCACCGTTCCGGATTTTGAGGCGCAGAATGTAGCGAATCAACTTATCGCGGCAGGCATCGAGGCTATCCTGAATTTTGCACCGACCATCCTGAAAGCTCCAGCCCATATCCGGATTCATACGGCAGATTTTACTACGGATTTGCAGAGTTTGGCCTATTATTTGGATAACGGCAAGGAGGATGCAGCACATGACGACAACGAAGTGGATGATTAAAAACGGAACGTTTGCAGTACTAGAGGAAGGCAGATCCGTGTTACGCGGATATATGGTCGTTGAGAACGACCGGATCACCTACCTGGGTGAAGAAGAGCCGACTGTCCAAGAGGGAACAGAAATCATCGACGGAACCCAACTGTTTTTCCTGCCTGGATTGGTGAACACGCACGGACATGCGGCCATGTCGCTTCTTCGCGGGTATGGCGACGATCTGGCACTACAGGTATGGCTTCAGGAAAAAATGTGGCCGATGGAAGCCAGATTCACGGCCGACGATGTATACTGGGGAACCTCACTCTCCGTGCTGGAGATGATCAAAGGCGGAACCACGACATTTGTGGATATGTATGATCATATGGATCAGGTTGCAAAGGTAGTGGAGGACTCAGGCATGCGCGGCGTTCTGACACGCGGTGTCATCGGATTATGTCCGCCTGAGGTGCAGCAGCAGAAGCTGGATGAGGCGGTTGCATTCGCGAAATACTGGCATGGTCAGGCTGACGGTAGGATTACGACGATGATCTCACCGCATGCACCCTATACGTGCCCGCCGGATTTCATCGAAAAATTCGTGCAAGCATCACATGATTTGAATTTGCCTTTGCATACGCATATGTCCGAAACGGAAACGGAAGTAGCTCAAAATGTAAATGACTACGGACTTCGCCCTGTTGCCCATCTAGAGAAGCTTGGCATGTTCTCCCGTCCAACGCTGCTTGCGCATGCCGTCCATCTAACCGATGAAGAAATCGAAATTCTGGCCAAACATCAAGTTATGGTTTCGCATAATCCAGGCAGCAATTTGAAGCTTGCCAGCGGCATCGCTCGCGTGCCTGCACTGCTGAAAGCCGGGGTCACCGTGTCTTTGGGTACTGATGGACCTGCCAGCAATAATAATCTGGATATGTTTGAAGAGATGCGGCTGGCCGCACTGATCCATAAAGGAGTAAGCGGGGATCCAACCGCAATTCCAGCATCCGAAGCGCTTCGGATGGGTACAGAATATGGAGCCAAGTCAGCCTTCCTTACGGATATTGGTACGCTTGCGGTAGGTATGAAGGCAGATATGATCGCACTGAACACGGATCAGGCGCACTTCCTTCCGAAGACGGATTACATTTCTCATGCTATCTACTCCGCCAGTGCGAAGGATGTTGAGCATGTATGGGTTGACGGCAAGCAGGTAGTGAAGAATGGCGCGAGTCTTACTCTCGATGAGGAACGTATCCGCCGGGAAGCGCAGCGTGCCTTTGAGCGTCTTACAACCCTCTAGGGAATAATCAAGGGGAGCGAGGAAGACGGATTTGAAGAAAAAAACGAAGTGGATATTGCTGAGTGTATCCGGCGTGCTGCTGTTACTGCTTGGTTTACAGCTCTATTATTCATATGTGATGAAAGATGCTTGGAATGAAGAAAGAATGGCAATTGCTGCCGCCAAACAACATGGCCAATTGGTTACGTCCGGGAAGACCTATAAATCGGTGTGGGGCGAGGACAATAACTACTGGGTGATAAGCGGGAAGGATCAGGACAATCAAGACCGTATGGTATGGGTGAAATTTACGGATGACAACGTACCTGTTGCAGGTGCCGAGGCTGTCCAATCCGTTTTGCTGAATACGGGGTTGTCTGAAGACCAGATGCGGGATCAGATTTATAACGAATTGCCTGGCGTAGAAATTAAGCGGCTGCTGCCTGGAATGTATGAGGGCGAGTATGCTTGGCAGCTGCAGTATGAACACAACGGTCAGCGCGGTTATCGGTTTTATCGTTTTCAAGACGGTAACACCATCGGTAATGACATTATTCTTCCAAATCAATAAATAAGAAGGAGAGAGGGGCCCTTTAATATTCGCGGGTTCCTCTCTTATTTCTCTATAATTGTAAGCGTATTCAGAAATAATATGGAAAAACTGTTCTAAATATTTTCACAGACATGCATGAAAAAGTATATAAGATGTGATATACTCATACTTGTACAAAATGAGCATATAAACTACATGCATCCCTATATATCGTTGTTATATGTATTATTGTGTTGCAGCATGATAGACAAAATTTCATACAGAAATGAAGGAGGAACTTCATGAAACTACGCATTGTACCTATCGTGCTGACTGTCGTGATCTCAGCATCGGTTCTCTTTGGCGGATGGTTTCTGTATCGGCAGATGGCTTTGCAAAATCCGCTGGCCAATGTTGTGTCACAATATGACGGCGTGAAGGATTCACATATAGATATTAAACAGAATACCGTTACTTTGAATCTTGATTTGGCTCCGGATACAAATTTGCAAGGCCTGGTCCAGCATATTAAGAAGGAAGGCAAGTCTGTGATTGGCAATCGGGAATTGAAAATCCAGGTGGAGGACCATTCCTCGGAAGCACTGGATCAATGGTGGGAGAAGGCGATGCTGTCAGTCGCTGAAGCGATGGATAATAAGCAGTATACCGATATTCAATCATCGCTCGAGCAGCTTGCTGCCCAGTCTCCGAATTTGAAAGCTAAAGCAACGATTGATGACACCAACGTCTATGTCAGCTTGTCAGACGGCAAGTCTGGTAAATTTATAATCTTGCCGCGTCAGTCTGGCAACATGGAGGTGTGGAATCATGCCTAAATTAGCTAAAGAAATCATGTTAGGCTTTATTCCGGTTTTGCTGGTATTCCTTGTGTTTGTCGGCGTGAACATCGTGCCCTTGCTCATCGCTGCAGCACTTGTAGGCGGCTTGTTGTTTATCGCGAAGATGAAGGGCGGCATCGCTGTAGGCGCAGCGAATGAGCGGAAGCGGAAAAAGAGCGGACCTGCCAAGCTGACGTTCGAAGAAATCGGCGGGCAGGATAATGCCAAGCAAGAGCTGCGTGAAGCACTGGATTTTCTGATTCGTCATGAAGACATTAAGAAATTCGGCATTCGTCCATTGAAGGGCATTCTTCTCACCGGGCCTCCGGGAACAGGGAAGACGTTGATGGCTAAAGCCGCTGCCCATTACACGGATTCGATCTTTGTTGCTGCATCCGGCAGTGAATTTGTTGAGATGTATGTCGGTGTTGGTGCAGGGCGCATCCGGGATTTGTTCAAGGATGCTCGTAACCGTGCGGCAAAGGAAAACAAGCAAAACGCCATTATCTTCATCGATGAGATCGATGTCATTGGCGGTAAACGCGAAGGCGGCCAGCAGCGCGAGTACGACCAGACGCTGAATCAGCTGCTAACCGAGATGGATGGCATCTATTCGCAGGATACTCCTCGTATTCTGGTTATTGCCGCGACAAACCGGAAAGAAATGCTGGATAGCGCACTGCTGCGTCCAGGGCGTTTCGACCGTCACATTCAGGTCGATCTGCCGGATAAGAAGGGACGTACTCATATCTTGAATCTGCATGCGGGCAATAAGCCGTTGCATGAAGATGTTGACTTGGAGAAAATCGCCGAGGAAGCATACGGCTTCTCGGGCGCACAACTCGAGAGCGTCATGAATGAAGCGGCCATTTACACGATGCGCGAGAATGAACAGTTTATCCATCAGCGTCATTTGTCCATGGCGATTGACAAGGTAATGATGGGTGAGCGTTCCGACCGTGAATCGAATTTGGAAGAGAAGAAGCGCGTTGCCATACATGAATTGGGACATGCTATTATGGCAGAGCTTGTGCGTCCCGGCAGTGTGAAGCAAGTTGCACTCAGCCCGCGTGGTAAAGCGCTAGGTTATGTTCGTCATAATCCGCAGGAGGAACAATATCTATACACGAAAACCTTCCTGGAAGAGCAAATTATGATCGCGCTTGGCGGTGCGGCCGCCGAAGAGATCTTTTACGGAGGCCGAAGCACAGGTTCAAGCAATGACTTTGAGCAATCGCTGAACATCGTGGAGACGATGATGAAGTCAGGTTTGACGTCGCTGGGCATTGTTAACATGAACATGGTAACAACTGAAGAGTTAATGAAAGAGAATAATGTGATTTTGGAAGAGTTAATGAACCGCACCAAGAATCTCTTGGAACAGAAACGGCCAATATTCGACAATTCTCTTGATATCCTGTTGAAGGAAGAAATTCTCTCGGGGGAACAATTTCGTTGTCAATTTCGTGAAAACGCGCTTTTACCAGCATAAATTGTTATGCTGGTTATTTTTTTTTACTTTTTTGTCGTGCTAAGATATTATTATACTTTGTGCTCTGAAAATGTATTTTTCGACAAATGGGGTACAATAAAGTATAGAGATAAGGAAAGGGTGGAGTAGAAACCATGTACTTCAAAAAAATCGGCGTCGTAGGCGGCGGGACTATGGGGCAGGGCATTGCGGAGATGCTGGCAGCCAAAGGTCTTGACGTACTGCTCGTAGAGAAAACTCCAGAGAAACTGGACTATTCATACCGAATGATCGAGACCAGTCTAGATAAACAATTGGAGAAGTGGGGAATTACCCAAGCAGAGAAGAAATTGATACTGAACCGGATTCAAAAAGTAACTCATTTTGCCGAGCTTAGCACCTGCGATATGGTGATTGAAACCATTATAGAGGACTTGGAAGCGAAGAAAGAGGTCTTTACACAGCTTGATCAAGTATGTCCGAGCCATGTGATATTAGCAAGTAATACATCCACGCTTAGTTTGACGGAGCTCGCCAGCTCTACCAAATATCCTGAGCGTGTTATTGGCATGCACTTCATTCATCCTGTTTCCAAGGTAGACCTTGTTGAGATCATCCGCGGTCTGAAAACTTCCGATCATACGTTTACGGAAACGAAGCGCTTTGTTGAAGAAGTTTCGGATAAAAAAGGCATCATGGTATATGAGTCTCCAGGTTTCGTTACAACCCGCATGATTACCCTCATGATCAATGAAGCGATGCATTTGCTGCAAGAGGGCGTGGCTTCGGCGGAGGATATCGATGACGCAATGAGAATCGGGTATAACTTCCAGCATGGACCGCTTGAGATGGCCGACCGTTTCGGTTTGGATTCCATTCTCGCTGCGCTGGAGCGCATGTTCCGCGAGTACGGCGAACTGAAATACCGTCCATCGATTGTCTTGAAGAAACTGGTCCGCGCAGGGCAACTGGGCGTTAAAACCGGAGAAGGCTTTTTCAAGTACGATAAGGATGGTGACCGGGTATGAATATTCTCGTAATTAATGCAGGCAGTTCTTCACTGAAGTATCAACTGTACAACATGACGGATGAATCCGTGCTGGCAAAAGGCTTGGTCGAACGGATCGGCATGGATTCCTCGATTCTGACGCATAAGCCGACGGGAAAACAGGATGTAACCGAAGTCAGCGAAATTTTGGAGCATACCACGGCCATCCGCAAAGTGCTGGGCATGCTCACGAACGAGGAGCATGGCGTGATCGATTCCATCGGCAGCATTCAGGCCGTTGGACACCGCGTCGTGCACGGCGGGGAGTCATTTAAAGAATCCGCGCTCGTTGACAGTGACGCCAAAGCGGAAATCCGCCGCTTGTTCGATTTGGCTCCACTTCACAATCCCGCATCGATGATGGGGATTAAAGCAGCAGAAACCAATATGCCGGGCGTCCCGCAGGTCGTTGTATTTGATACGGCGTTCCATCAGACGATGCCGGAGAAATCATACCTGTACGCTATTCCGAGAGTACTTTATAATAAATATAAAGTACGTCGTTACGGTGCGCATGGCACGTCCCACGCCTATGTCAGCCAGGCAGCGGCAGAATTCCTGAACCGGCCGCTGGAGGATCTGAAGATCATAACCTGCCATATCGGTAACGGTGCTTCCCTGACAGCAGTAAAAGGCGGAAAATCCATCGATACCTCTATGGGGATGACCCCGCTGGAAGGGCTCATGATGGGCACGCGCAGCGGTGATTTGGACCCTGCAATCGTACCGTTTGTCATGAATAAGGAAGAGCTGACCGTCAATGAAGTGAACTCCATGCTGAACAAGCACAGCGGCTTGCTGGCGATTTCCGGAATCAGCAGTGATATGCGTGAGATTACGGAAGGCATGGAAAAAGGCGATCCGAACTCCACATTGGCCTTTGAAATGTATGAGTATCGCCTTCGTAAATACATCGGATCTTACGCTGCCGTCATGAATGGCGTGGATGTCATCGTATTTACTGCGGGCGTCGGCGAGAATTCGGTCGTTCTTCGTCAAAGAGTGCTTGAGCAGCTTACCTATCTCGGAGTAGAATTGGATGAGGAGCTGAACAGCATTCGTTCCGGCGAGCCACGCCGTATTTCTGCGGCGAATTCGAAGGTCGAGGTACTTGTGATCCCTACCAACGAAGAACTGGTTATTGCTCGGGATACGCATCGTATCGTACAAGCTTCCAACCGTTAAATAGTAGTGATATAAGGGAGAGATTTAAGCATGGCCACCAAAAGTGTGATTCGTAACGTCAACCAGCATGTCGGTGAGACCGTCACGATCGGCGCCTGGATCAACAACAAGCGTTCCAGCGGAAAGATCCAATTCCTGCAGCTTCGCGATGGATCCGGATATATCCAGGGTGTTGTTGTGAAGAGTGAAGTATCCGAACAAGTATGGGATGACGCGAAAAGCCTGACACAGGAAAGCTCGTTGTATGTGACGGGTGTAATACGTGAAGAGCCGCGGAGCCAATCGGGTTACGAGATGACGGTTACCGGCATTGAAATCATACATCTTACGGAAAACTATCCGATTACGCCTAAAGAGCATGGTGTCGATTACTTAATGGACCATCGTCATCTGTGGCTTCGTACCCAGAAACAACGTGCGATCATGGTAATCCGTGCTGAAATTATCCGCGCGGTTCAAGATTACTTTGATTCCAACGGATTTACGCTGGTGGATCCGCCGATTTTGACCCCAACTTCCGCGGAGGGTACAACGAACCTGTTCCACACGAAGTATTTTGATGAGGATGCTTATTTGACCCAGAGTGGGCAGTTATACATGGAAGCTGCCGCTATGGCGCTCGGTAAGGTTTATTCCTTCGGTCCGACGTTCCGTGCCGAGAAGTCCAAAACTCGCCGTCACCTAATCGAGTTCTGGATGATTGAGCCTGAGATGGCCTTCACGGACCATGAGGAGAGCCTTCAGGTACAGGAGCAGTTCATTAGTCATGTGGTGCAATCCGTGGTTAAAAACTGCCGCCAGGAGCTTGAAACGATCGGTCGCGATATTTCGAAGCTGGAGGCGATCCAGGCACCATTCCCGCGGATTACGTACGATGAGGCCATTGAATTCCTGCATACGCAAGATTTCGATATTCCTTGGGGTGAGGATTTTGGCGCGCCACATGAAACGGCCATTGCCGAGAAGTATGACAAGCCGGTCTTTATTACCCATTACCCTGCGGGAATCAAGGCTTTCTACATGAAGCCGGATCCGAATCGTCCGGAAGTCGTTCTGTGTGCGGATATGATCGCTCCGGAAGGTTATGGCGAGATTATTGGCGGATCGCAGCGGATCGACGATCCGCTGCTGCTTGAAGAGCGCTTCAAGGAGCATGATCTGTCGATGGAAACCTATCAATGGTATATGGATTTGCGTAAATACGGCACCGTTCCTCATTCCGGCTTCGGTCTAGGTCTTGAGCGTACCGTTGCCTGGATTTGCGGTTTGGACCATGTGCGTGAAACGATTCCGTTCCCACGGACTCTGTATCGGTTGTATCCGTAAGCCGTGAGAGGTGAGTCTATGGACCACGACGGTAACGTGGACACAGGCGTGAATGGGTGGACGGCCGGCGCCGCTGCCGGCATGAGCCAAGGAATGGCGATCATTCCTTATGCCTTGCTCAAGCATTACCGGTCACTTGGTTTAAGCGACCGTGAAGCCATGCTGGTCATTCATTTGATTGGTTATCAGCAGGTGGAGTTCAAGGCGTTTCCTTCGCTGGAGGAGCTTGCGGAAGTGACGGGGGCTCCCACTGAATTCATCGCTACCAGCTTGCAGCGCTTGATGAAGGTAGGGCTGATCGGGATTGATGAGTATGTTGACGAAACACAGGGGATTCATTACGAGCGCTACAATCTCCACGGATTGTATGAAAAACTCGCTTCATGTCTGGCTGAAGAGCACAAGGAAAAGACCCCTGAAGGAACCAAGTTTGCGTCTCCGCTTTTGAATGCCCGCCCTGCTACCAGCAAATCAGCTGTTTCGGGGAATTCTGTTCCTGAGAAGGAAGAGCGGAATTTGTTCACCATTTTCGAAAAAGAGTTTGGCCGCCCGCTGTCGCCCATGGAGCTGGAAACGATCTCCGGCTGGGTTGATGCGGATCGCTATCCGGACGAGTTGATCCTATTGGCTCTGAAAGAAGCGGTATTTGCGGGTAAACTGCATTTCCGCTACATTGACCGGATCCTGCTTGAATGGAGCCGCAACCGTGTGCGTACCGCACAGGATGCCAAAGCCTATACGCAGAAATTTAGAAATATCGGAAGATAGATCAGAAGCACGTCCGCTACGGGCGTGCTTTTTTGTGTGCATGATCTGTTCTATTCATGCAGTTTAAGTCCTATGATTAGCAGGAGAACTTCTCTGGATCAACGAATGGATATAGGTGCAGCACGCTAGAAGGGGAGTTGGAGATGAGATACAAGGCCATTATTTTTGATCTGGATAACACGTTATTAGACTATAGTCAGAGTGAAAGGACATGCATGCAGCAAGCACTGGAGCACTACCGGCTGCATGAGGATCTGACGTGGGAGGAATTCTGGAGCACGTTTGGACCGATTAATTTTAATTATTGGATGAAGCGAGTTCAGAACAATCACGATATTAGGCAGGTGCTGGAGCATTCTTTCACGGATACCTTCTTAAGGTTGAAGCGAGAGTTCAATCAATTCAGGGAGATATCGGAAACCTACTGGGGGTTATTTTGCAGTTCCAACCATATGGAGCCTAATGCCGACCATATTTTGGAGCATCTGCATGGTGACTTTGCGCTAGGTGTCATATCCAACGGTATTGGCGAAGCACAGCGTAAACGCCTGACAACAGGAGGATTGTATCATTATTTTGACTCCTTCATCATTTCGGATGAGGTGAAGTGCTGGAAGCCGGACCCGCAGATTTTTGAACTCGCATTGCAGGAATTGGCGGTAGGTCCAGGCGAGGTGTTATACATAGGGGATTCGCTTACGGATGATTATGAAGGAGCAACGAGAGCCGGAATTGATTTTTGTTTTTATAATCGCCGGGGTACCCCTTTAAGTGATCATCATCGTCCTGCCTATATGATCAGGGATCTCCTGGAGATCAAGGATCTGGCTTAGGAATCATGCATGGAGGAGGATAATCTAATGAGATACAATCATATTTTATTTGATTTGGATGGCACCTTGACTGATCCGCGTGAAGGCATTACGAAAGCCGTAAGTTATGCACTCGGTCAGCATGGGATTATCGTAAACGATCTATCCGAGCTGGAATGTTTTATCGGTCCTCCGCTCCAGGAGACCTTTACCGAAAAATATCATTTTAGTGAAGCCGAGGCTTGGGGCGCCGTATTGAGCTACCGTGAATATTATAAAGACACCGGCCTTTATGAAAATGAGGTGTATGGTGGAATACGTGAACTATTGGGTTTGCTGTTATCCCAAGGGCGCCGCTTGTATGTCGCTACCTCCAAACCTACGGTTTTTGCCGAAACGGTCCTTGAGCATTTTCAGCTATCCGCTTATTTTTCCATGGTGTGCGGGAGCGAACTGGACGGTTCCCGGTCCGCCAAGACTGAAATCATTCAGCACGTTCTGGATACATGCCGGATTCATACATCGGAAGCCGTTATGATTGGAGACCGGAAGCATGATCTGATTGGAGCGCGGAACTGCGGGATACACAGCATTGCTGCAGGGTATGGGTATGGTTCCGAAGAGGAGCTGGCGGCATGCGAGCCCACCTATTATTTTAAAACCGTGGAGGAAATGCTTCGGTCGTTTGCAAGCTTAGCGGTTTAATATCGGCTTATCAGGATGAGACTGAGCCCTTCGATTTTTCGCTTAACATCGGTTATAATGGTCATAACCAGTCGGAATGTCATAATTTGTGAAGGGAGGGGGAAGATCATGATGGGAAGATTGCAGATGTGCTCTATGCAAAGTCTATATGATGAACAACGGCGGTTGTTTGCATGGAGCGATGAGAAAGTTACCGCCTGATTACCTCGTGTAGAGAGGCCGTTTATCTAATGGACTTTGCATCCTTAAAACCTTTATTTTAATTTTAAGGAGCAGAGCTACCATGAAATATATAAACGCGGATATTATCCTTCCAGAGGAATTGTTGAAGGAAGTACAGAAATATGTACAGGGCGGGATGGTGTATATCCCGAAACCTGAAGGGTTACGCAAGAAATGGGGAGAAAACTCGGGCAGCCGGGTGTATTTGAAAAAAAGAAACCTGGAAATCCGGCAGTTGTTTGCGTCGGGCGCTACGATTGACCAGCTTTCTTCTCAATTTTGTTTATCCTGCGATTCCATCAAAAAAATTGTATATACCAAAAACAAGTAATGCAAAGTCACATTGGAACTGATTCTGATGTGGCTTTTTCTTATGTATAAAAGTCATTTTAAACCAATCGTTATATAGGAAGTACAGCTGCTGAGCAATTATAATCATTCAAGAACGTTCAAACCATAGAGCAGAGGTGAGTACATGAATGATTTTTTTCAATTTGTAACAGAAGAACAAAGATGTGCGCTGCTCGCAAAAGCCAAAAGGGTTGCAATATCGGCACTTCAGCAATATAACCTGAGCTGGGTTAAGATTGAATATATCGGTATTTCGGACACGATTACATATAAAGTTAGGACGAGCTTAAATGAAACATACTTATTGAGAATTCATTCGGATCGACGGTCCTGTAATGAAATAGACCTGGAGCTTCAATTCCTGGAAACCCTTATTACAGCAGGTATCAAAGTGCCGACAGGTATAACCACTCCAAGTGGGTTAAGATGGTTGAAAATCGGTACGGAGGATGGATTCACCTCCACCCATATCACCGTGATGAAATGGGTGGAGGGTGTGCATGCCCATGAAGCACTTACAGAAGATCAAGCTTATCAGGTAGGTGTCTTGATTGCCAGACTGCATGATGCTGCACTTGGCTTCAAAAGATCCTCTGATCTTCGTAAGCCCGTATGGGGGATGAACAGTTATAGAGAAGCGCTCGCCAAGCTGGAACGATATGCGGGAACTTTTTTGTCGGAAGTCTCATGGTCACTGTATCAACTCGCAGCTGAAAAAGTTATATCCCAACTTGATCATATGAAGGCTGATGATTACAACTATGGTCTTATTCATGCCGATTTGCATTTGGGGAATGTGGTATTTGAAGGGGAAGTTCCTCACCCGATTGATTTCGGTAGATGTGGCTATGGTTTTTTTCTCTACGATCTGGCGGCGGTTATGTTATCACTTGTTCCGTACCAACGGTTTAAAGTGCTTCAAGGATATGAAAGCATACGGTCGTTGGGATCGGATTATTTTCAGTCTCTGGAGTGTTTTTTCATCATGATTATGATGGAGAATTATAGCCACCATGCCTCCAATCCAAGAGAGACAGAAAGTATAAAGGGTGAGCAAATCTATGCCCTAGCATAATTCATGAATATTTGCACGGACGCCCGTTTCTGCTGAATGTGGTAGAGCCCATAGAAATAGACGATGCACCAATCTCTAGTTGATCCGGCCATAATAGAAAGGTATCATGATATCATAATACGTGATACAGAATGGGAGAGAACAGCTTGCAAGTTACGAACCGCCCAGGTGAATTTATCACCTGCTTGATCATCATGATTGCCACCATCGTATGGGTTCAAAGGACATCATTCCTTCTATCCGCGGCGTGGGGAATCGGACTAATCCTGTTAATATATACATTGTGCAAGCTACGAAGCGTACGCAAGAGATCGATTCAGATAAATGACACGGCCATCGTGGCGCTTATCATTGTGATAGGTTATATGTTCTATCATTCTTCTGGTGAAATCATCAAACATGGATTAGCGGGGCACGATGCCTGGGCCATCATCCTATCGAGGTTAAGCCTGATATTATTTGTATTACCCTTTGCACTGGCGGCCATGTTAACCAAGAAAAAACCGTTATACCTTGCCACGGGTTCATGGGGAACAACGATTTATTTCCCATGGATATTCAAAGGCCCGGTTCAAGACCCGATTTGGCGTTTCATACTCATTTTCCTGGTTGTCGTCTGCTCCATTTTTTCATTCTTTATTGACTGGGGACAGCCGCATTTTCTCGTTCTTATCGGTTATGCACTATCATTTGCGCTGATCAATGCCGTCCTTGAGGAGCTGCTGTGGCGGGGATACATACTTAGTCATTTTGTAAGTGGATTTGGTGAGCTGAAAGGGCTTGTCATCGCCGGAGTTACCTTTGGTTTATACCACTACCACCTTGGTTTTTCATGGCCGGTTTGTCTGCTGTTTTCAATCTTTGGGATCATGATGGGTGGCGTGGCTATTCGTTCCAGAGGGTTGATTCCCGTGATGCTTATGCATTTTGTGATGAATGTTTTATTTGTTCTTAGCGGCATGATCCTGTGAATCAATCGAATTATAAGGCAAAAACTTCAGCCTGGTTGGAGATGATAAAGCATATGAAGCGATCATGGCAAATGAATTTATTTTTTGCATGTTTGGTTGTCATTTATTTTATCCTTGGGTTCATGTTGCTGCGTTACGCATGGAACTCCTGGATTCCGTGGGATGTGCCCGAAAGCGATGTTCTTGTCCTATTTGTTATTATCGTGGTATTAATACCTGTATCCGCGGTTTGTTCGGAGTGGACCATCCGGGGATTGGCGAAATTGCTGAGAGGATCGTATTAACTTCCTAAGAAGGGCGTCGATAGACGTTCTTTTTTTGTTTTGACCGGTATGGGCAGACTATGGGACAAGCAATGTTGGTCTAGTTTTATAATTATCAAAAATTTTTTTGAAAAAAGTGCAGGGGCAGCTTTCAAAGCTGACGTCTATGTATTTGGGAAGGAGGGGAGAGTTATTGATGCTGAAACGTTAATCACGCGCATCCTGCAAGGTGATCAAGAAGCCTTTCGGGAACTGGTGAACCATTACAGCCAGCACGTGTTCCATACGGCATACTCGGTCCTGCGGGATGCCAAGGAAGCGGAAGATGCGTCGCAGGAAGTGTTTATTCAAGTATACAAAGCTCTCCCCCAGTACCGATCTGAAGGCTTTAAAACCTGGATTACACGCATCACGCTAAATAAAGCGATTGATATGAAGAGGAAGCTTTCCCGTAAACCGCCGGAGCAGCTGCACGGCGAACATGATGAAGTGCTGGATAAACTCCCTTCCCGGGACGAAGACGTGGTTTCTCTGCTCGTACATAAGGAGAGAAGAGAGGAACTTCGAGAGAAAATTAAACAATTGCCGGACAATCACCGCGCTATTATAACGGCTTTTTATTTGGAAGAGAAAAATTACGAACAAATCGCAGCCGAGCTGGATGTCACGGTCAAGACGGTGGAATCGAAATTATACCGGGCCAGACAATGGATTCGGAAATCTTGGAAGGAGGAGGAATGGAAATGAACGTGAAGGATAACGAGCTTAAGATGCTGACGGCACGATATGTTAGAGGAGAAGGCTCGGCAGAAGAACGGTCTTCTTATGAAGAGCTCATGTTATCGGATGACAGCGTGCTGGAGATCTACATGCAGGTACTGGCGGAGCTGGATTCCGAACTCCCTGGCCTGTCAGACCCGGAAACATTTACGCAGCAGGTGGTGGAGCACGAACAAATTAAGCCATACACCCATAGAGCACCGCTGCGGATTCAGGAACGTCCGAAGCGATGGTACGAACGCGCGATCGTCCATTACACCATTGCCGCCTCCATTACCATGCTGTTTCTCTTCACCGGGGCATTTGACCGACTTCTTCCCGGCGAAATGAATCATGATGTTCCATTATCCGAAACACCCTCCTACAGTGAGCAATGGGTAGAAAAAACAACGGGCTGGCTTGACCAGCTAATGTCCAGATAAGAAAAAAGAAAGGGAGATGCCAAGTGCAACCGCAAAAAAGTAAAGGGTTTGCCTTTATATTAAATATCCTTCCGGGCCTCGGCCATTATTATTGGGGGAGAAAGGGACGCGCCCTGCTATATCCATTCTTGTTCTTCGCAAGCCTGTTCGGTGGATTTGTGCTTGGGATCATGACGGCATCCGACGCGGTTTTTGCGCTGGGAATTATCGGAGCCTTAATGATCTGGGGAATCAGCATGCTCGACCTGCTAATTGCTTTGATCCGGTATACGCCTGTAACGATTATCCACGATGAATATGGACGGCCGATGGAGATTCGCCAGGAAAAGAGTGATGAGTCAGAACGCTTTTATACCATACTGCTGTCCTTCATTCCCGGTTTGGGACATTTTCAACTGGGATTGATGCAGCGAGGGTTGTCATTCCTGATCGCATTCTTCGGACTTGGAACGATTCTGCTGTTCTTGACGGGCTTGACTCACGAATCGGTATTCCTACTGTTTCTGGGCATGCTGCCCATTATTTGGCTCTACTGCATGTTTGATGTGGTTCAGCTGGTTAACCGCAAGCAAGCTGGAGAATTTCTTATCGATCGCACGCTGTTTGATGAGCTTGAGAGCGGCAGAGAGAGCGGACGCCGGAGTAAAGTGTTTGCCACCTTGTTATCGGCGTTTCCCGGAGCGGGTCAAATGTATTTGGGATTGCAAAAACGCGGACTGCAGCTCATGGTCCTATTTCTTGGCAGCATTTATGTGTTGGATGTACTCAAGCTGTCGCTGTTCCTGTTCTTGATTCCGTTGATTTGGTTTTATGCATTCTTTGACGGTCTGCAGCAAGTAAGCCGTTACGGCAGGGAGCCGCTGCGCGATCGACCGATCATCTCGGGACTTGGGAATCAGCAGCGCTGGCTCGGTCTTGGACTGCTTGTACTCGGAATCTATTTCGTATTTAGCAGTGTTGTGATGCCTTATATCGATACACATTTTCCTCATCTGCAGCTGGATTACCGCATTCGTTCCTACTTGAAGACCGCGATTATCGCCGTTCTTCTTATCGGAGGAGGAATCAAGCTGATGACTGGCTCGAAAAAGGATTCGTTAAGGGGAGAGCGTTCATATTATGATACCGACAACGAATGAGATGTCCATTAATTAATAACATCTAGGGTCAAGTCGATAGCGATTTAATCAAAAATAGATATGAACGAGATATGGAGGGAGATATCGTGGCCAAGAATCTGTATTATCTGTTGTATATTGCTCTATTTGTTGTGACATGTTTGTTTATCTTCAATGCTTATGCATCACCGGATCAGGTACCTGCGCCTTCGATCTCTTTAACGGAGCATGAGCAGAATCGCCTATAGTTTATATAAAGAAAAAACCTGTAAACGATTTTGAATCGTTTACAGGTTTTTTAGTTTTCGTTCAACTAGTATGTATATCAGGATAAAAACGATCACGGTCGCAATGCCTGTCGTCATGAAATGGCCGGTAAGCCTGGCGATCAGCAGCAGGATGACTCCAAAAATCATCAGCAGCAGACTGACATAGGCGTTGGCAACTTTAAAGTTCCGTTCATTTTTGAGAGATGACGTCGTTTTATAAGCATAAAAACTCTTGGAACTTTTGGGCGGAATCAAAAAGAGGACCAAACCATACAAAACAAATACGATGCCAATGGCTAAACTTTCGAGCATCCCTACACACTCCTAACGGAAATATAACGCCGGATGCACCCCAAGAACGCTGGATAAGGTAGCATCCGGCTGCTCAAGCCCTATTTCTGCAAATATGAATATATTACTTGGATCCGGCTGCATTCAGAAGCAGACGACGGTAGGCGTATTCGAATATAAACTCAAAAGCCTCCAGATGTTTCTTGGCTTCGAATGCATTTTTGCCCCAGGCATAGATGCCGTGGTTACGCAGCAATATGCCGGGTACCGCAGGATCGAGCCCATCCGGAACGAGCTCCGCAATCCGTGGAATGTCTGCATAGTTCGGCAGGATCGGAATACGAATCGCCGCGTCCTCTTCCCAAATGTTAAAGGCTTTGATCAGCTCGATTCCTTGGGCAGGGACATAACCTTGTTCCCCATACCAATCGCTGATCAGATTGTTGTCGATGGTGTGCACATGGAAAATGGCACCGCAGCCGGTCTTGCGATAAATTTCGCAGTGAATCAAGGTTTCAGCGCTAGGTTTTAAGCCGGTTGCTTCGCAAGGCACGCCGTTCTGATCCACAAAAAGATAATCTTCAGGCGTATGTACCGACTTGTCTTTTCCGCTGGCTGTCACCGCAAAATAAAACTGCTCCGGGTTGAATTCGCCGACACGGACAGATAGATTACCGCTGGTGCCGGGGAACCAGTTTCTAGAAGCGAACAGTTCCTTGATCCCTCTAAGATCCTGCAGGGCAGCCTGTTTCTGTTCAAGCTGGATATCTGAAAATGCCACTTACAGCACCTCCTGTTTAAACTTGTCTTTCATGTCGTTCTGGATATCGGTAAATGTCTCGAAGGGTACATGATGTACGCCTAGCTTCTTGCATTGCTCGGTGAGCGAGGAGCGGGAATAAACCAGATCCGCTTGCTTGGCACCTTCGAAATCGGTCAGGCTGTCACCGATCAGAATGCGGTAATACCGATCGGCAGGAAAACGGTCCATCACCGTGACCTTGCACATGCCGCAGTCGTTATGGCAGGAATCCTTGCAAGGATGAGGCCAAGTAATCTCAATGCGATCCCCTTCGAAATTGGAGCCGTTGCAGAAGATATGGTCTGCCGGGATGCCAAAAGGCTTCAGCAGAGGATCGACAAAGAAATCGATACCGCCGCTTGTGACGTAGAATTCAATCTGTTCGGATTTCAAATAATCCAGGAATGCACTGAAGCCTTCCCGAATCCCTGCATGGTTTAGAACATATTCGGTAATTTCTTCTCTCATGGAGGAAGGGAAGAGCGCGAACATGCGGCCTACGCCTTCCCGAATTGAAATGGTGCGGTCAAGCGTGTCCTGCATGATCGACTCAAAGCCTTCCGGTTTGAAGTGCTTCATAATGGCGACGATGTTATCGTTGTTTGTGATGGTTCCGTCGAAATCGCAAAAAATGATCGGCTGTTTATCTCCAGATGTCATACTTCTCCTCCCCAGATGTCCAATGCGGCTTTCAGCTCTTCGTGTTCCTCGGCAAAGTGGGCGAGTGGCACGGATTTCATCGTCGCCTCGATCGCTTGTACAAAGGCTTTGCCGCCCGCTTCGGTTCCCATCGGATGTCCGTGGATTCCGCCGCCAGCGTTAACGACCACATCGGTGCCAAAGTCCCGGATGATGCGGGGAACGAGTCCCGGATGAATTCCTGCGGATGGTACCGGCATGCTTCGTTTCACGCCAAGTTTAGCGCTGTGCAGCTCGTCGCGTATCGCGAGATTCTCTTCTCTCGGCATCGTTACCGATCCGTAAGGAGAAGGGAAGAGCACCAGATCCGCGCCGGCAATCCGCATCAGCTGGCCGAGCAGCACCGGAGCCGTTATTCCATAGTATGGAGAAGGGTAAATGGCACCGGCAAGCGCAGGGTGAGCCGCGATAGGCACGGTGATATCCGGATCACTGCTTAACTCGTGCAAAACGTCATACCCATAGGACAGCACATTAAAGAGCAGGGCGTTAGCGCCGGCATCAATCGCACGCAGCGCTTGCTCACGCAGCCGCGACGTCCGTCCGGTCAGATTGGCTGCATACAGCAGTTTTTTGCCTGTCTGTTGTTCCACGTCGGCAGCAGCCTGGATGCACATGCTGACCCGTTTTTCGATCGGGGTGAGGTCGTTCTCGAACAGGATTTCATCATCTTTGATAAGATCCACCCCACCTAGCGCCTGACGGATAAATTGGGCTCTAAGCTCGTCCGCATTCATTCCGATAACCGATTTGAATATGCTCATGAGCAGTGGGCGGTCTTGGACGCCGAGAAGATCGCGGACTCCGTCGATGCCATATTTCGGTCCGGGAAACGCACTCAGGAAGTCGGGAGACAAATCCAGGGAAGTCAGTTTGATGCGCCCGTCCATGGAAATTTTGCCGAACACGGTCACCAGCAGGGCAGGGATATCCCGGCTGAAATTAATGTCCGGATAAGCAATGCTGACGTCTGCGTACCGGCTGCCTGGCTCCCAGCCCTCGTGAACCTGAATGTCAACAACTTCGCCAAGATGCTTCTGCATCGCTTCACGCTTGGCTTGCGGCAGCTCGGTCCAGCTGCCGACCGTCATGCCAACGGCGATGGAAGTCGCTTTCTTACGAAAATCCGCCTGGTCGTCATAGATTCGGTACGTTGCGATACAGCGGCTCATGAGATCTGCTCCTTCAGCATGGCGCCCATTTCTTTGGAGCGCTCAGCACAGCGGTTCACGGCGGCAATGACGGTTTCGAAGAAATCGCCTTTATCGAGCGTTTCGAGGGCCGCTTGCGTTGATCCGTTCGGCGATGTAATTTTCGCGCGAAGCGATGAAGGCTGTTCCCCGGTCTGCTGCACCATCCGGGCGGCGCCCAGAATGGTTTGGAGTGTCAGCTCGCGGCTTTGCTCCGGCGTCAAGCCGCCGCGGATCCCTGCGGCAGTCATGGCTTCCATCATGTAATAGAAGTAAGCAGGACCACTGCCGGATATACCGGTCAAGATATCCATCTTCTCTTCTTCAATGACCGTTACATTACCAACAGCTTCGAACAAGGTCATGACCAGTTGGCGCTGTTCTTCGCTGATTTCCTTCGAGAACGCGATTCCTGTGGAACCAAGCCCGATGGAGGCGGATGTATTCGGCATCGTACGTGCAATGGGCTGCTGGGTTCCAAGCAGCGTCTGCGTCGTATAAATCGAAAGTCCGGCAATCACGGAGATGATCAATTGATCGCTTGAGAGCTTCGGTCCCAGTTCTTTTAACGCTTTAGCAGCATCCTTCGGTTTCATGGCAAGCACGATCACCGGCGAAGTTTTCAGAATTTCGATTTTAGCGGCATCGTCGTTGTTGATCTGGACACCATAGCGCTCACTCAGTTCCTGAAGGCGCTGAACATTGCTCCGATTGAGCATCGTAATATTCTCAGGAAGCACGACAGAACGGCTGACTAATCCTCGTACGATCGCTTCGGCCATCGAGCCGGCGCCGTAGAAGGTGATTGCTTTATCTATTAAAGGTCGGTTCTGCGGGGATTGGCACATCGTTATTTCCTCCTTCATGGTTTTAGATGAATGATTTATTCGCGTATTTGACCACTACCGATAATAACATATTTGGAGGAAGTAAGCGCGGGTAATCCCATAGGACCTCTGGCATGCAGCTTCTGGGTGCTGATCCCGATTTCGGCGCCGAAGCCAAATTCAAAGCCATCGGTGAAACGGGTCGAAGCGTTATGATAAACAGCAGCTGCGTCTATTTCCTGCAAGAAGCGCTGCGCATGATCCTTATCCTCCGTAACGATACATTCCGAATGCTTTGTGCCATTAATCGAAATATGCTCAATGGCCTCATCCAGGTGATCCACGATTTTGATGTTTAAGATATAGTCGTTGTATTCGGTAGCGTAATCCTCAGACGTCGCTTTTACAGCCCAAGGAACGTAATCCAGGGTACGCTGACATCCTCGCAGCTCGACGTTACGCTCGCGGAATGCTTCAGCCAGCACGGTCAGATGTGATTTGGCATAATCAGCATGGACGAGCAGGGTTTCCATGGAATTGCAGACCGAAGGGCGCTGCACCTTGGCATTGAGACTGATGGCAACTGCCATGTCCGGCTCTGCCGATGCATCTATATAGGTATGACATATCCCGGCTCCGGTTTCGATCACGGGCACCGTGGCATTTAACACAACGTTCTGGATCAGCGAGCTCCCGCCGCGAGGGATAATGACATCCAGCAGTCCGTTGAGTTTCAGCATTTCATCCACGGAGGAACGGTTTGGGTCCTCGATAAGCTGAAGCGCATCCTTAGGCAGTGCGGTGCGTTCCATAGCTTCGTGAAGCACCTCGATGATTTTGCGGTTGGAGGAGAGGGCGGAAGAACCCCCGCGAAGTACGACCGCGTTGCCTGTCTTCAAGCACAGTCCGGCTGCATCGACCGTCACATTTGGACGTGCTTCATAAATGATGCCGATCACGCCAAGGGGAACACGTTTCTTGACGATGTTCAGTCCGTTCGGGCGATCGATCGTTTCCAAGGTGTCGCCGATTGGGTCCGGCAGCTTCACGATTTGGCGTAAGCCTTCGGCAATGCCCTCGATTCTGGCTTCATTCAGTGCCAATCGGTCCAGGAGGGAGGCGGAGGTGCCAAGCTCCTTCCCGCGACGTAGATCCTCCGCGTTTGCTTCCATAATATCAGCTGTCCGTTGGATCAGTGCGTCTGCCATGATGAGCAGAGCCTGATTTTTCTCCTCGGTGCTCAGTCTGCCAAGACCGAATGCGGCCTGTTTGGCCAGCTCGGCTTTATTGCGAACCTCACTCATAATAATTCCTCCTTAGTTGGATGATTAGGAAAAGCAATATTGGTTATGGGAACCAGATTATTTTAACGTGATCCATTCGTCTCGGTGAATGACCTCAAGCCGATGGATTTCCCCGATGATGCCGATCACTTGACTGCTCGGCAAACCGAGCACGGCTTGCAGCTGGTCTTCGTCGTAATTGACGATCCCCCTGCCGAGCCTCTCGTTGTTCATATTAACGACTTCCACCACGTCCCCGGCATGGAAGCTGCCTTCGATCCGTTTTATGCCAACGGGAAGGAGGCTGTGGCCTCCGTGAATCAGCGCCTTCTCGGCGCCCGGATCGACAACGATCCGGCCTAGCGGCGAGGACATAAAGCCGAGCCACTGCTTTTTCATCGGCAGGGAGGATAGGTGGGTAGCAAAATAGGTGCCTTTACCTGCATGTTCAAGCGCCTTAAGCAAATCGCCGGTCTCGCTGGCTTTGCCGATGAAGACGGGGACACCGCCGCGGGTGGCGATTTTGGCAGCATCGATTTTCGATCGCATGCCGCCGGTACCAACGCTGGAGCCAGCGCCTCCTGCCATGCTGTAAATCTCATCGGTAATTTCATCAATTTCCTCATATTTCGTTGCATCCGGCGACTTGCGTGGATCAGCCGTGTACAAACCATCCGTATCGGTCAGGATGATTAATTGCTGGGCGCGGACCAAGTTCGCAACCAGCGCGGATAACGTATCGTTATCGCCAAATTTCAGTTCGTCAATTGAAACGGTGTCGTTCTCATTAATAATCGGAATAACGCCTTGCTTCAGAAGCTCCGTAATCGTCATGTTGGCATTATTCATGCGTTTGCGGTTCGCGAAGTCCGTTCTCGTCAACAGAATTTGCGCGGCCTTCAATTGATGGGAGGCCAGCGCATTCTGGTAAGCACGCATCAGCAGCGCTTGGCCCAGTGCGGCGGATGCTTGCTTCTCATGCAGCAGTTTCGGTCTGCTCTCGTAGCCGATCTCCCGAAAACCTGCTGCGACAGCGCCGGATGTCACGAGCAGAACCTCATGACCGGCCTTGCGGAGAGCGGCAAGCTCTCCGGCAAAGAAGGCGATGGAATCCAGATTAAGTCCGCCCTCATCTGTCGTAAGGGAGCTGCTTCCGATTTTTACGACGATGCGCGATAGCATCGTGATCACTTCCTTGTATTTATGATGGGTAGGGATAGCTGTAACGAATCCATTTCCTGAAAATAAAAAAACTTCCGTCCTGTATGAAAAAGGACGAAAGTTTGACTTCCGCGGTACCACCTTTGTTGATGAGCGCAGCTCATCCGGCTTTAGCCCTGTAACAGAAGGCACTGTCCTGGCAAGCCAGGCCGCTCGGGGGTAGGTTTCGGAAAGGGGGTCACGGCAAATTCTTTCAGCCCATGGAATTCGCTCTCTGGTCATCGTGCCATATGCTTTCGTACTGGTCCCGTCATTGCGTTTTTGAAAACTGCATTCAATTGTTATTGCAAGAATAGCACATCGTTTTTGTTTTTTCAAAAGGAAAAAGGTTAACCGAACAGGTTCAGCTTACCGATTCGGTAGGCGGCTTCCTGCATTCGCTCTTCGCTGCTTAACAGGCCGACGCGGACATATCCTTCGCCGTGATCGCCAAAGCCGACACCAGGCGCAACCGCGACCTTGGCCTCCTCAAGCAGCAGATCGGCAAAGGATACCGAGGTAAAGCCCTTCGGTATCGGCAGCCAGCTGAAAAAGGAGCCAGCCGGTTTTTGAGCTTCCCAGCCGATTTCGGACAGGGCGCCATAGAAGGCATCCCTTCTCGATTGGTAGCGTGCCACCAACTCCTCAACGCAGTCTTGCGGCGAGGTGAGAGCCGTGGCCGCTGCTGCCTGAATGCCGCCGAACAGGCTGACGTAAATGTGGTCCTGCAGCATATTGATCAGCGAGATGATTTTTTTGTTCCCCAGGGCAAAGCCAACGCGCCATCCGGCCATATTATAGGTTTTGGAGAGCGTGTAAAATTCCACGCCAACTTCTTTGGCTCCTTTTGCCTGTAAAAAGCTGACTGGACGATCTCCATCAAACCCGATCGCTCCATAAGCAAAATCGCTGGCTACGACGATCCCGTGTTCGGCGGCGAATGCTACCGTATCCTCGTAGAAGGACAGGGGAGCGACGGCGGATGTCGGATTATTCGGGTAATTTAAAAACATCAGCTTTGCTTTTTCTCTGTCTGCTGGTGTGATCGCGCCATAGTCGGGAAGAAACCGGTTAGCAGCGGTTAACGGCATGAATTTCATTTGGGCACGGGCCAGTGCAACGCCTGACCAGTAATCCGGATAACCGGGGTCCGGGACAAGACATACATCGCCCGGATTCAGAAGCACTTGCGGAAGCTGTACAAGCCCTGTTTTTCCTCCAAACAGAATCGCTACCTCCGTCTCCGGATCCAGATCAACGTTGTAGTCTTCTTTATATCGATGCGCAATGGCTTCTTTAAGAAAGGAAAAGCCGGTAAAAGGCGAATATTTGTGAAACTGCGGATTGTCGGCCGCTTCCTTCAAGCTGGATACGATATGAGGCGGTGTGGGCTGATCGGGATTTCCCTGTCCGAGATTGATTACATCATGTCCCTGCGCCACTTGGCGGTTTACCTTGGAGACCAAGGTCGCGAAAAATTGCGTGGGCAGCTGGGACATCATCTCGGCCGGCTCTATTTGGAATTCGTTTGATTTGTTATTCATTGCAGTTTCATCACTCCGTTATCTAATTACGCTCGAATACAGCTGATATTGAAAACAATTAGGATTAATTTAACACGATTTATCAGGGGTGTATAGAGGGAAATGGTGCTTGGGTGTTGCAGCAACAGGGCGGGGGAGGCTATGATGATGACATATAGAGAACGGATGAATTCCTGAGAAAGAGCCCGAACATGGATTTCATGATTATATCGGCGCTGGTGCTGGATTCAACCGGAATAACAGGAGGCTGCAAGATGACTGGAGAAGCAAAGGCTCAATTGAATATCGCACTTATCCAAGCCGATATTGAAATAGGAAACGTGAATGCCAATATGAGTAAAATGCTCGGCATGATGGAGCAGGCCGCAGCGGCTGATAGGAAGCCGGACGTCATCGTGCTGCCGGAAATGTGGAATACGGGGTATGCGCTGGACCGAATTCAAGAGCTTGCCGATCCCATGGGACAGGAAACCTCTCGCATGCTGAGCGAATTTGCACGAAAACATCATATCCAAGTCGTAGGCGGGTCTGTAGCCGAACGAATCGAAGATCGGATTTATAACAGCATGTATGTATTTAACCGGAGTGGGGAGCAGATCGCCAAATATTCCAAAATGCACCTGTTCCGCCTGATGGATGAAGAGAAGTTTCTGCAAGCCGGGCAGCAGCCCGTAACCTTTGAGCTGGAACAATTAAAAGCGGGCGCGTCGATCTGTTACGATATACGGTTCCCGGAGCTGTCTCGCACCCTCGCACTAGGCGGCGCTCAAGTGCTGTTTGTGCCAGCAGAGTGGCCGCATCCGCGGCTGCATCATTGGAGAACGCTGCTCATGGCCAGAGCGATCGAGAACCAAATGTACGTCGTTGCGTGTAATCGAGTAGGAACCAGCGGAGAAACGGACTTTTTCGGTCACTCCATGATCATCGATCCCTGGGGGGAGGTCATTGCCGAAGGGGATGAGCAGGAAATGATCCTGACCGGTACGCTGGATTGCGGTCTTACGGATGAAGTGAGAGGACGCATTCCGGTTTTTGAAGACCGTCGTCCGAATTTGTATTTTCAATAAAAGTGATTATTGTTAAACTCCTCTAAAAAATGAAGTTTCATCTGGGCAGAGGCGGGTATACTATGGGTAATCCGTCTGAGAGGAGGCTTTGAATGATGGCAGACAATAACCAATTCGACAGCCAAAACCATGAGCAGGAAGAAGAGCAGAAACAACAGTTCCGCAACTTTGTGGAAAACGTTGCCGGGGGCGGCAACGGAAAGAACGAGTCGATTCAGGACCAGTCCCGTACTGCGGATGAACAGAACCGATTGATTGACCAGCATAATTTGCGCAAATAAAACTCCGTTTGAAACGAAATGGGAGTGCTATAATTTCACGTTGAAAAGAAGCTCAGCTTGGTCTTGTTCATTGACCTTGGCTGAGCTTCTTCTCTTTATTTATGGGGCAGCGTGCACTAGTCCTGAACGCTCTCCACAACCAGCTTGTCCATGACCTGCTTAAAAGTATCGATGAACGCATCCGCCGCTTTGGACAAATAGCGGCCGTTGCGGTAAGCCACAACCAGTGTGCGGCTCGGAACCGGATCAGCGAGGGGCAAGTAGACCGGAATAAACTCGCTGCGTTTCGCACGGGCGATAAAACGGGGCACCAGCGTTATGCCCATTCCGGTTGCGACCAGAGATTGGAGCGTCTCGATGTTGCTGCTCTCGAATACAACGTTCGGTTCAAAGCCTGCCTCCCGACATATATCAAAGGTAAGCTTCCGGAAGCCCTGTCCTTTTTTGAGGACAACAAACGCTTCGTTCCGGATTTCATCGATTGTGATGGGCCGTACGGGATCGGAGGCTGCCCGCAGCGCAAGCGGATGCTGCGGAGGAACAGCCAAGTCGATCATTTCCTCACCGATCGGAATCCAGGACAGCGACGGCTCGGACAGCGGAAGCGCCAGGAGGCTAAGATCGGCCTTGCCGCTGGCCGTCAGCTTCTCCAGGTTCATGGAGGAATCTTCCAACAGGGTGATCTCAATATCCGGATATCCCTTTTTAAAGGCGGGCAAAACCCGTGGCAGCAGGTGAGAACCTGTAATCGGCATGCTGCCGACTACGACCTTACCCTTTCGAAGCTGGGAGATGTCCGACATCTCCTGCTTCAGCTGCTCGACGGCGTCCATGATCTTCTGGGCATGCTCGACGAAGCTGGCTCCGGCATGGGTAAGCTCAACGTTGCTCGTATTGCGCTGGAACAGCAGCACGCCGAGCTCTTTCTCCAGCTTGGAGAGCTGCTGGCTCAAGGAAGGCTGGGCGATATGAAGCTTCTCCGCGGCTCGGGAAAAATTTTTATCCGCCGCGATTTGCAGCGTATATTGCAGTTGTCTCAGTTCCATTTAAGCATCACTCCGTTATAGCTGAATCCTATTACTTTTATAGATATTATATCTTGGAACAATGAAGAAGGAAATGATATATTACTATCAACGTAAAGATGATGCGTTGTAGATCTTCCTTATATTTAAAGAAGATAACAAGCAATTATCTTCTCATGGACGTAAAGAACAATGGGGTGATGATGATGAGTAAGAAGACAATGTTCGAAAAAATTTGGGATAACCACGTTATTCATCAAGAAGAAGGCAAACCGGGTATTTTGTACATTGACCTGCATTTGGTTCACGAGGTAACTTCACCGCAAGCATTTGAGGGTTTGCGTCTTAGCGGCCGTAAAGTACGCCGTCCTGAACTGACCTTCGCAACGATGGATCACAACGTTCCAACGAAAGACCGTTTTAACATTACGGATCCGATTTCGAAGCAGCAAATCGATACACTGACCAAGAACTGTCAGGATTTTGGCGTTACTCTGTATGATCTTGATACGATTGATCAAGGCGTTGTGCACGTCATGGGGCCGGAACTTGGCTTAACGCATCCGGGCAAAACGATTGTATGCGGCGACAGCCATACATCTACACACGGTGCATTCGGCGCCCTTGCGTTCGGTATCGGAACAAGCGAGGTTGAGCATGTTCTGGCAACCCAATGTTTGCAGCAGGCCAAAGCAAAGACCATGGAAGTGCGCTTTGTCGGTCGCCGCAATCCGGGTGTAACGGCTAAGGATATGATCCTTGGCGTCATCGCGAAATACGGAACGGATTTTGCAACAGGCTATGTTATTGAGTATACGGGTGAAGCGATCCGCGAATTGTCGATGGAAGAGCGCATGACCGTGTGCAACATGTCCATCGAAGGCGGAGCCAGAGCGGGCATGATCGCTCCGGATGAAACGACGTTTGAATACTTGCGCGGACGTCAATATGTTCCGCAAGGCGAAGCTTTTGATGCTGCAGTGGCAGCTTGGAAAGAGCTTGTGACAGACGAAGGCGCCGAGTTCGACGTGGTGGTTGAGTTCGATGTAGAATCTCTGATCCCGCAAGTAACCTGGGGAACGAGCCCGGGTATGGGGACTGACATTTCCTCGACGGTTCCTAACCCTGCGGATTTCAAGACCGAGAATGAGCGCAAGGCAGCGGAGAAAGCGCTGGAGTATATGGCGCTTGTACCAGGGACGCCAATGTCCGAAATTCCGATCGATTATGTCTTTATCGGTTCTTGCACGAATGGACGCATTGAAGATTTGCGTGCGGCAGCAGCCGTAGCGAAGGGCCATAAAGTGTCCAGCAATGTGACAGCCATCGTTGTTCCCGGATCAGGCCGAGTGAAGATCCAGGCTGAACAAGAAGGGCTCGACAAAATTTTTGTTGAAGCGGGTTTCGAATGGCGTGAAGCAGGCTGCAGTATGTGTCTCGCGATGAATCCGGATGTACTGAAGCCGGGACAACGCTGCGCATCCACGTCCAATCGTAACTTCGAAGGACGCCAAGGCCGCGGCGGCAGAACGCATCTCGTATCGCCAGCAATGGCAGCGGCAGCTGCGGTTAAAGGACGCTTTGTGGATGTACGTGACTGGAACTTTGCAGCCGAAGAAGTTGTGAGCTAAGAAGGACGGAGGAGAAGTTTATGCAAGCATTTACGAAATTACACGGTATTGTCGCACCTGTAGACCGGGTGAATGTAGATACGGACGCCATTATTCCGAAACAGTTTTTGAAACGGATTGAACGTACAGGATTTGGACAGTTTCTGTTTTACGAGTGGCGGTTTGATGAAGAGGGAGGCAATATCGACAGCTTCTCGCTGAACCAGCCTCGTTACCAAGGCTCGACCATTCTGATTTCCCGTGCCAACTTTGGCTGTGGTTCTTCCCGTGAACATGCCCCTTGGGCGATTCTCGATTACGGATTCCGCGTGGTCATCGCTCCATCGTTTGCTGACATTTTCTACAATAACTGCTTTAAGAACGGGATTCTTCCGATCAAATTGTCGGAGGAGCAGGTGGAAGAATTGTTCCAGCGCACAGAAGGTAATGAAGGATATAAGCTGAACGTCGATCTGGAGAGCAAAACGATAACGGATGATCAAGGACTCCATATTGACTTTGATCTTGATGAGCACCGCCGTCAATTCCTGCTTCAAGGACTGGATGACATCGGTTTGACGCTGCAGCATGAAAGTGCAATCGATGCATACGAGAAGAAGCATGGGGAGCGTCTGTTCGCTTAATCTCGCAATTCCACTGCAAAAGGTTACAAGATTATTAAACTTCCATTTCCTGTGTAGGAAATGGAAGTTTTTTTTGGTATTATGGAATTAATATGCAGCGGAAGATAAGAGGAACCATTGTTTTATGTCAGTAATTGTCCGGCAGCGTCTGGCCGGGAATGTGCTGATTTACATATTTTTAGTTTTATTGCTAGATTTGCTTTTCAAATTTAATCATGGGATGATCGAGGTGGATTCATGAAGAAGTTAGGTTTTGTAATGATGTTGATAGTCTTCTTGCTGGCGTTTCCGAAAAGTGGTGAAGCCAGTTCTTCAAATGCGACCATTTTTCTTGACGGGGAACCATTGAATTTGTCTTCGGGCGTCCAGGTAGCCAACATGAAAGGTAACGTGATGATTCCAATCCGCGTGGTTTCCGAGAATCTCGGCTTCAAGGTAGGCTGGGAGAAGGCCAGCCAAACCGTTACCGTGGAGAACAGCGAGAAGACGGTCCGCATGGTGGTCGGCAGCCAGCAGGCAGAATTGAACGGTGCCCAGGTTGATCTGAATTTGCCACCTGTCTTGAATGGGAAGAGCACGCTTGTGCCGCTTCGGTTTGTTAGTGAACAGATGGGGCTTGATGTGAAATGGGACAACCAGGCGAAGGCAGTGTTCCTCTCCAGCTCCGTTCCACCGGTCTCCGAAGGAGAGGTTGATCCAGGTGACGGAAACAATCCGGGCAGTCAAACACCTCCGCCTGTCGAAACAGGGAATCAGGCAGCCATGACGGGGCTCAGCTTTAGCGACAACCGGTTGATGATTGCTACAGAAGGTTCGGTTACGCCGAAAGTGTTCAGCATGACGGGGCATGATCGGATCGTTATCGATCTTCCGAACACCGTGTACTCTGCTTCCTTCCTGAGCGGACATTCCGTGAACGAGCAAAGCGGCGGCATTATGGAAGTTACGGATTACTCTGACGTTACGAATATTAGATATGCCGTGTTCAGCGATAACCCGCCAACGGTGCGTATCGTATTGGATTTGACCGGACCTAAGAATTATGCGGTGACACAGGAATCAGGCATCATCATCGTTGATCTGAACGCAGAGGGAGAAATCCTCGTACCGCCCGTTCCTCCGGTGACTGGCAACGGCAAGAAGACGGTTGTTATTGATGCCGGTCACGGCGGCAGTCAGCCGGGCGCCATCAGCGCGAACGGCAATCAGGAGAAGGTTCTTAATCTTAACATTGCTTTGAAAGTGGAAGCCTTGCTGAGAAACGAAAAGAACATTAATGTGGTGATGACGCGGAGCGACGATTCAACGCTGGGTCTTAGCGATCGCGTGAAAGTGGCGAATTCCATAAAGGCCGATATATTTGTATCGATTCACGGAAACAGCAACAATTCCAGCAGTCCGCACGGCACTGAGACTTACTTCACGAGAGATGCCAGCAAACCTTTGGCAAACGTGATGCATAAACATCTTGTCAAGGCGACTGAACTCATGGATCGGGGAGTCAAATATAGCAGTCTTCATGTGACGAGAGAAACGACGATGCCGGCTGTCCTGCTCGAGATTGGCTTTTTAAGCAACAAGGGTGACGAAGCCCAGTTGTTTGAAGACGATTTCCAAAATCGTGTTGCACAAGGTATTGTAGCGGGTATTAAAGAATATCTTAAAGTACAATAATGTGTACAAGATTTGAAGAACTTAGAGGGGGACGAAAGTCATGAACAAAAAATATTGGATGACAGGATTGCTGGCGCTGCTGCTTGCATTTAGTGCCGGCTGTGGACAGAAGCCGACTGCAGCCCCTGCCGAGACAAATCCGGAGACCGCAACAGAAGAAGTACAAACGCCGCAGGATAATCCGGAAGAAACGGCGGCTGATGATCATAAGGAAGATGAAGCAATACCTGTAAACGCAGGCGAGGGAGCAAGCACACCACCGCAGGGTACAACCGGTGAAAGTACTGGAACCCCTGAGGATACAAAGGATGTGAAAGCTACCGAGGATCAAGCGAAGAAGGTCAATATTAAAGTCTATTATACGGATCCCGAAATCATGGACTTGAAAGAGGCAAGCAAAGAGATCACGTATACGGGTGAAGAGGATAAATATAAGAAAGCCTTTGAAGGACTTCAAACGAGCAGTGATGCTGAACTAAGTCCACTATGGTCTGATAAAATCACGTTGAATTCTCTCAAGTTTGAAAATGGCGCTTTGACACTGGATATCACCAAACCAGCGGAAGCCAATCTCGGAGCTGGAGGGGAAATGTTTGCGATTGATGCCTTACAGAAAACCTTCTTCCAGTTCGATGAGGTGCAGTCCCTGGAATTGCTGGTAGACGGTAATCAGATCGAAAGTTTAATGGGACATGTTGAGCTCGAGCATCCAATGACTCGGAAGTAGTTATAAGGAACTATTAACGAAATTCAAATGCAGGACCAAACACCTATTTCGGTTTTTGAAATAGGTGTTTTTTTGGTAAAAAGGGAACAATTTCGCAACTTTCATCGTGACTTTGCGTCTATAGGTTGTCAGGTAATGTCGGACAGGCCGAGTGCAGAAACGCCAATCTGTGGCAAAATAATAGGATGGTAGGGGTGAAGGATGAAGAAGTTCGGTTTTTTAATGTTTCTGGTTGTCATCATGATTGCGTTTCCTAAAATGGCGGATGCGAGTTCGTACAGCGCAAAGATTTACCTGGATGGCCAACAAATCAATCTGTCATCTGGCGTGAAGGTCGAGAACAATAATGGCACCGTCATGGTTCCAATCCGAGTCATTTCCGAGAATCTGGGATTTGACGTGTACTGGAACAAGGCGACCAAGACGGTAACTGTCCAAGACGGCTCGCAGACAGTAACGATGGTGATTGGGAGTCAGCAAGCTGATATCAACGGTCAGCGCGTACAAATGACCAAGGCACCTGTTCTTCGTGGCGGAACAACACTGGTTCCGATCCGGTTTGTAAGTGAGCAGATGGGCCTTCAAGTAAGATGGGATAATGCGCAGAAGTCAGTCTATCTGACCTCGTCCTACGACGGGAGTAACCCTGGTGAAGAACCCGGCGTAACTACGTCGACTGTAGACGGTATCAGTTTCAGTGAAAACAGGCTGATGGTCGCCGTTACGGGCAATGCCAAGCCGAATGTATCAAAGCTTAGCAATCCGGACCGTATCGTCATTGATATGGTGAACACGAATTTCTCGGATACGTTCAGCAGCAACGCCAGCTTTGATGACGTGATGAAGACCGGTCAGATGGACGTAACGGGATATCCGGATGTCAAATCTGTACGTTATTCCTTGTACAACAGCAATCCGATGACCGTGCGCATTGTCATTGATCTCAACTATGCCAAAAATTACACCATTTCAGGCCTTGAGAACGGATCGGGCCTATTCATTGTGGATTTGAATACGGGCTCTAACCCTGCACCTGGTGCAGGCGGGAAGAAGCTTGTGGTCATAGATGCGGGTCATGGAGACCACGATCCGGGAGCTATCGGGGTAACCAAGAAGAGGGAGAAGGATTTCAACCTCGCGATGGCGCTGAAAGTTGAGAAACTGTTGGCCAAAGAACAAAATATCGAAGTCGTTTTGACTCGCAGTAACGATACTTTCCTCGAGCTGAAGGATCGCGCAAAAATTGCGAATGATCTGAAGGCTGATGTTTTCATATCGATACATGCTAATAGCGGCCCTTCCACTGCAAGCGGAACCGAAACGTATTACTACAATGAATCTGACAAAGCGCTGGCGAATGCACTCCATAAAGAGATCGTAAAGGCTATGGGCTTAAAGGATCGCGGAGTGAGATACGGCAATTTCCATGTCATTCGCGAGACCAAAATGCCTGGTGCTCTGCTGGAAGTCGGATTCCTGAGCAACAAGACCGATGAGAGCAAGCTATTTGATCCGGCAACGCAGGATCGAGTAGCCGAGGCTATTGTCAGAGGCATCAAAGGTTATTTAAAGGTTGATTAACGATACGACAGTGAACGTGATTGCAGGAGGTGGCTACTTTTGAATAAAAAAATATGGTCGGCTGGCCTATTGGCAGCCGTAATGCTGATTGGTGCCGGTTGCGGACAGAAACCCGGAGCAGCTCCAAACGATACACCGGAGCAAATAACGCCTGCACCTGATAATCAGACAGGACAGGATCATAGTGGAACGTCGAACGGATCAGGTGGATCGTCTACGGGCAGCGGCAGCGAAGTGACAACGCCGGAAGCAAAAACAGAGAGTATCAAAGCCTATTACACGGATCCTGATTTGATGGAGCTGGTAGAAGGGACGGCCGAAATTACGTATAAGGAAGATCAAGAAAAATACAAAGCGGCCTATCAAGCATTACAAAAGAGCGATAAGGGTGATATGGTTCCCCTGTGGGAGAAAATTGGACTGAATTCGTTGAAATTTGAAAACGGAGCTCTGACGCTCGATGTGACGGTCCCGGACGAAGCTAACCTGGGTGCAGGCGGCGAGTCGTTTGCCATCGATGCGATCAAAAAAACCTTTTTCCAGTTTGACGAAGTGAAATCACTTCAAATTCTGGTGGATGGTCAGCAGACCGAATCGTTAATGGGTCATGTCGATTTGGAAAATCCGATGACTCGGTAATGATGGTTGAAGGAGATCACGATCTGCTGTCGAATATTAGTATATGATGAAGCAGTAGTTATTGAGAGGGGAAAGAAAATGGTACTTAGACACAGCAAACATGTTCATTCCAAAAAAGTGGTCTCCGCCGTCATGGCCGGACTTATAGCATTCGGAGGCGGGGCTTCGATCGTCTCGGCAGATGAAGAAGCAGCAAATGCGACAACGGCAAATGCATCCCAAACGGCCATAAACGCATTCAGTGACGTGAATGCCGGATATTGGGGAGAAAAGTATATTTATCAGTTAGCAGCACAGGGGATCGTGACCGGGAATAACGGAAAGTTTCGTCCGAACGATCCCGTAACGCAGCAGGAAGCCGTAACGATGGCGATCCGGTTCTTAAGCATGCAGGATCAATTAAGCAGCGGCGCTGCGACATTACCGACAAATATTAAAGTGAATGACTATTTTACGAAGTATGTTGAACTGGCTTTTCAGCAAAACCTGCTCGACAAGCAAAAAGAATCCGGATATACGGACGAGAAAGTCATTTGGGGCGCGCAGAAAGCATCCCGGGAATGGATAACCGAAGTCCTTGTCCGTTCCATTGGACGTACGGCGGAGGCTGATGCAGCCAAAAATAAAGCGACAGGCTTTGCGGATAACGCCAAGATATCCCCGGATCGTCTGGGTTATGTTAATGTAGCGGTTGAGTTAGGTCTTGCAAAAGGCTTGAACGGCAACAAGTTCGATCCGCAAGGGGCCGTTACCCGTGCCCAGCTTGCAACGTTCCTCAGCCGGGCCCAAGCCTACATTACCACAAATTACGAGAACCAATACAAAGGTTCTATCGCTTCGATCGAGAACGGCAAGCTGGAGCTTTATGCCGATGGCAAGCTGAATTCATTCAAGCTGGATAATTCCACAGCGTATTTCACCTCGGATTCGGAGAAGAGATTGCAATTCTCGGAGATCAATCCTTACACACAAGCGGTGGTCATCGTGAATAACGGAACCGCTGCTTACGTGGAAATTACGGATTCGACCCAGCAAGTGGAGCGGTTTGACCGCACATATGCACGTTTGTCGCCGAACAACGTCATTTGGCTGGATACTGGCAGCACCTTTGAAGAGCTGAGTTACGAGCCAAGCACGGTGTTCCTGGATCAGAACGGAACCAAGATCGATCCGAAGACGCTTGCTGCCGGCAGTTTGCTTACGATTGAACGCGAAACGTACAGCCCGCAGAAGAAAATCGTTTCAATCCGCGTAAAGAGCGGCTTGGTTAACAAGACGGGAGCAGGCGTTGTTCAGAACGTGGATACGGTAAACAAAAGAGTAACCCTTAAGGATAGTACCGGTTATGAGGACACGTACACGTGGGATGATGCAACCGTCATTCGATATCAGAATCAAATTTTGGCTCCGGCTGAATTGAAGAACGGCTACACCGTGAACTTTACGGTAGAAAACAGCGTTCTGCAGACGCTGGAAGTTACGCAAAGCGTCGATCGTAGCGTGCAGGCAATGCTTTATTCCATTGAAGAGAACGGGAAGACCATCACTTACAAGCGAAGTGGAAGCACGCAGCTCGAAACGAAGTATCTGGCAGAGAAGCCGGAAATTATGATAAACGGCGTGGCTAAACCTGTTCTGTCCGATTTACTCGCTGATGCCGTATCCGGTGACCAGGTAACACTGACCATTAACGGTGAGGAAAAAATTTCGAAAATCGAAGTAACGGGTCGTCAAATTGAGCAGTTGGATGCCGTTACTGTCGTAAATTACGACGGGAAGACACATTGGCTGACTGTTAAGGATGCGAACAACCAGCCTCGTGTAATCGTCTTGGATGACAAGACGAAGCTGGACTCGAGCTACGGAACCACGCTGGATAAAGTTGGACCACTGCTTGTCTCGGGACGCAAGGTAAGTGTCTCCCTGATTGGTACCCGCGTACTCTCATTAGAAGTGGTATACAAAGTTGAAGGTAAAATTAACAGCATTAACACATCCAAGCAAGTGATTTCGATTATGACCGCTAACGGTAAAGTGGAAGAAATCTCTTACTACAATAGTCCGATTGTAGAAATCTTCGGCAGATCAGGCGCATCACTGGCAGATTTACGGATTGGTGACGAAGTGTTAGCCCAACTGTCGAACAATCAGGATTACTTACAGAGCTTAAAACTCAAAACTTCCGCACAATTTGAGGTTGTTTCAACGGAACCCACAAGGAACCGTATTCGAGTGAAAGCTAACGGCTCCACAAGCGATATTTATACCGATAAATCCATATTGACCGGCGAAACCGGACAAGCAATTCTGCTCGCTGATTTGCGTCCGGGAGCACTCGTTAATATAACGTTCCAAGGCTTAACGCCTGTAGCGGTAGCTGAAGTTAAATTGACGCTTGGCGAAGTGACAAGCGTTGATGCTTCCGCAAATGCATTGACCATGAAGGATTATTCAGGCAATAGCCAGACGTTAGGTGTAAGCGGCGGAGTTAAAGTCGTTAAGAATGGTTCAACGGCTTCGAATTTAAGCGCATTGACCTCAGGAGATCGCGTAGAGATTCGAAAGGACATTCAGGGCGTAACCATGATCCAGGTTCTGGAGAAGGTTGAACGTGCATTCTGGCAGGCAAGCAGTACGGAAATTCAAGTAAAACGCAAATCGATTAACGATAATTTCCGGTATGTATTATCCGACAAAGTATTTGTTCATCAAGGTGACACTACTTTGTCCGTGCAATCCCTTAAGGAAAATGATAATATTGTACTGTACTTAAACAACGGTGTCGTTGTTGAGATCGTAAAACAGTAAGTTATTGACCTGGGATTGCTCGAGAAACACCGTCTTGATGCGGGGATTTCCGCATCAAGATTTTTTTTTGCGGGAGGGAAATCATATGAATGCGGCAACGGTACGGCATATTTTGGACACGATGGAGAGCATGTTTCCGGATGCACATTGCGAACTGCATCACAGCAATGCGTTTGAGCTGACCATCGCCGTGCTGCTGTCCGCCCAGTGCACGGATGAAACGGTTAATAAAGTGACAAAGGATCTGTTTCAGAAATACAAAACGCCTCTGGATTATGTATCGGTACCGATTGAGGAACTTGAGCAGGATATTAGGCGGATCGGTTTATACCGGAATAAAGCCAAACATATTCAGAATTTGTGCAGGATTCTGATCGAACAGTATGGCGGTGAGGTGCCGGAAGCTCATGATGAACTGGTCAAATTACCTGGGGTTGGACGCAAGACAGCCAATGTCGTCGTTTCCAATGCCTTTGGTGTGCCTGCCATCGCGGTAGACACGCATGTGGAGCGGGTTTCCAAGCGACTTGGACTGGCAGCCTGGAAAGATTCCGTGCTGGAAGTGGAGAAAAAGCTGATGAAGCGGGTACCGCGTGAAGAATGGACGCTGACCCATCATCGGATCATTTTTTTCGGACGGTATCACTGCAAGGCACAAAATCCGCAATGCCCGGTATGCCCATTGCTGGATGTTTGCCGTGAAGGAAAGAAACGTATGAAAACCTTAGCAGTCAGGAAGAATAAGGAACAACTGTAAAACAGCAAGAAATAGACAAAAAAAGATTCATCTGATTCGTTGGGAACACGGTACTTTAATGAATAGCTAGCGAAATGGACATAATTGCAAGCAAGCGCAATGCTTGCCTTTGTCTCCGGATTTCTATCTTTAGCCGCATGGGTGAATGGAAATCTGGAAACAACAGTGATCAAAAGTCGGTTTTTCGCGAGGTGAAAGAGGACGGTATCCTGGATCGGCATGAGCTAAATTTAAAAGAGGATGGGATTACACATGAAATGCATCTCTGTTTACACCGACAATTTTGAATTGTTCTCAGATATTTTTGAACATGTGGTGGAGAGCCAAAGCCAGCTGAGTGAGAATGAAGAGCAAGAAGTCGAAGGCGTGACATTCAGTCATTCCGGGGATGCTCCCGAGCATTATCTGGAGCGTATGTCGCAGAAGCCTGAAGTGGTGGTCATGCGCGATAAATCACGCGGGTTAACCATTCTGCAGCACGGAAATGTATTCGAAATTTTAATTCCGGCAGAAGAAAACACCGTTGTATCTTAAGTTCTTCAAATTTGATGTTTTAAAAAATGAGATAAACCTGGTTCTTACAGGGTGATCGAGTGTGTACTTTTACCTCATTCCTCCTGTATTTGCCGGCATTAAGACGGTTTGGACCCATGGCAGGCAAGGAAGATCACTTCCTTGACCTGCCATTTTGCATAGATAAAGGACTGTTATATCAAGACAACGGCTGAAAATGAAATGCAATGATTCCTTTACAGTGCAAGCGGTGATAAAATAAAATGATGTGAATAGAATGTGTCAGAAATTGAGAGATCAATGGACAGGAGCGAGAAATGACATTGAAGTTGATGGCTGAGCATGAAATCGGATACAGTGTTACGGAACTAACCAGAGTTCGCGACCGTTTTTTGGAGTGGAATGACGAATCTTCCTCCGCATTGACGGAGGATTTAATACGCAAGGGTACAGGTGGTGAATTGACGCTGGCCTTCTGTGGACATTTTTCCGCAGGGAAGTCGAGCATGATTAATGCGCTTTGCGGCAAAAAGGTGCTGCCCTCGGGTCCGGTACCTACGAGTGCGAATGTGGTTACAATCCGAAGCGGTGAGCCGCGGGCGTTGATTCACCGATCTGCTGCGGAGCCTGGAGAGCCTTTAACGGTAACCATTGACGAACTTGCCGAATACTGCAAGGAGGGCCGGGAGTATTCCGCAATTGAAGTGTGGGATGATGTGCCGCTGCTTGGCGAAGATGGTGTCTTGATGGATACCCCCGGGGTTGACTCAACGGATGACGGGCACCGGCTTGCCACGCATTCTGCCCTCCATATGGCTGACATCGTTTTTTACGTCATGGATTATAATCATGTGCAGTCCGAGAGTAATCTGATGTTTGCCAAGAGTTTGTCCGATTGGGGCAAACCGCTGTACCTGATCGTAAATCAGATCGACAAGCATCGTGATGAAGAGTTGACGCTTTCTGCTTATCTGAATGACGTGAAGAAGGCGTTCGCCCAGTGGAAGATCACGTATAAGGGGCTGCTATGCACTTCGCTTAAAGCTCAGGATCATCCCTATAATCAATGGGGGCTACTAAAGTCCTTGATCGGTGAATTGATATCTCATAAGGAGCCGTTGCTGCGCTACAGCGTATCCTGCTCCATTCGTCATGCTGCCGATCAACATGTAGAGGCCTATACCAGAAGCCATCAGGAAGAGAAGGAGCGGCTGCTGGAGGAAATGGGCGGCGAGGAGGCCGCAGCGGCGATGAAAGCGCGGCTGCAGGAGCTGGAGGATCTAAAAAGAACCGTCCAGCTGCTGCCAGAGACCGTTCGCTCGGAGCTGCGCAAAGAAGCGGATGCCCTTCTGGTAAACGCCAATCTGACGCCGGCGGATGTTCGGGATTTAAGTCTGGCTTTTCTGGAAAGCCGCAAAAGCGGGTTTAAAGTCGGGTTTCTGTTCACAGGCGGCAAAACGGAGGAGGAGCGTCGGCGCCGTCTCGAGGCTTTCTATCATCGATTGGAGGAACAGACCGCATCGCAGATCGATTGGCATCTGCGTTCGCTGTTCCGTAAAAGCGTGGAACAGCATACGGAGTGGAATACCGAATGGGAGAGCCTGATGGACGCTGAGCTTCCCGGTGTGCGGGAGGATATGATTACGCGGATCGTGAATCCGGAAGCGACGGTGTCCGGTGAATACGTACTGAACTATAACCGGGAGCTGGCCGAGGAAATCAAGGGCAGCTACCGCAGGGCCGTGTTGGTGCTTGCCGACCGGCTGAAGGCGGTATTGACGGACGCTGCGGCCGTCCGTCTGCAGGACCTGGAGCGCCAGGGTGCCGAGCTCCTGGCGCAATCTGCGGCTTCCGCCAGCTATGCAGCCTTGCAGCAGGCGGAAGCCGCCCGTGCGGCCGAGCTGGCGCAGCTGCTCCCGCCGCGCACCTCCCTCACCCCCGGCCTCCTGCCGGAGGTGAGGGAGCCGGAAGGGCAGCTCGCGCCAGCGGCTGCCCAGGGCGGTGCCCCGGCGGCGCGGCCGGGGCACGGGCGCACGGCGCCCCGCGCCGCCGGGGCGCAGGCGGCGGCACCGCAGCGGCGCCAGCGGCTGAATGCCGCGGCAGCCGAGCTGCGCGCGGCGGCTGCGCTGCTGGCGCCGCATCCCGCGCTTGTCTCAGCCGCGCGGGATATAACCGCCCGCGCGGATGCGCTTGCAGGCGGCTCGTTCACTTTGGCGCTGTTCGGTGCGTTCAGCGCCGGGAAGTCCTCCTTCGCCAATGCTCTGCTTGGCGAGTCGGTATTGCCGGTATCACCGCACCCGACAACGGCGGCGGTGAACCGGATTCTGGCACCGGCAGAAGGGAAAACCCATGGTACCGCAGACGTGCGCATGAAGAGCCGCGAGATGTGGTGGGACGATTTGAAGTACTCCTTCAGCGTGCTGGGTCTCCAAGAACCAACTCCGAGCAATTGGCGAAGCGTCGCAGAAGCATTGAATCCGGCCGGTATTCATCCGGCAGGCTTGCCGCATTATGGGTTTCTGAAGGCCGCGGCTGCCGGCTTTGATATGATGGAGACCAAACTGGGTATAACAGAAACCGTAGAGCTGGCGGAATATCGGGGCTATGTGGCCGACGAAACCAAATCCTGTTTTGTCGACGGGATCGATCTGTATTACAACTGTCCGATGACAGAGCAGGGGATCGTGCTGGTGGATACGCCTGGAGCCGATTCCCTTCATGCCCGGCACACCGGCGTAACGTTCAATTATATTAAAAATGCGGACGCTATCGTATACGTAACGTATTACAACCATGCCTTCTCCAAAGCGGATCGGCAATTCCTGTCCCAGCTGGGCAGGGTTAAAGACAGCTTTGCGCTGGATAAAATGTTTTTTATCGTCAATGCCGCAGATCTTGCACAATCCGAAGAGGAACTGGATGAGGTGGTGAAGCATGTTCGTACCAACCTGACGTCCAGCGGGGTAGGCAGCCCGCATATCTTCCCTGTTTCCAGTTTGGCAGCGCTGGATGGTAAGCTGTATGGGGATGAAGCGAAATTGCAGGAATCGGGGTTCCCTGTATTCGAAGATGCGCTTAGCCGATTTGCGGTTGAAGAGCTGCCAAGGCTTTCAGAGCGCGCCGGTTATGATGAACTGGCTTCGGTGAGGGATCGAATCAGAGCTTGGGCCGATATGGCAGCCCAGGATGAGACCACGCGCGAGCGTAAAATCGTGGAGCTGGAAGAGGTTCACACACGAGCCTTATCCCGTCTTGCGGCTTTATCGGAGTTTAACATGTCCCGTGATATCGCGCAGGAAAGCAGCGAGCTGCTGTTTCATGTACGGCAGCGGCTGGATTATGCCATGAACCGTTTCTTTCAGGAGTCGTTTAATCCTTCCGTGCTTCGGGAGGACGCAGGTCACCTGAAATCGGCCTTTGCGGCTTGCGGGCGTGATTTGATGCGGACGATGTCCATGGAGCTGGATCAGGAGCTATGGGCAACAACGCTTCGATTAGAGATGGCCGGTCGCAAATTAACCGAAGACGCAGCGCTTAAAGCGGCAGCGGATATCAACGATATGGCCGAGGGCTTATCCCTCGCCATCCGGCGGGATAAAGACTGGTCACCGCCGGAGCTGGAAGAAACGGAATTGCAAATACAGGGGGATTGGTTGTCCTTCTGGTCGACCTTTAAGAACCCGAAGCATTTCTTTGAGGGCAGCGGAAGCTCCAAGCTTCGAGAAGCGGCAGAGCCGAAGGTGAAGGAAGCCGTGGCGAGTGTGGTGAGCATTCGGGAAGAGCAGCTGACGGACCACTATGTTCGAATGAGTGTACGTTCATTGCAGCATCATGTATCGGTGTTGGAGGAACAGCTGAAGGAATCCATGGCTGCCATCCTCGGTTCGCTGCAGGACGGTCAATCTCCGTTGATGTGGAGTAAGCTGGCGGATGAGCTGGAAGCTATGATTCAGGCGGCTCGGTAATAGCGGATCTTATGCCATAACATGTGCACACACAACGAAAGGTATAGATGTTGGAGTCTGAAGCTTCCATACGAATAACGATGTTATGCAGGTCTAAACTCCAATCGCATACTTTTCCATCCAAGGGCGTCCCATATGCCATCCTGGCGGGGCGTCTTTTTTCCTATGCTCGTTCGGGTGGATAAAGGTCAAGAGGATGGTATGACGTATTTTAATCTGCTACAACGTTCGCCACTGGGGCGAAAACGGCTTAGGATTTTACCCTTTTTCAAGCATGTTCAAAAAAGTCGGAAATCATGGATGAAGCCTGATGGTTGAAGGGACTGACAATGTGATTATATCCCCTAGTATTAATGAGAATTTCCGATGATTTCATTATGAAACAAAGATAAGTTATACTATTTGCCCCCTTTAGGTCCTTTTGGCTCATTTATGGCGGTTTTCCCTCTTTGCCGCGGGTTCAGGTCGATGATAAACTTCATAAATGCTACATAACCTGAACGAAAATAATCCAAAGGAGGATAAACATGAATGTTCTCAGGCAACTGCAGGGCTTCTTTTGGGAGAAACGAAGTTATCTTTTTCTTTCCATGCTGTGTCTGGCGATTGCAACCGCTTTAGGACTTGTCTATCCGCATCTGTTAAAAGTGCTGATTGACGATGCAATCAAGCTGGAGAATTACGGTATCGTACCGCAGCTGGCACTCACTGTGCTGGGTGTGGTCATCCTTAAAGCTTTCATGCAGTTTTTGCACGGATTTTTTGGGGGGAGGCTGGGGAACTACCTGGCTTATGCGCTACGAAACGCCTGCTATGAAAAATTGCAATTTCTATCGTTCCGTTACTATGATACGGCTCGGACCGGGGATTTGATGTCACGGCTGACGGGCGATTTGGAAGCGATCCGAATGTTTATCGGCTTCGGTTTTGCGCAGCTGCTCAATCTGGTATTGATGGTGACTTTCGGTTCCATTATGATGTTTACCATTAGCTGGAAATTGACGCTCGTAACTTTGGTAGCGATGCCATTTTTGGTTGTGGCGGCTCTAAAGTTCGAATCCAAGATCCATCCGGCGTTCCAGGAGATGCGTCTGGCACTAAGCTCGCTGACGACCGCGGTTCAGGAGAATATCACGGGTGTTCGTACCGTAAAGTCTTTTGCTCGCGAGCCTCACGAAGTGGTGAAATTCTCCGAACGGAATGAGCGTTACAAAACCAACCAGATATTTGCCTCTTCACTATGGGCCCGTTATTTCCCGATGATGGAGCTCTTTGCGAATATCAGTGTCGTCATTTTGCTAGCCGTCGGCGGAGCGATGGTCATCCAAGGTTCCATGACGGTAGGGGAACTGGCAGCTTTCTTTACTTTGATCTGGTACATAATCGGCCCGCTTTGGGGAATCGGGTTTCACATTAATAACTACACGCAGTCCAAGGCATCGGGTGAACGGGTGCTGGAGCTGCTGAATCAGCCGATTGATGTCGAAGACCGTGAACGTGCGGTAGATTTGGTGCCAAGCGAGGTGAAGGGTCATGTCGTATTTGATAATGTCACCTTTGCTTACGGTAACAAGATGGCTGCCGTCAAAGATATTAATTTGGATGCTCGTCCCGGCTCCGTGATCGGCCTGCTTGGCGGAACGGGGTCTGGTAAATCGACCATTATCCAGCTCTTGATGCATGCCTACAATGTGAATCAGGGCAGCATCAAACTAGACGGCATGAACATTAATGATATAAAGATCCGGAGTCTGCGCAGCCAGATTGCCACGGTCTTTCAGGAGACCTTCTTGTTCTCGTCCAGCATCCGCAACAATATTTCTTACGGCATGAAGGACGTTAGCATGGAAGAAATCATCCGTGTTGCCAAGCTGGCCAAAGCCCATGACTTTATTATGGAAATGAAGGATGGTTACGATACCATTGTCGGCGAACGGGGGATGGGACTCTCCGGCGGACAGAAGCAGCGGATTGCGATTGCACGAGCCCTTCTGAAAGATCCGAAAATCCTGATCCTGGATGATGCCACCAGTGCTGTAGATATGGAAACCGAGCATGAAATTCAGTCCGGTTTCCAGGAAGTCATGAACGGCAGAACGACCTTTATTATCGCTCACCGGATTTCTTCCTTGCGTCATGCGGATGAAATTCTCGTTCTGGATGAGGGAAGAGTTGTGCAGCGCGGCAAGCATAACGATTTGATTGCAGTGCCGGGGCCTTATCAGGATGTATACAAAATACAATATGCGGACCTTATTGCGAAGCAAGCTCAAGCAGGAGGCACGCAAGGGCAGGTGCAAGCATGAACGCCAATGTAAATACAGAACCGCATCAAAAGCAAAAGATTCCGAGGCAGCGGAAGCCTTCGGAAGAAACGAATGAACGTTTTGTCTACAAGGACGACGATGCGATTGAAAAGCCGTTTAACTGGGCGCAGCTGACGCGTCTGATCTCGTATATGAAACCTTACGCCAAACAGATTCTCCCGTTGATCGGCCTTATGATGGTCATCGGTACCATAACGAAGCTGGCCATTCCGTTCTTGACCAGTTTGGCAATCGACCAGGCCATTGACCCGAGGGATGGCAACCCGAGCTTAACCCTATTGTATCAGATTACAATCGCGGTTCTTGCGATGTATATCATTCAATGGGTTGCAGGAATATTTCGTATCAGATTTACGAATATCATCGGTCAGCGGGTCATTTATGACCTGCGAGCAGATCTGTTCCAGCACATTCAGCGCTTGTCCTTCAATTTCTTCGACAAGCGTCCGGCTGGATCTGTGCTGGTCCGGGTTACGAATGATGTTAACTCCCTGCAGGATTTGTTTACCAACGGGGTTGTCAACCTGATCATCGACTGCGTGCAGTTAGTAGGTATTGTCGTTATTCTTTTGTTAATAAACTGGAAGCTCGGTCTTGCTGTTATTGTCACGGTACCGATCATGTTCTTCATCTCGACGAAACTCCGTGTACGCATCCGGCGTGCATGGCAGGATGTACGGATTCGGAACTCGCGGATAAACTCTCACTTGAATGAATCGATTCAGGGGATCCGCGTAACCCAAGCTTACACGCAAGAAGAAGAGAATATGAAGTTCTTTGATAACATGAACATGGACAGCAAAAAGTCCTGGGATAAAGCGTCTGCCATGAACCAAGGGTTTGGGCCTCTTATCGAAATTACCGGTGGTTTCGGTTCATTGATCTTGTTCTGGCTCGGTGCCGTGTTGATCCAGCAAGGCGAGCTCACCATCGGTCTGTTAATTGCCTTCACCCAATATGTCGGAAACTTCTGGGAGCCGATCAACCGGCTTGGCCAAATGTATAATCAATTGCTTGTCGCCATGGCTTCCTCTGAACGCATATTTGAGTTCATTGACGAGAAGCCGAGCATTGATGATCAGCCCGGGGCGAAGAAATTGCCAACGATTAAAGGGGACATCAAGCTGGAGAATGTGGTGTTCGAATACGAAAAAGGACGTCAGGCTCTCAAAGGGATCAATCTGAATGTAAAGGCAGGCCAGTCGATTGCGCTTGTCGGTCATACCGGATCAGGCAAGAGTACCATCATTAATCTGCTCAGCCGATTCTATGATATTACCGAAGGTAAGCTAACGATTGACGGATACGATATCCAATCGGTGACGGTGGAAAGCCTCCGCAATCAGATTGGCATCGTGCTGCAGGATACCTTTATATTCTCCGGCACGATTCGCGATAATATCCGGTTTGGCCGTCTGGATGCGACCAATGAGGAGATTGAGGATGTAGCCAAGGCGGTCGGCGCCCATGAATTCATCGTTCAGATGCCGGGCGGTTACGATACCGAGGTAGAAGAACGCGGGAATATGCTGTCTATGGGTCAGAGGCAGCTGCTGTCCTTTGCCAGGGCGCTCCTTGCCGATCCGCGGATTCTGATTCTGGATGAAGCAACGGCGAGTATCGATACCGAGACGGAGTTGAAAATTCAGGAAGCTCTTAAAGTGCTGCTTCAGGGCCGAACCTCCTTCATCGTGGCGCACCGTTTGTCAACGATCCGTCATGCCGATCATATCGTTGTGCTGGATCACGGCAAGATTATTGAAGAAGGAAATCACAGCCAGCTTATGCAGAAGCAGGGTACGTACCATGGGTTGATTGAAGCGCAATACCGATTTTTGTAAAAACGGCTTAACAAAGGTTTAACAAAACCGACACAAATGTAAAAAAAATGTCGCTTGATACTTGCAATCTTCTTCATAAACTTACAAAATAGAAGTAGAGTTTACTCAGAATTCATAGAAGAAGGGAAGCATGAGGGTATAATGAGCATCGAAAGCGTATTATCTGCGCCTGCACTGCTGATTCGAAACTTTGAGAAGAATGATTTGGAAGCTGTCACATCCTTGATGCGCGAACTGAATTATCCGACCACGCTGAATGTCATGCGTGAACGGATGGAAGCGATGAACGACAATCCTTTATACGGCAATCTGATTGCTGAAGTTGATGGTGTTGTTGTTGGTATGATCATGCTTCGTCAAGTCAAATCCTTCACTATGACCGAACCGGTCACTCAAATTACTTCGGTTATTGTAACCTCAAGCTACCGCGGCCAAGGAATTGGCAAAAGATTGATTCGCGGTGCAGAGACATGGGGAAGACAGCATGGTAGCCACCTCTTGTTTCTCACAAGCGGCAACCGGGAAGAACTTGCTCCCGCACATGCATTTTATGAGCATATTGGATTTGAAAAGGCTGGATATCAGTTTAGTAAAAAGCTGTAGTCCTGGGTCTTTTCATGAACCCATCCCATTTTTGGGATGGGTTTTTTCTTGTTATGGCCTAAAACTCGATTGAAAGACACCGATTTAAAAGGAGATCTATCGCTTGAATCAGGCAGCGATCACTACATATGATCTGGGACTAGTGCCGACTTGATCACTTATGTAAAGGTAGGAATTCAAGGTCGCTTTTCCAACAATTGTAGGATTGCCCAAGGTATCAAATGTGTTACAATGTGTTCGTACGAGATTACAAAAATGTAACTATTGTTTGATCGTCCAGCACCCATGAAAGTCATCTTAGAACGGGCGGTCAAGCAAACTCACAACTATGAGCATAGGAGATGAGCATTTATGAACAACCATTGGATAAAGAAAATCGCAGGCGGCAGCATTGCTGCTGTACTGGCTGTCGGTATCATGCTGCCTACTACGGCATCCGCAGCACCTGCTGAGAGTAATAATTATGTGAACTGGCAGCAAAAGATCCAGAAATTCCTGGAGAGCCAAGGTTTTGAATCACAGTTTAAATGGGTGGTTCAGAAGCCGCAAACGGAAAAACCTCAGGCAGATAAACCTGTTGAGACTCCGCAAACCAGCAAGCCAGAAACCACTAAACCAGAAGTGACGCAACCTGAAACCAGCAAACCGGAAACAAGCAAGCCTGAGACTAGCACTCCATCTACAAAACCGTCCCAGCCTTCCGAGTCAGCGGGTACAACGGAACAATCGAATTTTGCTTCCGAGGTTGTCACATTGGTGAACAAAGAACGTGCGAATGCAGGTCTGAAGCCGCTCACGGTCCATGCTAAGCTAACAACCGTAGCGCTGGATAAAGCGAAGGATATGAGTAATAACAATTACTTCAGCCACACTTCACCGACACATGGTTCGCCATTTGATATGATGAAAGCTTACGGTATTTCTTACGGCTATGCCGGCGAGAATATCGCTAAAGGGCAACGTACGCCTCAAGAAGTAATGAACTCCTGGATGAACAGCCAAGGTCATCGTGAAAACATCCTGTCTCCGAATTTCACCATGATCGGTGTTGGATACTATAACGGATATTGGGTTCAAGAGTTCATTAGTCAATAAGCACTTATCTTGTTTCATATGAAAAGGCTGCCCCGGTCACGCATCCAAAGATTGCGTCCGGGGCAGTCTTCTTTGCGTGTTTTGATTTGCAAATTTTATATAGAAGTCTTAAGGTAATGTAATGAGGAATTTTGTAGGGGGAATGTCATGAAATCATCTGCATGGATATGGCGAATCACTGCCTCCGTGTCGGTTATTGTAACGATTGTGCTCATTATCGGTTTTATGTATGCGTTCAAAGATATTAATGATCCGCAAGGACAGCCCTTGCTGACCGGTGGCGGATCCGAGGCGTCCGAAGAAGAGACAGCGCCGGAGCAGCCGGGGAGCGATCCGTCACAACCGGTTTTGCCCCATGATTTAAAGGTAACTGCGATTGGAGATTCACTGGCCAAGGGAACAGGGGACAATACCGGGAGTGGTTTTGTCCGCAGGAGCGTGGATCAATTAAACGGCGATGGACGAACAGCGAGCCTGCTGGCAAATCTGGCCATAAACGGAATGACTACCGAAGCACTGCTTCCCAAGCTGGACGACAAGGGAATACAGTATGCCTTGAAGCAAGCCAATGTGATTATGCTTTCGATCGGAGGCAATGATATATTTCAAGGCAGCGGGCTGATGGACGGGGCGGCGGATTCCGATGAGTTGGAGCTCGAACCTGCCAAACTGATGGCCGCATTGCCGCAGGCCTCTGAACGACTGCAGGCGATTCTGGAGAAGATTCGCGCCATTAATCCGGATGCCCGAATCGTTTATATCGGTCTCTATCATCCTTTTTCCGATTTGGAGGATTTGCTCATACCCGGGAATATTGTGGTCTCTGCCTGGAATCATTCGGTCATGGAGATTGTGAACCGGGATCCCAATATGACATTGGTCCCTACGTTCGATCTGTTTCAGCACAAGCTGGGCGAGTATCTGTCCTCGGACCATTTTCATCCGAACGGGGCAGGATATCAGGCTATAGCGGATCGAATTGTAGAGGGTATGCTCTAGGCATGATGAGGATGTCATATGGGGAGTTGGAAAACGATGAATGAACAAGCTCAAGAAATCGTGCTATCTGTCCAGCATGTAAAAAAGAAAATCGGTCGAAAATGGATTATACATGATGTGTCGTTCGACGTGCGCGCAGGCGAAATTTTCGGGTTCTTGGGGCCGAACGGGGCAGGAAAGACGACCACGATCCGGATGCTGGTGGATCTGATCAAACCGACCTCCGGCAGGATCGAGGTTTGCGGTTATGATGTGAACCGCCAGCAGGAGCAGGCGCTGCGTTATATCGGTTCCATCGTGGAGAATCCTGAAATGTATTCATATATGACGGGGTGGGAAAATCTTGAGCATTTTGCGCGAATGCAGCCCGGCATTGACCAGCAGCGAATACAGGAAGTTGTGGATACGGTGAGATTGGATCGAAGAATTCACGACAAGGTGAGCACGTATTCTCTGGGAATGCGGCAGCGGCTTGGGATAGCCCAAGCCCTGCTCGGCAGACCGAGGCTGCTCATTCTTGACGAGCCGACAAACGGTCTTGATCCGAAAGGGATCAAAGAGATGCGGCAGTTCATCCATCGATTAGCCGAGGAAGGATTGGCTGTTTTTGTCTCGAGTCATCTGCTGAGCGAAATCCAGCTGTTATGCGATCGCGTGGCGATCATCAGCAGCGGAAGAGTGCTTGCGGTTGGCGAGGTCGAAGAATTGATTGCCGGCAACAGCGATCATGTGATCTGGGATCTGAATCCCGCCGTGCAAGGAAAACGAATATTGCAAAAGCTGGATTATTGCCACATTGTCGAGCGCCCCGAGGACGTGCTTGACGATAATTTGCTGGCAGGCATGTCTCCGGATGCTGTTGTGACCCGTATGAGCACTACATACACGTCAAGAGCTGTGGAACGGCTGGTGGCCGCGGGAGTACAGGTCCGGGAGGTTCATCGGATCAATCCTACGCTGGAGCAGCTGTTCCTGCAGATGACGGAGGGTGAGAGTATTGAGTAACCTGTTGCCCCTGATCAAAAACGAGTGCATCAAAATTATCAAACGAAAGCGGTTTTATGTTGTCCTTCTCGTTCTTCTTGTTCTGGTTCCCATGTTTACTTATGCCCAGATGAAGTCAGCTGAACGGAGCCGGGAGAAGTTCAACAGTGATTGGCGGCTTGAACTTCAGCAGCGAATCACGGATAATGAGAATTCGCTAAGCAGTGACAGGGTGCCGGATGAATGGAAACGATACAGGCAAATCTTTATTCAGCAAATGCAGTATTATTTGCAGCATGATGTGAATCCTAATCAACCAAACGGGGTTACGTTTACACGGGAATTTTTGAATAATGCGATATCCCTGTTTATTCCGCTGCTCATTATGGCGATCGCCTCGGATATCGTCTCCGGTGAACGGACGACCGGCACCATTAAAATGCTGCTGACAAGGCCTGTGAAGCGATGGAAGGTGCTGCTCAGCAAACTGATCGCCTTGATCATGTTTACGTCTCTTATTGTCGTTTCCACCTTTGTCATAGCCTATCTGATTTCCGGTCTAGCCTTCGGATACAAGGGATTTGACATACCGGTATTCACGGGATTCCAAATTGTTGGGTCTGATGTGGATATGTCCGGCGTTCATGCTGTCCCACAGTGGAAGTATTTGCTGATGCAGGGTGGATTGGTATGGTTTGTCGGCGTATGCGTCGGTATGCTGGCCTTTATGGTGTCCGTGCTGGTTCGAAGCACGGCGGCGAGCATTGTGATTATGATGGCCGCATTGATTGCCGGAAATATTCTGACGAATATGGCATCGGCCTGGAGCAGCGCGAAATATTTGTTCATGGTAAACCTCAATTTAACGAATTATTTAGCAGGCAATTTGCCGCCAATTGAGGGGATGACTTTGAATTTTTCCCTTGCCGTATTGGCCGTCTGGGCCATTTGTGCGGTTATTGTTTCATTCAGTGTCTTTACGAGAAGGGATATCTTGAATTAAAATGGACAAAGCATGAAACATTTGTTTGCATTTTTTAGGGAACAGCGTTCTTCTAAAATATTGAAATGTAGAAATAGAAATACACGAGATACGTGAAATTGAAGGAGGAGCATGAATGGTCGAACAGATCGATATGTTTGCAGAGTCATCGAAGAACGGCGGTAACAACCGTTCAGGATACGATGCTGACGACATTCAAGTGCTCGAAGGCCTCGTTGCGGTGCGCAAACGGCCAGGCATGTACATAGGGAGCACAAGCTCGTCAGGCTTGCATCATCTGGTATGGGAAATTGTGGACAACGCCGTAGACGAGCATTTGGCCAAGTACTGCTCGAGAATTGAAATTACATTGCATAAAGACGGATCCGCGACGGTATACGACAACGGACGCGGTATTCCAACCGGAATGCACAAGACAGGCATCCCCACCCCGCAGGTTGTATTTACGATTTTGCATGCCGGCGGTAAATTCGGTGGTTCCGGATATAAGAAGTCCGGCGGTCTTCATGGTGTTGGCGCATCCGTAACCAATGCGCTGTCCGAGTGGCTGGAGGTTGAAATTTACCGTGACGGTAAAATTCATCGCCAACGATTTGAATACTGGCAGGACAAAAAAGGAAAAGAGCATGTCGGGGAACCTGTAACGGGTCTTGAGGTGCTTGGCAATACGAACAAAACAGGGACGAAGATTACGTTTAAACCGGATGCGCGCGTGTTTACCGCGGGAACACATCTGAATTACGACACACTAGCAGAGCGCTTACAGGAAATTGCCTTCTTGAACTCCGGACTCCGGATTGTATTGAAAGACGAGCGCAGCGGCAACGGGGAAGAGTTTTTCTATGAAGGCGGCGCAAGCCAGTTCGTTCAGTTCCTGAATGAAGGCAAGGACGTGCTCCATGATGTGATCCATTTTTATGCGGAGAAGGATGATATCGAAGTTGAAATCGCCCTTCAATATAATGCGGGATATACCGAAACGTTGGCTTCTTTCGTTAACTCCATCCCGACGCGCGGGGGTGGTACGCATGAGACGGGTTTTAAGACAGCTTACACCCGTGTCATGAATGATTATGCCCGCAAGAACAATCTTTTGAAGGAAAAGGACAAGAACCTGGAAGGCAATGATCTTCGGGAAGGCATGATGACCGTGATCAGCGTCAAGATGGCTGAGGTCGAATTTGTCGGACAGACCAAGGACCAGCTGGGAAGCGCTTCTGCGCGCAGTGCGGTTGACAGCATTGTCACCGAGAAGATGCAAATCTTCCTCGAGGAGAATCCGCAGATCGCACAAACGCTGCTGAAGAAGGCCATCCAGGCTTCCAAAGCGCGTGAAGCGGCCCGTAAAGCAAGGGATGAGATGCGCACCGGCAAGAAGCGCAGCGAAAGCTCCAATCTGGGCGGCAAGCTGACGCCTGCGCAGTCCAAAGACTTTACGCGAACCGAATTGTTTATAGTCGAAGGGGACTCCGCTGGCGGTTCTGCAAAGCAGGGACGGGATTCGAAAATCCAGGCTATACTGCCTCTTAAAGGGAAACCGATGAATCCGGAGAAATCGAAGCTGGCCGACATCCTGAAGAATGATGAATACCGAGCGATTGTATCTGCCATTGGTGCAGGGATCGGTACGGAGTTTACCGCCGGGGACAGCAATTATTCGAAAATCATCATCATGACGGATGCGGATACGGATGGCGCTCATATTCAGGTGCTGCTGCTTACGTTCTTCTACAGATACATGAAACCGTTAATTGATGAAGGCCGCGTCTACCTTGCGCAGCCTCCACTGTATAAAATCGCCAGCAAATCCGGGAAGCTGGAAACCGTTCGGTATGCCTGGACGGATGAGCAGCTGGCTAACTATTTGAAGGAATTCAAAAACTTCGAGCTGCAGCGTTACAAAGGTCTGGGCGAGATGAACCCGGAGCAATTATGGGAAACCACGATGAACCCAGAAACACGGACATTGCTGCAGGTACAAATCGATGATGCTGCCAAAGCGGAGCGTCGCGTGTCTACGCTGATGGGAGATAAAGTAGATCCCCGCAAACGGTGGATCGTAGAAAATGTAAACTTCGCAGAGTTTGAGGAATAGAAGGTGAAGGAATGAGTTTATCTGAGCAATTTTTGCCGGCTTTTCTGGAAGAGGTCGTAGGTGATCGATTTGGCCGGTATTCCAAGTATATTATTCAGGACCGGGCGATCCCGGACGTTCGTGACGGGCTGAAGCCCGTTCAGCGCCGGATCCTGTATGCCATGTACGATTCGGGTAACACACCGGATAAACCATACCGTAAATCGGCGAAAACCGTCGGGGATGTCATGGGTAATTACCATCCGCACGGGGACTCATCGATTTATGAAGGTATGGTTCGGATGGCTCAGCCATGGAAGATGGGACATGTGCTCGTGGACGGCCACGGAAACTGGGGTTCCCAGGATGATGATCCCGCCGCAGCGATGCGTTATACCGAGGCAAGGTTATCGCCGATTGCCATGGAGCTGCTTCGGGATATCGAGAAGCGGACCGTACTGTTTAAGGATAATTTTGATAACACGGCCAAGGAACCAGTTGTGCTGCCTTCACGGTACCCAAACCTGCTTGTGAACGGAGCTAGCGGGATTTCCGCGGGCTTTGCCACTGAAATCCCGCCTCACAATCTGCGGGAAGTGATCGATGCTTGTATTGCCGTTATGCAGAAGCCGGAGATTGAGCTGGCGGAGATTATGACCTTTATCAAAGGTCCGGACTTCCCAACCAGCGGAATCATCATGGGCGGCGAAGGCATTTTGGATGCCTATCGGACAGGCAAAGGCCGCGTTTATCTGCGGTCGAAGACGGACATTGAATCGCTTCGCGGCGGCAAGCAGCAGATTGTCATCACGGAAATTCCTTATCAGGTCGTTAAGTCACGGCTTGTTACCACGATGGAGAACATACGTCTGGAGAAAAAAGTCGAGGGTATCGCCGAGGTTCGCGATGAGAGCGGACGAGAAGGACTTCGCATCGTCGTTGAGCTGAAGAAGGATGCCGACGCAAACGGGATTCTGGCTTATTTGTTCAAGAAAACCGATCTGCAAATTACGTATAATTTCAATATGGTTGCGATCGTGAATAAAACCCCTCAACAACTGGGGCTTAAAGACATGTTATCCGCCTATATCCAGCATCAGCGTGAAGTCGTCACGCACCGGACCCAGTATGAGCTGGAGAAAGCAGAGGATCGGGCGCATGTATTGGAAGGCCTGGTTAAGGCTTTAAATATCCTGGATGAGGTCATTGCGGCGATCAAAGCGTCCAAGAATCGCCAGGATGCCCAGAACAATCTGCAATGGATGTTCGGTTTCACGGAGAGACAAGCCGATTCCATATTGACCTTGCAATTATACCGCCTTACGAACCTTGAAATTCATTCCCTGCAAAAAGAGCTGGACGAGTTAATGAAGAAAATCGAGGGCTTGCGTGCGATACTGGACAGCGATAAGAAGCTGATTGCCGTCATTCGCAAAGAGCTGCTTGAAATTCGCGAGAAATACGGCATCGACCGGCGTTCTGTCATTCAGGAAGAAGTGGAAGAGATCAAGGTTAATCTTGAAGTGCTGGTGAACGCAGAGGACGTGCTCGTAACTCTGTCTAATGAAGGCTACATCAAGCGTACCAGCATGTTATCCTTCACCCGAAGCGGCGGTGAGCTGGAAAGCTCAGGCGTTAAGGAAGGGGATTACATCACACGTCTGTTTGAAGTTAATACCCTGGAGAATCTGCTTATATTCACGAGCCGTGGACAGTATTTCTTATTGCCGGTTCACCAGATTCCGGAATACAAATGGAAGGATGCCGGTACGGCCATCGTTAACGTGATTCAGGTACCGAAAGAGGATCACATCGTATCGGTCATTCCGGTTTCGAACTTTGAAGAAGAGGGCAAGTCGCTTGTGTTTGTCAGCCGCAAAGGTCAAGTGAAACGCACAGAGCTCAAGGAGTATGTCACCAAGCGGGCTGGCGCCGTTGCGGCAGCCAAGGTCGCTGCGGAAGACAGCATTATCCAGGTCGTCGTGAGTGATAACAATAAAGATATTGTGCTAATCTCGAAAGAAGGGATGAGCATCCGGTTTAATGAGCAGGAAGTCAACGCCATGGGACGCGTTTCCGGCGGGGTTCGAGGAATCCAGCTCCGTGACGGGGATGAAGTCGTTGCGGCATTATGGGTGGAGAACGATGAGGGTGAGATTTTGACTATCACGGATCTTGGCTATGGCAAGCGCAGCTTGCTGCTGGATTACCAGACGCAAAGCCGCGGCGGAAAAGGCATGGCTACGTTTGAGTTTAAGGAAGGCAAGCGGGTGAAGCCTAACGGCAGCGCCATTGTCGGTGCTTTCTATTGCCGTGAACCGCTGCAGATTATGGCGTACAGCGAAGATGGGCAAGCCCATCTGATTCACACCGAAAAAGTTCCGATCGCGGAACGTAAATCGATAGGCAAACTGCTTGCCGATGTTGGCAAGCAAGGACGGATTGTCGATCTGGTAACTCTTCCGCATGCGGAGTCAGGTCAAGAAAGTTAAACAAGATTGCGTAACATCCTTTTTTAGGAGATTTCCAAGTTTGGAGAAGATAAGATAGACGGACGAAAAGCACCTTCGATGATATTTGTCGAGGTGCTTTTGCTATATTTTGCGTTTCCCGCAACATTAGAGCTGTTATTTATACTATTTGACATATGCCCGACTATGTCGAAGCAGGGTGAACCTTGAAAAATGCCGTCATATAAGGGTTGGCAGGTTTTGTCGCTTGATTGGAAATTATATTTTTTAACGAAAAAAGAAGGATATTGAGAGGTCGCCCGCGAAAAGTTAATCCTATAAACTATTATGGAATCATGACTAGGGTTCACACGAAATCGAAATCCATTCACCGAAGTACAGCGCAACATCCACGGATGGAATCCGGTGTTTGATCATGACAGCACAATTGAAGGGACGGGATAAATATGCATACTGCCGAATTCGCCAAGGTGTGGTCCAAGCTGGCCAAGGATTATAAGCTCCATATGGAAGCCGGATTAGCACCGACATTGACGGAATCGCAACTGATGGTGCTGGAGGTGCTTGCTGAATTAAAGCGAATGAAACCTTCCGATTTCATTCCTTACCTGGCCACAAGTCCGGCAGCCGTAACCATGCTATTGGACCGGATGGAGAAGAATGGATTGATCAAACGGGAACGGGACGCGAATGACAGACGGATCGTCTGGGTGACGATTTCCTATAAAGGGCGTGAGGAATATACACGGGGGTTACAGGTTAGGGATGAGTACCTTACCCAAATTTTGAACCGCATATCCTCGCATAATCAGCAGCTGCTTGTTTATCTGTTAGGAAAGATTAGTACAGCTCCAAAGGAAGTTCTGGTTGAGGTATAAGTTCTAAAGCTATAGCTAACGTCGTAAACGTAGAGAAGCCCCCTGGGCGGCTGCAGACGGCAGCTCACCCTTGGGGCTGTTACATATTTTCATACTTTTGGAGCATTATCTTATATCACGTTTCGAATCTTACATGACGTATTGAGATTATGACTTAAGCAACCATAAAGCCGGCACGTTGGAGGGTTCCCAACCAGGCAGGGACGTGTGGGCTTGACGGCACTCATAGGTGTTGCCACCATATGTGACTAAAGCTCCTTGCTGATATGAAGTGTTTGGTGCCCAGGCCGGAGTTTCCGGTGTGGAACCGTCCGCCGTGGTAACTTGCAGTTCATTGCTTGCAGGGGAGACGTTGCCAGCCGCATCACGAGCTTTAACGGTGAAGCTATAGGCTGTGTTGGGTGTTAACCCGCCGACCGTATAGGAAAGCGTGCTGCCGGATACCGTGGCCACCAGCGTTGTGCCCCGATAAACTTCATAGCCGCTAATGCCGACATTATCCGTAGAATGGTTCCAGGCTAATGATACGCTGGTTGAGGTAGAGCCGACTGATCGTAAATTGGCGGGAGCCGTCGGAGCTTGAGTGTCCGGTACCGGATTGGATGTGGCAATCGTTAACGGATTGCTCGCCGTGGAGACATTGCCTGCTCCATCGCGTGCTTTTACCGTGAAGGTATAGGAGGTTGACGCTTGCAGACCGGTGACGGTATGGCTTAAGGTTGATCCTGATACGGTTGTTACTAGATTAGATCCTTGATAGATTTCATAGCCTGTTACCCCCACATTATCCGTGGCAGCGTTCCAGGAGAGCGAAATGCTGCTGCTGGTGACGCCTGTGGATCTTAAGTTACCCGGTGCGGTTGGAGCTTGCGTGTCCTGATTTCCGCTGCCGTTATTCAAGTTCACATCGATTACGTTATAGAAGGCGTTGCCTGTATCGGCGATCTCCCAGACGGCTAGGATCAGATAGTAGCCGGTGCGGTCGGTAGGTACGTTACAAGTGTGGGTTACGGTGTTCGGCGGTTGTTTACCACCGTCATTGAAGGAGCAGAACAATTCGAGATCAGCGCGTGCGAGGGGTTTACTGGAATCCCAGCCTTTTTTCGTAATATAATATTTCCAATCGGATGTGGCGTGAGCTGCGGTCAGCACCCATTTAAATGTATTCGGTCCGCCGTTCATGTTCACTTTACTCCAGCGGGTAGGTGATTGTTCATTGAGCTCGTGAAATATTCCGGCACCAGCAATCTGACCATCCGCCGGTCCACCGATAGGGAAGTTTCCTTTTCCCTCCAGGGAATGCGGTTCATATATGATTCTGCCGCAGTTGGTGTTCTCTCCGAGCTTACACTTATAACCACGACTGGCTGGTGATTCAACATAACCATGAGCGGAGACGCTGCTTGCCGTGATGACCATGATGGTGAAGAACAACAGTGTGCTTCCTAAAAAAATCCACAGCGGTTTCAAATGCAAGCGGCGATTTGTTTGACATTGAACCTGATCCATAACAAATACCTCCTTGAATATTTAATTTGAAATTCAGCGGACACTTGTTGCTGATCAAACCTCCCTGAGCTGTGAGTTTTCTTGCTCTGTTACACATCATAAACAACCGAGCCGACCCGTGTAACCATTCATGAACAGTTTTGATCATCCTCCTCCTTGGCAGCCGTTGATCTATATAAACTCAAAAGCAGAGTTTATACCATGATTGTACAAATCATCTAAAAAATGTTAAACTATCTAGTTACTATTTTTCGGCATTCTTTGATAAAAGTAAAGGGATAATATATTATCGTACAGGGATAAAATATTACAGTATTTGCCATTATGAAACAGAGGTATAAAAAAACCGAAATCCAAGACGGGATTTCGGTTTTTTTGAATTCTATGGATAGGACCGTCATGTGGAGGCCAGCTTCTCCATCGAGAAAAGACTCCAGGGATAGTCCGAGGGCGGCATGGAACGAATGGAGATCTCCTCTTTGGTAACGGGATGAGGAAATCCGACCAATACGGACCATAAGGCAATCTGCTGGCCGGCTTTGTTCACCTTGCTTCCATACTTCTGATCTCCGAACAGCGGATGTCCCGCATGGCTCAGCTGTACACGGATTTGGTGGGGCCTGCCCGTGTGCAGCTCGATCAGGACGAGGCTGAAGCCTTCGGACGTTTGGAGCACGGTGTAATCCAGAATGGCCTCCTTGGCTCCGTCCGTACCTTTAGAAGTGACATGAACGGTGTTGGTTTTTACATCCTTATACAGCATATTTACGAGCCGATCTGAAGTTTTCGAAGGAATCCCATGAACGACCGCCACATATTGCTTGCGGAAGCTGCGACTGCGGACGGCTTCCGATAATCGGGATGCGGCTTTGGAAGTCTTGGCAAACACCATCGCTCCGCCAACCGGACGGTCCAGACGGTGCACCAATCCCAAAAATACATTGCCCGGTTTATTGTAGCGCTCCTTGATGTCCTGTTTCAGAATGGTCAGCATGTCGGGATCGCCGGTAGCATCCTCTTGGGAGGGGATGTTTACCGGCTTGGTTACTCCTAACACATGATTATCCTCGAACAGAATCGGTACAACCGGATGTGCTGCTGGTTCCCGCTTGTTCATCGAATCAGGACTCCCATCGACCTAGGATGCCGCACGGCAGGTTCATGCCGGAGCGGGTAATCGGCAATCCGATCTCTCCCGCACTGATGGTACCGCCGTATTTCGGCTTCATGGTCATGGTCAGCATGTTATTCAGAACGGTAGGGGAGATCCCGGTTGTATAGGAGTTAATCAGCATGAACAGCGGATTATCCGATACGATGCTCATGCAGCTTTCGAGGAAGGGATACAAGCTTTGCTCAAGCTTCCACGTTTCTCCACTTGGTCCGCGGCCATAAGATGGAGGGTCCATAATGATCGCATCGTATTTGTTCCCCCGACGCTGCTCCCGTTGTACGAATTTAAACACATCATCCGTGATATAACGGATAGGACGGTCGGCAAGTCCGGACAATGCCGCGTTTTCCTTGGCCCATTGAACCATTCCCTTCGCAGCATCCACATGAACAACCTGAGCTCCGGCCGAAGCGGCCGCCACGGTTGCTCCGCCGGTATAGGCGAACAGGTTCAGCACGCTGACCGGACGTCCGGCAGAAGCGATCTTATCCATCATCCAGCGCCAGTTGGCTGCCTGCTCCGGAAACAAACCGGTATGTTTAAAATTGGTTGGTCGAATATGAAATTTCAATTGGTCGTATGAGATGGTCCACCGGTCCGGAAGCTGCTTTTTCATGTCCCATTGTCCGCCGCCCGACGAGCTGCGATGATAGTGTCCGTGCACACTGCGCCACTGTCCATCTTCACGTTCAATCGGCCATATGATCTGCGGATCCGGACGTCTGAGAATCACGTCGCCCCAGCGTTCCAGCTTTTCTCCGCCTCCGGTATCGATGACCTCGTAATCTTGCCAATCCTGAGCTACATACATGTTGAAAACCATCCTTCAAATAGTCATTTAGATTTTATTGTACAACATATCAGAAGCTGAATGCCACCAAGGATTCCCCGGCTTGATCAAACCTATTCGGATGATATGGACTTTGAAGCTCGACTTACCCCAAATCTTCGAAAGCGGAGTGGAAACGGAATTCGCCATGCAGGTGATCGAGCGCGCCCGGCTGAAGCTCGGTAACCATAAACACTTCATCGGAAACCGTAAATTGGGTGATGTCGATTCCATAGGCTCTGGCCTGCACAAATCCGTAACGGGGGTAATATGCCGGATGGCCGAACAGAAAAACAAGTGGATAGCCATGCGAGAAACACCGCCGTTTGCCTTCTTCAATCAATTTCCCGCCGATCCCTTGTCGTTGATAATCCGGAAGCACGGCCAGGGGCCCTAGCGCAGCCACGTGATGGTTATAAACCCCGTCAAAAAGGCTAGACCGGCTGAACATAATATGTCCCTTAATGATCCCATCTTCTTCCGCTACGATTGACAATTCCCGTTGAAAATCTTTATCCTCCCGCAGCCGCCGTACTAGAATCGCTTCTTCCTGTCCGGGAAAAGCCTGAGTGAGAAGGTTCTGGACCTTCTCGTAATCGTTCTTGGTTTCTGTACGTATGTTCATCGTAATCTCTCCTCCGAAAATCCTTAGCATTCTTATTGATGTCCTGGTCAACCCACCGTCAAGAGTTTCGTTATTCCGGTTTCGTTTCGATCTGCAGTCCTTCAACGTGCTTGCGGTTCATCAGTTTACGCTTCTTCCGGTTCTCTTTGCTCTCAAAAACAATATCAAGATCATAATCCTCCGGATAAAGATCCTTGGCTGCAATATAAGGCTTCAGCCGTTTATGGTTAATTTTCAGTCTATCCTTCTGAATCATTACACCGATATTACCTCTACCGTCGATGGTTTCATACACGGTTCCGCTTCGTTTCAAATAAGGCACGTAGACACGATCGCCTAATTGATAGAGGGAAGAGGGAGAATCTACATCTTGATGATCTTCATCATTCATTAGCTTATCCTGTTTGTCTGTCGACAACGTAACGTATTCTTCCGGATGTGTTTCTTCAGCCTCATCATCGGACTCTGAGCTTACCTTTTGGATAAGGGCCGTGTTATCTCTTGCCATACCCGCTTCTGTGATTTCCCGCGATCTGGCAATGATCGACTCCGGTATGCCCAGCTTCGCTGCAATGACAAAGGCATAACTGTGCCCGGCTTCACCAATCCGCAGACGATAGAGCGGCTCGAGTGTGTCGGCATCAAATTCCATGCGGGCATTCTCAAAGCCGGAGGTGCGCTCGGCAAAATTTTTGATTTCGGTAAAATGGGTGGTTACCACAACCGTTGCTTGACGTTGACTCAACTCCTCCAGAATGGCGATCGACAATCCTACGCCTTCACCGGGATCCGTTCCCGACGCCATTTCATCGAGCAGTACAAGCGTGGACCGGCCGGCTGTCTGCAAAATGTCGCGGATGTTGCGAATATGCGCAGAGAACGTACTGAGGGCATGCTCCAAACTCTGCCCATCTCCGATATCGACGGAAACCTCGTCAAAGATGGCGCAATGGCTGCCTTCCGCGACAGGAACCAGCAGACCGGATTGCACCATTACGGTGATGAGACCAACCGTCTTCAGAGCAGAAGTTTTGCCGCCGGTATTAGGCCCTGTAATGATCAAGGTTTTATACCGCTCCCCGATAGAGAAGTCCAGCGGTACCATCGTGGAGCCGATTAAAGGATGCACCGCGGATTTTAGATGGATGAACCCCTCCTGGTTCAGGCTTACATTGCGCCCGCCGATGGAAACGGCGTACTTGCCTCTGGCTATGATGTAGTCGTAGATTCCAACAATGTCGGCATTGGTTCTCAGTTCGAATTGATATTGCTCGGCTAGTGCGGTCAAATCACTCAGCACCTTCGTTTCTTCGCGGACTTCATCGGCGTGCAGGAAATTCAATTCCATCTGAAGTCCCTGCAAGTCGGAGGGCTCGATGAATACTGTCTGTCCGCTAGCCGATTCATCCAGAATCGAGCCGCTCACGGATTTACGGTGCTCCTTCTTGATGGGCAGCACGTAACGTTCTCCGCGCTTGCTGATGACATGCTCTTGCATGATCCCTTTGTAACGGCTCATCAGGCTGTCGAGCTTACGCTTGATCCGTTCCTCGGCTACGATGATTTTTTTGCGGATTTTGGCCAAATCTTTGCTCGCGCTATCCACAACACGCCCCCCGTGAATGCTGCGTTCGATTTCGGACAGAAGTGGACGCAGTTCATGCATGGATGAGGCGTAGGAACTGATTAATGGAGCAATGCCGTCTTTGGCTTTCATATATTGAATGAGCTGGCGGCAGCTTCTCAGATATTGGACCATATTCCCGAAATCGCGCTCAGACAGCACATAACCTGTGCCGAGCAGATCCAGGATCATTTCAATGCCCTCCAGTGAAGGAATAGGGACGCTAGCTCCGGTCTGGAGCAGGGTTTTGGCTTCCTCCGTTTCATTCAGTTTGCTGCGGATGGCTTTCATCTGGGTGAGGGGAGCCATCTTCCGGATATGCTCGACGCCCAGATACGATACGGCAAAGCGTTCAAGCTCGGTGCGTATTTTCTCGTACTCCAATTTGTTTAATGCGAAGGGTTTCATGGGTTACATTCTCCTTTTGACTATAAAATGGATGGTATACAACACAAAAAGGGCGGAAAGCGAACTACTAAGGTTCGCTTTCCGCCCATAGATCGTTATTCTGATGGCATGGCGTTATGGGACAGCTCCAAATAACCCTTTTGAATAAAAGGAGGGGGAGACCCAAAAAATCCGTGCTGAACTCAGCACGGATGACCATATCATATCTGAATAAACCCTAAAGGGCTTCCATTGATATCCGCAGTTCTTAACTAATTCAACGGACGAAATGAAAATTCCATCAAAAAATAAACATATCCATTTACAGGAAATGCCCAAAATTTTACATTTCGATCCATATGAAATTTGGTTAGTTAAGAACGACCACCGACATCAAAATCTCTCCTTTAGATAAGAGTATGAAATAACTATATCCATAAACAGGGTCAGAAGTCAAGGTCGAAAAGCGGATACGATCCATTAAAAAACTGTGATATGATGGAATTGTTATACAGTTGCTAATCCATAGTAACTGCTGTCGTCAATCACGAGAGGACAAGACACGAGAGGAGTTATATTCATGGGGAAATTGCTGACACGAAGTGAGGTTCCAATCGAGGCCACTTGGAATCTGGATGATTTGTTTGTCTCGCAAGAAGCATTCGAAGCGGGATTAAAAGCGATTGAATCGCAAGCTGCTCAATTGACTCGATTCAAGGGCAGGCTGGGAGAGGGTGCAACAGTTCTTCTGGAGTGCTTGAATGAACAGGAAGCTCTGATGGAGAGCATTAGCAGAGTCGGGGCGTATGCCAGATTGCGACAATCGGAAGACGGAACCAATCCGGCCAACCTGGGAAATTCGGCCAAAACGGGCGATGTTCTCTCACGCATCCAATCTTCCCTGACGTTTATTGAATCGGAGCTGCTGGATCTCGAGGATGGAATCATCGAACAATACATAACGAAGGAAGACGGGCTTGTTCCTTATGCCCGAAGCTTGACATTGCTGCTGGAATCGAAGCCTCACCGCTTGAGTCCTGAGACGGAAAGCGTGTTAGCATCGCTGGGAGAGGTGCTCGGTTCCCCTTACCGCATCTATTTGCGCAGCAAGCTGTCGGATATGACATTTGACGATATTCAAGTGAATGACGGAACCAAGCCGGTCTCGTTCCGCCTGTACGAGAATTCTTACGAAATGTCAGAGGATACGCAGCTTCGGCGCGAGGCCTATGCCTCGTTCACGAAGTCACTGCAGGGATCGCGCCATACATTTGCCGAGGCTTACGCCACCGAAGTGAAGAAGCAAGTGGTGATGTCCCGGCTTCGCGGGTATGATTCCGTAACGGACATGCTGCTGAAGCCGCAGCAAGTGACGATGGAGATGTACAACAATATTCATGATACCATTCTGGCGGAGTTAGCTCCGCATATGCGAAGACTGATGAAGCTGAAGAAGAGAGTGCTTGGGCTGGATCAAATGCTGTTCTGCGATTTAAAAGCGCCGATGGATACGGATTTCAATCCAAGCGTTACTTATGAAGAAGCATGCTCCACGATTTCCAGTGCCTTGTCGATACTGGGTCCTGAATATGGCGAGATCGTTCAATCCACGTTCTCCAAGCGCTGGGTGGATTATGCCGATAATATTGGTAAGTCTACAGGAGCGTTCTGTTCCTCCGTATACGGAGTGCATTCTTATATCCTGATGGCATGGGCGGACAATATGCGAAATGCCTTCACCTTAGCGCATGAAGTCGGGCATGCTGGTCATTTGATGCTGGCAGCGGACCATCAGCGTATCACCAATGCCCGTCCTTCTTTGTATTTTATCGAGGCGCCTTCAACGATGAACGAGCTGCTGTTGGCGGATCACCTGCTCAGTCAATCCGAGGATAAGCGGATGCGGCGCTCTGTTATTCTTCAGCTTCTGAGCACGTATTACCATAACTATGTGACTCACCTTCTGGAAGCGGAAATGCAGCGACGGGTATATCGCCATGCGATGGCCGATGAGCCGATTACCGCAGATAAGCTATCTGAGCTAAAAGGCGCTGTGTTATCCGATTTCTGGGGTGACGTGGTTGAGCTCGATGAAGGAGCGAAGCTTACCTGGATGCGACAGCCGCATTATTATATGGGTCTTTATCCATATACGTATGCCGCTGGACTAACCGCATCAACTGCTGCAGCACAATTGATTCGCGAGGAAGGACAACCGGCTGTAGACCGCTGGCTCCAAGTCCTCAAGGCCGGAGGCAGCAAAAGTCCGCTGGAATTAATGGCTATGGCAGGGGTCGATATGTCCACTTCCGAGCCGATCTCCAAAGCGGTTGCATATGTTGGATCGCTTGTCGACGAACTGGAGTCCCTGTACGAGGAATAATACCATTTGCATACATGGGAAAAGGGTGGTCCACAGCTCATCGCTGTAGATCACCCTTTTGGCTGTAGAGAACATGAGAGAGACGCCTATGCTTGTTTGTCCGTGACATCATCCTGCAGCGTACGGGTAGGGATCGTAAAGTAGAAGGAGGATCCGACATTTTCGCGACTCTCGACGCCGATGACCCCGCCCATCAGCTCGACCAGTTTTTTACTGATCGCCAGCCCCAATCCCGTACCCCCATATTTGCGATTCAAGGATGGGTGAAGCTGCGAGAAGGAGGTAAACAGCTGATGCTGCTGTTCGGCAGGGATGCCAATTCCCGTATCCTTTACTTGGAAAGCAAGCGTGATTTCCTGGGTCCCGGTCCTGCGCAGTCCCTCGACACTCATCGTGATGCTGCCCTCATGCGTGAATTTGATGGCATTGCTGATGAGATTAACAAGCACTTGCCGCAGCCGCAGAGCGTCGCCGATGATCACATCGGGAACAGTGGAGCTGTTGATGCTGCAGGATAATGATAATCCTTTTTCTTTAGCTTTGGCCGAGAATAAATCAATAACGACTTCAAGCAAGGAACGTAAATCGATCGGTTCATGAATGAGTGTCATATTGCCGGTCTCGATTTTGCTGAAATCGAGAATTTCGTTCAGGATGTGCAGCAGCGAGCTGCTGCTCTCCATCAAAATATCGGTATAATTCAGCTGATCCTCGTCAAGCTCGGTCGTTCGTAATAGCTCAATCATGCCGATGATGCCGTTCATCGGCGTGCGGAGTTCGTGACTCATCATGGTCAGAAACTCCGTTTTTGCTTGATCTGCCCGCTCGGCATTCTCCTTCGCCCGGATGATTTCTTTCTCGTCGGTGATATCGCGGAATACCATAACGGCGCCTTTGCGCTCGCCTTGGTCCCAGATGGGATTGACCTGATAATCTGCCAGAAAGCTGGTGCCGTCGCCCCGCCAAAGCACGATTTCGGCTCTTGACAGCGGTACGCCTTGTTGGACGGCTCGAACAAGCGGAGAATCATCCCCCCGATAAAAAGTGCCGTCATGGCGAATTTCTTTGATGATCTGGTCGCAGGGTCTTCCGATGGTGGTGGCCGGTTCATAATCCAGCATCGCTGCGCCTGCCGGATTGATAAATGCGACGTGTCCGTGAATGTCCAGCCCGATAATGCCTTCGGACACCGTATTCAGCAAAAGGGTGAGCTCCCGGCTCAGCTTCTTGATCTCTTCCATGGTTCGTATGCGCTCGGTGATATCTCGGGTAATGCCATAGACGCCGACGACTTCGTCATCCACGAAAATCGGGATGTTAATTGTATTGATGTCGATGGGATGTCCATCCTTATGAATAATCGTTAGATCATAGCTCTGAGGTATGCCTTCTGTTGCCTGGTTAAAATGAAACAACGTGCGAGCCATGTCTTTTTCCGCTACAATCGGTCCGAAATACATCCCGATCAGCTCGTCCAGCGTATATCCTGTTAGTTCCTGCAGATTCTGGTTGGCCGTTAAGTAGTCGCCATCCAAATTCATGGAGTATACGGCCGACGGATTATATTCAAATAGAGAACGGTATCGCTGCTCGCTTTCCTTTAGCTTAAATTCCATCAGTTTTCGTTCGGAGATGTCGCGGGCAATCGAGATGATCTCGTTCTTTTGGCCATCCTGCGTGCTGATGTACTTGCAATTGACTTCAAACCAGATGTGCCTGCCATCCTTATGTATATAACGGAAGGTGATCGGTGTGAGCAATTTGCCGTCCAGGCAATTGTTAAAATAGTCCTGTAGCGGTATGATATCCTCGGCGTACACATAATCGAATATACTGGTGCCAACCATCTCATCCGGACGATATCCAAGCAGTGAATAACAGGAAGGTGAACAATAAAGAAACGTTGAACAATCTATGGTGCTGCTCGATATGAAGTCAAGAGAATTTTCGGTTATGAGTTTGTACTTGTTTTCATTCTCCAGCGACTGCTGTTCAATCAGCATCTGCTCGGTGATGTCCTGCGCCATGCCGACCATCTCCATCGGTCTGCCTTCCTTCGTAACGGAGACTTCCCATTGAGCTCGAATGGTTCGGATTTGGCCGTCCTGAAGCTGGATCCGATAGATGATATCATCCGCTTTTCCTAGAATGGCTCTGCTCACGGCTGCCTCGAGCCGCTCACGGTCCTCCGGAACGACCAATGACAGCAGCGTGTTATGGTTTGGCTCAGTGGCACGGATCTGATATCCGTAAATTCGCCTCATTTCATCGCTGTAGGTGAGCGTATGCGTGATCAAGTCCCAACGCCAGGAACCGATCTTGGCAATCCGCTGCGCATGGGCAAGCGTATCCTCATCCGTTTTGCGCTTGGTAATGTTTCGTCCAATGGCCAGAACCTTATTAATCTCGCCGTGAGCTCCCCGAATTAACTGAAAAGACGTTTCAAACCATAAATAATGCCCGTCCTTATGGCGAATGCGTCGAACGAAACTGTCTTCCTCTGAAAATAGCTTCCCCGGTTCTTTCATTTGCTCGGAATCCACCTGGTGATAGTAATCGATCCGGCATTGGCCCGTCATTTCTTCTTGGGTGTATCCGAGTATTTCCGTCACAGAGGGTGAGATGTATTCGATGATGCCATCAGCGCTGCTGATGGATATAAGATCTTGTCCGCTCTTGGAAATGAGTGCAAGGAGTTCATCATTCTTAATGGTTGGCGGCAAAGGCGATTTCTCCTGTACGGTCCCGGGCTCTATACAGCATAATATCCATGGAGCCTCTTTAGGGGCGGGATGTTTCAGCAGGGAAATCGAGACAGAGACATGGACTTGATCTCCGTTATGGCGGATAAAATATGAGTCTTTCTTGAGCGTGGACGTTTGTTCATATGTAAATGATTGCAATATTTGTTGTATCGATAGATTGGATAGAACTTGGATTTCGGAAGGTTTGAGCTGAAGCAGGTCTGAACGTTTGGATTCGGTAAGTTCGCAGAAACGATCATTAACCTTAGCCACAGGCTCGTCAACCGCAGAGATCAGGATCGCCCCCATAGGCAATTTATCAAACATCTGTTCCCAGACCCAATGTTCCGCTATTTGCCTCATGATTATAGATGCCTCCCTAACTTAAGCTATACCCTTTGATCATAGAGGATAGAATCACTCTGTCGCAATAGTAAATACCAGTGCTGCATATGAACTTGGACAACAAGGCGGGTGAAAGCCAACCGATAAGAGGAGCATCCTTATGGCTGGCGAGATTAACCTTACGGTCCATCCGATTGCGAATGATGTTTTTATCCTCGTTTTTTATGTGTGCAGCAGGACACGGTCATCGACGTTTTTGTCAAAATAATGCCCGGCATAGGAGCAAGCGGGGATGATTTTCAAATCTTCTTCGCGAGCGTATCCTATTACTTTTCGCACGAGTTCGTCGGCTATTCCTTGCCCTCGCAGGCTGGGTGAGATATAGGTGTGATCGATACTGATTACTCCGTTACCCTGAGGCGAGTAGGTGATTTCGGCTACCGTTTTTCCGTCATCTTTAATGAAAAAGCTGCCCGGTTTTGACTGTATATTTTGTTTGTCCATGGTGTTTAACCCTCCTTCATCTGGTTGTACTATACCCGTATCTACGATGCATTAAACGGATTTCACATAGGCGAACACCCTTGACGGGACATTTGCATACAATGCGGATAGAAGAGAACGAAGGAGGAGCATCATGAACAATTATTCAACGCAACCGCAAATGTTGTTTCAATGCGATCACCATCTGGTACATTCCATGAAGAAGCATAAAGAAAGCGCCCATGCTGCTATGAAAAATGTGGTGAATCGCAAGGTAAGAGTGCATACGATGGATGATGAAGCTATCGAAGGCGTCGTCATAAACGTAGACGCAAAAAATGTGTACATTCTTGTAGAACAAGGCAACAGAGGATTCTTTCCCGGATATCCGCCCTTTGCGCCATACGGGCCTAATCCTAATGTAATATTGCCGCTAGCATTGTTTAATCTCTTGGCTGTCAGCTTGTTGTGGTAGCAAACGAAGAACCTGCAGTCTGGTCTGCGGGTTCTTTTTTTTGTGGAAATTTTTAAAAAATACATTTACATACATTCTGTCTGTATGTTAAATTGGACTCATCCCATTTATAGAAGGAGATGTTTTCCAGATGAAGCTGCAAGGATTTTATCCCGTTATCATGACAGAAAAGGTTGCCGAGAGCACAGAGTTTTACACACGGTTGTTTGGCTTTGAGATTGTTTTTGAAGCGGATTGGTATGTAAGCCTGAAGAATGGAGACCAGGGACAAGGCTCTTATGAAATGGCCCTCTTGTCCAAAAATCATCCCACGGTACCGTCTTCCTTTCAGAAACCAGTGCAGGGATTGATTCTTAATTTTGAGGTGGAGGATGTGGATGCCGAGTATCAAAGGCTGATCATCCACGAAAAGCTGCCGCTTCATCTGGATATACGGGATGAGGAATTTGGGCAGAGGCATTTTATTACCAGTGACCCGAATGGGGTGCTGATTGATATGATTAAAGTCATTCCGCCTTCACAAGCATTTATGGAGCTGTATAATGAAGATGTGTGGTCCACGGAAGATGACCAACCCGGTAAATGAGTACATCCACCGCATTAAAGGACTACTTTGGAAGAGAGCTGGCGATTCTTTTATCAGATCGAATTAAGCCGCTTGCTCCGGAGTTTCACTCGGAGGTTTTCATTGAAGCCGTAAGCCGCAAGACAGCAACGCTTGAATTGAAAGGAAGGGTAGCCGTTATTGCGGAAGAATTGCAGCATGCCCTGCCCTTTGGTTATCCGGATAGTTTGGAGATTTTACTCGGCATCATAGGACCAGAGAATGAAACAGAGAAAGGAATGTTCACGGAAGGGTATTTTCTCATGCCGATTGCATATTTTGTGGAACGATATGGGCTTGATCACTTTGAGATATCGATGAACGCGTTATATGAAATTACCAAACGGCACACATCGGAGTATGCGATTAGGCCCTTTCTGCTCCATTATGAAGATCTGTGTCTTGAAATTTTGAAGGACTGGCTTTCGGATGATAATTCGCATGTCCGTCGCCTGGTTAGTGAAGGTACCCGGCCTCGTCTGCCGTGGGCAAAGCGAATTCCAGTGATCAAGGGAGATCCCGCCCACAATTTGGCGCTGCTAGAGCCCCTTCTGCAGGATTCCTCTGGCTATGTCCGCAAATCGGTTGCGAATCATCTTCATGATCTATGCAAAGATTACCGGGATACCGTCCTTCCCTGGCTGCTTGAACATCTGGAATCGTGTGGGGCGTACGGTCCTTGGATACTTCAGCATTCGCTAAGATCCATGGCCAAGAGCGGAGATCAGGAAGTGCTGAAGCTTCTAACGTCCATGAGAATAGCATCCGAATGATGCATAGGAGAGAGAAACGCGAATTATGAGAAGAACCAAAAGCGAAGCTAACGAAACTATACAGCTGCTGCTGAAGGTAGCCAGAACACATTTCACGGAAAAAGGTTATGCCAATGCGGCACTAGAGGAGATTGCCGACGAAGCTAAAGTTACCCGCGGTGCGCTGTATCATCATTTTAAAAATAAACAAGGACTGTTTCTTGCCGTGCTTGAATTAGTGCAGACAGAAATTGGGCAGCGCGTGGAGGCAGAAGCGGATAGCTCCGAGGATCCTTGGGAGCAGCTTCTGTATGGCTGTCGGGCTTTTATTGCGACCGTGGTAGAACCGCAAAATAAGCGCATTATGCTCATTGACGGTCCGAGTGTCGTAGGGTGGGAGTCTTGGCGCGAGATGGACGAGCAGAATTCGATGAGTCACCTAAGGGAGCAGCTAGCCTTCATGCAGAATCAGGGAATGATGAAGACCGTTCCGGTTGATGCTATGACGCATGCCTTGTCCGGCGCCTTAAACGAATGCTCGCTGTGGGTTGCTCAAATGCCGGAAACGGATAAGGGCATCGAGGAAACGATGGATGTGATTATCGGCATGTTACAGGGGTTTAGAGTAAGTTGATTCCTGGATAACTAAACCATGGTTTGATCCCGATCCGGGCCGGATGTTTCGGCGGCCTACATACCTGTATGAGATTAAAGCTCTAGAGAAGGTTTACCCCCAATATGGACCGGATTTTCAGCAAACCTTACAATTTGCATGAATGTTGTATGCTGGAGAGGTACATCCAAAATCCACGAAATGGAAGGGGTTAAACATGAAATCATTGAAGCCACTGCAGGAGTTTTTGGAAGAACAACAGGATAACCCGATCGAAGCCATCGGAAGCTACATTTCCGAACACATTGAAGGGAACTGGCAAACAGTACTTACCGTAAACCAGGAAAAACTGCTGAGGGCATACAACGAGGCTGGAGATGCGGCGTATGGGACCTTTTTGAACCTGTTATTCTTGCCGATTCATAAACAATTAAAGGAATTGGGAATACGTCCTGAACCTAATTTTCCAGGTAACTTCGACATCTCAAGAGAATGGGGAAGTCAGGAAGGGACAGACCAGCAGCGCTGGATGTGGAGCACGGTTTATTCGCCGGTGAAGGAGCCGCTCGGCACCATCGTTACCGTTGTATATCATGATCATACACAGTTTCGCGTCCCAAGGCAGCCTCGGATCTTAGCCTTGCATGAGAAAGGAAAAGAGGAGGTCGTCGCGGCCCTTTCGCTTAAATCACCGGATTTTAGGGAAGCGCTCGAGTTTACGGTTGAATATGAAGCATATCTTCGGGGTTTACAGGAGTAAGGAAGGACAGCTCTGTCAGCGCGATTATTCTACCCGCCGGGAGAAAATTCGCGCTTGCGTAGAATATCAGACGAGTCATTAACCTATAAAAAGCGCCTTGAGCAGGATGTAAATATCCTGGCACAAGGCGCTTTTAACATTTAGATTGAAGTCAGCTGATCGATCGTTAGGTCTAACCAGTCTAATTCTTCCTTTGTCAGCTGGATGGTTGAACCCTCATCACAGGATTTTAATTCTTCCGCAGACTGCGCACCGATCAACGCACAGGTCGGGAAGGGCTGGTTCAGCACGTAAGCGAGCGCAATCTGTATAGCCGTCGCATTCTTCGAAGCGGCCAGCTGTTTGGCACGCTCTAACCGCTCCCAGTTCGCATCGCTATAAAATACCCTCACAAGATCCGCATTGTCCCGAATTTCCGGTGTGAACCGGCCGGTGAAGAATCCTCGCGCTTGGGAAGACCAGGAGAGCAGCGGAAACTGCTCAGTTTCATGCCACGCAATCGTCTCTGCATCGGCTGAGACGCAGCCTTTCCAGAACGGCTCGTTTGGCTTGGCCAGACTGAGATTCGGGCTGCTGAAGGAGAAACCGACCAGTCCATTCGCTTCGGCATAGGCATTGGCATCCCGGATGCGCTCCCATGTCCAGTTGGATACCCCAATGGCGCCAACGCTGCCATTGGCAATGTATTCGTTCAGAGCCTCAATAACTTCTCCTGCCGGAACCTCCGGGTCGTCACGGTGAAGAGCGTACAGATCGATGAAATTCGTCTGCAGTCGTTCAAAACTCGTTGAGATGTCGCTCTTGATGTCTTTTTTATTTACGCGTGGGCCATTCTGGTCATGATGGGCACCCTTGGTCAATATGACGATCTGATCCCGGTTACCTCTTTCCTGCATGTATCTTCCGATCACTTCTTCGCTTTGACCCCCACAGTAGATGTGGGCGGTATCAACGGAATTGCCGCCGATAGCCAGGTATGCATCCATATTCGCCGCTGCTTTCTCATACGAATCATGATAAAAGTAGTCCGTTCCTTTCATTAGCGCAGAGACGGGTTTGTTTAATCCCTTGATTGATATATATTTCATATTCATATCCTCCTTGGGTGTAATTACAACACAATTCGCTTCCGTTCATGGGCAGATTGCAGACAGGCGTCGATGACTTTCATGTTGTGAATGGCATCCTCTGCAGAGTAGCGAAGTGGCTTGTTGTTCAAAATAGCTTCGGCCATATGGTCGCCTTGTTCACTGTATGCGTTTGCACGAGGGACCTCGATTTCTTTACGTCCTTCGCCGGTCGTTAAGAAGAAGTTCGCTCCGTCCTCAGGCAGGCTATAGGCGTAAGGGACTTCAATCAGGCCATCCGTACCCACAATTTCAAGAGGGTTGCGATACGCCGCCCACATTCCGCAATCAAATGTCAGCGCTACATTCCCTCCAAATTCGATTAATCCGGATGCCATCATGTCGACATGATCATGCTCAGGGGAGAAGAAAGCTTGAACGGTAACAGCTTCCGGCTCTTTATCCAGCAGGATGCGCGCGGCGTTGATCGGATAACAGCCGATATCATAAATCGAGCCGCCGCCCCAATCCTTGCGAAAGCGGACATTCCCGTGATTGGCGGAGCTGTTGAAGGTAAACGCGCTGCGTATGCCCCGAATATCCCCGATGGCACCAGCGTTGATCATTTCCTTCAACAAGTCATACCGAGGGTGATACCGATACATAAAGGCTTCGGCCAGTACTACCCCGGCTTTAGCTGCTGCTTCCGCCATTTCAGCTGCTTCTGTTTCCGTCAGCGCAAGCGGTTTTTCGCATAGAATGTGTTTACCGGCTTCCGCCGCACGGATGCTCCATTCTTTATGTAGATGGTTGGGGAGCGGAATATAGATCGCATCTATGGAAGAATCCTCGAGCAAGGACTCGTAACTGCCGTATGCAGTCGGGATATTCAGTTCCTCTGCCGTTTGCGCTGCTTTTGCCTGATCGCGGCTGGCAATGGCAACGACTTCATTGAGACGCGATTGCTGTAAACCAGGTATGACCGCGCGTTTGGCAATGCTGGCGCAGCCAAGGATTCCCCAACGAAGTTTTTGAGTCATGTTCATCAGCTCCTATACAACTTATTAAGATTATATTGCGATTATAAAAGACAAGAATTAAAATTGATATAATATTATTTTGTAGTACAATTCAACAATATTGTCATTCGAGGAGCATTATGATGAAACGACAAAGTCATCTGCTGACCCTACCGCAAATGCCATTCTTCTGCCTGCCTGAGTCGGTAGGGATATACCGGGATGAACCGGACCATACCGTCACGCGGGCAGCCGGGTCTCTGAACAATTTCAATATTCATTATGTGGCTTCCGGTAAAGGGTATGTTGAAATCGAAAATGTAGTCCATACGCTTGGCCCAGGTGAAGCCGTGCTGTATTTTCCAATGCAGGCTCAGCGTTATTACACCAGCGAGGACGATCCGTGGGATGTGCGTTGGTTCCATTTTTATGGCAGCGGTCTGCAGAACTATTTCATCGAACGCGGATTTCATAAAAGCCAGCTGTGGAGCATTCGGCAGCCGTCGGCCTTCGAGGAAGCGCACGAAGCGCTGTTATATGAGGCGGAGACCTATCGGATGCTCAAGCCTGCGCAGCTGTCCACGCTAACGTATTCCTTGTTAGCGGTATTCGTGGAGCAGGCATCGGCATTATCGGACAATAAATCAAACAACTCGGCCAACCGGATTCTTGAACTGCTGCCGATTATGCAGCAGGAAGCTTCGCAACCGTTTATTTTGGAGGAGTGGGCGGACAGACTCGGCGTTACCACTTACTATTTCTGTAAATTATTCCGCAATGTCATGGAGATGACCCCGATGGATTTTGTAACGCGCTGCCGGCTTCAGATGGCAAAGCAGTGGCTGCTCGACCATAAAGAAAAAACCATCGGACAGATTGCAGTGGAAGCGGGCTATCCGAGCGTCAGTTATTTTAACAAGCGATTTATGGAGCATGAAGGCATGACGCCATCTTCCTATCGTCGCTTATATGGGGTATAGTTATGGGTATCACGTCGCCAGGTCAGTTGAGAACTCGACTTAGGTCTAGGTCTTATTCACACCTATAGTCGGTTATGGAAACGGCTTGCCTCTACTACAATGGAATTAACGAAGGATTTGACGAAATCCGGCTTCAATGAAATATGTAATTAAGTATGTGGGGGAAAGCAAATGTCCGATAACCAAAATATATATGTTCTACTGACTGATACGGGTACGATGTTTACCAAACTGATTAAACGAATTACGGCAGCGCCCTATAATCATGCTTCGCTGGCGCTGGATGAGAACTTGAATGAAGTGTTCAGCTTCGGCCGGAAATGCGCCAACAATCCCTGGATAGGGGGATTTGTTGAAGAGGATGTATACGAAGGAACCTTCCGTCACTTTCCCGGCACGCGCTGCGCTCTGCTCCGTCTAAAGGTCACGCGGGAGCAACTTGAGGCAGCGAGACGCGTGATTCAAAGCTATAAGGATGAAGAGGATGCTTACGGCTACAATCTTATCGGCATGTTTGGCGTGCTGATGAGACTTGATATTACGAGGGAAAGATCGTACTTCTGCTCACAATTCGTAGCGGAGGCAATGAAGCAAAGCAGAATTCATCTATGGGATCGCCCTTCCTCCGCAGTAACCCCGAATGATTTCTTTCAGCACCCGGCATTCGAGGTTATATACGAAGGCATGTTATATGACTATCCATTGCTTGATCAATCCAGGTTGGCTGGGTTCCAATACCCGTTACAAACAGTTGCTCGATGAGCTTATTAATACGATTCTTTCTTTAAAACATCAGCCCCCTTCAACCCATGGTTGAAGGGGGTTCTTATATCAATGCATTTTCGAAATATACTAAATGTATGAATTCCCTATTCCTTTTACTATTGATATTGCATAGGATGGATAAACTTGGTAGAAAGAGGAGTGAGGGAAATGCCAACCTTCGATAACGTTCTGGTTACAGGCAACCAAACCATACAACAGGATCTGCAAGTGAATGGAAACCAAACCGTCGGCCAGCATTTGCAAGTGAATGGGAATACTACGATACAAGGAAGTCTTCAAGTCAATACAAACGAGACCGTGCTGAACGATCTTGCAGTGGCAGGAAGTGCCAGCGTCGGAGAGAACCTGAACGTGACCGGAGTTGCCATCGCTGGCCAGCAGCTGAAAGCTACGAATCAAGCGACTCTCCCACCCGTGGCCCCGACTGTTCAATCCGTACGGTATTTTGCCACGGGCATTGTTAATCAACCCGGTCTCGTTCTAAAAGGCACGGACGGATTTGATTATGTGATTTTTATCGATAACACCGGCGGGAATGCAAATATCGGCATACAACGATTAACTTAATTCGGGATTCTCTAATCGGGGAGATATCCCCTTTTTTTTGTTATTCACTTGGGGCATCAAGTGGAATCCCGTTGGACTTTAAAGCCTGCTTAACCGCTTCGAGATACTGATAACCATAACGTTTATCAGGTTCTAGGTAGGCACCCTCGGCCCATTCGTTCCAAGCGTTAATAAATAGAAACTCGCTATGGTATAGATGAATTGACCGCTTGATTTGTTTAGCCAGATACCAACCGAACTTTTCGGGAGACGCACCGAGACAACTGAGCCCCCGGACACCTAAACGAGGCGTATTGTCCCACTTCACAAAAGCTCCAGGAAATACCTTGCGGCCGTTTCGTTGATGAGAACGGTTAATCATACCATCCCACACATAGTCGTAATCGAACATCAGATGTTGTTGGTCGCCAACGAGAGTATGGCTCCACAGCCGTTCCATGCTGCCGTGAGCAAACGTATAATGGGGTTCAAATTCCAGGCTTGCATCGAAAATGTCTAATGGAGAGGTTGGAAACCCGCCCAGAGTCTGAACGATATAGAGCCCATCCAATCCACAGCTTATGGCCAGATTCCTCCAATACCGGACCATTTCAGCGCAGCATGGGATATGTTCAGGTCTATAAAGGATGAATAGCGGTTTATTATCTATTCGAATGTATCGCTCATCCTGAAAGGCAGGCAGCAGCTCATCGAAGTGCTGTTCCCAATCCTGTTCCGTCCCGTAATCCTGCTTGAGCAGAATTTGCTGATCTCCGCCATCCCATCTTCTCGTCCACGACTCATTGGCCCACGATAAGCAGAAGGGAAGATCGGGTTCCTTGGATGACATTACTTGTTTGATTGGTGTTTCCAGCAGTCGCTTGCCCCGAAACCAATAATGATAGTAGCAGAAACCGTAGATTCCGTATGTCTTGGCCAGTTCCGCCTGCCGCAATCTGGCAGCGGAGGAGGTTAAATCATAATAATATTCGTTCAGAGGTTCATTCGGCTGGTGATGCTTGGGATATAGTGCCCTTGCTTTCCGGGTATTGGTCCATTCTGTGAAGCCTTCCCCCCACCACGCATCATTCTCGGGAATACGATGAAATTGTGGCAGTAAAAAAGCTATAAGCTTCAAGGAGCATACCTCCCTAGGTCATTCTAGCTTCGCCCGAATACCTGGTCTTAGTGTGTATGCATTACATGCAGCAACTGGTAAACCATTTGAAGAAAAGAATATCGATACATGCTGCCTTGCAAGGCGTTCGTGGCAATGGAACGTTTCTGTTCAACTTGCGCGGAATAATAAACGATGTTGTCAAGCAGATCATCCGGATTGTGAAATACGGCAACATCATGGCCTGGTTTAAAATAATCATAAATACCCGGATGTTCCCGTATCAATTGAAAGGCTCCGCAAGATGCGCACTCAAATAGGTGATGGTGGAGGCCGCTCCAGTTGATCACCATGTCGGCGCCGTTGTAATAATTCGCCAGATTGGCGTCAGCAGAAAGGCAGCGAATGTGTCCGTAAGGCTCCCACCCTCGGCCTGAAGCGAAGATCTTCTTCCCTTTCATGAGGTAGGGCAGCTGGGAAATAAAGGCATCGAACCTTGGAGCGGCATCTCCCAATATGAGAAGGCTTGATTGGCAGGCTTCGTCAGCAGGCTTGGGATGGAAGATGGTCATGTCAGCTGCAAAAGGAAGATGATGTACATGCTGCACGTCGGATTCGAACTGATAAAATGGAATCAGTGTCGAAGTCTGCGTAAAAACATAATCGAATAAGGATGCAATGCCTTTGATTTCCTCCGAACTGCCATCATGATCGGATAGCCAGATTGCCGTCTTCATGGGAAGTTGCCCCAGAATCTGTTTGTCTTCGGGACTAAATTCATATTCATTCCCTATGAATATCAGCAGATCGGGATGGTATTGGAACAACTCCGCCAAGAAACCGGGATATGCTTTAATGACACACGCTTCATGAACCAGCTGTTTGAGCTGCTCCGTTATGATCTGAGGAGTTCTCCAGTGAAGGCCCTCATTGTATGGTGAAACGATCAGTGCATTCATATTTTTGTAATTGATGACACGGTGGATGTTGGATGCTTCTGTTTTATCCACCGGGCTAATATTCTGAACGGCCTTATTAATGACTTTGGATATATATTTTTGCGAAGATGGATGTAAACGTACGGTCGGATACATTTTTGTATCGGGATATCGACCGGATCTCTTATACCCTCTCACCCAGAATCACCTCCAAAAGCCTCTCCACGCTTGGATATTCTATGAAGGTTCATGAAATTCTGCTGTAGGGCATATGTACTCCAGTAATCAGAAAAGGCGGGTGTCCATCATGAAGGGTGGAGGCAAACTATGGATGTATGGACTCGGTAAAACGTTACTTTAATAGTGCATTAGCGCGTGCGATGACGGACTCGATTTTTTGTTCGTGACTGTAGATGCTTTTCTTTTTCGTCAGGATCTGACCGGAGAGTGTCAGCAGCCTGGACAGAGCATCGCTAGTTCGGGCCGATTCATTGGCTTTTACGGCGGTTTTGAAATTCTTCCACTCGGTTGCCATCAGTTTATTCGGCGTGGAGATTGCGCTTTTATCGCCTTTGATTTTGCTTTTGTAGGATTCAATCTCGGACAGGATGGAACGGACTTTAGCCGCTTTGGAAGCTTTCTCTTTCTTGGCCGCCGTAAGCGCCGCCTGCTTAGTCCGAATATCATCACGTCCCAAGGACACCAGGATCTTCATGCCACTGGCTTGTGACTGCAGCATCTTGGAGAGCGATTTGTCTTTGAGTTTTTTGGCTGCGGTGATTTGTTTATTGAGCGCGGAATAGGTATTAAACAGCGGCTGGTACTTGGTTTTGGCTGCTTGCAGCTGATCCTCCAGCTTGCGGATTTTATCCTTATCGATTTCGCTGATTTTTTTGCGGGTTTCTGAAGCTTTGGCTTCATTGGCATAGCGAAGGGAAGAGATTCGATCGTCCAAATCCATTACCTGGTTTCGTTCGGATTTGAAATCATCGAACTGTTTGATGAGTTTGGTACGTACGGTTCCGGCAGCCCGGTCCGCCGTGGCTTTCAATTGGGCTTGAACCGTATCGGTGAACTCGATCGCAGCTGCATTCGCGAAAGGCATAGGGATTAAAGAGAGTAAAAGTGCCATAACAAGGGATGAGGTGAGTAATCTTCTAAACATAAACATCGCTCCTTAAATAACTAATAATCATCATTAGCGGTATTCGCATCATGACAGAATGGCCGGACCCACGACAAAAAGCACCCGTTAGAAAGGCGCATTCAACGCCAGACTTACGGGTGCTTCCTTCGTAAGAGTTCCGATTCACTTTTTGTAAATATACAGGTAAATTTTGGTTTTGTCAAACACTTATTCCCCTGAACTGAGCGAAAATTCTCTAAGAATGGTCTTCCAAGCCTCCGAATCTCCTTCCCATGTGGGTCCTTTCGGTATTTGCTTGATGAGAACCCGATCCGAGAACGAAGGGAGATTTACAATTTGGGGACTGCTGCTGAGCATAATAAATAACAGGTTTACGTCCGGGTTGGGATAGGCTTCGCGTATTACTTGATCTATCGTCTCGGCATCCTTTGTATTCGCGATGATCCGCACGAGCAGGGTCTTCTGTTCAGAATTCAAGCAGCGGTTAAAGCGCTCGATTCTTCGATCCAGCCTCTTACGAAAAGCGGGGTAGTCATATAACGGAGGCTCCTCCGGATTGTTCTTGAAATCATGGAAGGATAAACAGGAAGATCTTTTATCGCGCACATAGTAACAGTTCACGGATTTGCCGTATATGTCGAGGTTATCCCGAAGCATGAAATCGCTGAATTGCCTTTTAATGACTTTACAAAATTCATGAGTCGAAGCGAAGTTAAACCAGTCTAACGGGCCAGCTGCATGACGCAGCTTGTTTCTTCTTAACTGGGCGGCAACCTGACAGTTGTGACCCAGACTGAAAATGGCATCAAACTTCACAGGGGTTGTCATGCTACCAGACCTCCTTGAATCTATCATTAGATATCATATGCAAATTGATAGAGTTGGTATGGGGTAGCGACCAAAGTTGGGTGTGGAGTGCGGTTCATAGCCACCGTGCAGCATAATCGGAGGTGGGCCGGATTTGAGGGGAACGGAGTAGTGGGAAAATTACGGGCCCGACCCTCAAGGACTCAAGCTATATTTTGAATGAAGCTGCCATATTAATTCCCTCCGGCTGTTGACGCCGGTTTTAACAAATATGGACTTTAGATGATCCTGAATCGTGTAGGGGGAAATAAACAGGGATTGGGCAAGCTCCTTGGTGGATAATCCTCGCAGAATTCCGCTGATTACTTCGTTCTCGCGCTCCGTTAATCCCAACGCATCCGAGATAAGCGGCAGCATATCCGTTGTGGCTCAAGCGTGACTGCAAGCTTGGCAAGAGAATCCGGACCATGCAGAAGGCATGCCCGTATGCTGGCAAAGGAGCTATCACTTAGCCGGACGCGAGTATGAGCGCCCGTCGAATAGGCCGTACCTCGGGAACTCTCGGACAAAGCCCGGAAGCAGACTGCCCGCAGCGGGCGGGGGAGTGAAGCGGCATCCATACCCTCTGCATCCTGGAGCCATGACATCCACTGCCGTGCAGAAGCATTATATGAAAGAATATCGAGCGTTTCGGACAGCACCAATAAACCAGGCTCAGGCATGTGATCCATTCCATCAACAGGGGATCGCGGAAGACTTCGATCACGCAGCATGGCCGCCATGAATGGTGCCAGGAAAGAGAGCAGCTGCCGTTCCTCCTCGCTAAAAAAGGGCTGGCCGTCCTGACGGAATATCGTCAGATATCCCCAACACAAACCGTCCGCTACCAATGCGGCACGCATCTCATCATGAAAGCCTGCCGGCTGCAGGACGTTCAGATAACGAGGGTGCTCGGGTTGTCTTCAATGTATACTTCTTTTCTTCATATGTGTAAGCTTTCTGCAACGATAATTCGTATTCATTCTTACGCCCATTTATTTCTTATCGAGTAAACCGGCCCGGTATAGGACTGTGATAAGAGAGTAAAAATCTGCGCTTCTTCCATGTGGAGTATCGATGACTGGACTGCCGTACTGATCACGTAGCTGAAATAGTGCGCTGACTGCTTTTTGAGCATAAGAAGGAATTTGATTTAATTTATCGCGATGTTCTAATGCTTTTAAGCGATCACTAGCTTTCTTCAGTGAAGATCCCTGTTCTTGGACACCTTTTTTCAAAACATTCTTACTATTAGTGAGAGCTTTGATTTCAGATTTTAGCATAGAAACCGATTGTTTTAACTGTTCAAATTGTTGTTTCTCGCTTGGCGTCATTGGTTCATCATCCTTTGCTTTAAAATTGTTGAAGTTCTCCTGAATAAGAGGAATAAAGTGTTTCTGAGCGTGCAGAACGGTATTGCCTTTAAAGAAATTAGACCCTGGACAAGATTTTGCAGACAAGCCAGGTAGGTTGGAACCGGATTTGAAATTATATATTTTAGTACCGTTCGGGCTGAACCAATGATGGTATACGATATGTTCCGTATCGACGGGAAGATTGAATGTCTCGCACAGAGCAGCATTAACAAAGGTAATTGTCTGTTGGTGTTCTGGTACCATTACGTCTCCGTTCATATCGAAGTTGCCTATATGTTCTAGGCACAAGGCGCCGTTATTGGCTCCTTTAATGCCGGCAGGCGTGGTGTCAAAAGGACGGCAGACGGCTATCAATCCGTCCGGAAATGTAGTGATGTTCTGTCCGATATCCGCCCAACCGTTGGTATGTACATGAAATTGTTTCATTGCTTCTAGACGGGCAAAGTGGTTGCTTCCGTTAAAGGAGGTGTAATTGGGAGCCCAAGTATGGTGATTTTGGATGATTGAGATTTTTCTTTTAAAGGTTTGTTTCTTCAGCCATTCATAAAATTCAAGACGAGTCAGAAGTATAAATTGACCTGTTTGCTTCATAGTTAGTCATCTTTTCCCTTCGTCTGAATCTTGGTTTTTTAATGCAGTAATGGCATTTTTCATTTGAGGCGGCATCGGTAAATCCAGCCTTCCATAGTTCTCTAATAGGCTGATTAGCTCATTACCTATATAGAAAAATATTGCTCCTGTCATTAGACTGAGATTACCGTTCAGACCTAGCAGTTTATCGATTTGATATAGGAGAGCGATGACCGAGAACATAAAGATTTTTTTTAATATCCCCCAGTAGCCTTTGTTGGAATTCCAGCCTTTAGAGGCGTCTTCCACATTCTTTCTTCCTTCATAGTATGAAGCTGCCAGCCCCGTTACATAGTCGAACGTCACTAAGGTAGCAAGGACGTTTAGAGGCTGTGACCAGCCGCCGAATAGAAAGGTGATTATAGATCCTCCGAAGGTATAATAGAATAATTTTAACAATGTTGATTCATACACTGAGTTTCCTCCGTTTAGTTTTGTTGTATAAATAGTTCGGACTCCCAAATGGGAGTCCGAACTATTACATAATAAAATAATACGCACCGTTGCTGCTTCCTTTAATCAATAAAATACTATCCATATCGCTGACATCTCTTTTACGAATACTAATTGTGTTGTCTAATTCATCGATCCCAGAGACTCTTGGAAAAAGGTGCCCCGTTAAATCCGGAACGTTAACCACCATATTGGTTTCGATTTCATGAATTTGCTTGACAAGAAGCGTAGCCTCAAGTTCGTTGATTTGTCTGACATCTATAGCAGCATCGAGCAATTCCTTATCTTTGACCCATATCACAGCATCAATTTCGTTTTTGTATTTTAACATAATGCTCGCTGCTAAATCGGGAACGGAAGTAAGGATATGTGCTTCATACGTGTTGTAATAAGGCAATTCGATTTTGGAATCGAGATCATTCTCACCCAGCGCTCTGGCAGTGATACCTGCTGATATATCAGGTTGGGAAGCAGAGATGTAGGATACAAGATCTTCTTCGATTGTATTTTTAATGATTAAGGAAGACGCCAAATCATCAAATGACTTTTTGATTGATGTTACAGTCAAGCCCCCTGAGAGATCTCGTTGCGAAGCAATGATAGAACTTTCAACATCTTCATTCTCAACTATGGCAATTGTAATGAAACTTGATAAGAATGCATTCGGATCTATAATCATTTCGCCAAAGAGGTCTGGGACACTTGCACGGATATTAAACTCCATATCTTCTGACAATTTGTTAGCTACTGTTAAAGTACTTTCGATATGATCATATTCACGTCGGGCAATAGTTAGGTCAGCTTGAACATCCGGACGTGATACAGCAATGGAAGAAGCTAGCTCAGTGAACATAGGGTCTTCTTTTCTATGAACATATAGCGTACATTCCAATGTTGAGAAGCCTACGTCACTATGCACCGTTAAATAACCTGTTATTTCTTTATGTCCCTTACCGTTAATAAATACAGTGGATTCTAGATCGGTGCGTCCTGGGCTATAGATTTGTGAGGTAATATAATTAACGATGAGTAGAGGAGGAATGCCGGATTCTTTCGTGAAAAAGCTTAACGGTTCATTGTTTGTGGTTTTAATAATAAAACCATAATTCAACAGTGCATTCGATTCCCAGCGTTTCGCAATATCCAGAACATCAAATTCAATATATCTTTCGGTAGTATTATGTATATATTGATTATTTAAGAGTTCAATAGAATAGGGTTTATTTGCATGAGTTACGCCTAATTCGCGCCATAACGTATTCGGTTGATGGAGTTCCAGGTTAGCGTTGCTTGGGAAGTTGATATAATAAAGCCGAAGCTTGGCATTTTCCAGGATTTTGAGATCAGGGATCCGGTCTTTCAATTCCCCAAAAGATACAAATGACTCAAAAGATTCTTCTGAATTCTTGCCTGTGAGCATACTTTTCATATCACCGTAGTTGATGGTTCTTAGATCGTCACGGCTACGGGTAGTTGCATCCGCTAATGGTGGTAATTGAACGTCAATTCTTGGTGCTTCCAGTAATTCGAATTTTCCAAATAGACGATTATGTGGCCGGACTTCTAAAGTACATTCAAGGAAAGAGGCAGCGATCGCTTCTATATGAGCTTCTACGTCCCCATTACCTCTATATTTAATATCGAGAGTACTGGAGATATCCTGAAGTTTGAGTCTTCTGGCTGAAAGCATTCCGTCCAGTTCGTCTTTATCCCTTATCATGGTGAAGAGAGTAGAATCTATATCATTGTGATTAGGACGAAAAAGAATAAAGCGACCCGAAACTTTGTTTTCGAGACGCTGTCTTATATAAATCTCACTATGGAGATCATCATGTTCATCATACAAATGCTTCACTTCCTATCTCATTGTATTGAGATTATACGGGATCCACTTTCGCCCGAATTTCGAACTGTCCATTAGGAGCGGGTGGTGCGGTAATGGCTGTTGCAATCCGAACATAGAACTCCATCTCATCGTTTGGTTGAATCAATTTATTAAACAGCAGATAATCTTCGGCAATAAACGGATCGGTATAAGATAATTCAATGGTCACGTCTGGTGGAAGCTTGTCCTTAACAACTTCAAGGATCAGGTTCTGCACAACTTGCCCAAGTTGATTTTTGACGATGACTTTTTGGTAATCAGTAGTCTGTCCGGCTACGACAATATCGAAATCCAAGTGTTTTAATAATCCACCAAAAGAATCAGAGAAGTACTGACCTTGTTCATCCATAAACATTAAACCAGAGTATGTACCGAAAAATGTGGTGGACCAAGTGTCTTGTTGACCCCAGGCGTCTTGGAATTCGACGGTTAGCGAGTTGTTTTGGCCAAACAATATTTCCTTCTCGGAAATATTGAGCTTGATATCGATGGGAGCGGGGGAGAGAGGAGTAAAATTACCGTTCGACGGATAGTAAGGTTTGTTATTCAGAAAGACGCGATATTGAACTTTACCTTTGTCAGGGTCGTCCAACTGACCCATCAGCTTGTTACCGCCAACAGTAAGCTGCAGAGTAGCGAGAGTATTTAGCAGGTAAAATTCAGCATTAGAAAACTTGGCATCATCTACAGGAGCATTTGAGACAATCTTGATGTTATCGACTTGTGTATGTTGGTTCCAGTGGATATTGTCATCGATATAGTAGGCAAGCCTGATCTTATTTCCTTTGATTGCAAACTCTTTTTCTGTTATATGGCTCAGTGAGTCAATATTCATGGCATGTTTTCGAACCATCTCCATGTTCGATATATCGGTAGGCCTCCAAGCATTAAACTTAAAATATTCCCATGTTTGGCCTTCATCGAAGGAAAGCAGGAGCTTGATGGTTCCTTCTTTTGAAATTTTATTAACTATGATACTTTGCAAATCTCCATAAATTTGAAAATCTTCATCTTGAATGACGAGTTGGGAGAGGGGAGAGGCCGTCATGTTGATGTTGAGTTCGTCAAGATCTTCTTGTTCAGTCCAAGTCACGATGTCGAAATCATCTTTTATTTCGTCAAGTGGACTGTAATTAGCCGTAAGTTCCAATTCAGCACTTGTTTTGCGCGGATCGTCCGTGTAATAAAGGACATCAATTGATTTTATAAATTCATCATGAAAGCCAAATTCATCTGTCTCAAGAAAGATGGTTGACTCAGTTCTATAGGGATCGTCAGAGTATTCAATTAATTTAATGGTTTGATCCTCCCATTCCTCCGCGAGTGTGAATGGCTCGGTTTCGATACTGAACAAAGCTTCAGTTCTATGAGGGTTCTCAGTCCACAAACATATTTCTACATCACCCATTAACGCTGACCATGTGGGTTCAGGAATTATTGAAGTGTCACTCATCCCTTTCAAAAGATAATCACTATCACTAACATTCACACCCAAGTTTTCCCAAGAACCCGACAGATAAGTTTTGTATACCCCATCATGAAAGACTAAAGCCCTTTCTTCATAAGTGGATTGATATACTGTGATCTCGTTAAACCCCCAAGAATTAGTACCATGTTTGGTTTTACATTTAATCCGTATACCTTCAACTTCAGTCCGTGGGAAATCATAAATTAAAGTTTCTGGAATATTAGGGTGACTTCCGCTGTGAAGTATAATCCATACTCCATTTACTAACCCTTCCAGATCCCAACTTGCCATATTATCATACTCAGGTGTGGTAGCATAGTAACTGCCTAACATAATTTCATACCTAGATATATGGAACTTTCTTGGGAAGGTAATCGTTACATATTCTGGCAAACTTGGAATTATCGATGAGCGAAAGGGCAATGGTCGTCCGTCAAACCCCCGTTCCCCACCGTTTGGTGTTACGATATATCCATCTTGAGAAGTAGAACTCATTGCTGGTATAACCGACTCAAACCTCATAGATTTTCACTCCTTTCTAAAACGATCATTTTTTATGTGATCGATACTTTCTTAATTGGTATCTCTGTTGTATCGATAGTCCTCTGAAAAACCTTACCTGCCCCTAATGTTGTTGCACCCTCTTCTACAATTGCTCTCTTATTAATTTGCTCATTCAAAACAACTGCATCACCTTTTATCATTCCGTGATTAATAAAACTCTGTTCATCATTTGGTAGTTCCAGTAAGACAGCAGGTATCAAACTTTCCATCGTCATTTCAGCAATTGCTGTATAAACGCCGACACCGTTATTTGCGGTAATATGAATCCTATACTTTATATATAATTCATGATTTTTGAATTCAAAATATCGAGAAACACCTTGGCTCCAATCCCTTACACCTGTTCTGGTGTCTAATATAACCCAAGTATTCCCATCCCATCCTTCAAAAGTCCAGTCAACTGGCATTCTCTCGGTAAATCTCGGTGTCAAAGAGTATCGATTTATCTTTTTTTTTTCGGTGAACTCATAGCCAACCCATTGGGGTAATGCATAATTAGAGGATTGCCAGGTAGAATCTTTGCTGCCATCGGATATTTTAAACGGTTCATACCCACCATAATTACTTGATGCGGTCATTTCCCCAGCAGGAGCCGTATTCGAGGTCATAGTATGCATTAAGTTTGAAGTATATTTAGCATTTTTCAAACTAAAAAATCTCCCATTCTCAGGCGAAATAAGGAATTTATCATCAAAAACATATTCATACATCATTAACTGTCTAATTGCTGCCCAAACTGCATGACCGTTATTTTCTACTATATTCACTCTATACTTAGAATAACTTACCTTGTTTGGAATGATGAAATCCTTTGAGTTTGTCCAGCTAGTATGATTGTTCTGATTATCAAGTACAGTCCAATTCACCCCGTCATTTGAACCCTCGAATAACCACATCTTTGTGGTCATATTAGCAGTCCCAGAAGGTACGATTGTATACTTACCAATTGCAATTTTTCTTGGAAAGTCATATCTTATCCAACTCTGAATCTGTCCTGTCGCCGTTCTCCATTCACCCCCATTATTACTGAATGCATTCCATTCGGTGCCAGCCGTATAAACTGAACTAGCACTAATAACCCCTAATGGTGTAGTATTGCTTGTCATTATCGGTATTGCATTTTCATTACTTAAATAAGCCAACGTAAACCCTCCTATCTAGACATTTTCCTAATCCCAATTCTATTTATTGATATGAAGTTGTTATCTTAATTATCATGCGTTTCGATAGATCAATGGAATGCTCAAATGACTTCCCACTCCCTAAGGGGGTGTGTGAAAAAATTGTCCTTTTATTTTTATCAAAAGCAACGTCCGTTATTGTGTCCTTATTTACTCCGTATGTTATGAAATCATTTTCAGTTGCATTGGTCTTGTCTATTTCATAAAGCGTTGATAAATTTAAATAGTGCATTTTAAATTGACACAGAAACACTCTTGGATTGTAGGCGGTGCTGATATTTAGCCTGTATACTAAATACTCTTTCCTGTTCTTTATGACAAACTCTCTTTCTTCGAGTGCGGTCCATGGATTAACGTCTTTTTTTTCATCTAAAATTGTCCAAGTGATACCATCATTAGAACCCTCAAAAGACCAGCTTTTTGGCATATAAGCCCCATAAACACTTGACCAACTCTTTAGTTTATAGGAAGATACAACGGTCGGTTTAACAAACTTATAACTAATCCAGCACTGCTCGGTTGTGGATTGCCAACAATTATTGTCAGCTTCATTAAATGCTAACCAAGCAGCATAGTTCGAAGAAGTTTCATTACTGGCTGAAACAATACCGCTTGGTGCGTTAGAACTAGTCATCTTTGGAATCAAATTCTCTGAATAATAAGGTTGAGAGAAATATTTAATCTTCCCATCATTTAAAAATAAGACTTTATGTTCATAAATGTATTCAAACATCTCAATCTCATCGAGTGAAATCGCCCCCGTATCACCATTATTAGCGGTAATATTGATTCTATAAATTTTGTAGTCAACGTTATTATTGAAATCAAAATATCGTACAGCAGAACTGCCCCATGCTGTTTGGTTTACTCTTGTATCAAGAGTCACCCAATTAACTCCGTTATTTGACCCTAGCAAAGTCCAGTCTTTAGCCATTCGATTAGGATATCCATCGCTCTTCATAGAGTATCGTCTGATCAATTTTGGGGTTGGAAACTCATATTGAATCCAACTGGGGTTTATTGTATTCGAAGTCCACCCTGATGTTTCTTGGACTCTGTTAAAGGCTAGATATGCAAAAATCCTTGAGTTAAACATACTGCTTGCACTAGCGATGCCAGATGGTGTCGTATCGCTGGTCATAGCAGGTATCGCATTCTCCTTTGATAAATAAGCCATTTTTTCACCATCCATTCTTAATAAAATCGTACTTTTATCAAAACAAAATAGAAGTAGGGCAGGGCGTACTCTACTTCACATTAATCTTTTTGATATCGATATACTTATTTAGATCAATCCGTTCCTTAAACATCTTACCGCTACCAAGCGCCTGTCCCGAAGCAGTATTATCATTCATTGGAATAGTAGCTGTTGTAAGTTTTCTATTAAGGGCTGAAATGTCATTCATGCCTGTGCTAATAAAAGTATCCGAATCAGGCAGCGTTGTCGATACAGTTTCCCAGTATAAAGCGTTTACTGTCTTAGTTACGGTCCCATACTCCAATAGGTTTAGTGCACCTATGGTTAGGTAGGCACTGTTTTCACTGGTAACTACATTCACCCTGTAGTACCTGAAACTCATTGGATTTGCAATCATATAGGATCTTTTTTCGCCATTAGTCCAATTGATTTGATTTGTTTGGGTGTCTAGTATGGTCCAGTCTACATCATTATTACTACCTTCAAAAGTCCATTCTTTTGGGGCATCAGCTGCGAATCTATATCCCTTTTCTATCTCATAATTTCCAACTGCTATCTGGGTTCCCAAGCCGATTTTAAGCCAACCAGAATTAGACGGACATACCCAGCAGTCTGTTACGGTAGCATTTACTCCATCGAATGCCAAGTATGCAGGATAATTAGGGTCAGAACTTGAAGCACTTACAACATACGGTGATGGGGTACTATTCGATGTCATTATAATATTTATCGGGGTTGCAGTTCTCTCAGTTACTGTGTAGGAATTTTTCAGTGTTTTGTACTCACCATTTGATAAAATTAACGACTTAACCAGCGGTAGCATTATTATTTCGAGAACTGGTCGGAAACCTCCACCATTCGAAAGGTTTGTAGTTGAAGAAGTCCATGTTGCCAAAGCGGTGTTGCCTCTGACGGCTCTGTTAGCACTATTTCCTTTTAACGTGGTGCTAGTCCAAGCGAAAGAATTACCGCTCCAATTCCACACAGCGTTATCACCAGGTACGATTGTTCCATTAAGTGTAGAGTTAACAATGTATCTATCCCAATCATTATCTTTATCTACACTTTCAACACCACCTGAAAGAAGGCGAATCTTTGCTTCAAAATTACTCTGGTTACTTTCGCTTTCAAATTCAATTTCTCCAATTTGTATTTGACTTCCACCATTTGCAGAAAGGACAATGAAGCGATAATAATAATATGCTCGCTGGTTGTTGAAACTAAATCTTGTTCTCGATCCACCAATCCCTGTTGTGTGTTCAAATACATCAACCCAGCTAGCCCCATTATCAGAGACTAGGATTTTAAAATGTTTAGGATGTTCTGAGGATGACGCAGAATTAGGTGGTGGTGGAGTGATTGTAAAAGCATTAATTGTTTGCTTACTTTTTTTAAATTGAATAGTTAATTCGGCTGGGTTGCTTGCTGCTACTGTCCTTGCCCATTTATCTCCATTTCCATTTTTCCCATCAAACACTTTCCAGCCCTGATAATCTCCATATGCGCCAGTAACATATCCATTATCAGTTATTTTTACCTCATCAGTCTCATACCCAGACAACGTACTAAAAGGCTTAGTTGCAAACTTCACTCCGCTAATAATGCCATCACTATTGATTGTATCCCAAGAGATAGTGTGTTGAATATTTCTATCAGCCACTAAAATCTTCTTTTTATTGAAATCTTCGACCATAATAAAATAGAAGTCACCGTTCGGGTTAGCTGTACCAGCAACTGGGATGAAGTCAGCCATTTCTTGCCCTAGACCCATGAAGTTACCTGTAAAACCAGTAAGCGCAGAATAATTACAACGGATACGTTTTCCTACCACAAGGTCTTTAATCTCAGTAACTTCATATGGATGTAGTAATCGGCCTGTTGAATCGATGTCTATGCCTTGTATTGATTGATACTCATTTGCTGCATTTATAGTGATAACGACTGCATGGTTACCTTCGACCAATCCAGTCTTCTCATAAACTAGTACCGAATTTACCAACGTATTAGACATAAAGCGGATTTGCTCTGTCACACCGTCTATTGATATAGATGCTGGCGTTTTAGAAGTACCGTTGTATTGCCCAATATACCTAAATTTTGTTCCTCTAAAAGTAAAAGATATCGTATTACCTACACTATTTGAGTATTTATTAATCCCGCCAGAGAATGCAGCATTAGATTGCGTTGTCCATGCTCCAGTGTAAAACACTAGTGGATGATCAGCATTTAGCCTCTTCCAACCACTCTCAGGAGCAGTTAATGGTTGCCCTATAGTCGCCATTCATCACACCTCCTTATATTCAAATACTGGACGGAAACCAATGAGGCTCGTTGCGATTGTGCTTGCTGAGAAGTTCCCATAGTTAGCTTCATTTCTAAAGGCACCTGTCAACCCGATGGCAGGGCTTCTCCATATTCGATGACTACTGTTTCCAATAGTAGCTGCTCCCGTATGGTGTGCAAGTCCGTTAACCACCGTTTCCTGACACCAAGATGAAGTGTTTTTCCAATGAAAAACATCGTCTAAGACCTTGCCAGTTTGAATTTTACTGGCAGGGAAGCTCACTATATATTTCTCCCATTCATTATTTGTTGGCCAGCCACCAAGGCCCATGTCGGTAAGTGAGGATTTTCCATTCGCGTCGGCATAAGCCACTCCACCTGTAACTGAACGTACAGTACAATCAAATCCGAAGTCGTATCCTGTCCCATCTCTCTCTTGGGGCCTTCCTTGAATATACTTTGAAGTATTCAGGGTATCCCATGTGATAGTATTTCTTACTACTCTATCAGCAATTAGAAATCCTAAGTCAACTTTTACGAGATAAAAAAAACCCTGTTGCGTAACCGCTGATACCCCGTCTATTGGCAATTCAGTACCAGCTGTATCTTGAGCAAATGCAAAAAAATGACCAGCTGGAGTATTAGCAGTATTATGAGCATTGTAGTGACACTTAATGAAATCGCCAATCTGCATATCTTGAACTTTCGTTCTTAATTGCCCTGTCGTTGCTGGTGCTGGCATCTATACCACCTCAATTTTATTGATTGCTTTAAAATATGATTTGTTAATTTTCGTGATGAATAGTTTTCCAGTATCATTCCAATTTATTTCTTTTTCTCCAACAAGACGGTACAGGTTCTTTAGTTCCAAAACTCCGTCAGAACTATTTAGAAAAGGATTTGAGTATTTATCTGGAATATTGAAATCATCAACGGTAAATGTGGCGTTGGTTTTATGAGCAAACACTTCAATTTTAACTTTGGCGTATTGATCTGCAGGGGTGGAAATGCTTCCGTCTGTATAATTAATCTCTGTCCAAGGCGTCCAATTCAATTGGTCAGGGGAGGAGGAGGTGTAGATTTTGTATGAGCCGCTGCCTTTGATAGCTACATTTCGGGATATGCGTTTAAATGAGGTGACCTTGTCCTTAATAAATATAACTTCGGATACCCAGCTTCCCGAATCCCGATAGACCCCATTCCCGGCGTCATCCTTGGTTTCTTCAATTAACTGCAAGGTATTATTCGTGAATATAAGATTGTCAAAAGAACCCTTGGGGAAATCTAGCGTTATGCCAATTTCTTGAGTAGCCATGTTTTCTCACCACTTTCATATGTGATTTGGTTATATCAAGCAAAAAAGCTGTCAAAGAAGGAGCCAGTAAGATCCACGATCTCTTTGCCATTGGTCATCTGCAGAACGACAATATTATACTTTTGATCTTTATGATATCCGCCTAATAATGCCTGGATAGGGAGGGGACTTATAGAGATTTGATGATTGAGTTCGTTAATCAGTTCTGAAACATTGGTTGTATATTCAGTATGGTATTTACCTGGGGGAAGTGTAAGCGTATAAGATTCGGTGTCCGTAAAAATATTTAGTTCGTCATTTGTACCCATGATAATCTCGACGTCGCCGTTGATTGTCTGATTGCCCCACACACGTTTGTAATCGTCAGTATAAAATGAATGCATTATTTTCACCTCGTTATTTAATTTCCCAATTGATAATGCCGGCCATATCCTTGATTAGAGGAGCGGGTATCGTATCGACGATTAGGCCATCTCTCCGGATGATTAAGGATCCGCTTAGATCCTGATTGGCTGATATTTTGATCTGGAGATACAATGCCTCATTAAAAGGAATGGTTAATATATTTTGAAAGCAAATGACAACTTCTTCGAGTTCCATTTTCTTTTTGTATCCGATGTTATATGACGTAATGGTATGATTGAACCTACCGTTTACGGCTTTTCGGGTGAATAGATCTGCATCTGATACCGCTTCTTTGTAGGTGATAATATCGTTGTACAGAAACGTTCTGCCTGTTAATGGATACTCTGTGGTCTCCATTGCATAGGAGATCATAATTTGGTGTCCATTAATGTTGAAAACCCCGTTAGCGACGTCAAAAAACACCTGAGATCCTTCACCAATGAGCCCAAATTGCATTAATTTATCTCTTTCAATATCATAAAAGCTGTTTGTTTTCTTGGTATCAAAGTCAAATTCTGAAGAGTATGAATTGTCGTAATAATCTGCAATCCAAATAAAGGACTGACTTGGAACAGGGGAGTGACTATATTTTCTATCGCCTAGAATCATGCATGTACCCTCCATTGTATTGTGAGTATAAAAAGGGACAGGTACATTTGTACCTGTCCACAGAAATCATTTCTGTTGAGTTTTAGACATACCGGTAGGAAACCCTGATTTTAAATTGCTGCTTGCCACTTTTGGCGTCAAGCGGAACGGCTGCTCGAAGGGTAACTGTTGCGTAGTTGCCTGCTGCATCGATTGGATCACCGTTGTTATTTACGCCAAGAATTTCTTTTGCTGCCGGAATGAACGGAGTAGGGTATGTAGCACCGGTATGGTCTTTAGTTGTTTGTCCTGTAGTACCAATGGGTTTGGCAGCATCTTTACCGATAATGGAAGTGGGCTGATCCAAATCAGTTTCGCCTAATGTATCTACTTGAGCGTGAAACCAATTGTTTTTAACGACCTCGACTTCATTGCCGATGGTATTACCGAGGCCACCGGACATGTCCCGGGTTGTGATTGTGCAGTCTTCCATTTTCGATACATCGGTTGCTTCGCCTTTATTATTCCATATGTTAAATGTAAACTTTGGACCCAGATCACCAGCATCAATGACGCCAAAGTCAAATGGAGCTGTTATTTTTTGTGTATGGGTACTATTCATCCATGAAATTACGGGTTGAGCCATTGTGAAAAACTCCTCTGCATTTATAATTTTATTTTTAATTCAATCGTGATCCCTTGAATGTTGACACCCTGATTCAAGACGTTCACGCGGAACATGTCTCCTTGTACAACCTGTTTTGAGGCGAGAGAGACCGATTTATCATCAAAATTGCTTAATGCCCTGAAATGTATGTTGCTGCTTAAGATGTTGGTCCAGTCGATAATATTTCTGCTTTTCTCGATGCTGATTTCCGTTTCCGTGTCGCCATGCACTTTACAAATGGCATGAACGGAAGTAATCTCGCCATCAAAAGGGAATGGGACGATGACTTCCTGAACCCCTTGAAAAATGTAAGAGGGCAGGCAGAAGACAATAACTCTTTCTTTGAGCTCGTAGGGGAAGGATTTTAGTTTAAGGTGTTCGGCAACCGACATGAGACCATCTCTAAACTCATTAACAGGCTGTATATTAGCACCGAAAATATCAATAGGAACCCATTGGATTCCGTCATATCGATATCGAACGCCATCACTATAGGTTTGAACGGTCCATCCAACCGAAGGATAAGGGTAAGTTGAATGTAACTCCTTCATATCAGCTACAGTAGACTTGAACACTAATCTTGTTGTCTGATAAGCATCCATGGCCTGATCCCTGGCACGATCTGCTTCATCTGCGGCGCGGTTTGCATTATCCGTTGATTTTCGTGATTCATCAATGACTAATCTGGTTTCAGTAATGAGCTGTTCAACTTTGCCAATAAGCGACTGATTCTCGGCCAGCTTCTGCTCGATTTCTGTAATATAATCTTGCAGTGTAACGACAACATCGGGATGACGGCGTACTAGAGCATAAATTCTACTGGCCGGATACATAATCAATCCTCGGCCTTTGAAACGGCACAGTAGAGTTCTTCCTTCCAAAGAAGGATGGACCTGAACTGTTCCGTTTGCGTAATTCACTAAGAACTCATGGCTTTCAATTGTCTTACGTTGTTCAAAAATTTCCTGGTCAATTTCTATCATTCCGGCAATATTGACCCGGTCTTGGAGAGAGGGAAGCTCTAAGAGAGTAATAAGACCATTAATGACCGGAAGGGAATCGGCCCTATCAATGTAAGGATCATCCAAAGTGCCTTTTCTTGCGATAATTGTTAGAGGATCGTTATATTGTAATTGAGTGATTAGGTCAGGCAAAATATCACCTCCTTACTGAAGTGTCTTGAATTGATACCTGAATCTGATATCCGCCTTGCCATTAACCCGAAGTACATTTTTACCGATGGGAAAACGAAGATAATGATCATTAAAATTACGATAGCGATAGGTAACGGGAAGTGTAGTTTCAATGTCTTCCGAATCATTGTTTACATAGAGCGTTTCGCCATCAATTAATTCAGTGAATTTGAATTCTTCAAGGTTATGCGAAAGATTCTGTATAGAGAAGTCTCCGTTCTCATACTTCGTTATCCAAACTTCCGGTTTGCAATCCAAGTCACCTTTGTTGTCAAATACAAGAACCGGTTCGAACTCAAATTGAATGGATTTAAAGCGTGGCTTAAATTGGTACGAGTTAGCCTTGAATAAGATTCGAAACATGTATTGCGGGTTATCTAAGTGACTGTCATCGTTTAAATCGGGGAAGGGGCCACCGTTCACGCATGTTTTCCAATCGCTCCAGTCATGGCCATATAAATTGACCCGAGTCTGGACAGTTATCTGGCTGCCAACAGGTTGTTCGGATTGCCAAAGCACTTTGCTGATAACTCCATCCGCACGTAAAGGAAGATCAAGTACTGGGGAGGTATAGTCCCCTTTAAGATTAATTAAAGCAAGCCAATTTGCCATGTCATCACCCCTTAGTCAATCTTCCCAAAGGGGCGATACAGTACGGCTGTTCCGCTTTCCCTCCATTTGGCGATACGGTAGCTTGCCCAAACCGCATTTTTGTCATAGGTTGTTGCGCCATCTACGATTACCCAATTTGGTTCCACGTCACCGGACTCGCCAGCTTGGATACAGACATAGAAACGCCCATTATCTGTGGTTGGGAATGAGATATCATTTACACTGTAGTAGTGATTAGGATTCCATTGATTAGCTCCACGAGTATCTTGAACTTCGCCACCATTTGACACAGGGAAGATCGGTTCAGTCAAACCCGAGTATCCTGATTGGATGCAGGTATAAAAATGCCCGTTATCCTTGTTAGGGACAATAACAGCACCATTACTGTAGGAATTTAAGCTTTTCCAGATGGGAGCTGCTGTACCCGATCGTATATTAACCCATCCTAGGTAACCACCTATAGAGAGCTGATTCGCATGTAAAATATGTTTGGATGGCCAAACGCCAGAAGTAGGGGGGGCATCTACATAGGTTTTGGAATCATCATCTAACTTTTGAAAATTGTGTGCCAGCGCCTGTATCGTATGTTCAATTTCATCCGTGTATTCAGGCTTGGTTAAACCTAATTTAATAGTTGTCGTTGCCATGATAAACTCCTTTCTTTAAGGATTTAGTCCAGACCATTGCGTAGAGGGAGCATAGTCGCTCCATTTGGGACGGTGCGGATTCAAAATAAGTTGCCCATCAATATCTACGATCGTAGAGGTTTTCACACCTGCGTTGAAGTCGTCTATGTCGGTATTAAATTTATGTTGATCCCATTTATATAAACGGGAAGTAAACATCGGAGAATAAGAGTAGGGACAGTCGCATCGAACAGTCAAATTGACATAACCTTCACGAATTCCGTTATGTACAAGTACAGGGTCATCAACGAATAAGGCATAGAAGATTCTTTCTGGATCTCGCCCGATATCATTCGTGAAGTATAGTTCTTGATAATAATCGTGTTCGGTCAGCCACCTTGTCACTTCCCTGATTTTTTGAGTATCCCAGGTATCTTCAAACGCGAAAGAGACGTTAAATTTAAGAGGATCTTTTTTGGTTCCTTGAAAATAGGGGCGGTCACGCCCCTTAATGGATACTTCCTGAATGGATCTAGATGGTGCCAGAGATTCCTCGTACATCCCTGAACTCATCGTTACATTGACAATTCCATAATCCACAGATTTTTTACCTGCAAAAGAAAAGTAGAGTGCATCGCGTATAGTCATATGTATCACCTCCTTTTATACAACTTATGTCAACTTGTAAATACATTTGAGCTGCCGGTTGTTATAGTGGTTAATTCTCCAAGACAGGTTGTCACTTGGGAACCGATTTTGGCAACGGCCTTCCCCCCGATAAACACTGTTCCACCAGATTGATTAATCCTACCTACATCATTTCCAGAAGTTGGTGTTATCGCAGTATACCTAGTTTGACTGTTACTGGTAGGAACGGGAGGACTAGCGAACCAATTTTCGTTTGTGTTATCTCCTACAGTTGCAATATAGGCACCGCCAGTTCTAACAGTTCTATTAGAAACAGATACGGATCCATTTATTCTCGCGTTGGTATCTCCTAAACCCCCATCTTCCCAATATCCACCTCTAGGATCTCTACAACTACCATCTTCTGCCCGCTCGTTACACCACGGTTCTATCCAATATTCGATGTTATATTTAACATGGCTACTTTTTGTTGCTTCTCTAATTAGGGATCCATGTATTGCAACACCAGGCATTTTAATCACCTCATTACTGTTATAAGTAAAAAGAATTGATTTGAACTAGTTCAAATCAATTCTCGGAGCAGTAAACTTCATATTTCCACCGGCCTCAAAATTCATGGCTTCTGTTGATTTTATGTTAATGGCTCCGTTAGGAGCTATTTCAATGAAAGAACCTGAAGAGTGAACGATTTTCGCCGTGCCTGCCTTAACTTCCAGCGTCACATCTTTAGATTCTACCGTTACCGGATTTTCTTCCGAGATAATCTTAATACCGTTGTCAGACAAGTCGATGCTTCTTAACCTGCTGTTATTACTCGCTTTATATTCTTGTTTAAATCCGCCTCGATACTTCGTTTCAACCATTTTGGCTCGGTCATTGGCTCCACCGTCTCCAGTACCCAGCTTTCGAATAGGTTCAGCATCGTTACCACTGCCGGTGAAACTGATCTCTTGCTTTACCTTTATGTCTTCTGGTCTAAAACTATAGGCATAAGCTTTAATGGCTGTTACTTCTGTAGTTAGTATCTTTTTCTCGTTGTCTTGCCAATATAGTTCTCGGCCTCGAGAATCTTTTGCATGTTCACGCTGATCCACTTTAGCAGTAATAAAACGGATATAGTTATCCTCGATCTCGATATAATCAACATACTCTCCAATATTCGCATCTTTAGGAAGGGTTTTCACTTTATTTACAGTTAGATCATTAATATAAGACTGGTCTGCAAGAATGGTATTAACCTGTAAAGTTTCTGCAACGAGTTTGCCAATGTTGATAATATCGAGGTTATCCATGTCAATGTAACCAGCTTCAGCATCAATGAGTATATCTCCATTGGGGCCAATAAATTGGCCTTTTTTAAACTTCGCAGTACCATCCATGCTTATACTGGCAGGTGCATCATCAAATTCATCGCTTCCGAACCAGAGACCGTGCTCCGGGAACATTTTTATGACTCCGCCACTACGATCCCTTAATGTCAGAGATGAACCTTCAATATGGCCATCTTTAAAAATGCTTTTTGTAATTTCAGCATCTTCGGCATACAATTTATACATCCATACATTTCCGTTGTAATCCGCGCGGAAAGGAGCATTGGACCAAATACTATGGCCTAACGCTAATCCATTCTTATCAATCGTGAACACTTGATCATTGACGCCGGCTTTTATAAACAAGTCGCCGTCAAGAGTAGTGCCAAAAGTTTTCTCTGCAATTCCATTTCGGAATCGTTCGATAATAAACCCTTCGTCGGCAGTCATGGATACTCGATTGACTTTGTTTGTATCACTGCAATTGGTGGATCCATAGCGGTTCAGGTAGAAACCAAATTTGTCCGGCTGTTCTGACAGCAAACCAAGCTTAACTACTTCACGGCCGCAACGGTCATCGATCATGAGCCTGGAGCCTTCGATTGTGAATACGCCAGTTGTATCGCCAATGACTACGCGCTGACCCAGGATGATTTTACCAAGCACCATCTCGGCAATCAAACCGTCAGCTGTTATCGCCGTTTCATAACGAAGTCCACCAGAACGGGTTAAACCAAGAACGCCATGTGTAGCTCTGAGAAATCGAAGAGGGTCATTGGGATCAATGATCGTAATGCCTTTTCGGTCAATCGTAACGAACTCATTCGATGCCATATTAATGTCGTTCGTCACTTTGTTCCAAAAGTTATCAAACAGTTTGCTCATCTCTGAGGTATCAACGACTGCCTTGCCCCATTTGGTCTTATTGAGATCGACTACAACAGCCGTATTTTTGGCATCATTTAGGAATTTCTCGATACGGGTGGACTCATCATTTACACTTTTAGCATTGGAAAGAGTCAGATTAATGTTGTAATTCTCATGGTTGTAAGCAATCTCAGTTATTCTGGCTGTTACATAAGTATCCGTAGGTTCATATTTAATGTTGACGAAGTCGCCAAGCTGAAGTTTATTCCAATTTCGTTGTTCTTCCACAATTTCGAGAAAATTGACGATATCGATATCTATGGATAATTGAGGCTGCTGTAGCTCTTTGAACTTTTCTAACGCTGCTTGATATAGGTCTTGTTCATCTACGTAGGTATCATCGTTAAACTCTCGCTCAATAACATAATAATTCAGCTCTTGAAGCTGTTCCGGAGTAAAATTATTCTCGGCAGTAAGCCTCGTTTGAAGAATATCGATTTCATCGTTAATCTGTTGGATTGTTGCGGTAATAGAACTAATCTCAAGCTCCTTTAGTTTCACCTGATTTTCTTTATGATCCAGGCTGTATCGATCAACTATAGCAGCATCATTATTGTTTGTATTGAATTCTCCAAGACTGATGTTAACTAACTGTATAAAAACACCTGTACTCCCACCGTTAATTGCTACTTGCGCACTCGATTGATCTTTAATCTTCCCGAGAAGCACCCACTGATTAGAAATTGTAGACCTAGCTTGTCCATCAAGACTTACGGACACACTGGCTGTGTTATCCACTTTGATCATGACTGCATAAGCATAGTTTTGATCAATGGCAAAGGATCTCTGACTCGAACCTTGATGTCCATACTTCTCGAAAAACATCTTACCATCGAATTGAAGCGAAATCATGGTGCTGGTTACGTTAGCTTCATCTCGCTTTAGACGATCAAGATCACCTTCTAGCTGAATTAATTGATTCTGAAGTTTTTGGCGTTCCGTGTAATGGGTGTTGAACAATCCCGAATTAGCTTCAACGAGTTCTTGATGATCGAGCAGGGCATGACATAACGAATCACTCATATGATGACTGGAGATTAGAACATTACGGTGAGCATCTCTTTGGAACGGGTATATAAAATAACCGAAGTTCTCGATATAATTCTGACCGGTAGGATTAACTTTCTGAATACCTAATCCATCACTGCCATTTGCAGTTAAGCGGGTAACCATCTCATCAGTTTGTACAGTCTTGCCTAAGCTGTTTAAGTACTTGCCATAAGAAAAGGTTAACCCTCGATTTAACCCTGTTAATTCAGGCTTTGTTAGGCTCAGTTCCCGTTTATCTGTATCAAAATGCACGATTGCGTTATAAGTTTCAGCAACAGAAAAGATGGCATCAAGCACATTAGTGGAGGGGAAATCAAAAGTTCTGTAGGTCAATTCGAAATCGGCATCGATATAAGCAGGTGTCCAGGTCGTGTTAGCTGTCAGATCGTTCAACACTTGCCTGGCGTGATAAGACTCGCCTAAATACATTCGAATGGCCTTATCCGTTAACTCATGTGCTAAGGATAGGCAGCGTATGGTTTTTGAATTTTCTGAATCGCTGGAGTTTTCATTTATCTCTTTTATTATGAACCAATCGATGTGATGATCTGTAACCACTTTTAATAAGTATCTTTCCTTAAGATTATTAATATTTTTATTTTTGATAAGTTTATGGTTAACATCTAATCGATATGGGATAGTCAGATAGAGCTCATCAACATCATTTAATTTATTGGTCCGGCTTACATTGTATGCTTCACTCAACTTGCTTATAATCTCGCGATTGGGTTTGGCAATGAAATATTGAGGTTTGACTGGTTTTAAATTATAATCTATTTCGCCTAACAAGGAACACACTCCTTTCTTTGGAGAAGAGGGGAGAAGCTATGTGATACTAGATCGTTCTGTGTTTAAGTTTTGTGCTGAGTGCAGTTTCAAACTTTTCTAGAAGACTTTTACCTGTATCCTGCTGGTCTGCATGAATGGATACATGATCAATTCTGATGCTGTTGTCTGTTTGGGTAGAGGTGGAAGTTGATTTGATAGCATCATGATTAAAATTTCCTTTTATGGAGTCTATAATTTTTCTAGTGAAGTCCACAATTTTAAGAAGATTGGAAGTATCTGATTTATTCAATATCAGTTCTTTTTCATGTGCAAGCAGGAATTTACCTTCCGAGCCCCAGGCAGGGGTCATGCCGCCAGAAGCTGCATTGAATATTGATGAGCCGGTAAATCCCTTTAATTCTTCATAAGAACCGTCTTTAAATTTATAAGTGTTCCGGTACTTTTGGTTCTCCTCACTTAACTCTTTAATCCGATTGGATATTTTTTCATAGTCGGGGGAACCTTTTTTATACTTCATTCTTTCTCTCTGATGTTCTTCAGCCAGTTTTTTGTTGCCAAGATAATTTGACCAAGCTTTAGCTACGTCTGGTGTGATTGTAGAATCGGCTGCATTTCCATTGGTACCGCCTGTAGTGCCACCGTTATTACCGTAATGATCGAGATTACCGTTACTTTGGTTGAAGCTATCTCTTATGTTGTTATATTCTTGCTGCGTGATGGTTTTATGGTTAATCAAGGCTTGCTCGAGTTCAGCATATAAATGCGTGTAAAATAGCTTTATTTCCTCTGTCGTTGCTTTGACAACAGCTTTGTCTTCACTAAGAAGTCCTTGCTTAATCCGGTAAAAATTCTTCTCATCGTTAAGCATGGAATTATATTTCCGTTCAATATCTTTTTTCTCTTGTTCGTTTTTCTCACGTGATTCTTCGTATTGATCGTCTTCATGGGTCCGCACCTGATCCAGATATTCCCTGCGATCATCCAACAAATCCTGGAGGGTTTGCTTTGACGTTTCCCGATCCCGTTGTAATTTAAATTCGTCGATTTCCTCATTTTTGGCATCCAGTTGCCCCTGTAAATCCTTACGTTTCGCCTTAGCTTCCATTGAATTGTCGAGCTGCAGAACGTTGATTTTATCGATAATTTCTTGTCTTTCTTTGAGTTTCTTGGCTAATTCCTTATCGTAATCGTCCGAGGCGTTCTGTCGATCCATAGCCTTCAACTGGGCATTAATATATTTTTCAAACGTTTTATATTCATCATCAAGATGTTTAATCGCTTCTTTATGACGTTCGTCCTCAGCCTTCATCTTTTCGTCAATAGCGGAAAGTTCAAGCTCTTTTTGCTTATTGATGGCCTTCTTATAATCCTCGATGATTCCATCGGCAATTTCCATTCGGATCGATCTTTCGTCTTGCATCAGTGAACGATTATTCTCTTTAGCCTCTACTAACAATTGGTTATATTTTTTTCGCTTAGCAATGCTAATATCCGTTCTTTTCGTTTGAGCTTCCAGATAGGCAATCTCGGCTTGATTCAGCCTGATTTTGTCTTGTATGAGCGGGATTTGTTTCATTAATTCTTGCGTATATTCTGGGGTGCCTTTTTCTAAATTACGAAGGTTATCCTGAATGATCTTGATATCAGCATCTTTATACCTAATTTTATCGGAATATTCTTCAAGCTGGCTTTCTATGATATCACCTTTAATGTCATCTATCTCGACTTGGACCGAAAGTTTGTGTCCTTCAAGCAATTCCAATCTTTCTTTAAGAGCAGCGACATCTTTGGGGAGAAGCTTTGTGTTTTGTAACTTTTCATTAATGGTTTGGATCTCGGCTTCATTTTGATTGTTAATTTCTTGCTTCAACGTTAGTTGATCTTCAAGTTCTTTGCGATATGCAGGAGATGCGGAGTCTAACAAGGAACTCTTCGTTTCAGATGCCTCGATCTTTAGTGAGGCTTGTTTGCGCTTTTGCTCATATTGATCAAGGCTGCTGACTAGAACGGCGTAACGTTTTTCTTGAATCTCCGTTTCAATTTTTTCTATCTCGAGATTGTTTTGATCGATTTGTTGTTGGAATTCTCCGCCTGTAATCTTCTTTTGTTTTACTAGTCTGGAGGTCTTCTCATTTTGATTAAATAATCCCTTCTGTCTTTGTTCCATATAGCTTATTTGGGACATTTCTTCTTTTCGCCATTCTGCTGAGAGGTTATCATGTGTGGATTGTTTATTTTTAGACTTAGCGATATTATTATCGATCTTTTCTAATTGGTTGTCTGATTCTACAATTGTACTTTGAATGAACTCCACTCTCAATTTATAGATTTCGGAATCTTTCTCTTTAGATTTGGCTTGAAGTTCAGACACATCGTCCGAAGAGTTTTGGGTTGCAGTAACATGATTAGTATTGGTGTTATATTCATTAAATGCTTTCAGTACCTTAGGAGCATAGGCTTTAGTTTCTTTGAAAGGGATGTTGTTGATTTGTCCGTTCTTTATCCACTTATCAACGTTTCCTTCTCCAGCATTGTACGCATATAGAGCTAGCTCAACATCGCCTTTGTATTTGTTCAAAAGTCGAGCAAAATGCCTTGTGCCGCCTTCTATGTTTTGTGCAGGATCATAGCTGTTATTAACACCGAGGGATTTTGCAGTGGCTGGCATAAGCTGCATTAATCCTTGTGCACCAGCTGCTGATCTGGCAGTTGGATTAAATGAGCTTTCAGTTTTTATAATTGCTGCTATCAGATTAGGATTTACGAGATATTGTTCAGCATACTTATTAATTTGATCATAATATTCCGTTTGTGTTAAAGAATTAGTTTTTGTGGAAGATTTAGTGTTCTTAGTTGATTTTTCTGATTTTTGAGCACTAACAATCGACTCATCAATGATCTCTTTTTGTCTTTCCAACAGTGAGATTTCTTCCATTAATGACTTTCGATATTCTTTTGATCCTTTATTGTACTTACTTCGTTCGGATTGCAGCAGATTTATGCTGCTCTGTATTTTTTGTATCTTTACATTGGTTGTTTCGAGTAGGGTTTTTGTTTCTTTGAATGTATTATTTGACTCATTCGTACTTTTATTTGTTTTTTCGGTTGATGTCCCAACATTATCTAGTGAGCTCGATAATATTCCCAATTCCTTGGATAGAAGATAATATTGCTCTACAAAATCAAGAGCTTTCGTTCTCTGTTTTTTATTGTAATTGTTCAGATCTTCAACGCTATCGTCTCTACCTAGACTATCTGGACTTATGTCTTGCCAATTCGAAGGTTTATGATCATTTATGGTTGCTCTTGCCTCTTCCAATCCAGCAAGCGTATCTAGTGCTGAGAACTCAACTCCCCAACTTTTCAGTTTATCCATCAACACACTATTTTGATCAGCGAGGTCTTGTTTACGAGCCGCAGCAATTTCTTTGAAGGCTTGAATTTCAGTATTTCTCTTTTCAATAACTAGTTTGGTATTCAGTTTAATATGCCCATTTTCAATTTCAAAGAGATCAATTAACGACTTGTCCTTCTTAATTAATTCCTCTACTTCTTTGGCATTTAACCCTGTCTCAGATGAATTATCTGCCAATAACTTATTGTAAACTGATACTTTATCTGATGTTGATTCATATTTTTGATTGATTTCTTCCATCGAAGCTGAAAACTTATCAACCGCAACTGAAGAATTATTAGTTTGGCTTTTGAATTGATCCAATAATTGCGAAACATCTATCAATTCGCCAGCAACATTATTGAGTAGGGGAGCAAGTTTAGAAAAATTACCTGTCTCAAACACTTTGGATAAATCGATTTTGTTTGTGTCTATTTCTTTAGCAAGCTCTTTAGATAGATTCTCATATTGTAGTATTATTTTTTCAAAATTATCTTTATTAATTGAATTTGCGTTTTTAGCCAGGAAAGCATCGGAGAATTTATTCATGAACAACTTAGTCGATTTATCACTATTCCCTAAGATGTAAAGTGACACTTCGTTAGCTGCGTTAAATATTGTCTTAAAATTTTCTAACTCTGATTCAATATTTTGGTTTTCAGAAGTTATTATAGCTGATGTGGTTTTGAGAGAGGTTCTTACTCTTGTTAAAGTCTCATCAATTTTATCTTCTCTTAAAATATTTTCTACCCAACCTGGATCTGGGATGGAATCATGCTTTGAGAATATTGATTGAACTCTATCTTTAAGTTCTGCCAATTGAATGTCATAATCACTTGAGTCATCCAATTCTTTAAGTCTAAATGATAATATTATAGGGAGAGCTTCAGCCTGAGCTGAAAATTCGTTGAACTTCGGTTCAGCTTTTTGGATTTTTTTTCGGCTACTTTCTATATTATCAATTGGTTCATTTAGTGACTCAAAACTACTATCGACAAGATTTTGCTTTCTCTCGGCGTTCAATTTACGTTCTTTTTCAATTAAATCATCAATTTCTTGGGCTGTTCTATACACTGCCTCGCCTTCAGAGGTATAATAAGATACGATTTCGGGCATTATTCCCGCCATCTGCTGGCGAATAGACAGCAGCTCTTCTTGCGATTTGTTACCCTCTTTATATTGTTCGTTTAAACCCTGAAGCTCCACTATATTTTGAACGGAATTTTCAATGCTTTGTTTAAGATTTTCAAATTCCTCGGAACTTTTGGAAGCACTACTGCTAATTTGATTAAATACTGAATAAATGAGTGAACCCACTGTCATCAATATACCAAAGATTCCGAGTGCTCTCTGCATTCCTGTAAGAGCTACGGCAGTTGTATTGGCAGCAACTCCGGTGGTCTCAATCGCTTTGCGTACTCCGAATAGGGCCAGAACAGTTTGTCCAGCACCCGAGATTAAATCTCCGATGGCTTTATGCCTGAAGGTTAGTAGGAGTCCAGTGACCAATACGGTCGTATTACCCAGGTTATCAAGGAATTTAATTAATCCGGTTCCGGCATCGACAATGCCTTTCAGGAAGTCTGAAGACAAACTGTTGCTCCAGAATGAGTTGGCGGCATTCGTGAAGGCAGCAATTCGACCTTGTAACGAGTCCAGATAAATTTCATTTTCACGGGCAGCGCTGCCAAAGGATTGAAGTCCAGCTTGTAAGGCTCCTTGTGCATTTTGCCAATTGGAAAGGATGCTTGCAGCCACAGTTTGCTGATCTCCACCAATAAGTTGCGTGATATCTAACTGCTCAGCAGAGGAGAGTTGATTCCAAACCGAAGATAGTTCCTGAAAAATCTCATATGTACTTTTATAGGTGTTGTCGCTTTTTTTTAGTGTGAGGCCCATTGAAGAAAACTTCGATTCGATCGAAGGGAGGATTTCCGTCAGTCCTTCACCGACTTCGCCAATTCCTCGTAAACGTTGCGAGATGGTATCCAACCCTTCGCCAATCTTCCCCGGATCCTGAATAGAAGTGTTAGCGGCTGTTATCATGGCAACGGATTCTTCTATCGTGTTACCGGCCGCGTTCAGACTCGCAGCTGAGCTGTTCATGGCTTCACTGATACCTTGAGAGGTGATGCCAAATCTATTACCTACTTCATTATAGATATCAACGATATTCGCTACGTTCTTTCCTTCATTATCCACCTCAATCCCAAAACTTTTGATGGTGGATAAAAGAGCTTTGGAAGCCTGTTCAACTGAGTCAAAGTCTCCTACATTTTGCAATACCAATGTTTGCTTAGCAAGTGCTTTTGATTGATTAATGGTATAACCTAGATTCGCCCATTCCGTGGCTGAATTGATGACATTTACAGTTAGACCGCCGATTTCGTTCGCCACGGCATTCGCATCTCCAAGGAAATTTTGAATTTCAATGGATGAAGCATTCGTAGCTCTGGTTAGATTCGACATGGCGGTATCCAATTCATTAACGTACTGGGTGCCGTTTTGTAACAGTTGCAAGGGAACTCTAAGAGCTTCCATCGCTATATTCCAGTTTTCCATTCTTCTGACCAGCGTTGTCCCTGTGTTTTGGACTACTCCACCTTGACTGTTTTGGTCATTGGCTGAAGAGAGACCGGGATCTGAATCGTGATTAGCAGATGTATTGGCTAAGGCATTTCGAGTAGTTGTTATATTTTTCGTTTGATGATTGAGTTCCTGGAGTGCACGTTTTTGCTCCTCGTATTGTAATGTTTCGGATCGCACAGCGATTTTATTAGCTTCACTTGCCATTTTTGATTTAAGCTTTAGATCACTATGAGATTGCATATTTCTATTGATACTGCCTATAACCGTATTGAGGCGCTTGTATGAAGATACATTGTTTGTGATTGCTTTGTTCTGCGACAGTAGTGCGTTAAGCTTGTCAGTTGCAGTCGTAATACTTTTTAATGTTTTTACAATAGCGCCATCGACAGCTATGTTGAGATGCAATTTCCTTAAATTTAGATTGGTGGATAGCGCTAAGATTTGCTTGTTAATATCTTTTATTGACTGGTTCATATCCAGGCGTGCTGAAATAAAAATTTTCAAATCATCGGCCATAATGCTAATCTCACTTCCTTCAAATTAAGAATCAGAATTGAATGTCGTTTATTCCAGGGAGGAGGCTAGGGCTAACTCGCCAAGAAGTTCTCCTAGGTTCTGGTTTGTTGATTTGAATTTATCTTCTATCTTCCGTAGCTCCTCTGGAATAAAGGAGTCGAATACTTCATTCATGATCCCGGTATCGAGTAGAACGTGTGAGACCTTGATGTGATCTTCTATCGATTTGCATTGTGGATAAGGAATGTTGGTGAATTCCTTGATAATGAGACTGTTCAATAATCCGATCGTTCCTGCAATAAGCATGTCATTCAAATCCGATCGGTTTTTCAACTCTTGCAAAAGAGCGAGATACTGGATGACTAAAGCTTCTACATGAGATTCACGAAAAACCTGCTGAATATTGACCTCGTACGTGTCATTCAGAATAGAGATGGTTTTATTCGTGTTCAACTCGCCCTCAAGTTTCTTTAACGCCTGTGCCGTTAGTTTTTTAGTTGGCTTTTTTGCTGTCATGTTATGATTCTCCCTTAAGGTTCATTTTTGGTGTCTGTTAAGACACTTGGTACAGTGTTCTTGTTCGAAGAAGACTCTATGAAATGTCTTATAAATAGGGAAGAGACAAGGCGTAAGCCCTGTCTCTTCCAGTAACGGATTAGTCTTCGTAAATAACCATATCAATGATGGTATCCACATCTTCAATTTTCTTAGGGAAGAGGTCGAATACCAGGCTCAGAGAGCTAGGATCGCCTGTTGCCGACATACTGATTGTAAAGTTCGGATCAATTTTAGCCTTGTGATATACGATTTGTGCACCAACAATTTCACCGGTTACTTCGTCGGTGTAGGAAGTATCTCCAATCATATAGACGTATTTAGGGAATCCAGTAGCAGTAAAGGAGAGCGTATTCGCCTCTGCTGCTTCAAATTGGTAGTAAACCTCAACTTCATCACCAACAGCTACGGTTGCAGAAGCATCGAGTTCTACGACATTCCCGGTGATCGAAGCAATCGTTTGGGCAGCATCCGTGCTAATTCCATTGATATATGGATGGACGCTGACTTCATTAACGGTTCCAACCGGTGGCTTGGATAGCGTCACTTGTTTTGTACCAGTACCATTGTCTTGAACGGTAATCACTTCTGTTTTGTAGATGTTTTGTTTACCTTTACGGATTTCCTCGCCTGCCAGCATCGCAAGATGCTGCATGGAGAAGAGTTGGGTTTCCATGGTTAATTTTGCCGTTTTCTCACCATCCCAGGCGATACGACGTGCGCCGGCACCCATCGCATAAACTCGAGAAGAGGTCATTTCTTGGGAAGCTGTATTTGCGTAGTCAAACGTCATAATCGGCTTTTTTGTAGTGTAATCGAAGATTTGAAGTTTAAGAATATCACGGGAACCGTATTTACCAAGATTTAGCATAGTTATTTCCTCCTAAGGATCATAAATAGATTTTTTATTAGAATTTTGTTCTTACTAACCATTCAGGTAGCTGGGAGTTTTCCTTGAGATAGCCGTTAGCCCAGACGGGAAGCAGCCTGTTATGGTTTTCCTTTAAGTTAATTCGTTCAAAATGCTCATACATCTGATAGACGGTGAGATTGGATGCATTGAATACATGAATGCCGTTACCTTCTGCGCAGCAAATAATGGAGAGGATATCTTTGATATCCAACCCCGTATTTTTAGCGTTTTTTGTTTTAAGGGCATTCATTTTCTCAAATAATTCTTTAGCCTTATTATTCTTGAACTTTGCAGGGGATTCTTTCGAATCCTTTAAACCATTCAGTTCTTTAATAACGTTGTACATTTCCATGTAATTGTCTGAGTTAACCAGAACTTTGTCACCTATATTAAAGGTTTTAGCAACCGGATGATAAGAAACGTTATCTTTGACAAAGAAGGAGTAGGCTTTCGATATGTACTTAGGAATCGAAGGATGGCTTGTAAGCAAGTCGTAAGGATCTTCATCCATAAGCCTGATGATATCCGTTTCAGAAAGACCAAATAAGTTAACCAGAATGGTTCGGGTATTGAATGAACAGAGGGTCATATGTATGGAATATTCAATTTCTCCGATGTCTGCTATTTCTGAAAGGGTAGGGGAGTAAACAGGAATATCAGCATTGAACAGATGAGGTTTACCAAGAAATGCTCTTAAGCGATCGATAATCATAATTCCTCGAAGTATATATTTATTTTATTGTAAAAAATAATCACTATAGAACAGCGCTTTTCAGTTTTTGAGCTGGTCTAAATACAGGGACGTTGGCAGCTGGAATGTCCATGATTTCTCCAGTCTGTGGATTACGGACTTTTCGGGTGGTCCTTGTTTTTACAATGAACTTTCCAAATGAAGAAATATTTACTTCCTCACCATAGTACAGAGCATTCGTAATCTCATTAAAGACACCATTTACGATGCCTTCAATGTCTTTTTTCGGATATTCGGTATGGGACGCTACGGCTTGAATCAGATCCTTTTTGTTCAAATTAGGCTCAGCCTCCTTTCGTAAACGATGATATGGAACATATGAATAAAGGGAAAGCGAGTGAACTGAAATCAGAATCAAATCGAATTCAGTAATTCACCTGCTCTCCCTTAAATACGATTAGGAAAATGAGGACAAATCGTTAAATCCCTTGTAGTACGGGGGAACATTACAATTTCCAAAATTTATTTTTCGGAGATGCACGGTTCAATAAGCCAATGTCCATACGGGTTTGTTGATATTATTTTATTTCGCTAGTGTTATTATATTTATTTTTATGTTTGTGCCATGCTATTCTTTTACGTTCCTTTTCCTTCTCCAATGAACAGGCATCGCAGTAGGTCTTTCGGTGATGGGTTGATTTTATTCTTATACCACAGCTATCGCAAAGTATGGATTCATCATTATATGTAGTGATCATATTGTTTTTCAAATTTTGAACAAGAATGTCCCCAAAACTTGACCACAACGTAGTTTTATAGCTGCTCTTCTTATGCCGGTATAAATACTCAACAAGTATATTGACCAGTTCCATTGGGTTATTGTTTAGCGCCAGAAGTTGCTCTCGAATATCTAAATAGACATACAGATTTTCAGCAGAGTCATAATGATCCAGGGTGCCCAGTTCCATGAATCTTTTTTGCAAGTCCAGTTCCGTGTATTTTCTAATGATTTCTTCATTTAAAGGAATGGATTGATCTTTATTATGTAGCAGCATTCTATAATCGAAACTGCCTAGATTGAGTGCTTTGAATTGGAGTCTTGGATTAGGGATATACTCAGCCAGCCTGTTCATTGTGCTTTTGTTTACGCCTTCAACATGATCGGGCAATTTATCTTTGGCAAACCTGAAGAAATGAGGGACCTTTGATGCAGTGTAAGCCGTAATTAACTCTTTTTTGATTTTCGGTCTTTCAGGTTTGTAGAGTGTCTTTGCATAATCGATTGTAAAATTATTCTCCATACATAATAGTTTGATTACATCAAGATTGATAGTTTCACTGTTCCAAATTTTAGATATATCATTACTTATAACTCCGATGTTTCCTCCAGAATAAGCATCTGTAAGGCCGCGGTAGATATTCTGATTGTTGATGATTTCTGCACTCGCATTAGCCATTCTATAGTATAAAGGATAGATATCGTTCATATTACGCTGGGCAACTTTAACCAAGGTTTTATCGTTACACACGAGGCTTTTGTCACCATCAACATCAAACATCAGCAACTTACTGATGGAATCATGACAGCTTGTATATAGGTTATTGGTAGTGAACCAACGTCGAAGCTCTTTATTGTTGATGTTTTTTCTGATAGCATGCTCTCGATATAGGTGAGGGCTTCTTAAGCAATCCAGAGTTTCTTCGTCATCGTAAAGAGAACAGAAGACCTCGCCATCATCTAATAAGCCTTTTGGATTCTTGTCGCCCAGAAATAAATATTCGCAAAAGGCATAGAGGTCTGGGCTAATAAAAGTATACTTTCCACTGATGTCCATTTTGCCGGCTCGTGCATTTTTGACGATACTCTTCTTGACCTGTTTCAATATTTCTCGACTATAGGTGTCGTTCAGAAGTTCGGGGTAAATCTCCAAGGCTTGCTGGAAGTAATTTTTGTTCTGGTTAGCACCGGTAACACCCAGAATCTTCAGCATGGTCTTTCGATCCGAGCCGATATTCATAATTTTCTCTCTGGTTCTGCTGCTCAATTCCATCAATTCATCATCTGAAAAGTCAGTGAGGGTCTGCAATATTTGATAATTGGATTTACCGTTTACAATCTGTTCCTCTTCCTCGTTACATTTACTGGCATGACAATGATGCTGAAGATAATGATGTTTGTACTCATCCCATGATGTATAATATTTCCACATTTTGAACTGGCTTCTTGTAAAAATAATGTGAATATCGTCTTTTAAAATATCGTATTGTTTCCCGTAGATATCGGTCACAATCCCGCACTTTTCTCCTTTTTTATTGGCTTCGCGAACAAATTTATCGAAAGGGAAAGGGACCAGGAGGCCTTTTACCCATGGCAGTCTGATCATCATGCTTTTTTTGCTGATTTTGGGCAGGATCATACCACAGCCGTCCGTATGCTCAATGGGGATATCCATCTCTTGTCTTGTGATTTCATACGTTTGGTCATCAATAAAATCAACTGTGCTCCGGAGTGTTGTTTCCATGTCATCAACTACGATGGCCTTGTTTATGTCAAAATCATGCCATTCATCTGTTGCGCTGTTACACAGCGCCAGATACGCTAAGTATTTATTGATATTAACGCCACCCTGGAGGTTTATTTTATCTGTAGTTAACCCACACATTAAAGACTCACGGTATTGATTATATATAGATTCCTTAATGAAGAGTGTTTTCTTCGTACGTATTTGTCCTGCACTAGCTGTGAAGCATATGTATTTATGGCCGTTATACATATAGCCCTCGTAAATTAGACTTCTTAAAATTTCAAAATAATAAGTTTGGACAACCATGATATCTTCTGAAAGCAAGTTTTGTTGCATTGTTAAAGTGCGAGTTAAAGTCGACTCAAATACAGAGATTATGTTTTTTTTGTTAGTCAATACTTCGGGCCTTAGCTGCCTTATTTCTTGATGACTTGTCATGAGACTTTTTAATAGTTCTTTAAGTTGATTGATCTTTGTGGTTACTTTCGATAGAAGAAGTGTAACTTTATTGTGATACTCGCTTTCTTCGGTGCATTGTGACTTCATCCTAATGAGTATTTTCCTTAATCGATAACGTTTGTTAAGTCTACGATGTATTTTGAATTCCTGGTCTGTATAAAACGAACTAGTGTCCACACTATAAATAAAAACTTGTGTATCCATCAAATATTCTCCCCCTAGATCTATGTATTCAAAATTTATTATATCATCGTTATTATATTTATGTTAATATATCTTCGGAATGATCCATATATTTATAATTTAGGTTGTGAACAGATGAAACGTAGATACAGTTACAGAAGCTTGTTGTTTTTTTCCCTGATCAAAAGCTTGAGGTGTGGAAGGAAACGAATATTACATCCCAGAAGGCACATTTGCTTGACAATTTCTTGACCCATGGATATAGAATATTTGATGCAGAGTTCAACCAGGTGATCAAATCAACTAACCCCATATCCATACATGGAAATTCAACGATAAGTATTAATCTACTTTATGTATTATTTTTATTTTTTGTGTATAATAGCGGAGATAGGGAAATATCGGTCAAGATCTTGTGAGGTGAATAGGTTTGTATAGGGATCGGAAAAAACTGGAAGAAGAATTGAAAAATGTAATTGATGAAATAAAGCATAAAAGAAAAGTGCTGGAACAAATAAATTGGGAATTAAAAAAATACAATATTCCAAACGGTACGATTAACTCCATAGCCCGCGGCGATGATCGGATAGCTTCATTAGATTCTCCTCTCTTGTGTCTAATATGTTTAGCTGTATACACCATTACTGGCATTCAGTCAATATCCCCGTATGAATATTACTCGGATCGTGAGATCGAGCTATCCCAAAAAAACCTAGGCACTTCAAATAGATTTCATCTTTTGCAGCTGCCGATTCAATTGGCAGATGTAACTATGATCGATTTGGAGAATTATATTACAAAAATAAAAATGTCTTATCTCGTCCAAATGTATCATTCCCAATTGATTACCTATGATTATGAAACTCAGAGAAGTCCAAAATTCAAGAGAACGAAGAACGGTGTAGTACCTGTTCCGGATATTAACAAGAAAAGCGTCGAAGACATCTCGGATCATATGTTACGAGAAACATATTTGTCGGACATGTTAACATTAAATGTGTATTCAACGGACGTCGAACCTCTACATTATAATGAAAAAACCAAAACGCTAACCATAAACAGCAGAGCGACAATCTCAATTCTGGATGGGTTCCACAGACTTCAGGGTGGAGTGCGAGCTGTAGCCATAAATCCGGATCTTGGTTTAGAAATGATTTTATCTGTTCGAAGTTATGATACAGACTCGGCTAAAAAATATTTTGGTCAAATCAACACCATTAACGTAGTGAAGCCCCAACGATTAAAGGAACTCAAGTCTCAGAAATATTCTGACATTGTGGTCAGGGACCTTCAGAAAAAGACAGACTTGAAAGGAAAGATTGCCTCTAGCTCCAAGATAAGCGAGGTTGCTGGGCAGCTGACAACGTTTGATATTTTGTCGTATGCCATTGATAAAGTTTTTGACCCCAAAACAACCTTGGAGGCGAAGGAGGTTTCCAGCTATTTAGTGGATTTCTTTAATTATCTAACCGGTTTATTCGCTCAGGAGTTTATAATGAATCCGAATGAATACCGAAAAGACTATATTAATCATCCGTTGATGTTTGCCGCATATATCCGGATTGCAAAAGATTTTAAAGATCAACAAACCGACCTGAATAAAATAAAAGCCAGAATAGATAAAATTGATTTCCACAATCGTGAGCTGCTTGAGATTCTCGAAGATCGAAGAGGTATAAACAATAATAGAAATCGCAACGCGATGATTCACTATTTCAGTTAATTTTATTAATTGTTGATAAGAGGGTGACGAAGTGTCTAATAAAATATACGAAAGCGGCTTCTATAACGAAGAACAGAAGCAAATGTTTCTTAAAGGATTAAGATCAAACACTTTATCCACCTTCTCGAGAGTTTTGAACAGAGCCAAGATGCTGGAGGAGCAATTCGAGAAAGATCTTTATGATTTTAATATCTATGAAATCGAGAGCTTGATTAGTTATTTGAATCCGAAAACCATGAATTCTGTTTTGTCGTCCGCTTCCATTATTCAAAACTATATTCGCTGGGCGATAGAGGAGGAATTAAGAGCCAATAATTTAAATCCGTTAGATACTATTTTTGGGCAAGAATATTATTCGAAGTTTGTGGATAAAACGAATAAATTGATTTTTTCCAAGGAAGAAATTGATGACATAACAGGGGGGTTAGTCAACTTTCAGGATTCTGCGATTATTCAAACGATATTCGAAGGAATATTAGGGAAGGGGTATAGTGAAGTACTTAATCTGACCATTCATGATATTAGCAATGAGGATTCTAAAGTGTTATTGAGAAATAATACAGATATAGATCGGTATTCTGAACGGAAATTAGAGGTATCACAGGAACTTATTTTAATGTTAAATAGAGCTTTTGAAGAGGAGATATATTATAAAAATAACGGAAATCCAGCAGCGAATATTAAAGCGCCAACTTCCAAATTAGTGAGTAATGAATACGTATTTCGGAGTGCTATATTAAATACAAAGGCTAATGGTAAGGCTGATTCGCATTTAATTCTGAGAAGATTGAAAAAAATCGGAGAATGGTATCAACAGCCCTTCCTAACGGCTATTAATATACGTAATTCTGGCATGGTGTACATGGCCAACCAATTGAGAATAAGAACAGGAAAGTTTGATAAAGAAACGTTTGATATCGTATGCGATCGATTTAATATCTCCAAAATCAAAAAAAGTAGCGACTATAATGCATCAAGAATACGAAATGACTTTTTGAATATCGATAAAATAATAGAAGTCTATGGTGAAGAATAAGTGCAAAGAGCTTATTCTTTTTTTATGTTCATCAACCCCAATAGAATCATTTTTCTCCCGTGTTTCATTGATACTATAATGAAGGAGTCATTGTTTGCTCGCAATGACGTAATTCGAAGAGAGGGTAAGGTGCTCCATGATCAAGAGCAGTGGCTGAGCATCGAAGATATTAATTTTACGGAACCGGAAAAAATCAGTGGAGAGATTCGAACCGTCTTACATACAGATAACGGACAGTTTGTATATTGTACGACGAATGATCAGATTGTAGAATTAATATCGCAGGAAACCGGATTTCTTGTTACAGATCGCGGTAGAATGGCTAATCTCAAAAAAGATAGTGATCGATTATGAAGCACGTATAATATTTTATCAGAGTTGTAAAATTTTCGTTACGATAGCAACGTCAAAACTAAAGATTCTAAAACAGCATATGCTTAACTATATGAAATGATTAATAAAGGTAATATATAAAAAAAACTCTTGGGAAAATTATCTTGTTTCGTAAGGTGATTCATCGTATAATTGAAAAAACAGGAACAGACGTTCGTAAATATAAAGTGAATCGACAATAAACGATACGAATTATTATTTTTATTTCCAATTCATGCTAAGCAAAGCATATTTCAAGGGCAATGTAATGATGTTGTCTTAATTTACCAATCACTTTAATTGAACTTATCAGAGAATTACTATGACAACATGATGATCGAAGGAGAATATATATATGAATGATGATTTGTTTATGAAATTACGAATAAGTCCGGCTGCTATAGAGCTAATATCAATGATTAATTTCTTGTTTCTTCTTGAGGATGAAAGAATAAAGCTGGTTAAAGATTGTGAAGGTGAAGAGGGTAAGGTGATTAATAGGTATGTCAACAATAAACGCAGAGAGATCATAACCAATCGGCTGTATACACTGGATGATTTTATAAGAGATTGGCAAATGAATCAGAAATCAGCATTGGAAAGATTATTTCAAGAACCACTTACCGATGTGAAATTAGTTAAGTTAAAAGTCAAAGACCCCATACTCATTTATAAGATACATAATACCCAGCCACATATGAGATTTATGAAATTTATTATGATCATATGATCTATACGGGCCTTCATTAAGCATCGAAGAAATACGAATGGTGGTTTTAAGAATCAAGCTATTTGGAGTGGCTTAAAAATACATAAAGGAGAATGAGTATGCGATTAACCATTATATCACTAGTAATGTGCACTATATTTGCCATTTCGTTGATAGAGGATCAACGCTCAAATAGTCAAGAGGAGGTACGGTTTATTGATAGCTATGAATATAAAAGTAAAAATAATAAATCGAGTGAATTAATTGATGAATCGATCAAAGAGAACATTAATAGTACGGAACAGTATATACTGTTTACTTTAACTGCGTATACCAATGGACCTGAATCAACAGGGAAAAATCCGGGTGATCCCGATTATGGTGTTACGGTTTCCGGAAAGCAAACCAAGGAGAACTGGACGATCGCAGCTGATCCGAAAGTGCTTCCTTTTGGAACAAAAGTTTACATTGACGGTGTAGGGTGAGGTGGTGGTAGAAGATACAGGTTCTGCGATCAAAGGTCATATAATCGATGTATTTATTAACGATCTAAACCAGGCAAAGCAATTCGGAAGACGTAAGAATGTTAAAGTTTGGATTATACAGTAACTAAAATTAGAAAGAGTGTGATTATCATATGTGTAAAGTCAACATGATAGTTTTTAGAGAATTACTGGATTTATATGAACAAGAGGATCTCATGTTTAGCGAGAAATTAGAGCTAAGGGACAAACTTCAAGATTTTCTGGATGACATTGAGAAGAAAATCGATGAGCATTATATCTAATGTGTTAATGAAATAAAAATAATGATAGAGGTATTATAAAATGTTACTTAAAGAAACGTTGGATATCGATAAAGCAAGGTATATTCTTGTCCATGAAAATAGATTTTTGGATCAGGGGTGTCATGTGAAAGAAGGCAAAATGTATAAAATTGAACGGAATTTTTCGAATACCCTTTTCCACAATGGTGAAGCATACATAATGGATGAAGATGGAAAGGAGAATGAAGCTGTCTTTTTGGTTTGTAAATCGCAACTCTATATATGATTTTATAACAAAGTAATGAACGACCGTAACCCAGCCGTACCTCAAATCTTACCATTCTGGAGGGATAAACATGTTTCACTATACGGTAGAAACGGTTAAGTCAGTAGACGATGCCATTGCTGCATTGGAACAAGCGTTGGCCGAAGAGAAGTTCGGTGTGCTGTGGCGATTCAGCGTTCAGGACAAATTGAATGAGAAGGGCATCGAGTTTGATCAGAAGTACGAAATACTGGAGGTATGCAATCCGGTTGAGGCGAAAAAAGTGTTGAGCGAGAATGACTTGGCCGGGTATTTCCTGTTTTGTAAAATCGCCGTTTATGAGTTTGAAGAGGGAACGAAGATCGGACTCCCGAGGCCCACGGCGCTTATTGGCATGGTGGAGAATGAATCCTTTGAATCCCTGCGGGGCATTGCCCAGGATGTGGAGAAACGGCTTATCGCTAGTATCAATAACAGCAAATAAATTCTCACATTTGGCGTCAGTGAAAAAGGACGCCGACACGTTTGGGCTCTGAACGATCAAGTTGATTACATTCATAACATTTTACAGAAGAGGCCACCTTCTAAAGGCTCTGACAGAAGGTGAAGCCTCTTCTCCTCCTATATAAAGGGTTACAACCTGCAGGCTCACATGTTGCTCCGTTTATCAGCAGTATACGGTCATTTCCTGTGGCCTGCATTCATTGACAGAACTCGGGTCTGGTGATATCCTCCAATCAAAGACGGGGTTTATCCGGGATCAAATGAATTAATCCGTATTGTCCCCTTGGCGAGGGAGTGAGCTCTCCCAAGCGACGGTTGCGGCAGCCATTTCTGAATACCGTAAGTCTGAAGCTCTTCGTTTGAAGAGCTTTTTTCTTTTATATTACAACGAAAAGAATGTGATGACAGATGTTGGTTCGATTACGAACCCAAATGAACGGTGTGCTTCAACACCATTTATCCGGGGAGTCGATGGACTACCGGCAGATTTTTGCTTTATTTTTTCCGATATTGATTGATCAGGCATTCATCATCGGTTTGAATTTGGTCAACACCGCCATGATCAGTTCGTCGGGCGTATCGGCGGTCAGCGCCGTGAACATGGTGGACTCCCTGAATATTTTCCTGATCAATGTGTTCGTGGCGGTAGCAACCGGGGGCACCGTCGTCGTTGCACAATATAAGGGAAGCGGCAATGCCATGATGGTATCCCGGGCTTCAGCGGCTACTGTTACATCCGTGGCGATGATCGCTTTAGCAATCGCGCTGCTGATCATTGGGCTTCACCAGCCGGTGCTGAATCTGCTGTTCGGCTCAGCGTCACCCGAGGTGCTGGAGAGTGCGCGAGTGTATCTGATCGGTAGCAGTACTTCCTTCATCGGAATTGCCATCGTGCAGGCGGTTTGCGGCGCGCTGCGGGGGATCGGCAAGACCCGGGCTTCACTGGCATTGTCGTTAATCATGAACCTGCTCTACGTTCTGCTCAACATCGTGTTCATCACCCTGCTGAATATGGGCGTTATGGGCATGACGCTGGCGATTAACATCGCCCGCTTTGCCGGTGCGGCCTGCGCGCTCTACTATCTGTTCAGAGTGGATGCCACGCTGCATATCCGCCTGCGAGATCTGTTTCATTTCCCGATATCCATGCTGCGCAAAATTATGTTTATCGGGCTTCCGTTTGCAGCCGAACAGATGTTTTTTAACGGGGGAAAGCTGTTAACCCAAGTGTTTATCGTCAGCTTGGGTACGTATGCCATAGCAACGAACGCGATCGGGTCTTCGCTTGCCGCCGTATTTCAAATTCCAGCCAGCGCGTTGTCCTTAACGATTGTGACCGTTGTCGGTCAATGCATCGGTCGCGGCAATATAGCGGATGCCCGCAAGTTCATCAAATCCTTTCTATGGCTTGGTGCAATCTCGCTGGCCCTGATGGGACTGATATTGATGCCGCTCTACCGGCCGTTGGTAGGGCTGTTCAACCCGCCTCCGGAAATCGTGAACGATCTGTTCGTGGTGCTGTTGATCAACACGCTCGTGCAGGTTCCGTTGTGGTCGATAAGCTTTATTCTGCCTTCGGCGCTGCGTGCGGCAGGCGACTCGCGTTTTACCTCAATCACTTCGATGCTGACCATGTGGCTGTTCCGGGTGATCCTCGGTTACATTATGGGGATCGTTCTGGGCTGGAGTATCCTTGGCGTATGGCTGGCCATGAATTGTGAATGGGGAGTGCGGGGAGCGATTTTCCTATGGCGCTTCCGCGGCAAGAAATGGTATGCGCACAAGCTGATTTAAGCCATTATCTATTGTATAAGAAAAGCCCCGTGTTTCCGGGGCTTTTTTGCATGTTTTTACTGCAAGCAGCATGTTCCATCTATTTCAGACGGATATAGTTAGGAACGATTATGATGGCTTGTAAACCGCTGCGTATGTTTTCCAGCCGCCGTCGAGATTCTTAACCCGGAAGCCATGCTGGGCCAAAATACGGGCAGCCAAATATCCGCGCAGCCCAACTTGGCAAGTCACGTACAGCATTTCATTCTCCGGCAATTCCTTCAGTCGGCTGCGCAGATCGTTAAGTGGAATGTTGACGGAACCTGGGATATAACCCGTTTCCCTTTCCTTAGGCTCGCGAACGTCGATCAAGGTTGCACCGTTTCCGACCAGGTCGTCGATCTCATGCCACTGCACCGTTTCAACCAAACCGTCCAAGATGTTGGCGGCAACATATCCGGCATAGTTAACCGGGTCTTTGGCGGAGGAATAAGGGGGCGCGTAGGAAAGCTCCAGCTCCGCCAGGTCCCATACATTGAGATCTCCCTTGATTGCTGTAGCAATGACATCGATTCGCTTATCCACGCCATCTGCTCCAATCGCTTGTGCCCCATAGATTTGACCTGTTTCCGGATGGAATAACAGCTTCAAGGAAATGGGATACGCCCCGGGGTAGTATCCGGCATGAGACGAGGGGTGAATATGGATGGCTTGATAAGGGTTGTTCATCTGCTTGAGGCGCTTTTCGTTAACGCCTGTTGCAGCAACCGTTAGATCAAAGACCTTGGCGATTGACGAGCCGAGCGTGCCTTTGTAACCATTGGTTTTACCATAGATGTGGTCTGCAACCAGGCGCCCCTGCCGGTTGGCAGGACCGGCGAGCGGGATAAAGGCCTGGCTCTGAAGGACATAATCCTTTACCTCAATCGCATCGCCGATGGCATAAATGCTCGGGTCAGCGGTCTGCATATATTCGTTAACTTGAATCCCGCCGCGATCATTGACGGGAAGTCCGGCAGCTGACGCCAGCAAGCTCTCCGGCTGAACGCCTATAGAAAGCAAAGTCATCTCGGTTGATATTCGTTTGCCGCTGGAAAGCTCGATTTGTTGGCCGCCCTTATGAAACTCTTTTACGCCATCCTCAAGAATCAGACGGACTCCTTTTTCCTTAAGATGCGATTGGACGATTGCGGCCATTTCGTAGTCGAGCGGAGCCATCACCTGGTTGGCCATTTCGATGACTGTCACTTGAACGCCTCGATCCGCCAGATTCTCGGCCATTTCCAGCCCGATAAATCCACCCCCGACAATAACGGCTTCCTTCGGATGGACTTCATCCACGTACTGCTTAATCCGGTCCGTATCGGGGATATTGCGCAAAGTGAAGACGTTTGGGGATCCGGTCAGACCGCGAATATCCGGCGTAATCGGCTTCGCGCCAGGTGACAGGATCAGATAATCATAACTCTCGGTGTAGGTTTCTCCGGTAATAAGGTTTTTAATCATAACCATTTTTTCATCGCGCAGTATGGACGTAACTTCGCTATGATTCCGAATATCCAGCTCGTAGCGGCGGCTAAGGCCGGGTACGGTCTGCACCATGAGCTTATCGCGGTCGGTTATCGTTTCTCCTATATAATAGGGCAGACCGCAGTTGGCAAACGAAATATATTCACCGCGCTCCACTAAAACAATGGCAGAGTCCTCATCTAATCTCCGCAGTCTGGCAGCTGCCGAGGCTCCTCCCGCTACGCCGCCGACAATGAGAATTTTTTTGCCCATCGAATATTCCTCCCTGATTTGGTGTATATGATAAATGGATTACTATATACCCTATAGGGTATCATAACATATAGCAGCACGGAAGAGTGTGACAATTATCAGACATGTCCTGATAAACATAAAGTTAGAATTATCCATTTGACAATATACCTATGGGGGTATATATTTAGGGCATGCAAGCCAGAGCCAGTATGCTTTAATCATGCATCCTAAAAAGTGCAGAGACAGGAGGGGATCGAGATGGATTACAATGATCAGATGAAAAATCGGGTGAAACGCATCGAAGGTCAGCTGCGCGGCATTCTGAAAATGATGGAAGAGAACAAGGATTGCAAGGAAGTGATTACCCAGCTCTCCGCAACGCGGACGGCAATAGATCGGACGATCGGCGTAGTCGTCAGTTCCAACCTTGTGGAATGCGTACAGAAAGCTGAAGAGACCGGGCAGGACACGGAGAAGCTTGTGGTTGAAGCGGTCAATTTGCTAGTGAAAAGCAGATAAACGTATCATTTTAAGGAGGAATTTTAATGAACGCGGATAAAGTATTGGATGTGAAAGGCTTGGCATGTCCCATGCCGATCGTGAAAACGAAGAAACAGATGAAGGAGATGCAACAAGGCCAAGTGCTTGAGATTCATGCAACGGATCGAGGCGCGAAGAGCGATTTGACGGCATGGGCCAAGTCGTCGGGCAACGAGATGCTGGAGCAGGCAGAGGATGGGGACGTATTGAAATTTTGGATTAGAAAGGGATAATTTTTTTTGAACGAAAATATACCTATGGGGGTATAAACGCATTCGTTGAGATTTATATATCAAATTTTATAGGGGAGATCACGACGTGACGGAAACAAAAAAAACAACGATTATATTATTTAGCGGCGATTATGACAAAGCAATGGCCGCCTATATCATCGCGAACGGAGCTGCCGCTTATGACCATGAGGTGACGATATTCCATACCTTCTGGGGACTGAACGCACTGCGTAAGGACGAGGATGTCATGCTGCCCAAGAAGAAAAGTTTCATCGAGAAGATGTTTGGGAAAATGATGCCTCGCGGATCCGATAACATGGGTCTTTCCAAGATGAATTTTGCCGGGATGGGTCCAAAAATGATCAAGGATGTGATCAAGAAACACAACGCCGTTCCGCTGCCGCAATTGATCGAGATGGCGCAGGAGCAGGACATCAAGCTTGTTGCATGCACCATGACGATGGATCTGCTAGGGCTGCAGCAAGAAGAACTGCTTGACGGCATTGAGTATGCGGGGGTTGCTGCGTATTTGGGCGATGCTCAGGATGGCAATGTTAACTTGTTCATTTAAGGAAAACAGCGGCGACGGCTGCTGTTATAAAGAGAGGGAATAAAGATGGATATTCTCAATGTATCGTTCATTGCACTTATCATTCTGTTTGTCGTTTGGAGAATCCTCCCGGCTCAGGGAGTCAGGCAGATTACCTCGGCACAGCTGAAGCAAGAGCTTAAAAACAGAAACACAAACAAGCAGTTCATCGATGTCCGGACGCCGGGAGAGTTCAAGGGGAATCACATTCGGGGTTTCCGTAATATTCCGCTGGACCGGCTCATGTCGAGCAGCGATTCGCTCTCCAAAGACATGGAAGTGGTATTGATCTGCCAAAGCGGCATGCGAAGCAACAAAGCGAGCAAAACATTAAAGAAATTAGGCTTTGAGATGGTGACTAACGTGAAGGGCGGCATGAATCGCTGGTCTTAAACTATAAAAAGTAAAAGGAGTACTGAACAACATGAAAGAGATTTCTCCAAAAGAAGTAGAGCATATGCTGAGTGACGGAGCTGACATGAATATCATCGATGTTCGAGAAGCGGAGGAAGTGGCGGAAGGTAAAATTCCGGGCGCCGTCAACATTCCTTTAGGTTTGATTGAATTCCGCAAACAGGATCTTGATCGGTCGAAAGAGTATGTCTTGGTATGCCGTTCCGGGGGGCGCAGCGGCCGTGCAGCCGAATATTTGGAAGGTCAAGGCTATCAAGTCGTCAATATGACGGGCGGTATGCTCGCATGGGAGGGCAATACAGAGTAACTGTGTCTATTTGAAAAAGAATGGGTGTGATAGGCACCCCCTTTTTTTGAACTGAAATATACCCCTGGTGGTATGTGTGTCCGAAAACAAAACAATGGAGGTTCGATGTAATATGGCAGCAATTGAATCGAATATGAGGCTGGATGCTAAGGGGCTGGCTTGCCCGATGCCCATCGTCCGCACGAAAAAAGCGATGAAGGATCTTGAAGCCGGACATGTACTGGAGGTAGAGGCAACCGATAAAGGCTCCAAGGCCGACATGCAGGCATGGGCGGAAAGCACGGGGCATCAATATCTCGGAACGATTGAAGAGGGGGATGTGCTGAAGCACTACCTTCGCAAATCATCAGGAGAAGAAACGGCAGAACGAACTTATCCGCATGTAGCGTCTAATGATCAGCTGGAGGAGAAACTTGCGTCCGGAGCGTCAATCGTCGTTCTGGATGTAAGGGAAGCGGCGGAGTTTGCTTTCAAGCATATTCGAAATGCCGTATCGATTCCTCTTGGTGATCTGGATGAACGTATGGCTGAGCTGAACAAAGAGGATGAAATCTATGTCATCTGCCGTACCGGAACGCGGAGCGACCTGGCTGCGCAAAAGCTTTCAGCTAACGGCTTTGCAGGCATTAGAAACGTCGTACCGGGCATGAGCGGCTGGTGTGGAGAAACTGTGGGCTTGAACGATAACGCAGTTTAAGATGGCTGTTGAAAAAACATGCTGAGCGCTTTTAATAGGCAGCCGGAAGGAATTTAACATTTCAGATCCATTTGAAATTATGAGGAGGAAGGCGACATGACAGTAAGAGAAATGCAAGCGCAAGAAGTGGCCATGAAGGCGATTCGCAAAGAGAGCCTGTTCATATTGGACGTGCGGAACCCATCGGATTACGAGGACTGGAAGATTGAAGGCGAAGGAATTCAGCATTTGAATATTCCCTACTTTGATTTGATTGACGGCGTGGAAGAAATTTTGGATCGAATCCCGAAGGATCAAGAAGTGCTCGTCGTATGCGCCAAGGAAGGCTCGTCGGTGATGGTGGCTGAGATGCTGGCCGAGCACGGCCGGCATGTGGCGTATTTGAAAGGCGGCATGAAGGCATGGAGTGAACACCTTGTTCCCCTGAAGATCGGCAGTTTGGCAGATGGAGGCACGCTTTATCAGTTTGTTCGTATAGGTAAAGGCTGCTTGTCTTATATGGCGGTATCGAATGGTGAAGCGGCATTGTTTGACGCAACCCGTATGACGGAGGTATATCTTGAATTCGCAAAAAGCCTGAATGCAAACATCAAGCATGTGTTTGATACCCATCTCCATGCGGACCATATTTCCGGAGGACGAATGATTGCTAAGCAGACAGGAGCCGTATACTGGCTTCCGCCAAAGGATGCCGGCGAGGTGGCGTTTAAGTACGAACCGCTCAAGAACGGAGGCGAAGTGGCGATCGGCGGCAGCACAATTCGCATTGAAGCGCTCCATTCTCCGGGCCATACCATCGGGTCCACCTCGTTTGTAATTGATGATCAATATTTGCTGACAGGCGATATTCTGTTTATCGATTCCATCGGCCGTCCGGATCTGGCGGGGCTGGCGGAGGATTGGGTTGGCGACTTGCGGGAAACGCTCTATGTCCGCTACACCCATCTTTCGGAAGATCTGACCGTGCTGCCGGCGCATTTCATGGTCATGGACGAACTGAACGAGGACGGAACCGTCGCGAAGAAACTGGGAGAGCTTTACCGGGAAAACCATGGACTCAACATCGCCGATGAGGCAGAGTTCCGGACGTTGGTCACGCAAAATCTGCCGCCGCAGCCCAACAGCTATCAGGAAATCCGCCAAACGAACATGGGGAAAATGAATCCGGATACGGAGCAGCAGCGAGAGATGGAGATCGGGCCGAACCGCTGCGCGGTACGTTAATCTGACAATGGCGATCTGATGTTAAGAGGTAGAAATATGAATTCTACAGCGCTCATTTCAAGGATCGCTAATAATCGGATGAAACAAGAGAAAAAGAGATCAAGGGGAACCAGACAGGTTCCCTTTTCTAAAGAGAAATAAGGGGGCAGCACGATGGAACTAAGCATATCCTTCATCATTACGATATTTTTAATCGGGTTCATTGGCTCTTATATATCAGGAATGGTTGGCATTGGAGGCTCGATCATTAAATACCCGATGCTGCTGTATATCCCGCCGTTATTCGGCCTTGCGGCTTTCACGGCGCATGAAGTATCAGGCATAAGCGCCGTACAGGTATTCTTCGCCACGATCGGCGGCGTGTGGGCATACCGCAAGGGCGGATATCTGAACAAAATGCTCATTATCTATATGGGTTCGGCCATACTGCTGGGCAGCTTCATCGGCGGTTTCGGCTCCAAGATGATGAGCGAAGGCGGCATCAATCTCATCTACGGCATATTGGCGCTGATTGCGGCCATTATGATGTTCATTCCGAACAAAGGGGTGGACGAAATCCCGCTGGATCAGGTCAAGTTCAATAAATGGCTGGCCGCTTCGCTGGCTCTTGTGGTCGGAATCGGAGCCGGCATCGTCGGGGCGGCCGGGGCGTTCCTGCTCGTTCCGATCATGCTGGTTGTATTGAAAATACCGACGCGAATGACCATTGCGTCCTCGCTCGCAATCACCTTCATCTCATCCATCGGTTCTACGGTAGGGAAGCTGACGACGGGACAAGTGGATTATATCCCGGCCCTTATTATGGTTGCTGCCAGTTTGATCGCTTCTCCACTGGGAGCGGTCGCGGGCAAGAAGATGAACACGAAGATCCTGCAGATCATGCTGGCAGTTTTGATCCTGGCAACGGCTATCAAAATTTGGCTGGACATTCTATGAAGGCTGACTCCGGAAATCACTATGGTTATTCCAGACCGAGCTCAGTGAAGATTACGCACAAAGAGGCTATTTCCCCGAACCATTCGGAAGTCACGCTAACATCGATGCGGCAGGAATGGTAAGATGGGGATGAGCTTCAGTGTGTATAGAATGGCGTTGATTTTAAAGAAAGAGGTGCTAAAACGATGAATCCATGGAATGAGCGGTTTCAGGGAGATGAATACGTGTTTGGAACGGACCCGAATGTATTTATTGCCGATATGCATAAGAAATTAGGCTTAACGGGCGACGCACTGGCTATCGCAGAGGGAGAAGGACGGAATGCGGTGTTCCTGGCCCGGGAAGGCATGAACGTTACCGTATGGGATTACGCGGAATCCGGCCTGAACAAAGCCAATCGACTGGCGGAAGCAAGCGGTGTGCAGATTCGCACGGAGCTTGTGGATCTCCAAGATGCGCTGTGGAAGCAGGACCAATGGGATGAGATCATTTGCGTGTTTGGACATTTTCCCAAGGCATTGAGAACGAGGACTTTAGAAGGCGTGAAGTCAGCGGTGAAGCCCGGAGGATATTTCCTCACTGAGGTATATTCACCGTACCAGATTCCTTATCGCAGCGGGGGACCGCAGGATCAGCAATTTTTATACGTGCCTGAGGATTTCCTCGAGCCCTTTGCAGATTGGCGCATAGTCCACTTTTTTATGGGAGAGGTCGTTCGTCATGAGGGTCAGGGGCATCAAGGCTTGTCCCATGTCATTCAGTTTGCTGGGCAGAAGCCGTTAAGAACATGAATGAAGACGAGCGAGGATTAAGTGAACAGCATGGAAATATCGGACCGATCGTCTTGCTGTACATAGTCGGAGGGCGACAGGCCGGTGTGTTTTTTAAACATCCGATAAAAATAGGACGTGTCATAATAACCCAAATAGTGGGCGATATGAGCGATGGTCATGTCCGAATGAAGCAGCAGACTGCAAGCTTCCAGCACGCGCAGCTGGTGCATATACCGAATCGGTGAAAGACCGTACACCTCTTTGAAGAGGGCTGCTGCATAACTCGGAGAGCGATGGATTAGTTTTGCTAATCGATCGATTTCGATGGGTTCGCGGTAATGCTCCAGCAGATACGATTTGATGGTATCCGCGTAGTTTCGTTTGCTGGGTGCCAGCTCATTCTTCTCGAGCTCACGGGCCAGCATGCCGATGAGTTCCTGCATAATGCCCTGACAGATCATGGTACGGTAGCTTTTGCCACCCCGCATTTCCTCATACAGGCGCTCACAGCGCCGGTAGACATATTGGATATGAGAGAGATTGAATTTCATGAATCGACCCGCATCCAGAAATGGAATACCTGTGGATTCTTGACAATCCAATGTAAAGAGAATGGTATGCTTCTGATGGGGAATGCCATTCCAGTTGCTGCCGCTGCGGCTCGTCGACCGGGGAATAAAGAGTACGTCTTCTTTCTCGGCAATGATGTCTTCCCCGTTGATTTCGTATCTCACCTTGCCTTCTCTAACCACAACAAGGACATTGTACTCAATCGTCTCCAGCTGGGTTCGCCAATTCGGTATGTAATCATCAAAATTCACGCTCATCAATTGGATCATAGGACAACACCCCGCAGTGATTTTATACCTATAGCCTAGCACAATATTGCTTCATTTGAGTACTCATTGATTTAATTATGTGATCCTGTTATTTCAAATCGAAGTAGAATCGTACAACATAGTGACGAAATGTACATCGACTCTGCAGGGATCGCGGCCTATAATTTCTAACAAATGCAGAAAAATTGTAAACGCTGACAGGTGAAGTCTTGAAAGATGTCAAGTGAATTCAGATAAGGAAGGAATCGATGAGGATATGAGAGTATTATTGCTGGATTTGGATTCGACCAGGCCGGATCATTTAGGCTGTTATGGCTATCATCGGAATACGTCGCCGAATATTGACCGAATTGCGGCGGAAGGCGTGCGTTTTGACAATTACTATACCTCGGATGCTCCATGTTTTCCTTCAAGAACCGCATTAATGACAGGTAAGTTCGGCATTCATAACGGTGTTGTCGGTCATGGAGGCACGGCTGCCGATGTGCGCCATGAAGGTATCACCCGTGACTTCCGCGACAAGCTGGGGTCGGAGAGCTTTCCAGCTATATTCCGCAGGGCCGGCATGAAGACCGCCTTGATCAGTCCGTTCGGTGAACGTCATTCGGCATGGACCTTCTACGCGGGCTTCAATGAAATGTATAATACGGGTAAGGGCGGGTTGGAATCTGCGGAAGAAGTATCTCCGGTCGTGCTGGATTGGCTGGATCGCAATGCCGATGAAGATAACTGGATGCTCTATGTGAACTTCTGGGATCCGCACACACCGTATCGCGCACCCCAGTCGCTGGGAAATCCATTTGAGCAGGAGCCGCTTCCCGATTGGATTACCGAAGAGGTGCTTCATGAGCACCAGAAGAAGGTCGGACCGCATGGGGTGAACGAAATTAACATGTATAATAGTGAAGTATCCCCCGATTATCCGCGTCATCCCGGAGAGATCAGGACGATGAAGGATCTGCGGACGATGGTGGATGGCTATGATTGCGGCATTCGCCATATGGACGAGCATATCGGCGCGATCTTCGAATTGCTGGAGAACAAGGGAGTAATGGATGATTTGGTTGTCATCATTACCGCGGATCATGGCGAGAACATGGGGGAGCTTGGCATTTATGGAGAACACGGAACAGCGGATCAGGGCACTTGCCGTATTCCGATGATCATTCGGGGGCCTGGCATCGTGAAGGGGGTAACGGATCCCGAGCTCCACTATCATCTGGATCTTTTGCCAACGATGGCGGAATATTTGAACGTTGCACCGGTACGCAGCTGGGATGGCATCAGTTATGCGGAGAGCCTGCGGACCGGTAAAGGCGGCGGCAGGGAGTATCTGGTGGTGTCTCAATGCGCCCATGTCTGTCAGCGAAGCGTGCGATTTGGAGAATGGCTCTACATTCGAACGTATCATGACGGCTATCATCTGTTCGACAAAGAAATGCTGTTCCATATCGCCGAGGATGTCCACGAGCAGTACAATCGGGCAGCTGAAAGACCGGATCTGTGCAGGGAGGCTGTATACCTTCTGAATGAATGGCATGATCATATGATGTCAACGATGCCGTATGACGTGGACCCGTTGTGGACGGTCATGAAGGAGGGAGGACCTTACCATGCCAAAGGTCATCTGCCCCGGTATATCGAGCGTTTGAAGAATACAGGCCGAGGGGAAGCGGTGCCGGAATTGATACGTCGCCATCCGCAGGAATTCGTATAAAATATATAGTTAAAGTGAAGCAGGATAACCGCTCCGGCAGTGGTTGTCCTGTTCTCTGTATCTAGCATAGGAGGAACCGAGCATGGGAGAACAACATTCTTGCTGCTCTGGCGTGAGAGCGAAAGTACAGTTGGGAGAAGCCGATCCGAAGGATCATCAAGACAGTCTAAGTGAAGGCCAATATCATGACCAGTCTCAACTTGAGCTCCATTCCAACATGATCGCGATCCCTGGAGGGACGTTTACGATGGGCACGAATTCACATGAAGGGTTCCCGCGTGACGGCGAGGGTCCGGCTCGCAGCGTAACCGTTTCCGGATTTGAAATCTCACCGTATGCCGTTACGAATGAACAGTTTCAACGGTTCGTGGAAGCTACCGGTTATGTCACGGAAGCGGAGCACTTCGGATGGTCGTTTGTATTCGAACTGCTGGCTTCGGAGGAGACCAAGGCAAGAGTTGCACAAGTTCCGCAGGAAGTGCCTTGGTGGCTGGTGGTCGAAGGCGCATACTGGGCTGCACCCGAGGGAGCGGATTCGAGCATCGAAGACCGAATGGACCATCCGGTGGTACATATATCCTGGAACGATGCGGTTGTTTATTGCCATTGGGCCGGTGTGCGGCTTCCCACAGAAGCGGAGTGGGAGTATGCGGCGCGCGGTGGTTTGGAGGGCAGGACCTATCCTTGGGGAGATCTGCTGAAGTTGGACGGAGAGCATCAATGCAACATATGGCAGGGGAAATTTCCAGTTAAAAATAACGCTAGCGATGGATATATCGGTACCGCGCCGGTAGATGCCTATAAACCGAATGGTTACGGACTATATAACATGTCCGGCAACGTATGGGAATGGTGCGGCGATTGGTTCAGCCCGACTTATCATCAAATGACCTCGCCCATCAATCCGTTCTTTGGTGAGTCTACGGGTAGAAGGTCGATGCGCGGCGGTTCGTACCTGTGCCACAGATCCTATTGCAACCGTTATCGAGTCGCGGCACGCAGCGGGAATACGCCTGACAGCTCGACGGGCAATTGTGGTTTCCGTGTGGTGAGGGAGAGAAAGTAGAACATGAGATATGTTGTATTATGATTATGAGGCAAATTCAGGATTATCCGCACCCAAAGATGCATATAAATGAGTAAAACCGAAGATTATCACTTGAAAAACGGAATATAAATGAATATAATCGAGGTGTGAAGTGGAAATAAAATGAATAAACGGGAGGATAAGTGTATGGTGCAAGATCAATCAGGAATGTTTGCCGAGGAACGTCGTCAGAAAATTCTTGCTTTGCTGCATCAAGATAAACGGGTGATTGCCAAGGACTTGGCCGAGCGGTTTGAAATATCGATTGATTCGATTCGTCGGGATTTGACAATCATGGAGGAGCAAGGTTTACTCCAGAAAACGCACGGAGGCGCCATCCCCTCCATGAAAGTCAGGCAGCCGCCCTTGGCTCCGGAACAGCGGTATGGTGAAGGCTCTCCGGAAGGGCACGCCATTGCTCAATTAGCCGTTTCATACGTCCGAGAAAGAGATACGTTATTCATTGGCAGCAGCTCGCTTACCTACTTACTGCTGAAGTTTCTTCCAGAGCAGATGCCCTTGACAATCGTGACCAACTGCATGCGTGTGGCGGATGCCCTGCGAGAGCGCGAATGGATTGACACTTATTTAATTGGCGGACGGGTGAAGCCTTCCGGAAATATCACGGACGTGCTGGCTAACGAATTTATTCGTCAATTTAAATTTGATATCAGTTTCGTTAGCGGAGGCGGTATATCTGATGAGGGAATATTCGTGGCTACTCCAGAAGTTGCCGCTTTTGGACGCGGGGTCTCTGCCGTATCCCGCCGCAGAATTGGCATGGCAACGCATCGGATCCTTGGACAGGATGGCTTTGCCAGAGCTGGCGCCGTCGAAGATCTGGATGTGTTAATTACCGATCACAAGGCGGATCAGGGGGTTATGGACCGGATTCAGGAGCTGGGCGTAAAGGTCATTGTGGCGAAAACGGAAGAAGTTGCACAGACATAAAGATCCATTCGAGATAACTTTATATAAGATAAGATTTAACAAGTAAGCGAGGTAAAATCATGATTCAGCAGCTTCTGCAAGCGAACTGGCCGGAGTGGAACGGTCGGCTGGCTAAAGGTCCTACGGGCTGGAACAATACGACCCATTTTATTCATAATGAACAACGCCGTTCGGTCATGCGCATTTACAATACGCATCGAGACAGGGCAAGAATCGAATTCGAGTTTGCGGTCCTGGACTCGCTGCAGCGGGTGCCGCTGAGCTTTAAGATACCGGCTCCTATTTCATCCATGTCTGGCGATAGGATGGTTCGGGTTCAAGACGGGAGTGAGCGTTACGCCTGCCTGTTTGCCTACATTGAGGGAGTACGTCCGGAAGAAGGCAGCATTCAAGCAGCGTATTCCTTCGGGGAGAAGACAGGGGAGCTGGTGAATGCTCTGGCGGTATGTTCAATCGGAATGAAGCCGGTGTACCCGCCGTATTACGAGCTGCTTCAGTCCTATCCTGTGTACAACGAGGCGTTCATACTTGATTTTTGCAATCAGCCGCCACCGGCATTCAAGGATCAAGGAGAGGCACTTCATATACTAAAAGAAGCGTACGCTGATATTTGCAGCAGGCTAGAATCTCTTAAAAATCTGCCGCAGCAGCTGGTTCATGGCGATCTGAACTTTTCGAACCTGCTGGTAGACGTAGGCCGTCCGTATACGGTCACCGCTCTGCTTGATTTTGAATTTTGTACACAGGATGTAAGAGCGATGGAGCCTGCGGTCGTCATATCGGGATTTATGGGAATGGCCGACGAGAAGGAGGCCATAAGGCAGTTTTGCGAAGGATTTGCCCAACGCGTACGGCTGAGCGCCGAGGAGATTGGCGCGATTCCGGTTCTCATGCGCTTGCGTATGGTGGATGTGTTTCTTCATTTTTTGAGCCGCTATCGGGAAGGGACCGATGAGTCTTCTGTGTTAAGGGAACAAGTGGATATGCTGGCTGCCGGATTTCAGCGGATGGAATACTGCCAGGAATGGCTGGATGATATGTTGTTTCAGTGTTTGCTGTGAAGATCTCTCGTGAATCCGAAAAGCCCGGCTCTCTAAGAGACCGGGCCTTTCCGATGTATTCTGGACATGCTATTGGTAAGTGAAGAGTTTCCAATCACGGTTATTTATTCAGCAGATTAATATGGTCCAGGTCTGTGCTGCTGTTAAAGATGAACTCCAATTTGTACTCTCCCCGGTTGTAAGTGAGCTTGGTTTGTTTGATTTTTCCGGTTTTGAAAGTGGTTGTGGCATCCGGTGCAAACCAGTTCTGCTTCAGCATTTTCATGGTGATGCCGCCGATGTTGGTCTGTCGTTCCACGTTCGTGCCAAAATAACGCATCTCGCGGATTTTGTTCAGTTTATAGGAAAAGGCGTAGCCTGGATTCCCCATGTTTGCCCCGTATATTTCGAAGGCATCGGCATGCTTGCCGGGTACGGAAGGCTCGCCAATGGCTTTGTACACGTCCTGCTTCGTGCTTTTGCCAATCGTTAAACCGCTGACGGCTCCAGGGAATTGCCCCTTTAAAGCGGGTTTATAAAAGCTGTTAAGTGTCTTGAGCGCTTGCTTTGCAGCATAATCGCCGGAATTTGCAGCCTGGGCGGCTTCTGCTTGCTGAAGCGGAAAAACAGCATGATTTACGCCGATTGCACTTACGCCGAAGACGCCTGCCATGGTCAAGGCGACGATTGCTTTTTTTGCTGGATGTTTCAAGTTCATGTTGCATCCTCTCCTTTGTAACAACTAATTACCACATGCACTGTGCATCAAACAAGTGTGTCAAACTTATCTTCCCATAATAGTGGAAGCGAAGCGGCATTGGGTTACGATTCTATGAAGATGAAATATCAGAATTGATACAACGGAGTGGATCGAGTTCTGCCCACCATGTATGTTTCATCGGGGAGAATGGGGTAATGATGGATGAGGTGATATGAATTATTGGAAAAATCGTGTAATCTATATAGAACCGACTTTTTCAGGAGGAATTATGGAAACCGAATCATTACTCAAGGTGGAGCAGCTTGCTATCAAAAAACACAAAATTTTCAAACAAAGTCATCTTCGTTACATCGCCCGCTCCATGCTCGCCAGCATGTTTATCGGCTTCGGCGTCATTGTTGCGTTTAAGACAGGCAACTTCTTTTATCTGGAGCATTCCCCTCTGACTTACCCGATGGCAGCCATTACGTTTGGCGCGGCGATCATTCTAATCGCGTATGGGGGAGGGGATTTGTTTACGGGGAATACGTTCTACTACACGTACGCCGCTCTCCGCAAGAAACTAAGGTGGCTGGAGGTCGTCAAGCTGTGGGTCTTCAGCTACGCGGGGAATATTTTGGGGGCGTGCACGTTTGCGCTGCTGATATTTTTGACCGGACTTTTCATGGATTCATCCGTGAACGGTTTTCTGCTTGATGTGGTTGAGCACAAAATGACCACCCCGACGGTGCAGCTGTTTTTCAGGGCTATTCTCTGTAACTGGCTCGTGTGCCTTGCCTTTTTTATCCCGATGTCATTGAAGGGCGACGGGGCCAAAATGTTTGCCATGATGCTGTTTGTATTCTGCTTCTTCATTTCCGGATACGAGCACAGCGTTGCCAATATGTGCACCTTTGCCATTGCGCTCGTGCTGAATCATCCCGGCACGATTTCATTGGAAGGCGTACTGCATAACCTGATTCCGGTAACGATTGGCAATTTGATTGGCGGGGTGCTGCTGATGGGTTTTATGTATTATTTTGTGAACAAACCGTTTCTGGATGCCAAGGAATCCCCGGGTGAATAAACCTCGGCGGTTGATGCACAGCCTCTAACGCAAATGGAGCTGGTTCTTTAATAATGAGTACACCCGCGTATCGTGCGCCAGACCATTTTGATAAATATATTGGCGAAGAATACCTTCCGCTTCAAAACCGAGTTTGGTCAGGAGGGCGTGGGAAGCCTGGTTCTCGATAAAAACAACGGCACCGATGCGCGTCAGACCAAGCTCCTTAAAACCATATGCGATAACGGCAGAGGCGGCTTCGCTTGCATAACCTTGCCCCCAGAATTCAGGATGTATTTCATATCCGATCTCGGCCCTCTTATGCCTCGGGGACCATACGTTATACCCAATCGTGCCGATGAGACCCTGGGCATCTTTTCTTTCGATGCCCCATCGAATCCCGCGTTTCTCCCTGTAGTTGTTAGCGAAGAGCTCAACGAATTGGAGAGCCTGATCGATGGTGGTCAGTGTGTCTTGTCCGTAATAGCGAGTCACGTCATCATTCGAGAAGCAGTTGTAGATAGCCCCGGCATCCTGATGCTGGATCTCCCGCAGTCTTAATCGCTGGGTCTCTAGTATTGGAAACATGTTCTTCCTCCCAAGTAGAAAATGAAATATTATAACAACGGGCTGGCCTTAAAAGGACCAGCCCGTTTAAATTGCATTCATTTAAATGTTAGTAGTCCGCTTTAGGATTGCTCAGCACTTATCGTATCGGAATCCGACTTAAACTGCCTCCGTCCGCAAATAAACGCATGATGCTGCGTTCGACCTCTTCATCCGGTATTAATGGCGGGGCCTGATGCGGCTTCGTACGGGCATCGATAATGACCGTATCACAGCCCCAATGCTTGTGCTCATAGCGGCTGTTCACACCGTGAATGTCATGGGAAGGATTGCTGCGCGTAAAGGTTGCCCACAGAAAATTATTCATTGTCGCACTCATGAATTCACTGTCATCGCACAGAATGATCATCGGACAAGACGGGAGCGAACCTCGCTCGCGGATTGCATCGCTTAGGCTCGCCATTTCCTGCTCCACTTCGGCATAACTCGTAAAAGGGGCTCCCTGGATCGCAACAATGCCGGGCATGATCCATTTTGCCGGCGAGTATCCGGGGAGATCCTTTAGGGCTTCAGGCACCTCTTTGCACAATTCCCTTTTTTTATCCCCGACCGCCGCGAATACGACCTTGCTGCCGGTGTTGAGTCCGGTCCCGGAATAATCGAGTGTATCGATCGTGGTATTGGTCTGAAAATGGATGTCCCGCTGCAGATCGATGCGCTCCAATATATAGGTCAAGAAGTCCTCGATGCGATGTGTGCTTAAAGGCTCCATCTCTTCAGCCGCGATGAATAAATACTTGGCTAAGCTTAATTGGCCCGTGCCCAGTATCCGATTAGCAATCGTGAGAAGCTCAGCTGGTTGTTTAACTTGTTGATAAGGGGTATAACGTTCGCTGCCGATGGCAAAGAGCAAGGGGTGTACCCCTGCAGCGTCCACCGCATGCACCTCTTTGACACCCGGGATTTCTTGCCGGATGGCACCGCCGGTCAGTTCATGAATCAGTTCGCCGAAGGACGTATCTTCCTGCGGCGGTCTTCCCACTACCGTAAATGGATAGATTGCCTGCTGTTTGGCGTAAACCTTGTGCACGCGCATGACGGGAAACGGATGGACCAGGCTGTAATAGCCCAGATGATCGCCAAAAGGTCCCTCAGGCTTGGTCTCACCCGGATAGATTTCCCCTGTAATGACGAAATCCGCATCGTGGCTAATGCAGTATCCGTCCACATAGCTGTACCGGAAATGGCGTCCGGACAGCAAGCCGGCAAAGGTTAGCTCGCTCATGCCTTCCGGCAGGGGCATAACCGCTGAAATCGTATGAGCCGGGGGACCCCCGATGAAACAGCTTACTTTAAGCGGCTGCCCCAATTTATTAGCCTTCGCTTGATGGATCCCGATGCCCCGGTGGATCTGATAATGGATGCCGACTTCCTTGTTCGTTTCATATTCGTTGCCTGTCAGCTGCACCCGGTACATGCCCAGATTGGAATTCATGACGCCCGGCTTCTCCGGATCTTCCGAATAGACTTGAGGCAGCGTGACAAAAGCACCGCCATCATCTTTCCAGTGTTTAATTAGCGGCATATCAGAAATTTGGATTTCCTGAAACCCCGGTGGCAGAGCCCCCGTTTTTTTGATAGGTAACGCGGTTTTAGCTGCTAATCCTGTCCCGATATATTTGAACGGATTTTTGAGCGCCTTCATCGGATCGTTGCGCAGCGCAATGACGTCTTGCGTGGATGCAAAGGTATCCCGAAAAATGAATTTACTGCGTTCGATCGTCCCGAACAGGTTGGAGACCGCGCGGAACCTCGAACCTTTTACATTTTCAAACAGCAGCGCCGGGCCGCCTGCAGCATAGACCTTCATATGTATGGCTGCCATTTCCAAATGAGGATCAACCTTTTCATGTATACGAACCAAATGCCCATGTTTCTCCAGATCCATAATGCATTCTTCCAGATTATGATATTTCATTACATAGCTCCAATCCCTTGAAGATAGTGAACTTATTCTACTATTATCGACAATCTCGGAGCACAGGTCAATGACACCCGATATAGACTGGAAGAATGGAAACGGATTTTGATTGAGTGCGGGGCAGGATTCATGCCCGTTGTTCTGCTCCCCCATAATGATCGACAGCAAAGCTGAACAATACTTTCAGCATAAACAGGGTGCCGGCCAATAACATGTAGGGCTGGATGTTGGACAGCAAGAACGTACCTCCTATACCAATCGACAAGAGCAAGCCTCCTATAAAATGCTGCGATGATTTCCCGATCAGCGTATTCACGATCACGGCTCCAGCGATGGTATATGCCCATATCCCTACCGCATACACCATGTCGGTATCCAGCAATACGGCGACCAGGAGAATATGAACGTGGATTGCGATGAACACAATCCGCTGTTTTTTACGGGCTGCATAGAAATTACTGGTCGAGCGGGTGAAGTTGGCGATACAGCCGCAGAAAATATCAAAAATAAGCAATAAAGCAAGGATACCTCGCCATAAAGGCAAAGAATGCAGGATATCCGGAAAAACAAGGCTTACCGCTAGGGTCAGACATCCGCCGAACGCCAAGATGACAAGAATCGTGGCAATGGATTGCTGTTCACCGAAAACCTCATGCAGAATCGAAGGAATCCTTATTGCTTTCATTTCATACCGTCCTCATTTCTTCGTAATTTAATTTGTAGTTATGTAGTGAATAAAGTGATGTACTATAAAAAGAGTATAATTTAGAGTAGGTGAATGTCAATTGTTTTGTAGTGAAAACGTTGAAACACTCTAAAACTTGGTTTATACTTCATTTGAGGTGGAGAACACATGAACGGGTATGAACGCAGAAAGCATAAAAAAATGGAACAAATCTACGCTGTCGCTTTCCAGCTTTTTTCGAGGCACGGTTACCAAAAGGTTAGCGTTAACGAAATCGCCCAACAGGCAGGCGTGTCACCTGCAACGATATATAACTATTTTGGAACCAAAGATCAGCTCTATATGGATATGATCATGGATTGGACGGACAAGCAGTTGGCGGTGTATGAGCGTATTCTGGATTCCGGGCGTTCATTTGCGGAAAAGACCCAAGAAATCATGCTGCTGGAGGCTAAAAATCTGACCTTTTTATCGGAAGAGTTTCGGAATTTCCAAACCTCCGAGGAGCGCGGCATAAGTCAGACCATCCAGCAGTACAGCGAGGAGAAGGTGAAAGATTTTTTTATGAAGTTTGTCGCTCTGGGGAAACAAGAAGGTTATATTCATAAGGATCAAACCGAAGAGGTTACGATGCTGTACTTCTCGATGTTCATGAATGAGCTGGGGCGACGCTGGGATTCGGGGAACCGGGAACATGTCAACGGCAGCATGGAAACCTTGATGGAGCTTTTCTTTTACGGTTTAGCCGGACAAAAACATGAAGTCCATTGAGAGCGAGGGAGAGCGGTTGAATAAGTCTGAGAAGGAATTTATTCGGCGCTGGATCGATGACAAGAAAGGAGCCGTACATGAACGATTAACGAAAGCGCAAATCGTTGATCTGGTGACAAGTCTGTATAATGGGGAAGGCAGCGAGAAAGAGGTGGGGGAATGGATCGAATTGCTGCAGCGGAATGTTCCCCACCCCGACATTAGCAATTTGATTTTTTGGCCGGAAAAAGATCTGACACCTGAGGAAATCGTTGAAAAGGCATTGAATTATAAACCAATCGTGCTATGAGCTCGTTGATGATCGTGCATTTGGTGCCTCGGCTGTACGCGAGTAGGAATATCATATGTTCGAACTTATCTTGGGCAATCAAAAAAAGGGAGCCGCTTCGCATGTTAGCGAAGCGGCTCCTTTATCGATAGATGGTATTATTGCTGAACGATTGCGATAATCTCGTCTTCCAGCTCAAGTCGTACTTGCTCACTGTAAGCGCGGATATTGTATTCGGAGTACAGGTAGCGGAGAATAGCTTCGATGAGGTTAGCCTCAATCAAATATTGCGTTCTTCCGCCGACCCATACTTCAGCCGTATATCCGGTATCTTCGTCCCAGCTAAGCTCAAGCGATACATCCGTTGGTTTGACGCCTCTGCGTTCCGCCTGATGAAGGCAGACCGCATTGACGATTTCGTCCATGCTTAGAACCATGGATTAGTACCGATTGTTGTTATTGTTGTTGTCGCGAGGATCGTTTTGTTTACGACGGTTCTTTACGGAGCGTACAACAGCCATAACGATCATAATCAAAGCCCAGATTGCGATCAGGTTAATGAGCAATCCCATGATTTCGCCCATGAAGCCCATGCCGGCGAACATGCTGCCGAAGAGCAAGCCAGCCAGACCACCGATCATAAGTCCTTTCATCAAGCTGCCGCCGCTGAAAAATCCTGGTTTTTTCGTGTTAGCGGCTGCCCCTGTATTGGAACGGTTGTTCGTTTGTTGAACATTATTAGTATCCTTTTTCGGAGTGCTGTTGTATGACTTGGTCCCGGATTTGAAACCTCCGCCACCTCTTCTGGCATCTGCGGAATCAGGCGTCAGCGCTACAAAGAACAGTGTAATCGCTACAAGAATCGTCAATACTTTTTTCATCGTGTTCTGTCGAACCTCCCAGTAAATTTAGAGTAATAAAGAGTAATACGGACGAGTCACGATAAGGTTTCAAAATTTGTGCGACCATGTTTTGAGGCTGCTGTGTGCTGCTGCTGTCTCAGTAATTCCAGTACCCAATCACACCATTTCAGCTCGGTTTCAGCCATCATCAGCCCTTTGGTAGCGAGCACATAATTGCTGAATACCTTGCTTCCGATCTCGCGGGTGTCCTCGGGAATTCCCTCTAAAATCTGCTCATAATAACGTTTTTTCTCCAGATACCCGATTCTGCGGTCCTCGAAAATATCGACGGCGATGCCGATTTCCGTCAGCCACAGACAAAAGGTTCGAAGAGAAAGTTCATCCTTGGTGACTGCAGGCGCGATCGGTTGGTACATCCATTCACGCAGCTTCTGCATGCCTTTTTCTGTAATCGCATAAATTTTCTTGTCCGGTTTATCACTTTGCTGAACCCAATGCGAGGACAACAGCTGTTTCTCCTCCATGCTGGACAGCAGGGGATAGATTTGACTGTGTTTGGCCTGCCAAAAGGGCTGTATTCGAAGCATCAAATCGTATCCTGATGATTCTCTTCTTGCTAGTAACCCTAACAAGCCGTATGACAACGTATTCATGGACATAACTCCCTTTGAAACGCATATCGTGGACGCTAAGGCGTGGATGGTCATCCGCCTATCGGTCCGGTTGATAAAAAGTGTACACTGAAACTGTATGGTTTGACAACTGGGGGAGGGGGCTTTCTCTCTGCTTTTGGCAAAATTGTGACTAAAAAAGCACAAACGCGTACGCGTTTGTGCTTCCATTTGACTTTGATTGATTTATTCGTTCTCGTATCCTTCTACGACCAGATCAAGCGCACCGGTGTTAGGGTCGATGACCATGCCATGAACGGGAACGTTTGGAGGAAGAAGCGGGTGGTTTTTGATCAGGCTCACCGTATTTTTTACGCCGTCCGTAATGTTATCGAACCCGCGAAGCCATTTGGATAACCGGATGCCGGAGTTTTCCAGTGTGGATAACACTTCATCGGATATGCCGCGGTCTCTCATATGCTGGATCATATCATCGGCGTTCAAGGAAGCCATGCCGCATTCGTAGTGACCCACAACGATGACTTCTTCGGCGTGCAGTTCGTACAGTGCTACCATGACGCTTCGCATAACACTTCCGAAGGGCTGTGAAATGATGGCGCCGGCGTTTTTAATGATTTTGACATCGCCATTTTTGAAATTCATTGCTTTAGGGAGCAGTTCAACCAATCGTGTATCCATACAAGTAATAATGACGAGTTTCTTCTCAGGAAAACGCCCTGTCAGGTAGGATTCGTACTCTTTATTCTCTACAAAGCTGCGATTGTGTTCCAGTATGCTGTTAAGGTGTTTTTCCATCGATTTTCTCTCCTTTGTATCTATCTATAATTTAATTGTTGTAGTTACGCTCTGGCATCTAATACTTGGATATTGGTGCCGTAGTTCTGTCCGCTGCTGTCCAGCCGGAAGGAGTAAGTGGCTGGATCGGCGCCCAGCCTCATCTTCTCTTCGAAAAAAACGGCCTGCTTGCGGTTTACGATAAACGGCACCGTGCTTCCTGTCTCGACAGCGATATCTTCCGTCGTCGGCTCATCTACAATACGCAGGCTTGGGACGCCGTTGACGGCACATCCGCATCCCTCCGTGTCATAGATCAGCCTGATTGCGCCCGGCTTGTCCCCGAGCTTGTCCTTCAGCTTCAGCTCGGCTTGCCGGGTGAGTTGAATATTCACGGCCTCATGACACTCCTTTATATGTATATTGTTATTTATTCTTTCTGGAAGTTGATTATATACCTTGTAAAACGTATCATCAATAGAGTATAGAAGAATCCTATTATAAAAAAAGAAGGTGTGCCGGAATGGCAGTACAACATTTACCACAATGGGAACAATTTGATCGATTGGTTCGCAAAATTATGAGTTATTACGAAGCTATTGGCCTACTTCATTGGGATTTACGGACGGGTGCTCCACGCAAGGGAACCGAAATCCGTTCGGAAACGATCGGGGTTCTATCCACAGAGGCATTTAAACTGCAAATATCGGAAGAAATGGGACAGCTATTATCATTTTTTGCGGAGCCGGAACAGGCGCAGCAGCTGGATGATCGCAAACGCCGCATGATTGCGGAAGTGCGAAAGGTGTACGATCAGAGCAAATCCATCCCGCCTGAACGCTTCCAGGAGTATTCCATTCTCGCCGCCCAATCGGAGACGAAGTGGGAGGAAGCGAAGAAGAACAGCGATTTTGAAGGTTTCGAACCTTACTTAACGAAGATCGTTTCGTTCAAGCAAGAGTTTATTGATTATTGGGGCGTGAAAAACACCAGATACGATACACTCCTTGATATGTATGAGCCGGATTTAACGGTGGAAAAGGTGGATGCCATCTTCGACCGCCTGAAAGCGCGTCTGGTACCGCTGGTTCATGCGATCCAGGAATCGCCATTCAAGCCAAGAACGGACTTCTTGAAACAGCTGTTCCCGAAAGAACAGCAGGAGAAATTCAGTTTGTTCCTGCTGGAGCAAATGGGCTACGACTTTGAAGCGGGACGTTTGGACGAAAGCGTGCATCCATTTGCGACGGGCTTAAACCCTGGAGACGTGCGCATTACGACCATGTATCTTCCGGACGATGTGCTAAGTGCGGTATTCAGCTCTTTGCATGAGGGAGGGCATGCCCTTTACGAGCAAAATATCGATAAGGAGCTTGCGGGTACGCCGCTCTCCGGTGGTACCTCGATGGGCATCCATGAATCTCAATCCCGTCTGTGGGAAAATATGATTGGTCGCAGCCGTCCGTTCTGGCGCCGTTATTTTGCAGATCTGCAGCAGCATTTCCCTGAACAATTGAAGGACGTGGACATCGAGGATTTCTATTTGGCCGCGAACAAGGTAGAGAATTCTCTCATTCGAATTGAGGCGGATGAGCTTACTTATAACCTGCATATCATCATTCGCTATGAGATCGAGAAGAAACTCTTTAACGAAGGTTTGGCCGTGAAGGATCTGCCGGAGACCTGGAACGCGAAGTATAAAGAATACCTCGGCATTATGCCGCCGAACGACGGAATGGGCGTCCTGCAGGACGTTCACTGGTCCGGCGGCGATTTCGGGTATTTCGCTTCGTATTCCCTCGGCAATATGTATGCGGCTCAGTTCCTTTACACGATGCGCAAAGAACTGCCGAATCTCGACCAGCTCATCGAAGAGGGGAACCTGGCTCCGATCAAGGAATGGCTGACGGACAAGGTTTACAAGTACGGAAAGAGCGAGAAGCCGTCCGAGATCATCGTACGCGTCACCGGAGAAGAACTGAATCCGGACTATCTGGCCGATTATCTCGAAGAGAAGTATAAAGAGATTTACAAACTTTGATCCACATTATAAACGCAGCCCAAGTGGCTGCGTTTTTTTTGTATTAAGACAGTATACACCTCTGAAGCCTCAACCCTTATCTCGCTAGAAAAGCTTACACTAACCGTGGTCTGTCTTCCGAGAAAATACGTTGATAGACGGTTTATGATCGATCATGCCAAATTAATAGCCCCAGCATATCTATCAGGCGTTTAACCTTTGGGCAGGCACATGCATATGCTGAAAAGAAACAAAGGGTCAATGGGAATGGAGGGTTACGATGAAGCGTCAAAAATGGTGGGGGCTGGCGTTAACCATGCTGCTTGTTTGCGGAGTGGCGCTTGCCGGGTGCGGTGGCGGCGGATCGGCTACGAAGGTCAAGATTGGCGAAGTGACGCGCTCGATCTTCTACGCGCCGCAGTATGTCGCATTGGAAAAAGGATTTTTTAAGGAAGAGGGGCTTGATGTCGAGCTGCAGACGACCCCTGGCGGAGACAAAACGATGACGGCCCTGCTGTCGGGAGCCATCGATGTGGCACTTGTCGGCTCGGAAACTTCGATTTACGTGTATCAACAGGGCTCTGAAGATCCGGTCATTAACTTCGGACAGGTGACGCAGACAGACGGGACATTTTTGATGGCCAGGGATGGAGCGGGCGCTTTTGATTGGAACAACCTGAAGGGTAAAGTATTCCTCGGTCAGCGTAAGGGCGGAATGCCACAGATGGCAGGCGAGTTTACGCTCCGTAAAAAAGGAATCGATCCGCATGCGGACCTGGAACTGATTCAGAATATCGATTTTGCAAATATCGCCTCTGCTTATGCTTCCGGCACCGGTGAATTTGTTCAGCTCTTTGAACCGCAGGCCTCCATCTTTGAAAAAGAAGGCCGTGGCAAAGTGGTGGCTTCCTTTGGCGTAGAAAGCGGACGACTGCCATATACCGTATTCATGACAAAACAGAGCTTTATCGACAAAAACGATGCCACGGTGCAGAAGTTTACGAATGCTCTTTACAAGGCACAGCAATGGGTGGATGCGAGCAGCCCCGAAGATATCGCGGACGCGATCATGCCTTATTTTAAGGATAGCGACCGCGACATCGTGGTGTCCTCCGTTAAACGCTACAAGGAGCAGGGCAGCTATGCGACCGATCCGATCGTAGACGAGGCGGAATGGAACAATCTGCTGGACGTGATGGAGCAGGCCGGGGAACTGAAAGAACGGGTAGCGCCTGAAAGAATCGTCAACAACAGCTTTGCCGAGAAAGCGAAACAAGCCAAATGATGAATTAGCCTAATCCATAGAACGAAGGGAGAGAGCACCAATGGTACCGGTAGTTGAATTGAACGATATCGCTCACGTATATGTCACGGATCGGGAAGCCTCTCTGGCTGTGGAAGGGATTCAATTGAAGGTGGAACCGGGGGAGTTCATCAGCCTGGTTGGGCCTAGCGGCTGCGGCAAGACAACGATTTTGTCTGTCATTGCCGGCTTGCTGCAGCCATCCAAAGGAGCCGCTTATGTGAACGGCAAACCTGTAAACGGGCCGTCGCCGGCGGTCGGGTACATGCTGCAGCAGGACTATTTATTTCCTTGGCGCACCATTATGGATAACGCCTTGATCGGCTTGGAACTGACGGAGCGGTTGAATCCGGAAAGTCGCGGTATCGTACAGAGTTTGCTCAAGGAGATGGGCCTTGGGGACAGCGGCAACCTCTATCCCGCCCAGCTGTCAGGCGGAATGAGACAGCGGGTTGCACTTGTCAGGACCTTGGCGACGGACCCGGGCCTGCTGCTGCTGGATGAACCTTTCTCTGCACTGGATTATCAGACGAAGCTGCAGCTTGAGGATCTGATCGTGGACACCTTGAAGGAGCGCGGGAAGACCGCCATCCTGGTGACCCATGATTTGTCCGAAGCCATTGCGATGAGCGATCGGGTCATTCTCCTGAACCGCAATCCGGGAAGGGTTCACCGGATGTTCAATATTCCTGAGAACATACGTCGGGTACAGCCTTTTTATGCTCGTAAGGAGCCGGGGTTCAACGAATTGTTTCATGAGATCTGGGGCGAAATGCAAACGATCGGGAAGGAGTGAAGCCTATGACATCAAGGGATGAGCCTCCTGCTTCTTCTTCGAAGGGCTGGCTCCAGGATATTTATGTAAAACACATGAAGCGGAAGAAAAGTTTGCGCAGACGCGTGCTGACCGTCCAGCTTAGCTTGCTGCTGCTATTCTTTATCTGGTGGGAAGCGGCGGGCAGATTCAAATGGATAGACGTGCTGCTCTTCAGTTATCCGACCAAAATTTTTGCCAACATATGGGGGAATATGATCAGCGGCGAGTTATGGGGGCACTTGGGGATCACGGTAGGGGAGACGGTTGTCGGATTTCTGCTCGGTACGCTGGTAGGCACGCTGCTCGCCGTATTCATCTGGTGGTCACCGTTTCTTAACAAGGTTCTGGATCCCTATATGGTTGTGTTCAACAGTATGCCGAAAGTAGCGCTGGGTCCGATATTTATCGTGATGTTTGGCGCAGGTTTTACGGCTATTGTTGTCACTACGTTATCCATCACGGTCATCGTGACCACGCTTGTTGTATACAACAGTTTTCATGAGGTGGATTCCAATCTGATCAAGGTCGTCCGGACGTTCGGCGGAACCAAGCGCCAGGTGTTTCAGCGGGTTATTTTGCCAGCTTCGTATCCGGCGATTGTATCAACGCTCAAGGTCAACGTGGGCATGGCGTGGGTCGGCGTTATCGTCGGCGAATTTCTGGTCGCCAAATCGGGTCTCGGTTACTTGATTATGTACGGGTTTCAGGTATTCAATTTCACGCTTGTGCTGTCGAGTCTGCTCATTATCGCCGTTGTGGCTACAGCCATGTATCAAATGGTGGTATATATAGAAAGGAAATTGCTGACTCATCGTTAATGGGCTTGGTCTATTGCCCCCAGGCATGGTTGTTTATGGCATAAAAATAAGCTAGGATGAAGATACCTTATATATGTGGTCACATGAAAAATGAAACATATATAGTCATCATCAACTCGCCTGGAGGCTCTTCATCATATGGGATTTCGTGTCATCAAAACGGCTGCGGCAAGCCTGCTTGCCATCTTAATTACAGATGCCTTGAACATACCGGGGGCTACGTCCGCCGGTCTTCTTGCTATACTTGGCGTTGACGTCACGCGAAAACGGAGTGTGCGCTCCATATCGTCCAGATTGTTCGCTTCATTGCTGGGTCTGGTGCTGGCGTGTATTCTATTTTATTTTCTCGGATTTCATTATTGGGTATTGGCTCTATACATATTGCTTGCCTTTCCCGCGATTTCAAAGGCGAACTTCAAGGAAGGCATCGTAACCAGTTCGGTCGTGGTGTTTCGGGTGTTCCAGGGGGAAGAGATTGGTATGGACATTTTGCTCACCCAAATCGAACTGTTGATTATCGGTCTCGGATCGGCCATGCTTGTGAACCTGGTTTATATGCCGAACAGCGAGGGAGCGATGATGGAGATCCGCCAGAAGGTGGACGGGCTCTTCTCCGTCATTTTCCGTCACTTCTCGCTTACGCTTCGGGATCCTGAACATATATGGGACGGTAAAGAGCTGATTGAGGCCAACCGGCAGATTGAGAAAGGAATTGAGGAAGCGAAGCGGGCATCGGAGAACCAGATGATTCATCCGGACGGCTCCTGGAACATCTATTTTTATATGCGGAAGGAACAGATGGAGAATATCCAGAGCATGATGCATCAAATATCCCAGGTGTACGAGCGGCTTCCTCACGGTGTGCTGACGGCGGAAATATTCGATCAATTAAGCATGGATGTCGTTGCCGAAGGGTATACGGGCAAGTCCGAAGGACTGCTGATTGAGCTGGAGGACAGGTTCAAGGAGATGGAACTGCCGACGACCCGCGAAGAATTCGAGGTCCGGTCCGCGATCCTGCAGCTATGCCATGAGCTGGAATACTATTTGAATATTTCAAAGAAGTATAAGGCGCCCACGGCAAAAAAACCGCAGAAGCGCGCGGATTCGGCCGTATAGCTCTGGGATTTGCAAAAAAAAATCTGATATTTTTAGCATCATATGAATTTATTTGGACCACTTCATTCAACATTCGCCCATGTCTTGCATACACATGTATGGAATGATTGTATGGAGGAGGTTCGAAGATGTCATTGAGTCATAAACACCAATGTAGAGAAATCATCACGAAGGCGATCTGCGGCAAGGGTCGTAAATTCTCTACCGTAACACATACCGTGACTCCGCCTAATAATCCGACCAGTATTTTGGGGGCTTGGATTATAAACCATCAATACGAGGCGGTTGCCGCCGGAGACGGAATTGAAGTTATTGGTACTTACGATGTTAACATCTGGTATTCCTATGACAAAAATTCACAGACCGATGTGGCGAAAGAAACGGTATCGTATGTAGAACGCGTGCCTCTTTCCTATCTGGATCCGAAGCATCGTGCATCCACGGTGGAAGTGTCGGCAGAAGCGACACAGGAGCCGAGCTGCGTTGAGGCCAGCGTATCCTCGAATGGCACGAGTGTCATTCTGCGGGTAGAGAGAGAGTACGCGGTGGAGCTGATTGCCGAAACCAAGGTCGTTGTCAAAGTATGCAGCCATCATCATGGCGACTACGAGGACAAAGAATTCGATTACGTCCTGGGAGACGAAGTCGATGATTACGAAGACCTTGATTACGAAGGTCTGGAGGATGAACTGTAAGATAACCCTCCTGTAGGAATGATTCTAATCTTAGCATATGCAGTGAGGGCAGCTTTGCGGAGGGCGGATGCCCTCTTTTTTATTTTTTTTACAGGGGGACTAGGAGATGGCTCAATTTAAAGTAAAACCAGCTGCTGTAAAAGAATATGTACCCTTGAAGGGAGCTGCTGTGTTTCTCGCGCAAGCGCGTCTGTCCAGATCCGGGATACCGTCCCTTCTGGGCTTGAGTTCGGTTGAGGAAAAGCATTACACGGCCAGGTACGCCGTCCATGTTGAGCAGCTGTCCGCAGTCTCAATCCGCTCCTACCAGCTCGGCGGCAGTGAAGTCATGTTTGAGCCTGACCCCGAGAACGGGAGGTATGAGGATGGCCTGCATCGGCGATTGGAGAAAGCGGCCCTGCGGTCGCTGTATACGCTGGGTGTGGATGAAGGAGAGGTTATCATCAATGCCCGGCCAGGGCGAAGATATGTAGTCGAGGACATCCGCATGAAAGCGGGCCGGATTAAAACCGTTATGAGTGCGAAGGGGGTGCCGGCGGCAGGTTTTCCCGCGCATAACGAAGACGGTGAATCCCCTTTGGCTGCGCCGCTGCTCATGGGGATGGATCCCGAGTTTGTGCTGATGAAGGATAACGGGGAGATTGTGTTTGCATCCGAATTTATGGAGCGCGGCGGGTCGGTCGGGAGTGACGCCGTTCGTTTTCGGGGTGAGGTCATTTACCCCATTGCCGAGCTCAGGCCGTTACCGAGAGCGAATCCGAAGGCGTTAATGATTGAAATGCAAAAAGCTCTGCATCAAGCCCAGAGCCTGATTACCGATCGTTCACTGACATGGAGGGCAGGAGCCCTGCCTTATGGTGATTTTCCGCTAGGCGGCCATATTCATTTCAGCGGAGTACCGCTCTCCCTGTCTCTTCTTCAGACGCTGGATAATTATCTGGCTCTGCCGCTGGCGCTGCTCGAAGACCCCAAGGGGCGTTCTCGCAGACCCCGTTATGGGTTCCTGGGGGATTTTCGGAGGCAGCCGTATGGCGGGTTTGAATACCGTACGCTTCCCAGCTTTCTCGTTTCCCCGCTTGTCGCGAAGGTGTCATTGTATGTTGCCTACCTGGCAGCTCGATACAGCGACCGTTTGCTGGCGAGGCCATTCAATACGGAGCGTTACCATCGCGCCTATTATGAAGGCGACAAGTCCGTGCTTAAAGAATGTATCGCAGGCTGGCACAGGGATTTATCAGCGCTGCCGGAATATTCGGACTTTGCCCGCGAAATCGAACTGGCGCTTGCTCACATGGAAGCGGGGCGGGCCTGGGATGAGAGCAGGGATATCAGGCCGCTGTGGAATATTCCCGTTTAAGAGGTTGTTCAAAAAGTCCGATTTTGATCACGAAGTGAATCAAGAAGCAACTCGGCATCGAATCTTGAATTCAGCCGGGCCTTCCGGTGCTCACGTACAAACTACGTACGCTCCGCTCCTCACTCCCTAGCTTCATCCAACCTTCTCGGTGCTGAAAACCGACCTTTTTGAACGCGCACGTTAAACCGTAATGCCTTGCGGTCAATTTCTGTTATAATGGAGGTCAAGCTAGAAGGTAATGGAGGTACGTCATGGCTAAATATACGCCGATGATTGAACAATATTTGAAGGTCAAAGAACAAGCGCGCGATGCGTTTCTTTTTTTCCGCTTAGGCGATTTTTACGAAATGTTTTTTGATGATGCGATCCTCGCATCGAAGGAATTGGAGATTACGCTGACCGGCCGCGAAGGCGGCGGTACAGAGAAAATACCGATGTGCGGAGTCCCTTATCATTCCGCGGAGGGTTATATTCAGCGGTTGATTGAGAAGGGGTACAAAGTCGCCATCTGCGAACAGATGGAGGATGCTTCAGTCACCAAAGGCATGGTGCGGCGGGAAATCGTTCGGGTCGTGACGCCGGGGACCATCATGGACGGCAAGGTTGTGCACGACAAGTCGAACAATTACATGGTGTGTGTCACGGAAACGGGCGGCTTGATGTCTTTATCGGCATGCGATCTGTCAACCGGGGAGCTTTATGTGACGTCAGTTCCATCTTCGGAGGAATGGCTGCGGGATGAGATTGGCCTCTATGAGCCTTCCGAGATTATTGGGGATGCAGCGCTGCTTGATATCATTTCATCTCAGGCGCTTCCAGGCAGCCGCAACATCGTTTATACGGCATGGGATCGTAGGGAGGACGCATTGGTACGCACCCAGTTCGGTGAGCCGGCTTGGGCCCGCCTGGAAGAGGAGCGAAGAGCCTGCATATCCCTGCTGATCTCGTATTTAAGCGAGACGCAGAAGCGGTCGCTGGGGCAGCTGACGCAGATTGCTTCCTATGAACCGGGACAATACATGGTTCTGGATCCGTTCACCAGACGCAACCTGGAGCTGGTTGAGACGGTTCGTGAGCGTTCGAAGAAAGGTTCGCTCCTGTGGCTTCTGGATCGCACGGAAACCTCGATGGGAGCCAGACTCCTGCGGCGGAGAATCGATAAACCTCTGCTGTCCCGCAGCCGGATTGAAGAGCGGCTGGAGGCTGTTGAGCATTTGTATAACCAGTACATACTGCGTGAAGATTTGCGGATGGCGCTTAAAGAGATATACGATCTGGAGCGGTTGGTCGGCCGGATTGCGTTCGGCAGCGCGAACGGACGGGATTTGAACGCACTCAAGCTGTCATTAAGACAAATTCCTTCTCTGAAAGAGCTGTGTGCCCAGTCTACTTCCGAGACGCTGCGCCGGGTGGCTCAGGATACGGATATTTGCGACGATCTGTGCGAACTGATCGAGAATGCGATTGTTGACGAACCGCCGGTATCCGTGCGTGACGGAGGCATCATCAAGCCGGGTTATCACGAGCGGCTGGATGAGTTTCGTGAAGCGAGCACCAGCGGCAAACGCTGGATCGCCGAGCTGGAAGCCAAGGAGCGCGCCGCTACGGGGATCAAGTCGCTGAAGATCGGTTACAACAAGGTGTTCGGCTATTATATCGAGGTGACGAAGTCCAATCTGTCGTCCCTGCCGGAAGGCCGGTATGAGCGCAAACAGACGCTGGCGAACGCGGAGCGTTATGTCACGCCCGAGCTGAAGGAGAAGGAAGGATTGATCCTTGAGGCACAGGAGAAGATGGTGGATCTGGAGTACGCTCTCTTTACCGAGCTCAGGGACAAGCTGAATACCCAAGTGAGCCGGCTCCAAAAGCTCGCGGAGCGCATTGCCGAGATTGACGTCTATCAATCCCTGGCCGCGGTCAGCGCGGAATACCGGTTCGTGAAGCCGGAACTGAGCGAAGGTTATGATTATATCGTTGAAGGCGGTCGCCACCCTGTCGTGGAAGCCGTCATGAAGGATTCATCGTTTATCGCGAACGGGACGGATTTACGCAAAGACGGCTCCTCGATCCTGCTGATTACCGGTCCGAATATGGCTGGAAAAAGCACATACATGCGCCAGGTTGCCTTGTTATCGATTTTGGCCCAGATGGGCTGCTTTGTTCCGGCAGAGCGCGCGGTTATCCCGCTGGTGGACCGTATCTTTACCCGCATCGGAGCGGCAGACGATCTGATCGGCGGCCAGAGCACTTTTATGGTGGAAATGGCGGATATTCAGGTCATGACGGAAAAAGCAACGCCCCGCAGTCTGATTATCATTGACGAGCTGGGACGCGGTACGTCGACGAGTGAAGGCATGGCGATTGCGCAAGCCGTGATTGAGTATGTGCATGACCATATCGGCTGTAAGGCATTGGTATCCACGCATTTCCATGAGCTCGCCCATCTTCAGGAAAGCCTTGGCGGTCTCAAAAATTATTCCATGGCGGTTCAGGAAAGCGGAGACAAAGTGCATTTCCTCCGCAAGCTGATCCCTGGCGCGGCTGACAGCAGCTACGGCATTTACTGTGCGAGATTGGCAGGTTTGCCCGGCAGCATCATTGACCGCGCCTATGGGCTCCTGCAGGGCCTGGAGATGGCCTCGCTGGCCGCGGTGGCATCGGAGCAAGGGATTGTGATGCAGCGCGAGCAGCCAGCTGCCGCAGCTCCTTCCGATGAGAGACGAAGCGGACCGGAAGCTGTCTATGAGCATCGTGATAATAAGATGCCGTATACCGAAAGCTTGAGCGGTGCCGACCGGAAGGGCGGCGTGGTGCAGCTCTCCATTTTTGGCGAGGAGGAAGTGCCTGAACCGAGTGTTAAGCCTGGCAAGGATCAGCATTCCATGGCGCAGGAAGCTTCCCAAGATCCTGCCGTCAAGAGCCTCATTGCTGCCGTTAAAGGCGTGGACGTGATGAATATGACGCCGCTTCAGGCCATGCAATTCCTGAATGACCTGAAGCTTCAAGCGAAGGATATGTGATTTTAGCATGGGAATGAAATGAAACGGAGGTAGGAACGATGGGGATTATTCGGATTTTGGACGAGCATATTGCAAACCAGATTGCTGCCGGTGAGGTGGTGGAGCGGCCTGCCTCCGTTGTGAAGGAGCTAGTCGAGAACGCCATTGATGCCGGGAGCACCAAGATTGACGTAACGGTCGAAGAAGGCGGACTGGACAGCATTCGCGTAACGGATAACGGCGCCGGCATTGATCCGGAGGATTGCGAGACGGCTTTTTACCGCCATGCGACAAGCAAAATCGCTGAAGGCCGCGATCTGTTTCAAATCACCAGCCTTGGATTCCGGGGCGAAGCCCTGCCATCCATCGCGGCCGTATCCAAGGTGCGTCTGGTTACGTCCAATGCTCAGGATGGCCGCGGACGGGTGATCGAAATCGAAGGTGGTCATCTGCGCGTGAACGAAGAAACGGCTGCACCCCGAGGAACGGATTTTCTCGTGAAGGAATTGTTCTTCAATACGCCGGCAAGGCTGAAATATATGAAAACGATCCAAACCGAGCTGGGGCATATATCTGACTATATGTATCGTCTGGCCCTTTCCCGGCCGGATATTGCCTTTACGCTCAGGCACAATGGAAACTCGCTGCTGCAGACGCTGGGCAACGGCGATGCCCTTCAGGTCATTGCGGCCATATACGGTACCCAATCGGCCAAAGCGATGCTGCCGTTTGAAGCGGAGAATATGGACTACACGCTAAGCGGATATATCAGCCGCCCGGATTATACTCGGGCCAACCGTAATGGCATGTCGCTGATCATCAATGGGAGGTATATTCGGAACTACGGTTTAATGCAGGCGATTTTGAGAGGTTATCATACGCTGCTGCCAATCAACCGGTTTCCGCTCGTTGTCATTCAACTGTCCATGCACCCCTCATTGATTGATGTGAATGTGCATCCATCCAAACTGGAGGTGCGGTTCAGTAAAGAGCAAGAGCTGTTCGCTTTGGTGGAGGAAGAAATTCGCAAGGTCCTGCAGCAGGAAATCCTGATTCCACGCCCGGCCAAACAAAATATTGGCAAAAGCGACAACGCCTATATCCAGGAACAGCTGCAATTTTCTCCTGCGCAAGGCCATGCCTCGGCGAACGGCAGCGGCAATGAACGGGATATTGCGATCCCCGGAAGCGGCGAGCCTTCAACTGGCGGAAACATGCCTCTCAGGGCGCCACATGCAGCGACATGGCCGGAGGGGCAGGTCTTCACCCAGTCTGAGCCGGATATCAAGCGCGCTTATGGGTCCGGAGCAGCAGGTACATCCGCCACCTCGCAAATGCGGGAAACGGCAGCAGCTTCATCTTATCGCAGTGAATACCGCAATGAGACCAGGGGGAATGCTGGAATTCCTGCCGTAACGAAAGAGTGGCTGCAGGCGGCCTCAGGACCGGCTCCAGAGATCCCGCCATTTCCGGAGCTCACGCTTATCGGCCAGCATCACGGCACTTATCTCATAGCGCAGAATGATACCGGGCTGTACCTGATTGATCAGCATGCCGCGCATGAGCGGATTAACTACGAGTATTACTACGAACAGTTTGGCAACCCGGCAGACGCATCCCAGGAGCTGCTGCTGCCGATTACGCTGGAATTTACGCCCTCGGAATCGGAGAAGGTGAAGGAACGGCTGCACTGGTTTGAGAAGGTTGGTGTGTATATGGAGTTTTTTGGCGGTCATACCTTCCTGGTGCGTTCCCATCCGTTCTGGTTCCCCAAGGGCGACGAGAAGGCCATTATCGAAGAGATGGCTGAATGGGTGCTGAGCGAACGCAATATCGATATCGCCAAGCTGAGAGAAACCTCGTCGATCATGTGTTCCTGCAAGGCTTCCATCAAAGCCAATCAGAAGCTGACGGAGCAGGAGGCGATGACGTTGATACAGCGTTTGGGCGCCTGCCGGCAGCCATACACATGTCCGCATGGACGACCGATTGTGGTTTCGTTCTCGGCTTATGATTTGGAGAAAATGTTTAAGCGCGTTATGTAACAGCAAGGAGGACCTTCATGATTATAACAACTGGAGAAACGGAAGCGCCGGACATTGTGGAGCGCGCGATAAGTTTAGCCCGGGAAACCGGCTGCCGTTATGTCCAGCGCGGCGGTCATTCATTGCGAAAATTAGCACGCAGGTTCGGAGATGACGACGTGTTGGTCGTACTGAACGGACATGTACGTCTAAGCGGACCGGACGGCTCGGTCATGGAATTTCATCCGAGTATGGGGTTTGTCCGATTGAAACGTGTACTGAGCGGAAAACCCGATCCCATGCTGGAGGCTTCCGGAATGGAGGAAGGGGATTCCGTACTGGATTGTACGGCGGGGCTTGGAGCCGACTCCCTGGTATTTTCGGGCAAGGGCGGCCCGAACAGTCGGATCACTGCTCTGGAAAGCTCACTTCCCTTGTATGCGCTGCTGAAAGAAGGGCTTCGGACCTATGAAAGCCATCTGGAGGCCAGTGATCAGGCGATGAGGCGAATCGAGGTCAGACACAGCCATCACCTGGATTATTTGAAGTCGCTGCCGGATCGGAGCGTAGACATTGTTTATTTTGATCCGATGTTCCGCGAACCGATCGCCGAATCGGCTTCCATTCATCCTTTGAGACATTATGCAAACGGGGAGCCGCTGGAAATGGAAAGTGTGAGGGAAGCGGTTAGGGTCGCGCGCAAAACCGTTGTCATGAAGGAAGCGCGATCCAGCGGAGAGTTTGAACGGCTTGGCTTTACATTGCCTGAACGGGGAAAATCGAAAATAACGTACGGAGTGATTTCCATTGATAGATGAAACCAAACCGAAACTGCTCGTTCTTATTGGACCGACAGCTGTAGGTAAAACCAAAATGAGCATTGAAATTGCGAAGGAATTCGGATGTGAGATTATCTCCGGCGATTCGATGCAGGTATACCGGGGAATGGATATCGGAACAGCCAAAATTTCTGTCGAAGAAATGGAAGGCGTCCCCCACCATCTCATTGACATTCACGAGCCCGATCACCCCTATTCGGTAGCCGAATTTCAAGAGCAAAGCCAAAGGCTCATTACGGAGATCACGCAGCGGGGAAAACTTCCGTTCATTGTTGGCGGAACCGGCCTTTATGTGGAGTCAGTGTGCTACGGCTATCAGTTTAGCGAGACCGGAGCGGATGAAGTTTTTAGGGAAGAGCAGTTCCGCTATGCCAATGAACACGGAGCCGAGGCTCTTCATCAAAAATTGGCAGAGGTTGATCCTGAAACGGCCGAACGGCTTCACCCTAATGACCTACGTCGGGTCGTTCGTGCTTTGGAAGTATACCATATGACCGGCATCCCACTTTCGGCCCAGCTGGCGCCCCAAACCAAGCAATCTCCCTATGACTTATGCTTGGTCGGTTTGACAATGGACAGGCAAATGCTATATAACCGTATTGAAGAGCGAATTGACCTTATGCTGAGCCAGGGACTTGTTGATGAGGTGGCGGCGCTCATGGACAAAGGATTCGCTCCGGGACTTGTATCCATGCAAGGGCTGGGTTATAAGGAAATCGTTTCATACCTTAGCGGAGAATTCAGCTACGAGGAGGCCGTCGTGCTGCTCAAGCGCGATACACGCCGTTTCGCTAAGCGGCAGTTATCTTGGTTTCGCCACATGAAGGACATCGAGTGGGTAGACGTCACCGACTCGGGAAATTTTTCTGCAAACTATCAAAAAATCCGTGCTATAATAGCAGGAAAGTTTCACTGAAATCTTGAATATATTTTCAAAACAATCTAAATGAACCATTGGGGGTACGGCTAATGAACAAGTCCATTAACATCCAAGACACGTTCTTGAACCAACTGCGCAAAGAGAACATTCCGGCCACGGTATACCTTACAAACGGCTTTCAGATCCGTGGAACGATCAAAGCTTTTGACAATTTTACCATCGTGATTGACAGCGACGGCCGTCAGCAAATGGTGTACAAGCATGCTATCTCCACGTTCATGCCGCAGCGTAATGTGTCCCTGATGCAGGATAACAGCAGCGATCAATAGATTTTAGAATGGTTTTATAAAGAGCAGAATCATACCGTCAACTGATTAATTTGAAACTTTTTGGTTTATAATTCGTTTAGCTTATAAGGAGTGCAGAGAGCAACCTGAGAAGGTTGTTCTTTTCTTTCCGAGGCATGACTTAAAGTCAGAAGGCTTGATCCCGCAAGGGAGTAAGGAGGGGGACAAATGGCTGGAAAAGATAATCAGATGTCACGGTTGAATAAAAACAAAGACAACTCGAAGACATCCAAAACCACGAAACCGAATGCGAAGAAGAAAAAGGGCAAGGGAAAGCGAATCGCGTGGGCGTTGTTTTTCACGGCCGTCATTGCGATCTTCTGTGCGCTTGCAGGTTATTTGTTCATCCTGATCAGCGGTGAAAAGCTGCTGGAGCAGAATCAGGATAAGCTGACCGCATACGGTACTTCCAAGGTATATGACCGTAATGGCGCGCTGATGGGCGAACTATCCCTCCAGAAGAGTGATCCCGTGAAGTACGAGGATATTCCTGAGAAATTGATACAAGCATTCATTGCAACAGAAGATAAACGGTTCATGGAGCACAACGGCGTGGACATGTGGTCGATCGGCCGCGCAGCGGTAAAGGATATCATGGCCCGTTCCATGGTTGAAGGCGGAAGCACGATCACGCAGCAGCTGGCGAAGAATATATTCTTGACCAGGGATAAAACCTTCTTCCGGAAGGCGACGGAAATGTCGATCGCGCTGGCGCTTGAGCGTCAGCACAGCAAACAGGAAATTATCGAGATGTATTTAAACCGGATTAACTTCGGAGGACCTTATTACGGCATCAAAGCCGCATCCGAGCGTTATTTCGGCAAGTCGGATCTGAACAAGCTGGATTTATGGGAAATGGCGACACTTGCGGCAATGCCGAAGGGACCGTCCCGATATAATCCGCTTAAGAATCCTGACCTCTCCAAAGAGCGTCGTGCGGTCGTATTGACCCTGATGGAACAGCAGGGGTATATCACGGCCGAAGAGGCAGCGGAAGCCAAAAAAGTGGACTATGCTTATACACCGCCTGAAAGACAGCAGAAATATACAGCGTTTATCGATTATGTCATGGAAGAGGCAGAAGAGAAGTGGGGCCTTACCGAGGACGACGTTAACATCGGCGGTTATCAGATTTACACCACGATGGACGTGAATGCCCAGACGGCAATGGAAGAAGAGTTCAAGAATCCGGAAAACTTTGAAGAAAGTCCGGACGACGTGCCGGTTGAAGGTTCTATGGTCATCATAAACCAGGAAACCGGCGGTATCGTCGCCATGTCCGGTGGACGGGAATATACGCGCGGCGGGTTCAGCCGGGCTACCGACAGCCGTCGTCAGCCGGGATCCGCCTTGAAGCCAATTGTATCGTATGCACCGGCGCTGGAATCCGGGAAGTTTACGAAGGACTCCAGATTAAGTAATAAAAAGCAATGTTTTGGCAGCAATTACTGTCCGAACAACCTGCACGGTTACTCGGAGACCATTGGCATGCCGGAAGCGATTCAGCGTTCCGAGAACATTCCGGCCGTATGGCTGTTGAACCAAATCGGCGTAAAAGCCGGATTCGAGTTTGCACAGAGTCTCGGCATCAAGATGACCGAAGGCGATGCGAACTTATCCCTGGCCCTCGGCGGAATGGATACAGGTACGAACACATTTGAGATGGCACAGGCTTTCAGCGCTTTTGCCAATGGCGGAGAATTTAAAGAGGCTTTTGCGATCAAACAGATTAAGGATAACAAAGGCAAGGTTGTGCATGAGAATAAAGGCAGCAAAGGGAAGCGCGTAATGAGTGCTTCGACGGCTTCGCAAATGACAGACATGATGAAGCGCGTCGTAGAGGACGGAACGGGTAGAAATGCTCGAATCAGCCGTCCGGTAGCCGGTAAGACCGGAACCACGCAGAGCGGCTATAAGGGCGTCAGCTCAAACCGCGACGTATGGTTTGTCGGATATACGCCGGAGTTAACGGCAGCTGTATGGATGGGTTATGACAACCCTGACCGGCAGCATCTGCTGAAACGAAGCAGTTCGATCTCGGCTTCCCTATGGGGCAAAGTAATGGAGAAGGCGGTTCAGGGATATGAAGCCAAGAGCTTCCCGAGTACCGAGCCGGTACAGCCGCCTGTAGAAGAAACGACATTAACTGCAGTCAGCGGTTTGACGGGCTCCTATAACGGGGAGACTCAGACTGTATCACTGAGCTGGAATCCGGTTCACGGCAACATTCAATACCGCGTGTACCGTAAGGAAACGTCGGAATCGGAATACACCCGCATTCTCGATTCCTTGGGAGGAACCGCTATCGAGGATATGAGTGCGATGGAAGGTTTGACTTACGATTATTACGTGACGGCCTTCGATCCATCAACCGGCGATGAGTCGGAACCTTCGAACATTTTACAAATCGTGGCTGTTTCCGAGGAATTGCCGCCTGAGGATCTGGAACCCGATCCGGGGGACATCCAGGAACCGCCTCCTGTTGATGAAGGTGACAACGGAGCAGGCAATGAGTTCCCTCCTGGAAATGAGAATGGCAACGGGAACGGAAACGGCAACGGTAATGGCGAGCCAGGCAATGGGAATGGTGAAGGCCCAGGCAATGGCAACGGAAATGGTAACGGTAACGGTAACGGTAATGGAACGAATCCTCCTGACAATGGAAACGGGGCCGGGAATGGCCAAGATGGTCAATTTCCTGGCGATGGATCGGATGGCTCGGGAGATGGAATTAACAATGGCGACACAGGCACTGGAGGAACCGACACCGATTCGGGCAATATTCCTACGGTACCGGGAACCATTGTGGAGCCGTCGGATCCGGTTGACGGATCTGACGAGTCCCAGGACAGCCCATAATGAATTTGAAAGCCTCCGCATGATTGCGGAGGCTTCTTTGTTTTGAGTGTGAAACCCAAATGTGGTAAGCTGGGAATACGAATGGGGAGGAAAAGTTCCATGAAACGTAAATTCGGAGATCGGGCGAACTGGCGCCGTATCACCCGCCGGCACTTCACTTCCCGGTATGTGGAATGTGAGCAATTTACAGGGTATCTCACGTTATATACCATATATGGCCTGAAAGAACCGTTGTGGAAGACGTATGGCCGTCATACTTACCGAATCGCGGACAAAGGCTATTCATGGCTGCAGTATTATCCGAAGGACAGCCATTTCATCGTGACAGCCATGTTTGATGACAAACGAAATATTGTTCAATGGTACATCGATATTTGCAAGAAACAAGGGGTAACGGATCAGGGTGTGCCTTGGTTTGATGATCTGTATTTGGACGTAGTTGTTGTCAAAAATGGTGAAGTGTTCCTGCTGGATGAAGATGAGCTTGAGGATGCCTTAGGGCGGAATGACATTACCCGGGATGATTACAGGCTTGCCAAGGTGACCGCACGGAATCTGCTTCGGGCCATCGACGCGCATGAATTCCCTTACTTTATGATGTCTCTGAAGCATCGCGACCAGCTATTTCATAACGGAGAGTTCAGGAGGAAGAAATAATGCGTCAGGAAATACATAAGAGTCTGCCACGAGCAGGCACTAAGAAGAGGGCATGGTATCGGAGAGGGATGATTACCCTGCTCTCTCTCGTTGTTCTTGGAGTGCTATGGTCAGGTTATGCATATTGGAAGATCGAAAGCGCCGTCAGCAGTCCGTCGGAAAAGGCGGATGTCGGCATCATCTTGGGCGCTTCCATGTGGGGAGATCAGCCAAGTCCTGGGCTTCGCGAACGGCTTGAGCATGCACTGGTTGAATACCATGCAGGCCGTTTTGATACTTTCATCGTTTCAGGAGGCCTTGATAAGCCCGGGTATCCATTTACCGAAGCCGAAGGAATGAGAAATTTCTTGGTCGACGCGGGCGTACCCGAGGAACAAATCTTCCTGGAGAACGAAGCTACGAGCACTTACGAGAATTTGCTCTTCAGCCAAGCAATAATGGAGGAGCATGGGTGGAAGACCGCCATTATAATAACCCATGACTATCACGGGACGAGGGCGATGGAGGTTGCGACAACCCTTGGTTATGATCGTCCTTCTATATCGCTGACGGAATCTACCGTTTTGCCGATGGCCAAACACAAGTCTAGGGAAGTGCTGGCTTATACGAAATGGACGGCCGATCGGCTGTTGATCGCCATGGGTGTCCTATGAGGACGAAACTTCTAATAAGCAGGCTGTAAATAGAATACATTGGAATAGATAGTCAGCCCTTTGGATAAAGAGGTGAGGAGCAATGAACGGGCGTGTAACGGCCGCTAACGGCCGATCTGAAGGACGGCCATCCAGGCAGATTAATGTCGTGCTCCGCAGCGCGGAACCTCCACTCATCAGCAGTGCGGTTCCGGAACGCGAACCGGCCCCTTCGCCAAACCCTGTTTCCCAGCACAGTCTATTCCAGGAAATACAGAAAGAGCTGGATCAACTGGTAGGTCTTGAACAGATCAAAGACCTGGTATTTGAAATCTATGCTTTGCTTCAAGTGGCCCAGATGCGTTCGGAAGCAGGCTTATTAAGCGGCGGTCATGTGTACCATATGATTTTTAAAGGAAATCCCGGAACAGGGAAAACAACAGTCGCCCGTATCGTGGCAAAGCTGTTTCAGAAGATGGGCGTGCTTAATAAGGGTCATCTGGTCGAAGTGGAACGGGCGGATCTCGTAGGTGAATATATCGGTCACACGGCACAGAAGACCAGAGAGCTGGTTAAAAAAGCGCTTGGAGGGATCCTGTTCATCGACGAGGCTTACAGTTTGGCGCGCGGTGGCGAGAAGGATTTTGGCAAGGAAGCGATCGATACGCTGGTCAAGGCGATGGAGGATCATAAAAACCAGTTCATTCTTATTCTGGCAGGCTACAGCGATGAGATTGATTTTTTTATGGATTCGAATCCCGGCCTGTATTCCCGTTTTCCGATCCAGATGGACTTCCCGGATTATAATCTGGATCAATTGATCCAGATTTCGGAGCTGATGGCGAAGGAGAGGGATTATATCTTGATGCCGCAGTCGCTGAACAAGCTCAAGGAACACCTGCAGATGGAGAAGGATCACGGGCTGCACGCTTTTAGTAATGCGCGTTATGTACGGAATGTCATCGAGAAATCGATAAGGAATCAATCGGTTCGGCTGCTGAATCAGTACGTAACCGGTAATCCCGGCAAGCTGGAGCTTATGACCCTGCGGCCGGAGGACTTTAAGTTAAACGGAAAAATACAATGATTTTAAGCTTGTCTTCGAACATAATGAAGGGGTAGCGCTGCTTTCTTTGGATCATAATGTTTATTGCGGGCAGCAGCGGTTAGTTAAATTAGGAGACGTAATGGTAGAAGGAGTTGGCTATATGACAAATATAACGCATGATACCCGGACAGAGATCGAAGATAAAGCCGTTTTGGTCAGTTTGGTGACGGATGCGGTTAAACGCTCGGGAATAAACCCGGAACACTCGCTGCAGGAGTTGGTTCAGCTTGCTGAAACCGCTGGAGTGGAGGTGCTGGATGTCATTACGCAGAATCGCGAAGTTCCGGATTCCAAGTGGTTTATCGGCAAAGGAAAGGTCGAAGAGCTGCGCATGGCAATTGATGGCTTGGGCGCAACAACGGCCATATTCGATCAGGAATTGTCCGGAGCACAAGTTCGGAATTTGGAAGAGACACTCGATGTAAAAATTATCGACCGGACTCAATTGATACTGGATATTTTCGCTCAGCGGGCGAAGACCCGTGAGGGGATTATCCAGGTGGAGTTAGCGCAGCTAACTTATTTGCTCCCGCGGTTATCGGGACATGGCAAGAATCTGTCCAGGCTCGGAGCAGGGATCGGGACACGCGGACCGGGCGAAAGCAAGCTTGAAACCGACCGCAGGCATATCCGGGACAGAATCAGCGATCTGAAGCGGCAGCTGGATGAAGTCACCCGGCACCGGACGCTCCATCGGGAGCGCCGGAAGAAGAGCGGGGCCGTGCAGGTTGCTCTGGTCGGTTATACCAATGCCGGGAAGTCGACATTGTTGAACCGTTTAACGGCAGCAGACGTATATATCGAGGATCAATTGTTTGCTACGCTGGATCCCACTTCGCGCGTGCTGGAGCTGCCGAGCGGCAAAGAAGTCGTCCTTACGGATACCGTAGGATTTATACAGAACCTTCCTCATGATCTGGTAGCGGCGTTCCGTGCGACGCTGGAAGAAGCCAACGAAGCCGATCTGATCCTTCATGTGGTAGATGCTTCTTCGCCTATGCGGGACGAACAGATGGCTGTCGTTCAATCCATCCTTCAGGATCTGGGGGCGGCGGATAAACCGCAGATCGTTCTGTTTAACAAAAAGGATGCTTGTGAGCCGGGCCAGCTGGAAATGCTGCCGACGGGAGATGGACAATTAAAGATCAGCGCGTATGAGGATCAGGATTTGGAAACGGTACGCGAAGCGATTCAGGACCAGCTGTCCGGAGGGAACGTGACGTTCCGGATTCCGGCTGACCGCGGGGATCTGAATTCGGTTGTATACCGTGTCGGAGACGTGCTGGAGCAGTCTTTTGATGAGAATGATATCCTCTATGAGGTTCGGATCAATAAAGCGGATTATGAGAAAATGGGTTATTTGCTTCATGATTACATTCAGAATGGATCTTAGGCATAGGTAGGAAATGCAATATAAGCCCCTGTACAGGGGCTTATATTGCGTGTTCAGGGCGGCTCGACGTTGATGAGTTCTATGCAACAAAAATATATGTTAAGATGTGAGACATCATGTGTATAAGAGGAGAGAGCAGTTAGTCATGGCAAGATTTTCGCAAGATATACTCGAATTGAGCAGTGAGATTGAGTCCAAAATCGGTCAGCGTATACGGGAGATCGACGCTATTGTTGATTTTAATCAGTGGAAGGTGATTGATGCTTTCCAGAAGTTTCAGGTGAGTGATTTTCATTTTGCGGCTTCCACCGGGTATGCATACAATGATCGCGGCCGTGAAGTGCTGGATGAAGTCTATGCGGACGTATTTGGAGCCGAATCTGCCCTGGTAAGGCCGCATTTTGCTTCCGGTACCCATACGATCTCAACAGCACTGTTTGGTGTGTTAAGGCCTGGAGATGAGCTGCTGTATATTTCGGGGCGTCCCTATGACACCCTCCATAAAGTGATTGGCGAACCCGGGGACGGCAACGGGTCCCTTCGGGATTTCGGAATCGGTTATCAGGAGGTTGCGCTAACCGAACAAGGGGAGATTGATTGGGAGCGGGTAGAGAGGGCCATCACGCCTTCAACTAAGGTGATCGGTATCCAGCGTTCCCGCGGGTATGATTGGCGTTCTTCGTTCACGGTATCGCAGATTGGTGACATGGTCAGCCGGATCAGGTCTATACGCCAGGATTTGATCATTTTCGTTGATAATTGTTACGGCGAGTTTACGGAGCGATTGGAACCGACGGAGGTTGGCGTTGACCTGATGGCAGGCTCGCTTATCAAAAACCCTGGCGGCGGCATTGCTGAAACCGGCGGCTACATATGCGGTAAAGCAGCCTATGTCGATAAGGCGGCCTATCGGCTGACCGCTCCCGGCATCGGACGAGAAGTGGGGGCTATGCTGGGAACGACCAGAGGCATCTATCAGGGATTATTCCTGGCACCATCCACGGTTGGACAAGCGGTCAAGGGCAGCATTTATGCTGCCGCGATGTTTGAGGCGGTGGGATTCACAACCAAGCCGGGCTGGCAGGATGAGCGAACCGATTTGATCCAAGCGGTATCGTTTACCGGAGCGGATCATCTGATCGCTTTTGTTCAAGGGATTCAACGGGCTGCGGCGGTCGATAGTCATGTGGTGCCTGAACCTTGGGATATGCCTGGGTATGAACATCCCGTAATCATGGCGGCAGGTACGTTCATTCAGGGGGGAAGTCTCGAATTATCTGCGGACGCGCCGATCCGATCACCTTATATCGGTTATATGCAAGGCGGCTTAACCTACTCTCATGTTAAATATGGTGTGCTTATGGCCCTCCAAAGCATGAAAGATCGTAAATTGTTGTGAGTTATCCTTACATGCGGTTGACGTGGTTGATCAGGAAATGTACAATAGGATCAGAATAGACCACTTGGAAGGTTGATGAGATATGGGTGATGAGATTCGGAGGAATATGGCGTTATTTCCGATAGGCATTGTTATGAAGCTTACGGATCTATCTGCCAGACAAATTCGCTATTATGAGCAGCATAACTTAATTGTCCCAGCCCGTACGTCGGGCAACCAACGCCTGTTTTCCTTCAATGATGTGGAGCGACTGCTAGAGATTAAGGCTTTGATTGAAAAAGGTGTTAATATCGCCGGCATTAAGCAAGTAATGAACCCTGTCACGAAGGAGTCAGAAGAGGCTACCGTCATTACTCCTGATACCGAGAACAGACGCCGTGAGATGTCTGAATCCCAGTTGCGACGTTTGCTGAAGCAGGAATTGATTACCGCTAAAAGACCGGGTCAGGTTTCATTGATTCAAGGGGAATTATCCCGGTTTTTTAATAAATAAGGATTGCCATGCTGTAATTCTTCATTCAATCTAGTTTTTATTTAAAAAGGAGAGGATAAAGTGAGTTATACCAGAGAGGACATTCTACGCATTGCCAAAGAAGAAAATGTTCGATTTATCCGCTTGCAATTTACAGATTTGCTTGGAACGATTAAAAACGTTGAAATTCCTGTAAGCCAGCTGCCTAAAGCGCTTGATAATAAAATGATGTTCGACGGTTCATCCATCGAAGGTTATGTACGGATCGAAGAATCCGATATGTACCTGTACCCGGACCTGGATACCTTCATGATCTTCCCTTGGGTATCCGAGGATCGCGTTGCGCGTCTGATCTGTGATGTCTACATGCCTGACGGCACTCAGTTTGCAGGAGATCCGCGCGGCATTCTGAAGAGAGCGCTGAAAGAAGCTGAAGAGATGGGCTTCACTTCCATGAATGTCGGTCCGGAGCCTGAATTCTTCCTGTTCAAAACCGATGAAAAAGGCAACCCGACCATGGAGCTCAATGACCAAGGCGGATACTTTGACCTCGCGCCTACGGATCTTGGCGAGAACTGCCGCCGCGATATCGTGCTGACGCTGGAAGAGATGGGTTTCGAAATCGAAGCTTCTCACCATGAGGTTGCTCCCGGCCAGCACGAAATCGACTTCAAATATGCAGATGCGGTTAAAGCAGCTGACCAGATTCAAACGTTTAAATTGGTAGTGAAGACGATCGCTCGTCAGCATGGACTGATTGCAACATTTATGCCAAAACCGCTATTCGGTGTGAACGGCTCCGGTATGCACTGTAACCAATCGCTCTTCAAAGGCGGAGAGAACGCGTTTGTCGACGAGAGTGATGAGCTTGGCTTGAGCGTAACGGCTCGGCACTATATGGCGGGTATTCTTAAGCATGCACGCGCGTTTGCCGCGATCACCAATCCAACGGTTAACTCGTACAAGCGTCTCGTGCCTGGTTACGAAGCACCTTGCTACGTTGCATGGTCTGCAAGTAACCGCAGTCCGATGATTCGTATTCCTGCGTCCCGTGGTCTCAGCACGCGCATCGAAGTGCGTAACCCGGATCCGGCGGCTAACCCGTATCTGGCTCTGGCTGTCATGCTGAAAGCAGGCTTGGACGGCGTTAAGCGCGAGCTGTCGCTCCCGGCTCCAATTGACCGTAACATCTACGTGATGACGGAAGAAGAGCGCATTGAGGAAGGCATCCCTAGCTTGCCTGCAAACCTGAAGGAAGCGCTCAACGAGTTGATCCGCAGCGAAGTCATCTCCGATGCACTCGGTGATCATGCGCTGGCTCACTTCTACGAGCTGAAAGAAATCGAATGGGACATGTACCGCACGCAAGTTCACCAATGGGAACGTGATCAGTACATTACGATGTATTAATAGAGGAATCCCTTGCGCCGTAAGACGTGAGGGGTTTTTGTTTTTTTGGGCAGATGATGTGGAATGATAGCCATTCTTGTTTCACCCCCGAAATGCCCCCATTTAAGAATGGATAGCTGCTTTAAACAGGGCTTGTGGGATTTAGTTGAAATCATATAAAGTAGTGGGGCAGGATGAATGTAGTGGATGAAACAAAAGGAGATCAGTAAATGGCGATTCTAAACGACCATGAAGAAAAAGGGACCTGGGCAGAGTTCACCTTTATATCTCGTATTCCTGGTGAGGATGAAGGATGCCAGATCAATTTTAAGTTTTATGAGGCTAGCCGAATCATTTATGATTTGAATTTTGGGTGGACGAATTTGACGATCCGGAACTTTATCTCGGTAACTGCTCAATTTCCGCTGGAGTACTTAAATGGTTTTAAATTAGATGGTTTATTTATGTCATTTGAAAAACATTTATATCAGCTGAGCTGGAAGCCCATGGAACAAGAAGGAATCTATCAGTTGCGTTTTTACGGATCGGAACAGGATTTTCAGTTAAAGGCCGACAAGGAATCTGTCCGGAGATTTGGTTCCCAAATTAAACAGGACTGGGATGAGGCTCCGCTCGTTTAATAATAGTAATCATTTTGACTTATGGTTATGGAGAATCGTTCATAGAATGAAACTACTACAGAATCACCCTCTATAAGGGGAGATTCTTTTTTTTTGTTTTTTTCGGAAGAGGGGAACCTTTGCTGACCTCCATGACTCTAATTAGATGAGGTGAATCGGTTGGAGCTGGAATACTTGAAGCAGATGACGGTGATGGACACACAGGCACTGGATAAAATCATGAGCTTGTATGGAAATGATATCTGGAATTACGCTTATTTTCTGACCAAACAGCAAGCACTGGCAGACGATATTGCTCAAGATGTGTTTATTAAAGCTTATTTTGGCATACATACATTTCGCGGTCAGGCGTCGTTAAGAACGTGGCTGCTCACGATCACACGACATACCGCGTTCCGGTACAAAAAGGCTTTTTTCTTTCGGAAAGTGACCCTTAAGGACAGACTGCACATCGATGCGTCAAGTCGGTCCGCGGAACTGGAGTATCTGGACGGGCAGTACACGGATGAAATATGGGCCATGATTATGACTTTACCCAGGAAGTTTAGGGAGGTGCTCATCTTGGACCTTTACTATGAGATGTCAATCAATCAGATTGCGGAGTTCCTTAACCTAGCGGCGGGTACCGTAAAATCCAGACTGTATCGGGCAAGGAAAAAAGTGCAGAACCTGTTAAAGGAGAATGGAGATGAATGAGGATAAACCAGACTGGTATTCCCGGGTTTCAAAGGGACCTTTTCCAAATGAAAAATTTACGGCTGAAATGAAAAAAAACGTCCAGATGTCCGTGATCCGTGACGAAGGTAGGCCTAAGCGCCGAAAGTATCTACAAGTTGGCTTTATAGGCGTGCTGCTGCTTCTGGTTATGTTACTTGCCATACAGCTGCCTTTTGACGGTGAGAAACAACAGAGAGCTGGGGATGTACCACCACATAAGGAGGAGACAATTCGGGCACAAGGATTTACAGATCAGGGAAGGCTCAGTGTGGTTGCTGTGGAAAAGGAAAAAATCACGACACTGGGAGCTCCTAGCTGCTTCGGTATCGAAACGGACCAATCGTTTACCGGAAACTACATCGTACGATATAGCGATAATGAAGTTACGGATGAAGTAACCACGCTGGATGATCTTACTTTTATTCAGCCAACTTCTGCAGCTGTCCATATGGTTCGATTGCCGTTTCTGGATGCGGATGTATTTATTCTTGCACCGCAATACCAGGACTGTCATGCCATACAGATCTACGCATTCGCCGTGGAGCATGATACGGGCAAGGCTGTGCAGCTCAGGTTTCAAGATGAATTAACGGTGTCCTATACTTCCTATTACAGACCAGGTACTGCACCCATGGTGAAAGACAATAAGCTTGTTCTGCAGTCCACGGAGGGGCCGGGTGGGGAAGGCTCGCCGGATTATAAACCTTTACGGCTGTATCGGCTGGATCTTAAACAAGGCATTATGGAGCAAACAAACTAGCTATGATCAAGTTTTTGTGATCTATATAGAAAAAGCAAGAGGTTACCATCCAATTAAGGGAGGTAACCTCTTATTCATAGATCTATGAGATTAGTGGACATCCCGGAAGAGTCCGATTACTTTACCGAGAATCGTAACATGGTTCAGGCGCAGTGGCTCGTAGGTAGGATTCTCCGGTTGCAATCGTACATGATCCTTCTCTTTATAGAAGGTCTTTACAGTTGCTTCGTCTTCCTCTGTCATCGCTACTACAATGTCGCCATTGTCTGCAGTTTGCTGCTGGCGCACAATGACATAGTCACCGCTGTGAATGCCAGCTTCGATCATACTGTCACCGACAACCGACAACATGAACACCTTATCGTCGCCTACATAATGCTGCGGGAGCGGGAAATAATCCTCAATGTTTTCCATGGCTGTAATAGGAACACCTGCAGTGACTTTACCAACAACAGGCACTCTGGCAATGGTGTGGGTAAACAGATTCGCGCTCTCGGACTCTTCTTGGCCAAGCAGCTCGATTGCTCTTGGTTTCGTAGGGTCACGGCGAATTAGGCCTTTCTTCTCCAAACGGTCAAGATGTCCATGGACCGTTGAACTGGAAGCTAGTCCGACAGCCTCTCCGATTTCCCGGACAGAAGGCGGGTAACCCTTGCTACGAACTTCGTTGCGGATAAACTCTAAGATCGCCAGCTGGCGGCTGGATATTTTCGACATGCCGTATCAACCCCATTTAGTAACGTTTGGGAAAATTATAACATAGAACTTCCGTTCGTACAAACATAAGTTCTAAATATAAATAGAACAAATGTTCTTTTAGGTATTGAATCAAACAAGTGTTCGTGTTATTATAGATTCATAAGAGAACACTTGTTTGGGAGATGATGATTCCATGTTGAAATACAGTACATACCGCAGCATTTATGAGAACGTTCCAGTGCAAACGATGAAGTCCCCGGAGACTTGGATCCATCAATTAAAGTCCAGAATTGAATCCATTCCTTTTATAAAGCTTTTATTCATCCTGTTGATCGTAGCTTCTTTTTGGACAGGGGCATACTCTGTTTTTGCCGGGGGGATGGACAAGCCCACAGGGGAGAAGCAGGTTATTGTTCAATATGGTGATAGTTTGTGGCGGATTGCTTCCCTTCATAAACCGGCAGATATGGATACACGAGTATATCTGGATAGCATCCGAAGAATGAATGGATTGAAAGGTCCGGATATACAGGCCGGAGAGGTGTTGTCTTTACCAGTCTGGTAATGGGATGACACTAACAGAAACTCTTTCCTTATATATGTCCCTACTTCTCGCTTCATATTTGTAGTATTGCCTGACGATGTGATTTCACGCAGTGTAAGCGTGTTTATAATAGACGAGTATTGATTTCTTAACAATGAGGAACCCATTTATAGGGAGCATATGTTCATATTTGTTCTTAATAAGAGTTTGCAAGGGCGCTGTTGCCTTGACAAGCTCTTTTTCACATGTTTAAGTTATACATGATATCGGAATTGGAGGAGAAGTCATGGACATCGATACTTTGGTTGAACGCATCAATGTACTAGCAAGAAAACAGAAGAGTGAGGGATTGACCGCGGATGAGCTCAAAGAACGGGCTGAGCTTCGGGAAATATACCTTAACAATATTCGCAGTAACTTTAGACAACAGCTGGAATCGATCGAATGGGTTGATGAAAATGAACAAAAAGGCGGCCCGCGATTAAAGCATTAGTCGATGAACTGGCATCTGGATCTACAACAGTGGATTCAGGACCAGATAGAAGGATAGAATTATAATACTTGGGGTGCCGATTATTCGTGGGAATCGAATACGGTGACCCCAAGTTTATATGGATTGGTAATATTTTGAAATTGAGTCCAGGGGGAACCATATGTCACGATCATGGGAAAGAAAAGTCAACAAAAATATGTCACAGCTCAACAAGCAGCGTAAGAAGCAGGGGCTGACCTCGTACCAAGGCTCTGCCGTTAATGATAAGCATGACGTGTTTAAAGGACGTAAGTATGTACTTCCGTTAGTGCTTGTTGCATTGGCTGGTTTGTATGCTCTTCTCGGAACGGCGACGTCACAGGCAGCCGGCGGAAGCAATGACGTGTTGAATTGGGTTGGTGTCAGCTTGTATATTCTGTTGGCGCTTATGATTTTCTTGCGCAAGCCTTACTTGAAGATTGAGCGTGCTTCCGTATCCACGATGAAGTTCAATCGGGAACGTCGTTTGGCTGTATCGGATATCGAGAAAATCAAATTGGCTTCGGGCTCCGTCGTGATCCAAGGCAAGGGAAAAGCAGGCAACTGGGTATTCTCGCGCATGATGAATCTTTATGATACGAAAGCGATGGGCGAAAGATTGGAAGAGTTCGCAAAGACTCATCAAATTCCAGTGGAGCATAATTAACAAATAAAATAGATCACAGTGGTATATGAGGAGTGGGAGAGACATGCCGATAGCTGCGGTTTTGTTTGATTTGGACGATACCTTGTTGTGGGATGAACGTAGTGTGGAAGAAGCGTTTGAAGTGACTTGCCAGGCCGGAGCGGACGAGACCGGCGTTGATGCCAAAGCACTGTTGGCCGCAGTACGGGAAGAAGCGAGAGCATTATATGAATCCTATGATACCTTTGCTTTTACCAAAATGATCGGAATAAACCCTTTTGAAGGCTTGTGGGCTAATTTTACGGCTGGATCGCAGCCTGAATTCAGACAGCTGCAGGAGCTGGCACCCGTATACCGCAAGGAATCATGGCGGCGCGGACTTCAGCGCCTGGGCGTTGATAATGAAACATTGGCCCAAACGTTGGCCGAACAATTCGCTGCTGAACGCAGAACAAGACCATACGTATATGAAGAAACGTTTGAAGTTCTGAAGGAACTGCAGGGGAATGTAAAGCTGCTGCTTCTTACGAACGGAAGTCCAGATCTGCAGCAGGAGAAGCTGGACGGTGTTCCAGAACTGGTTCCTTATTTTGATCATATTATCATCTCGGGCGATTTTGGCAGAGGAAAGCCGGATGTTTCCATCTTCCAGCATGCACTCGACTTGTTAGGTGTCGAGGCGGATCAGGCCGTGATGGTGGGAGATAAGCTGACCACAGACATTAAAGGCGGAAATGCGGCTGGACTGCATACGGTTTGGATCAATCGGGTAAACCGACCTCATGATCCTTCCATTCAACCGAAGTTTGAGATCAAACATTTATCGGAGCTGCATGCCATCGTAGCATCCCTATAAACCATGCAATAAAGAGCTTACACCCTTATATTTGGGTATTCGATTGTACATAGGAACAGCCATAACTTCGGAATTTTGCGGTTATCGGCTGTTTTTTTGTTAGTTATACGATCGGACTACAACCTTGCAGCTGGCTATGATAAACGTCACACAATTGTAAGCTGCATGAGATAGAAGTAACAGAATAATGCGATATAATGGAATAGGAAACTTAACGAGGTTTGGAAATGACCATTACGTGAATGAACCATACATAGCCCTATTTTGTAAAAGAGGTGTAGAGCATGACCCGAAAAAAGATGGCCCTAATTGCAGCTATGGTGCTGATGGCGGTTGCGCTTGCCGCATGCAATGACAGCAAGGCAGAATCCGGTGACGATGTGATGGCGGAACCCATCATCGTCGAGCTGTCTCTGACGCCGGAGAGCATTAAGGCTGGCGAGAAGGTATTGATCGAAGCGAAGGTGACGCAAGCCGGAAGTCCGGTGGAAGACGCGAACGCTGTGGAATTTGAAGTCACGCTGGAAGGCGGCGGCGTTCAGGCGAAGGTCCCGGTTAAGCATGATCAAGGCGGGGTATACAAAATGGAGAAAACCTTCGATGAGGCAGGAACCTATCGGATTGTTTCACATGTCACGGCGAGAGGACAACATTCCATGCCGTTAAAGGAACTGAAGGTAACAGAGTAACGCATCGTAAATAAATAAGGCAGCGCATGATCCCGGGAAGCGGATTGATGCGCTGCCTTATTCCATTTTCCTGTTCAATCAGCTTCCATGAACCTTAGGGCTTATTGGAATTGAGGATCTTCTACCGGTGTGGCTACCCATCCGTTCTCCTCAATGAAAAGACGAACGGCGATGATTTGCTTGTTCTCCATCAATGTGAAGAAGTGAGGCGTGTTTTCCGGTACGGAAATGACATCGCCTGGCTCAAGCTCTACATTAAAATAACCGACATCGTCGGAGCCCTTAATAATGAAAATTCCTTTTCCGCCGACAATCGCACGGATTTCGTCTTCCGAGTGGGTGTGAACCTCTTCGAATTTTTTCAGCAGGTCCTCTATATTAGGCGTGGACTCGGATAGTGTGATGACATCCCAGATTTTGTAGCCGCGTCTTGCAGCCAAGTCACGAATTTCTTCATCAAAGATGTCCAAAATGCGCTTCTTATCGTCATCACTCAGCTTGAAATTTTCTTGAAGCGCTGCCGGGAGTTTTTCCATATTCCAGTGCTCGTAAACAACCTCTTGGTTATTCAGGAATTCCCGAACATTCTCTTCCCCAGTAATGCGTTCGTTCGTGTTGCGAATCACAATCTCTGCCATAGCTTTAACCCTCTTTCTCCCGTTGGATTAATATGTATTATAGCCCCCCTCACAGCATTTGTCATCTGCAAATGTTGATTTGTACCCATTGCAACGCAATATTTCGGCTTTTCTATTGAAAAATATTCTGATACACTAAGATTTAACGTTTTCGGGGGAGGTTTATGAGTTGAACAAGCCTAGCTTACAAGAAGTACTTAAAGAACGAATATTAATTCTTGATGGTGCCATGGGCACAATGATCCAGCAGGAGGACCTCTCAGCTGAAGATTTTGGCGGTCCGGACCTTGATGGCTGTAATGAAATGCTGGTCATCCATCGGCCGGATGTCATTCAGAAAATACATGAACAATATCTTGAAGCAGGTGCCGACCTGATTGAAACCAATACGTTTGGCGCAACCTCGGTTGTGCTTGCTGAATACGATATACCTGAACTTGCCCGAGAAATTAACCTGAAAGCGGCTCACTTGGCCCGCGCAGCTGTTGAAAAATATTCCACGCCGGACAGCCCGCGTTATGTGGTCGGAGCGATGGGGCCGACAACGAAGACGCTCTCGGTTACCGGCGGTGTGACCTTTGCCGAATTGATTGAGAGCTACGAGGAGCAAGCCGTTGCCTTGGTTGAAGGCGGCGTTGATGCACTTCTGCTTGAAACATCGCAGGATACATTAAACGTGAAAGCCGGGAGCATTGGGATCCGCCAAGCGTTTGATAAAACGGGAGTCACGCTCCCAATCATGATATCCGGAACGATTGAGCCGATGGGCACGACGTTGGCCGGACAAAATATTGAAGCTTTCTACATTTCATTAGAACATCTGAATCCCGTATCCATTGGCCTAAACTGTGCAACGGGCCCGGAATTCATGCGTGACCATATTCGCTCCTTATCCGAAATGTCCAGAAGCGCGATCAGCTGTTACCCTAACGCGGGTCTCCCGGACGAGAATGGGCAGTACCATGAATCTCCTGAATCGTTGGCTCAAAAGATGGGGGCTTTTGCTGAAAAAGGCTGGCTTAACATTGCCGGCGGATGCTGTGGGACAACACCCGACCATATTCGCGCATTAAAACAAACGATGGATGGCTTCTCCCCACGACCGCTGGATGGTGGACATTTGCCGGCATTATCCGGTATCGAGCCGGTATATATCGAGCAGGAAAATCGACCGTACATGGTAGGGGAGAGAACGAACGTTCTGGGTTCCAGAAAGTTTAAGCGTTTAATCGTAGAAGGTAAATACGAGGAGGCCTCCGAGATCGCCCGTGCACAGGTCAAGAATGGCGCGCATGTCATTGATGTGTGCGTACAGGATCCGGATCGTGAAGAATCGGAAGATATGATTAAGTTCCTGGAGCTCGTAGTTAAAAAGGTTAAAGTGCCGCTTATGATCGATACGACGGATCCGGCAGTCATTGACTTGGCGCTGCAATATTCGCAAGGGAAAGCGATTATTAACTCCATTAACCTTGAAGACGGTGAAGAGAAATTTGAGCATGTGATCCCGTTGGTGCATAAATACGGTGCCGCGGTTGTCGTTGGAACTATTGATGAGTCCGGTCAGGCAATCCATCGCGATGACAAGCTCAAGGTGGCCCAGCGTTCATATGATCTGTTGGTGAACAAATATGGGGTCTCGCCAGAGGACATTATTTTCGACACACTTGTATTCCCGGTAGGTACGGGGGACGAGCAGTATATCGGATCAGCCAAGGAAACGATTGAAGGCATCCGCATAATTAAAGAAGCCATGCCAAAAGTGCATACCATTCTCGGTATCAGCAACGTTTCCTTTGGATTGCCGGAAGCGGGTCGTGAAGTCTTGAACTCTGTATATCTGTACGAATGTACGAAGGCCGGATTGGATTACGCAATCGTGAATACGGAGAAGCTGGAGCGTTATGCCTCGATCCCTGAAGAAGAGCGTCGTCTAGCCGAGGATCTGATTTACAGAACCAATGATGAGACGCTGGCGGCATTTGTCGCGGCATTCCGGGATAAGAAGGTAGAGAAGAAGGTTAAGGTATCCAACCTGACGCTTGAGGAGCGACTTGCATCCTATGTGGTGGAAGGTTCCAAGGAAGGCCTCATTCCGGATCTAGATGAAGCACTAACCAAATACGGAGCGCTGGAGATCATTAATGGACCTCTGATGGCCGGGATGACCGAGGTTGGACGTTTGTTCAACAACAATGAACTGATTGTCGCGGAGGTGCTGCAAAGCGCCGAAGTAATGAAAGCCTCCGTGGCTTATCTCGAATCCTTTATGGAGAAAAACGAGTCGTCGGTTAAAGGGAAAATCATGCTTGCCACCGTGAAGGGGGACGTGCATGATATCGGTAAAAACCTGGTGGAGATCATCTTATCCAACAATGGTTACCAAATCATTAATTTGGGTATAAAAGTACCACCAGAGCAAATTATCGAGGCATACCGCCGCGAGCAGCCCGATGCTATCGGCTTGTCCGGATTGCTCGTGAAGTCAGCCCAACAGATGGTATCCACCGCCCAGGATTTGAAGAACGCGGGGATTAGCGTTCCGATCATGGTAGGCGGGGCGGCTCTTACACGAAAATTCACGAAGACCCGCATTCGTCCCGAGTATGACGGCATGGTGCTTTACGCGAAGGACGCAATGGATGGTCTTGCCTTGGCCAACCAGCTCAGCGATCCGGTCCAGCGGACGAGAATCGCGGAAGAGATTAAGGCAGAGCAGGAAGCCGATGCTGCGGCTCCGCAAGTGGTTAAAGTAATGCCAAAGCTGTCAGAAGGACTGCGCTCCAAAATTTCGACCGACGCTCCTGTATATTTACCACCGGATATGGAGCGGCATGTGCTCCGAAATTATCCGATTTCGCATATTCTGCCATATATCAACATGCAGATGCTGTTAGGACATCATTTAGGTCTGAAAGGCTCAGTGGAACAGCTGCTTAAAGCCAATGATCCCAAGGCGGTATCGCTTAAGGAAACCGTTGATGGGATTCTGCAAGAGGCCGTTCAATCGGGGATCATACAGGCTCATGCGATGTACCGTTTCTTCCCGGCACAGTCTAGAGGAAATGACATTCTCATATACGATCCAAAAGATACAACAAAAGTATTGCATACCTTTACGTTTCCGAGACAGCAGGTTGAGCCGTACCTGTGCTTGGCGGATTTCCTGAAATCCGTAGACAGCGGGGTTATGGATTACGTTGGATTCCTTGTCGTTACAGCCGGTCACGGCGTCGGAAAATTGTCCGGGGAATGGAAGGACAAGGGTGACTATTTGCGCTCCCATGCACTTCAATCGGTCGCACTGGAAACGGCAGAAGGGCTGGCGGAGCGGATTCACCATATGATGCGGGATACGTGGGGATACCCAGATCCAGCAGACATGACTATGAAACAGCGCCTGGGTGCGAGATACCAAGGCATTCGCGTATCCTTCGGATATCCGGCCTGTCCGGATCTGGAGGATCAGGAACCGTTATTTAAATTGATGCAGCCAGAGGATATCGGCGTTCATCTTACCGAAGGTTTCATGATGGAGCCGGAGGCATCGGTATCCGCTATGGTGTTCAGCCACCCGGAGGCTCATTATTTTAACGTGGATAAAGCTTAACATTTGAATACCGGTACAGCCGGTTTGAAATCCTCCGAATGTTTCGGGGGATTTCTCCGGTTTACAACCGAAAGGGGAGAAGAGGGATGGAACTCTATTTTCTAGGAACAAATGCGGGGGTTCCTACGCTGCAGCGTAACGTGACCTCGATTGCACTGCGTTTGCTGGAAGAACGAAGAAGTCTGTGGCTGTTTGATTGTGGAGAAGGCACGCAGCATCAAATATTGAAATCCCCGCTCAAGCTGTCCAAGCTTGAGAAGGTATTTATTACACATATGCATGGTGATCATGTGTTCGGTTTGCCAGGTTTGCTGTCCAGCCGAGGTGCCCAAGGGGTAACTTCACCCCTGACGATATATGGTCCCCCAGGTATAAAGACATTCATTGATACTGCGCTGAGCATCAGCCAATCGCGCGTGCCCTATACGATGGAGGTCATTGAGCATACCGGGGGCATGTTGTTTGAGGACGATCACTTCCTCGTGGAATCGGCAAAGCTGGATCACAGGGCCGAGAGTTACGGATACCGTATCGTGGAGAAGGATCTTCCCGGCAGTCTGGACCTGAAACGCTTGGCGGATTATGGACTCAAGCCAGGACCGCTTTATGGCAAGCTGAAGAGAGGGGAAAGCGTGGAACTCGGCGACGGACGATGGATTCATGCCTCAGATGTGCTCCTGACACCGAAAAAAGGGAGAGTGGTCACGATTCTCGGGGATACAAGGCCATGCCCTGGGGTGGAGACTCTGGCCAAAGGAGCCGATCTGTTGGTTCATGAAGCCACTTTCATGGAGGATCTGTCGGAGCTCGCGCACGAATACTATCACAGTACGGCTAAACAGGCGGCGGAAGCAGCGAAACGGGCTGAAGCAAGATCGTTATTCCTGACCCATTTCAGCTCCCGGTATAAGGATATAGAGCATTTGCAGCCGCTGCTCAAGGAAGCGCAGGAGATTTTTGAGAATACACGCTTGGCAGAGGACTTTGGCTTGTACCCAATCCAGCGCAAATCATAAGCAGGAACAGCTGCTATTTACAGGGAAATATCGAGGGATTGAGTGAATTATTTTCCGGGAAAGCGCAGGAAATGACAAAGCGGTTTATAATCACTAACCCTTGGACAGTCTTCGATCTCTTTCGACTATTTAGCTGCCGGACTGAAGAGCTGTCCACGAACCTTGCAACCGGAAGTAGCCTTCTTTACAATAATACTAACCGGGGTTTCTACGTAAGCAAACATTTGCATAGAGTATGAACCATGGTTATACATATTTATTTTGATATATGACGATGAGTAACGACACGGCGATGCCGAGAACGCTAATACTTTAATCAATGAATCATTTATGGCGTGAAGGAAAGAAATAAAGAAGGTGCTATCAATTCATGGAAAAACCAAAACCAAAAGGATTGCTGATTGACCTGGATGGAACGCTGTATCATGGCCGTTATCGGATTGAGGGAGCAGACCTTCTCATCGAGCGGCTGAAGGAAATGCAGATTCCGTTTCTGTATGTAACGAATAACTCATCACGAACACCGGAGCAAGTGGCCGCGCATCTGATGGAGATGGGAATACCTGCCTTGCCGGAGGAAGTATGCACCTCCTCCCTGGCTGCTGCTAAATATATCGCTGAGGAGTCGCCGGGTGCCAGAGTGGCGATGCTTGGCGAAGAGGGGCTTCGTGAAGCGCTCTTGTCTGCAGGTCTGAACATCGTGGAGCAGTCCCCTGAATATGTCATTCAAGGAATCGACCGCTCGTTCCATTACGAGAAGTTAACCCGTGCCGTTCGCTGGATTCAGGAGGGAGCCGCGTCGATATTGACCAATCCGGATTTGCAGCTTCCATCGGATACCGGCTTGATGCCCGGTGCAGGTTCGCTGGGCGCTGCGATCGAAGCCGCTTCCGGAGTGAAACCGACGGTCATCGGAAAGCCGTCCTCGATATTAATGAAATTCGCTTCGGATCGACTTGGTTTGGCTCCGGAGGACATTTATGTAATCGGAGATAATATACGTACGGATATCGCGGCTGGCGCGCATGCCGGCTGTAAGACGGTGCTCGTTATGACCGGCATCACGACCGATCTCAATATGGAAGCCCATATGGAAGCCACGGGTGTCACACCGGATTTTGTCTGCCGGGATTTGAGTGAAGTGAAAGATCTGCTGTGTTCATGATGAGTGAGAGTGTACATATAAACTTTTGTGATTGACGAAAGGGAAGATGAATGATGCCGGAACTGCCGGAAATGGAAAATTACCGAAGATTGTTATCGCAGAGCATTTTGAATGTGCCGATCACGAATGTCGTCGTGAACCGTGAAAAATCACTGAATGTGACCGTTGACGAATTTACTTCCGTGTTAAAGGGAAGCAAGGTCATTTTTGTGGAACGTAGAGGCAAGCACCTCATATTCCATTTGCATAACGGAGGCAGACTGCTTCTTCACCTGATGCTGGGCGGCATTTTGTATTTAGGGCATAAAGATGAGGAGCGTCCATCAAGGTCGACCCAGGTCGAGATCACCTTTGGTGATCAGGTGCTGTATTTTATCGGACTGCGTCTGGGTTACTTGCATTTCCTGACAGCCAGAGAGACGGAAAATGCGCTTAAAGAGCTTGGTCCTGAACTTCTGGATCGGCGAATGACCAAAGCTCGCTTTGTCGAACGGATTGGAAAACGGCGGGGCGCTTTAAAAACTACGCTGGTCAATCAGCAGGTTGTCGCCGGGATCGGCAACTGTTATGCGGATGAGATTGCCTTTGATGCCCGCATTCACCCGCTGTCCAAAATCCAGGATTTATCGGAGCAGTCTTTAGAGCAGTTATACGAGAGTACCGTTAAAGTGATGCGCGAGGCGACAGATGGCGGCGGATATATGGAAATGCCGTTTCAGGAAGGGGATACCCTGACGGGGGCATACAACGACGAGTGCAAGGTGTACGATCGCGAAGGAGAGCCTTGTGTTCGCTGCGGTGCTCCGATCGTAAAGATGGAGCATACCTCGCGCAAAGTGTTCTTTTGTCCGAACTGTCAGCATGAAGTCTAAAGTCCGAATTGGGAGCCATGTCAGCACACGGGGCGGATTTCTCGCAGCAGCCCAGCATGCAGCCGGGATCGGTTCACTAGCCTATCAGTATTTTCCGAAAAATCCGCGCAGTCTTCACTTAAAGATGCCGGACGTCCGCAATGCCGCCGCCTGCTCCAAGTTTTGTCAGGAACAAGGACTCGTTTCGATCGCGCACACCCCATATCCGACGAATATGGCGGTTGGCTTAACCCGGGGCGAAGAGTTTTACCAGTTGACGGTAGATTCCCTGAAGAATGATCTCATGATTGCCGAGGCTTGCGGATCGCTGGGTATCGTGGTTCATTTTGGGCATCTCAAGAGCCAGGATATCCTTGAAGGGTATCAGAATATTATCCGCTGCATGAATGATGTGTTGTCTTCCTGGACGGGAAGGGCTAAGCTGCTGATCGAGAATCAGGCGGGGGATCATGGATCAATGGGGATGACGCTTGAAGAGAGCGTGAAGGTCAGACAGCTTGCTGATTATCCGGAGAAAATAGGCTTTTGCCTGGATACCTGCCACTTGTTTGCCGCCGGAGGTTGGGACATTTCGAATACGGATGAGCTCCTTGCCAGGGGCAAATCGCTGGGCTATTGGGAATCTGCCGTTGCCGTTCATTTGAACGATTCGAAATATGGGGCCGGCTCAAGAAAAGATCGCCACGCCCGCATCGGACAAGGTATGATAGGAACAGAAGCTCTGAAACGTCTGGTTCTGGCACCGGAACTTGCAGGCAAGGCTTTTGTCCTGGAAAGTGAAAAAGGGGCTGACGGCACGCACCGGGAAGACATCGCCAAGGTGCTGTCCTGGTCCTGATTAAGGGAGAGAGTAATATGATTCATCTGTATTTAGACGACTGGCGCCCCAATCCGAAAGGATTTGCGCTGGCACGAAGCGGGGAAGAGTGTTTGCTGATGCTCCGTGAATGTGAAGTGGATGTTCTGTCCCTTGACTTTGAATTGGGACATGGCCAAATGAACGGCGGAGACGTGGTTGCAGCCATGATCGCGGAAAAACTGCAGGCCCGAGAAATATATTTGCATACCTCAAGCCCATCAGGCAGAAGAAAAATGTATGAGCTGCTCTATGAGCATATGCCGGAAAGTGTCCGGGTTCACAATGGTCCGATGCCGGAATCCGTGCTGCGGGAAGTCGCCCAGGGTTCAAGATGATTGAGGTAACGCAGCGTGAATTGACGGAAAGGCTTGAATGGCACGAGCGTCTGATGAAACGGGATGCGAATGCGGATCCTGTCATCGTATTTTTACATACGCCATTATGCGGCACATGTGCCGCTGCGCGTAAGATGATCAACATTGTAGAACATGTGGTGCCGGACGTGCAGCTGCTCGAAGCCGATGTGAACTTTCTTCCGGACATTGTGGAGCGGTATCAAATCCGCAGCGTTCCTGCATTGCTGGCTATTCAGTCGAGTCCCCTCCCCGCACCGGAGGTGCTGTACCGGATGGGTTCCGTGCAGGATATTGTGAGTTTTGTGAGGAGCGTGAAATCATGATTTCGCTACAGCATTTGTCGCTCGTCAGAGGGAGCCGTCAGATTCTGGATGATGTTAGTATCGAGATGAAGCCGGGACAGAACTGGGCCATCCTGGGCAGGAACGGATCAGGCAAAACGACGCTGCTGGAAATGATGACAGGATATATGTTTCCTTCCATCGGGCGTGTGGAGGTCCTTGGCCATGTTTACGGACAATGCGACGTTCGCGAGGTACGCAAATCGATCGGCTATATTAGCCAGTCGTTATTGGAGAAATTGACGCTGAGCGACCCCGTCTGGGAGGTTGTGGCAACAGGGGCTTACGCCTTTCTGCGCTTCTACCAGGACATACCGGAAGAGGCCAGGAACCAGGCCCATGCCCTGCTGAACGAAATGAATTTCGGCCATCTGGCGGAGCAGCCGCTCGGGATATTGTCACAGGGTGAACGTAAAAAGGTAATGTTGGCACGCTCCCTCATGGCCGATCCGAAGATTCTGATTATGGATGAACCGTGTGCGGGCCTGGATTTGTATGAACGGGAGAAGATGCTGCAGGAGATTGACAAGCTGAGGCAGCGCGAAATTACGGTTGTGTATGTCACGCATCATATCGAGGAGATTGTCCCTTTATTTACTCATGTGGCGCTCATGAAAGACGGCCGCTTAACGGGTGCGGGAACAAAAGAAGAAGTATTAAACCATGAACTTATCAAACAAACTTATGATATCGACGCTCAGCTGGAATGGGATGGCGGACGTCCCTGGATCAAAGTTATTTCTGGAGGTTAATCCGTTTGGATGAATTAAATGTTATGCAAGAGCATGAGGAACAGAATCAAAGTCACCGGGATTTTCACAGCAAGTGGGTATGTACGGCAAACCATGGGTTTGCTCCTTACGCCCAAGAAGAGCTCCGCCGGATGTTTGGCAGTATAAAGAGCACGATGATGATACCGGGTGAGGTGTTTTTAGCGACAGTCGGCAGCTCCGAAGATGAGGCGAAGCGGCTGATTACGTCTTCCCCGCCTATTTTTCTGCGGCATTTGTTTCCGGTACATCTGGAGGTGACAGCCGATACCGCTGGCGATGCATTGCATGCTGTCGTTGAGCATGTCATGAAGCGGGAGGAAATCGGCCGCAGCCGTGTATCCATCCAGATCCGAAAGACGGAGAACAGCTCGTGGAAGGAAAACCCCGCGGCCCTTCGGGATGAATTACAGCATCGCTTGGCTGCACTAGAACTTGAATACACGGTACAGGCACCGGAGTGGATCATTTCACTATTCGCTGCTGACAGTGTCTGGTATGTTGGCGTATCACGGCCGGAGGACAACCTGTCGGATTGGAACGGAGGCGCCGTCCGCTTTCAGCGGGAAGAGGGACAAATCTCAAGAGCCAAATTCAAGCTCCTTGAGGCGGAGAAGCAGTTCGGAATTCCGTTTGATTCCTTTCGCAAGGCTGTCGATATCGGAGCAGCGCCTGGCGGATGGACCTCCTTTTTATTGGAGCGCGGCCTGCAAGTTACGGCCATTGATCCGGCGAAAATGCATCCATCACTCGATGGTCACAAAAACCTCCGCGTGATTCACAAGAATGCAGCGGACGTATCGTTTAGAGATTCTGAGTTTGATCTGTTGGTGTGTGATATGAGCTGGAGTCCTAAACAAATGGCCAGAATGGTAACCGGGCTGCTGCACAGTCTTCAGACGGGCGGCACGGCTGTCATTACGGTTAAGCTGCTGACTAAGAAACCGATGGCGCTGGTGAAAGAGATCATGTCGGTGTTTGAAGAGTCCAGAATGCAGATTCAGGGAGCAAAGCAGCTGTTCCACAATCGGGACGAGATTACGCTTTATATGATTAAGTATTAAAAAAGTCTTTACAAGTCAATGTATCTTGTTCTATAATGATTCCAAAATTAACCAACGACAACGATAGGGAAAGCATCCCGCTATTCATCACGATTCAGTGATGTGGCGGAGTGCTTTCCTTTTTTTGTTGTGCTTGTAAGTCAGGGGAGAGGGCGTTGAGATGAATCAGCCTTGCAGATTGGTACATGGGGAAGTGTTGAGCGAGCGTTACGTGATTGACCGCGTGATCGGTGAAGGGGGCATGAGTTGTGTATATCTGGCTGAGGATCTGAAGCTGCCCGGGAAGAAATGGGCAGTGAAGGAGAGTTTGTCTGAACCCGGTATGCAGCGCACCGTTCAGGACGAGGCACAGCTTCTGATTAAACTCAGTCACCCGCGGCTGCCGCGCATTGTCGATTTTTTTCATGCTCAGGCTAGCGGCTACACCTATTTAGTTATGGATTATATTCAGGGCATGACATTGGAGAAGTACTTCCGGGGATATCGGGGGAATGTGAATCCGGACTTCATCATGGAACTGACGGAGCAACTGCTGGATGTTTTGGAGTATCTCCATAATCACGAACCTCAGGTTGTATTCCGGGATTTAAAGCCATCAAACATTATGCTGACCGATCAGCTGGAGGTTCGACTCATCGATTTTGGAATCGCCAGAAGCTATAAACAGGAGAGTGGAGAGGATACCGTCAAGTTGGGCACGGTTGGATTTGCGGCGCCGGAGCAGTACGGAGGAAGGCAAAGCGATGCAAGATCGGACCTGTATGGGCTTGGAGCGCTTCTGCTTTATCTCTCAACCGGCGGTAAATTCAGTGAATGGATAACGGGCGTGGAGCGACATATCCGTGGCGATTTACCAAGAGCACTTGTGCCCGTTATTCGAAAGCTGCTGCAATATGCTCCGGAGCATCGATATCAATCCGCGGCAGAAGTTCGTTCAGCGCTCAGTCGGCATCAGTCGATCACTGCGAATATATCAAGTGCTCAGTCCAACACGCTAGCCGGGACGCTTGTGGCAGCCGTATTGGGGGCATCATCCGGTGTAGGAACAACCCATAGCTGTATCGCATTCGGGCATTACCTGGCTTCAAGGTACGGGAAGGTAGCGATCGTAGAAATGAGCGCAAAATCCACCGCCTTTACCCGGATTCAGGAAATTGCCGAGGGCGGGAAGCTGGGGTCTATCCGAAAGTTCGAAATCAACGGGATTCACTTTTGGCGGCAAACAGCCAGAACGGAAGTTATTTCGCTGCTCGGGGGCAGTTACGATGCAGTGGTGTTGGATTTGGGAGCATACCGGGACAGCGAACGGCTTGAGGAGTTTCTTCGGGCCGATCTCCCTATCGTTATCGGATCAGGAGCGGAGTGGCGACAGCATGATGTGGTAACGCTGGCCCGGATGCTGTCAAGACATCCTCAGCCGGCCAGGATCTACGCGCTGCCTCTTGCTGGAGAAGAAACGATTCATGAGATGCGAAGAACGCTAGGAACGAATAGAGTTCATTCTTTGCCCCTGCAATTGGACCCGTTTGAAATGCCTGACAGCAGCCGGGAGGCATTTGCACAGTTATTTCAGGACTACTTGCCGCCGGCAGAAAGGAAGCGAAGATTCAGGTTTCTAAAGAATTAACTGCATATGAACTGAAGGAGATGAAGCAATGCCGATTATCAGGAGGCGCAGCCGCAAACTGATATTTGCTGGCCTAGCCGGCGCAGCCGTAACAGCTGCCGTATGTGCCGGCGCAATGCTGTATTATGTGCACGGCTATAAAGAGCAGCAGAGTATAGAGCGTACTAAATACGAGCAGCGAATCACGGAGCTTGAAGAGACGCAGCTTCAGCAGCTCAATTCAATGAAGGTAGCATGGGTCCCGTTAAAAGATATTCCGCCTGGTCATTTCATCAATGCGAAGGATATTAAGGAGGTGCGTTTGCCTGATGACGGTTCTTCCGGCAATCTGTTCTCGGTCAAGGAAGAGATTGCCGGGAAGGGGGCCAAGATCGAGCTGCTGCAGGGAACACCGATTACCCGCTCGATGCTCTTTGAAGAAGAGCCGACACCGTCCGATCTTCGTCATCGGGAGATGAAGTCCGTATATCTGCCAAGCGATTTACGCCAAGGGGACGTGATCGATGTAAGGGTCCAGTTTCCAAGCGGACAGGATTACATCATTTTATCCAAGAAGAAGATCGACAGGCTTCAATATCCGGCGTTCTGGACAACGTTAAGCGAACAGGAGATTTTATTGCTTTCCAGCGCTTTGGTGGATGCTTATCTGCATAATGCCACACTCTATGCACTCACCTATGTAGAGCCGGAGCTGCAAGAGAGAGCAATACCTAATTATCCTCCGAACGCTGAAGTAACGAAGCTGATTGGAAGCAACCCGAACATTGTGAAGAAAGCCGAGAAACACTTCGAGGTTACGCTGCGAAACACGCTGGAAGAGGATTTGAGCAAGCTTCAGCCGAATCAGCAGGCACAGGTATCCGACATGCATCACAACTCCATCTTCGCTAGTGGGGCAAGAAGTCCAGACTCCTGGAGTCCAGCGTCCAATTTAAGCTCCCAAACGAAATCTTCAACGGATACAAAACCGAATACTGCTGACATCCGTCCTGACGACGAGGATAATACAGAGACTCCGCTCCGTGAAGAGCGGGATTCAGAAGCGGAGCAGATTCTGGGGTCATCCGGACCGCCAGAAGCCGAGGCGGGCAGTGATAAGGAATCAGAAGAAGCGGAGTTGATATTCTCAAGTCCTTAGTAAAGACAAAGCTAAGCCTGAAGAACAGATGAGCGATTGAAGGAGTGTAATCAAAGTGAAGACATGGATATTTACAGGCATCTGTGATAAGAGCGACATGCTTCTCTACATGTGCAAAATATTAGCCAATGGAGACAACAGGGTACTGCTCGTGGATGGTGCGATGGATGCGAAGTACAAACATTGCATAGGCGTGATGCACCCGAAGTTGCCGGTTATGGAGTTTGCCGGATTCGACGTGGCAACCGGATTTGAGAACTATACCTCGCTCATGAACTATCTGGAAGAAACAGACGAGAAGAAGTACGACTATATCGTCATGGACGTGGAGAAGTCGGAATTCCTGGACAAGATGCAGTGGGATACAGCAGATGCCCATGTTTGGGCTAGCGGGTTCGAGGTAACCGGGCTGCGCAAGAGTACGGCTTTGCTTGATGAACTAAGAGCCGCAAGAACAGATGATCCGCTCCCTCCTTTTCATCGGGTATATGTTCAGGTCATTAAAGATTTGATGGATGAGTCCTACATAGAAGGCTATCTGGAAGACAGCCGGATTCAGTGGCTGGGTCCTCCCGTGAAAATGCCGTGGGATGAATTGTTCTTCGCCTTGAAAATAAAAAATGAACATGCAGGAAGACTGGGTATTAAGCCATTATCCAGACAATATAAACGATCGCTTACCGAACTTATCCGCCTGTTAACGGAAATGGAGCAGCGGCATATTCGCCGGGCACTTCGGCAAGCAGGAAGGAGGCATGCATGAGTCTGATTGCTGTATGGAGTCCCTTGAAGAGCGGCAGCGGCAGTACGATGCTGGCCTCGAGTTTACCTATCGTATTGGCGTTTGAATATCCGGTCAAAGTGCTGCTCGCCCATGGTGGACATGCAGGGGGGCGAGTGGAACAAGCTTTTTCCTTTAAGCAGGAATCGTTTGATTTTATGACGGCATTTCAAGATACCGGAATGGATGCCTTAGAAAGACTTTGTACAAGCGGGAGGCTGAACCCGGAGAATGTACGTAATTATACTTTGCCGCTCCTGTCTGATCGGCTGGATCTTTTATGTGGACCGAAACTAATGTCCGCCGATGATATACAGACCGCAAGCAGTGCGGAGGACAGAAAACAGGCGGAACTTATGACCAGAGTTATGGAGTTCTCCAAGCGAAGTTACGACATCACGGTGGCCGATGCAGGTAATGGAGTTCCGGGAGCGGTAGATCGCGCGATACTTCAAGCTGCCGACTTCATCGTGGTTGGTTTGAATCAAAATTTGCATGTACTTGAGAATAAGCTTGAACAGGAGGGGCTGCCCCCTGAACTGAAGGATAAGGCAAGCCTGTATATCGTCGGCAAATATGACCGGGAGAGCCATTGTACACTGCAAAATATCAAGCGCCGCTTTGGCATCAAGACGACGGTGCTTGGTGTTCCATATTGTTCCGGCATGACGGATGCATGGAATATGCGCTCCGTTATGCCTTATATGCAGCGAAGTCGGGGAGGCGCGGACCTGAAACGGATGAGCTCACTGTATGATGCCGTTCGTAATTTGGCGGATGCCGCGGCTGAACAACTTGGTCTTCCTTCCAGTGGTTCGAAAGCGGGAGGCCAGCATGCTCTTGGGTAATTCCTTCAATACGATATGGATCATCGTCATTATTTTGTTTGTACTGCTGTTTGTATATCTGCGTTATTTGGATACCCGAAAACCGGCGGCTGCTATTTCGCGGGGGTCCGGCCCTTATTCTCTTGAAGCCATGACTGCGTTTGTTAAAGAAAGCCTCCATCAGCTGACGCACAGCCAGTTGTCTGATTTAGGACTGCACGAAGAGGAGTATCGCCGAAGGCTGAACAAGCGAAGTGAATTGAGAAGTGCCCTCAAGGGCTGCGTATCCGGAGATGTGCTGGATAAAGCATATGTAAAGGATTTTTTAAAGCAGCTGCTGGTCAGAGATCTGGGTTTGAACGAGTCCAACATTCATGCTGCCATTCCATTCGAAAACTTGACCGAGTTAACAGCCCAGGATCAATTCGAGATCATCTTATACCTGTATAAGCAGAGGCACGGAGAGAATGCTTTATCCGTACTTCTTGAGACGTATGATCTTGCAGGGCCTCGCGTGATTCCCGGTTATGGAGAGGGCAGCGTGTATGCGGTAACCGCAGAGGATATTGCTTATATCTATGAGTCAGAGCAGCGACCGCTCTTGTTTCCGGAGAAGCTTGATATCGTTGTTCAGCGCATTTATCAGCAGTACAAAGGCTTTTCCGTTGTGGATGAAATCAGGGATCAACGGATCGACGGGATCAGTGGCGGGGTAAGTGGCATTCCTGTCAACCATGACAGCGGACAGAATATCTTTCACACCCAAGATGAGTTTTTGGGGCTAAGCTTTTCAAATACCGAATCGCCAGCAACAGGCTGCGAGAGTGTTTGGATTTTTTATCGGGGGGTGTCGCTGCATCTAGCTTTTTTATCGTTTGGTTCGATGCTGGAACTGAAGAGAGTATGTCAAAACATATACAAATACAATCATCCCGGACAGCTTTCAGAAGCCAGCGGTTATAAAGTGAATGAGATGAAAGATGGCTCCAGGGTCGTTGTGGTTCGGCCTCCGTTTGCCGAGTCCTGGGCGTTCTTTGTCCGCAAGTTTGATCTGCCCAAGGCTTCGCTTGATCAGTTAATTACGGGAAACGGCTCGGAATTGGTGATCGGTTTGTTGAGGTATTTAATGAAAGGCAGCCGGATTACGGCAATCACCGGTGCGCAGGGTTCCGGAAAAACAACGCTGCTCATGGCGATGGTGGGTCATATTTATGCGTCTTATACCCTTCGGGTGCAAGAGATGGCCTTTGAGCTGCATTTAAGGAAAATCTATAGCCGCAGAAATATTCTCAGCTTCAGGGAAACCGAGCATATTAGTGGGCAGGCCGGTCTGGATCTGCAGAAGAAGACGGACGGTACCGTTAATATTCTTGGTGAGGTTGCCAGTGACGAGGTAGCGTCATGGATGATACAGATGTCTCAAGTGGCAAGTTTGTTTACCGTGTTTACCCATCATGCCAAGACATTCAAAGACCTTGTACAATCCTTGCGCAACTCCTTGCTCAAGAGCGGCGTTTTCAGGCAAGAGCATATTGCGGAGCAGCAGGTGGTCAGCGTGATCAACTTTGACATCCATCTAAGAAGAGACGCTTACGGTAACCGTTACATAGAACGTATTACAGAGTGCATCCCGGTTGAGAAGGGATCCCTGCCACCATTTGAGGGAACTTCAGAAAAGCGCTGGAAGAACAGTATGGAGGAATATTTTCAGTTAAGTACAGAACATATGCGGAGATTGAACGAAGTAAGTTATTTCGTATCTCGTAATGTGATTGAATACCGGGACGGTAGCTATATCGCTGCCGCCAAGTTATCCGAAAGCAGTGTTCGCGAAATGACGGAGCATATGCATCCGGAAGATGCCGAGGAATTCAGAGTGTTTCTGGCTTCGGGTTGGGGGGAACAAAGTGTCCTCTAAAGATGTATTAATTCTGATTTTAATCATATCTTTGGCACTGTTTTCCATCACATTCGGTATCGTGTCGTGGATGAACAGAAGACGAGGGTATCGTGAGGTAGCTGTCGTAAAGGTGGATGCGGGCGAGGTAAGGTCCTTGCGCGGGATGTACCGGCAATGGTTTCAATTGGCCTATAGGTACGGAATGAAGCTTCCTATAATCAAGGCCTATCTTAAACGGATCAGACAGCGGATCGCGATCATGCATCCCTATGACGAAATATCACTCCGGTTTGAAACCGTGAGATTAGCCTTCGCGATTACCGGTACGATCGGGTTAACCGCCATGCTCCTTATATGGAGTCATCCGGACCTGGGGTTTATTGTCATTGTTATTCTTGCAGCAGCGGTTATAAACAACATGCTTATTGAGATGTTCATAAACCGACTGGAACGAAAAATACTTGTCCAATCGGTTGAATTGTTCTCCTCCGTCCGCCATCACTATCAGCAGCATGGAATGGTAGAGGAAGCTTTGTACGAGGGAGCGGAGACTTCAGGGCATGAAATTTCTATGCATGCTCATCGTATCTATAATGCCTTGGTATCCAACGATCCTGATGACGAGTTGGAGAGGTATTATGAGGTAGCGCCGAACCGATATCTTAAAGCGTTTGCGGGTATTTCACATCTTGTCATGGAGTTTGGTGATCATGCGAGAAAACAAGGCTCTATCTATCTGCATGGCCTAAGCGGGTTGACCAAGGAGATCCAATTGGAAATATTGCGCAGAGACAAGCTGGATTATTTAATGAAGGGCTTGAATGTGATTGCGTTGGCTCCGGTCTTTTTCACCAAACCGATTGAACGCTGGGCCAGAAGCAGTTTTCCGTCGATGGATGAGTTTTATATGAGCAAGCTCGGGTTTATGACCAAGATATCGATTTATGTCATCATTCTAATCTCTTACATATTGCTTCAGAAGCTCCAGCAAAATCGGGAAACGGATTACCGCGCAGAGGTTCAGAAGATGACCCTGGAAGAAAGAATGTACCGGATTGCTGTTATGCGCTGGCTTGTGAAGGTGATGGCTCCGACACCCGGTACGGTGAAATATGACAGGCAGGTACGCTTACTAAAGGAAAGCAACGCGAGAATCAAGTTCGAATGGCTCTATATCAGAAGGGTGACGTTCTTCTTCCTGGCTTTCTTCCTGTCGCTATCGCTGGCTGCAGGTCTGCATGTGCAGGCTAAACATCATCTGCTGTATGTCCCCGTTTCTTTGAATCATTCCCTGTTCGGCCAGATGAATGAGATCGAGCGTCGGCAGGCAGAGGAAACGGTTGAGCGCGATCGGCTGCTAATGGAACAATTGCATATGTCGCCGGAAGTGACCGATGATCAGGTCAAGCAGATGATTAGTGAGACAGATCCTACTTCATTGACCAAGGAACAAGTTGAGATCATAACCGATCGAATTATGACCAAACTGCAGCGCTATGACAGCGAGTATTTGAAATGGTGGGAGCTGCTGCTATCCTTTCTGGCAGGTGTGGCTGCATATGCGGCGCCATTATGGCTGCTGCATTTTCACCGGAAAGTACGCAATATGGAAATGAGGCATGAAATTTATCAATTTCAGACGGTCATATCCATACTGCGCGGAATGGAGCGCATCTCGGTTGAGGCCATATTGGAATGGCTTAATCGGTTTGCTGTTATTTTTAAGATTCCCATTCAAAAAAGCTTGCTTCATTACGAACATGGCGCCCAGCTGGCATTGCTGGAGCTGAAGGAAGACGTCTGGTTTCCTGAATTTCAGCGGTTGGTGGACAAGCTGCTGCTTGCGGTAGATAAAGTACCGATCAAGGATGTTTTTGATGACCTCGATGGAGAAATGATATACAGTTTCGAGCGACGCAAGCAGGAGTACGAAGCGATGATCGATACGAAGGCCGCATGGGGGCGAATGATCGGTTTTACTCCGATGTATGCGTTGATCTTTATGTATCTTGTTATCCCGCTTATCGGCATGAGTTTCTCCCAGATGGAAACGTATTATGAGCAAATTCAACGATTATAACGATACGTGGATTGGCTCAACTGGAATCATGATCGACAGGATCAAAAAATAATTGAAAGAATGAGGGAGATTTCAATGAATAATGCATCATCCGCTTTAAAGGTTGCAGCAGGCATATTTCTGACCATAGCACTGATTACCATTGTTGTTATTTTGTTTATTTCGGCGCAGGAGGCAACCAAAACCGCTCAAAACAATTTTTCAGATATTCAGACTGAGTTGTCCCAGGCAGCATTTACCGTGTATGACGGAACAACCATCAGCGGTTCTCAGGTGACAAACGCACTGCGCAAATACAAGGATAAGGATCAATTTGGCGTTTTTATAGCAACAGGGAAAAATAAAGCAGGGCAATGGTACGGCAATGTGTTGGAGAAGGACGGTTCGATTCTCAATCCGGATTCAAGACAAGGGAATATCGAACTCGTCATGGATGAGAAAAGCCCGGAGTACGTCAATCCAAGCGGCAAATTTAAGGCGACCATCGTTAAGGATGATTCTAACGTAATCAGAGGCATTAAATTCGATCAATAGTTATGAATGGATAGGTGACTTGCCTTGCGTGGACAAACGATAAGCGCACTTGAATTGGCAGCAGCGGTGGCATTATTTCTTGGCGCAGCCCTGTATGCCTTCCATATTCAGACGATGGTGGATGGCGGTATATCAGCCGTAGGCAGAATGACTCAGGAGCAGCATGCGGGTATGATCACCGTAGAGATGACGAACGAGAACATGAAGCTCATTTATAAGGGAAGCGAAGTATTATTCACGCTGCGAGAGGTTCAAGCTGGCGGCTTCAATATGTATGTGGATGGCGTGCTGTTCCGATCAGGCAGTAATCCGGAGGAACTAGATCTTTCGATCATAGATATGGAAGCCGATTATGATGCGGAGTACGTTCGAAGGATCGATGGAGATGTGGAGAGCATCCAGTTTGTAAAAGTGAGGTAACAACAATGTCAAACTCGGTTTCGAAATGGTTTGCTGCCTTTCTGGCCCTTCTTCTGCTGTACTTGGTTCCCGCAGGCGAGATGGCCAGAAGACAGGATGATCTGTCACGACTCGTTGTTTATCAATCCGTTACCAAATTCGTGGACAGTGTTCGTACGAAGGGGTATATTACTCCGATCATGTACAATGACTTCCTGCAAGAGCTGGCAGCCACCGGGAACATTTACAATGTGGAAATGGAACATCATCATAAGAAATACCACCCGGAATATGCCGATCCTTCAGATCCTGGAACGTTCTTGAACCGCTATTCCGTCGTATATGATGCTTATTATCAGGAAGATGTTATGGGTTATCTATTCCCGGAGTCGAATGTCGATAAACAGGATGAAAGGCGCCGATACCGTCTAACGGCCGGAGATCACTTTCAGGTAAGTGTCAGTACTCTGAATCGAACACCCGGATTGATCATGTTCGATACGTTGACCGGATCAAATTCAGGTGGCAAAGCAGCAATCGCATTTCCATACGGAGGTTTGGTACTGAATGAAGATTACTGATCTTGCCATCGTATTTACCGCCGTGTTTTTCCCCATGTTTATTATTCTGGGCATGCGTGCCGAGAGTTTAGAGGATGTCCGGTACGTAGAAATGAAATACTCGGCTGCTCTGCGTACAGCCGTTCAAGACGGCGGGATGATGCTGAACGATAATGAGACCCAGGACAAAGAGTCGGCATATGATTCTTTAAAATTTATGCGTGCGGATAAAGAACGAGCGCTGGAGTTCTTTTCCCGGACGTTGTACATCAATATGGGGATCGCGGATGATCCGGCTGCGCAGTCTGCTCTGTGGTGGTATATTCCTGCTATCGTTGTTCTGGATTATGACGGGTTTTATATGTATGTTTCACAAACCTTCACCAACGCGTATGGGGAGGAGCTCGTGGAGCACAGATGGACCCCCAAAATTCCTTATGCCTGGAATGATGGTAGGGGCAACAGCATCCAGTTTACATTGGATTCCTTCGTTCAGATATATGAATCACGTGGAGGCTCTTCCATCTGGCACTCCGGCTATCGGGAGGATCTGAGCGGCAGGACGGGTATAACTTTGCTGGAAGATAAGGATAGGTTTGAACAAGTCAGACGGATCACGATTGTAAATAGCGTTCAAGATCGTCTTGCTTATTACATACAGCGGCACAACCAAGTGGCTCTCCGAAACGGAGTATCCTATACGTTCGCGCTTCCGTTGATATCCCAGGAAGAGTGGGTGAATACGATGGATGACATCGGTATGATGGCGTTCATTCAAGGCATTCCCATGGGCGATCAGTATTATAATAACTATGCCCTTGGAGGAGGCAGACTTGTTAAAGCTCTTGTTTATTTCGGAGGGGTGGATAGCAGGGGGCTCAAATATTATTACCGTGATGTCTGTCAATTCAACTATCGCGTGGAAGAAGTATTCCCGAGTGCCAAAGATGCAGCGGCAGCAGGATATCAGGAGAAAAGCTGTTCTAATCCCGGTGTCCTCTAATCCCTGAAAGTTATGGTTTCTGCCGGACTCCATGATGTGATACAATAAACTCTTGACTGTGTATATTTCGCTAAATTAACATGAAATAAGTTCATTTTATACAGACAGGAGTTACTATAGCCATGAGTTTATTGACTGTAGAGAACGTATCACATAATTTCGGGGAACGTACTCTATTTAAGAATGTATCCTTTCGTTTGCTGGCAGGCGAACATGTTGGTTTGGTTGGAGCAAACGGCGTAGGCAAATCAACGCTAATGAACATTTTGACCGGGCAGCTGTTAAAAGACAGCGGCAAGGTGGAGTGGACACCGAAGATCCGGTACGGGTACCTGGACCAGCACACCAAGCTGACACCTGGCAAAACGGTTCGCGATGTGTTAAAGGATGCCTTCCTGCCTCTACTGGAGCTGGAAAAAGAAATGATGGAGATCACCAATAAGATGAGTGATGCTTCTCCTGAAGAGTTGGAGCTGCTGCTCGAGCAAATGGGTGAAATTCAGGAGCAGCTGGATATCGGGGATTTCTACATGCTGGACGTAAAGGTTGAGGAGATGGCGAATGGTCTTGGATTATCCGTCATCGGCCTGGATCGCGATGTCGCAACTTTAAGCGGAGGACAGCGTACCAAAGTATTGCTTGCGAAGCTTCTTCTGGAGAAGCCGAATGTACTGTTGCTGGACGAGCCTACCAACTATCTGGATGTTGAGCATATTGATTGGCTCACTCAATATTTGAAGCAGTACCCATATGCTTTCATTTTGATATCCCATGATACGGAGTTTATGAACCAGGTGGTGGATGTGATCTATCATCTGGAATTTGCGAAATTAACTCGCTATACAGCGAACTACGAGAAGTTCCTGGAAATGGCTGATATCAATAAGAACCAGCATATTGATGCTTATGAGAAGCAGCAGGAGTTCATCAAGAAACAGGAAGACTTCATTCAGCGGAACAAGGCTCGTTATTCCACCTCTGGCCGGGCGAAGAGCCGGGAGAAACAGCTGGATCGTATGGAGCGGATTGACCGTCCGGAGGAAGCGGCTAAACCTGTGTTTAACTTCAAGGAAGCCCGTGCCAGCGGTAAAACGGTATTCGAGGGAATCGACTTTGAGATCGGATACGATCGGCCATTGCTCCCCAAAATGAATATCCTGATCGAGCGTGGAGAGAAAATTGCTATTGTAGGCTGTAATGGCGTAGGTAAATCAACGCTGCTGAAGACCATACTCGGCAAAATTCCAGCGCTCTCGGGGAAGACCTATCAAGGGGATTTCCTGGTGCCTGCTTATTTTGAGCAGGAAGTACGTCCAGGGAATATTACGCCGATTGATGATGTGTGGAACGAATTTTCCCATTTGAACCAGCACGAGGTTCGTGCAGCGCTTGCTCGCTGCGGGCTCAAAAACGAGCATATTACACGTCCAATGAAGGCACTTAGCGGCGGAGAGCAAGCCAAGGTCCGTCTGTGTAAACTTCTGATGCGCGAAAGCAACTGGATTCTGTTTGACGAACCGACGAACCACCTTGATGTTGTGGCTAAGGAGGAACTAAGACGTGCTTTGAAAGAATATAAAGGCACGATTCTGCTGGTTTCCCACGAACCTGAGTTTTATGAGGATTGGGTGACCAAGATCTGGAACGTCGAAGATTGGTCCAACCAGAATTCCTGATTCAATTCAGAATCCCCATCCTGCCCTCAGCAGGATATATGAAATGAAAACTTTGATTAGAATGAATGTATTAGTATTTTATAAGGAGGATGGGCAGATTGCTGCCTGTCCTCCTTTGATATATCCGGTAAGATGGACATTCGGTTTATGGTTTATTTGTGATATGCTAGAAACAACCTGAAACGAACGGAGGAGATGTTGATGGAAGACCTGGACTTATCCATCGGGGCATTATTATATGAAGGGGATTCGCATCCATAGCCCCGTTAACCCGTGTAATTCCCTTCTGAAGGGGAGACGTATTTAAAATGAATTCGGAACATAACTCCAGTCAGGGAGAGGACGTCGTCCTTTCTCCTGAAAAGTCGGTTGTACGGCAGGGCCAGATTGTGTACCGCCCATCAGGACCTTGGACGCCGGCTATACACTCATTGTTGAGGCATCTGAGGCAAACAGGGTTTACGTCGATTCCGGAAATTATAGGCTCTGGATGTAATGAGAATGGCCAAGAGATGTTAAGTTATATCGAAGGCGAATTTGTTCATCCCGGGCCCTGGAGCGACGAAGGCATCATCGAAGTAGGACAATTATTGCGTAAACTTCATGACGCTTCGGCTACATTTAAATCGCAGCCCGGGAGTGTCTGGAAGCCGTGGTTCCTGCGTGAGCTGGGTGACAGCAGACTTGTATACAGCCATGGTGATATTGCACCTTGGAATATGGTTACCCGTGATGGGATGCCAATTGCGTTAATTGACTGGGAATATGCCGGACCTGTACATCCGCTCGTCGAATTAGCCCGTGTGTGCTGGCTCTTTCCGCAGCTGCACGATGATGATGTTGCAGGAAGAGTTGGTCTGCCTGATGTTAATGCCCGTGCAAGGCAGCTCCGTTTATTGGTTGACGCCTATGGCGTCGATCCATCCCTTCGAACGGCTCTGTTTGATATGATCGTTGAGGTGGTCGTTCGGGAAACGGCAGAGGAAGCGATCGAGCTGCAGGTCACGCCGGAATCGGAAGGCCCTCTATGGGGATTGGCCTGGAGGGCGCGGAGTGCAGCCTGGATTCTGCGTCATCGCGGTGTCCTGGAGAAGGCGCTGAATACAAGGTTGTTTTAGGCTGAAATAGTAAACAGCCCATCCACTTCGGGGGATGGGTATTTCTAATCATAGGTTGTCATCTAAAAACTTCGAGAAGTCTTCTCTTATTTAGAAGATTTGCAGATATTGATCGGAGGATAATTCATGTCTCGTTTAAACGATAACAGGGAGGAAGTAAATCGTACGTTGCCTCACTTGATGGCAGCCTCGGAGTCTTCGGACCGCGGGGTAACAGTTCCTATGGAACGAGAGGATCGATATTCTAGGCAAGAGCGGTTTACCCCATTTGGAAAAGAAGGTCAGCTTCGCCTCCGAAAGAGCCATGTGCTCGTTCTTGGTGCCGGGGCACTGGGAAGCGCCGTAGCGGAAACTTTGGTTCGCGCAGGTGTCGGGCATGTAACCATCGTGGATCGAGATTACGTGGAATGGAGCAATCTGCAGCGTCAGCAGCTGTTTACCGAACAGGACGCGATCGATCGATTGCCGAAGGCCGTAGCAGCAGCTAAACGCTTATCTGCTATTAATTCAGACGTTATCGTGGACGGTATCGTTATGGATGTACGTGCGCAGGAACTGGCAGTACTCAGTCAAGGCGTTGATTTGATGATGGACGCTACCGATAATTTCGGAACCCGGCTAATCCTGAACGACATCGGATTTAAGTATGGAATCCCGTGGATTTACGGAGGCTGCGTCGGAAGCTCAGGCATGAGTTACACATTTTTGCCGGGAGAGACGCCATGCTTGAACTGTCTGCTGGGGACGATTCCCTTGGGCGGCGACACCTGCGACATTAACGGAATTCTTCCGCAAGCGGTACAGATGGTCGCTGCCCATCAAACGATGGAAGCGATGAAGCTTTTATCGGGGCATCGACATGTTCTTAGAAAAAAGATGCTGTCCTTCGATTTGTGGCGTAATGAACGGGTGGAGTTTGGTGTAGACCGAGCGAAAAAATCGGATTGCCCCACATGCGGGGAGCATCCGAAATATCCTTACTTGACGGCTGAACACGCGGATAAAAGCGAAGTGTTGTGCGGTAGGGATACGGTGCAGATCAGGCCAGCCAGACCCCTGCAGCTTCAATTGGACGAAATGGCTGAGCGATTGAACAAGCTTCATCAAGGAAAAGCAACCGTAACGCCGTATATGATCATCTATCAGGTGAATCCACATCGTTTGGTTATATTCCGGGACGGCAGAACCCTGGTGCATGGCACATCAGATATCGCCAAGGCCAGGTCGTTGTATAATCAATATGTTGGTGGTTAATCTGAAACAAACCTAACGTTATCTATCTAATCCGTCAACATCAAAAGGAGGAGTCGCACAGGACTCCTCCTTTTGATATTTAAGCCGGGTTATTGCACGATTAATTGAAAACCGTTCTGAATGAAAAACAAATCAGGATGAGCGATATTTTGCGTTGTCAGATTGTTAAATGTTGCCGACCCATTGCCCGTATAGGTGTAAATTGCCGCACCTGGATGAGGATTCGAGAATCTGGAGGATGTGACCCCGTCAAGCCCCGTACCGTCAATATGGATGTTGTTAAACACGATGTTCTGAAAACCGCCGCCATAACCAAGCTGAACTGCACTGCGCTGGGTGTTCAGGATATCGATGTTGGTAAACGTGACATTGCGGATCGCATCATTTGACGCTTCCAGATCGATGGCGCCGCGCTCCCCATCGTACAGGTCTTTACTGGTTCCACTCCCAATGATCGTTGTATCGGAGAACAGAATGCCGGTATTGTTCTGGAAATGGTAACCCGGGAACACGGTATTCATTCGAATACCGGAACCGCCTACGGTGTCAACAATCAGGTTGTGAGTAGCCTTATGACCGCTTCCCCCAAAGAATGCGATAGCTGCCGCACGCCAATTATTTTCGATGGTGTTATAGGAGAAGTTGTTGTTAACGCCCGCAGGTGCGCCATTCACGTTACTCGTCCATACGGCGAGACCATCGTCTCCGTTATTACGAATGCTGCTGTTACGTACGGTTGAATGGCTGGTTCCTTGGGCAAAATTAACACCGTCGGCAAGATTATTGCGGATCCGGCTGTTTTCAATGATCAGCCCCTCCGCGATGATGGCTGGGGTGTGCGCATAATCGCCTACCCAAAACCCACACTCAAAATGTTCAACCCACACATTGTGGATTTTGGAGTTGGTGCCGAAGTTATCCATAAATCCCTTGTAGACTGCGTTTTGATTATAACGTGACCGCAGATTTGAGTTGAGGTAGATATGGCTGAAATCAAGCTGACCCGCAATCCGAAGTGATATCCCTCCAGAAGCGGCATTCGGGTTGGTAAATTGAATATTGGTATGCCAGATGCCTGCCCCTATGATCTTGATGTCATCAATCATATTCCCAACCGAACCGATCTTCCACATGTTGCCCAGATGGAATGTCCCCTCAGGAATGTATAAGGTTTTGCCGGTTGAAGCGGCAGCCTGCACAGCATCTTCAAACGCCGATAGGTCATCTTGGCCGTCGTTCGGCGTTGCACCGAAATCCGTTACGGATACCGAGTTAGCCGGGCGGGCGATTGCCGCGGGGACCGGCTCGATTTCGATAAAATCAACGCCATATTCCAGGTTATCCGCATTGGATTTCTGAATACGGATTTTGTCACCCGGCTGGAGCGGCGTATCCATCTTCCAGTGTACTTCATCGAACCGGAAGAGCGGGCGTCCTCCACCTGGGGCGTCTGCAGGATGATCGCTGGAAAAATACTGCCAGCTGTAGTAAGAAGTTAATGGAACGGTTTTTTTCTTCGCACCATTTACATAAACGTCGAGCGAGCCGGTTAATCCCATGCCGTTTGATGAGTCCGGCATCGTATAGCGCATAGTGACGCCGGCTCCGCCCTCACCTGGTCGAACCGTCCACTCCAGATTGGACCCGTTGGAAGGAAGCGCGACATAACGCTGCCCGGATGCTTCCGATGCTGTGAGCGCTTGATCGAATGTCGGTGCCGTCTTCAGCTGAGCTCCGCCGCCGCGTAATGCATCATCCGTATCGTATCGGGTATATGGCATACTGGCACCGCGAGCGGAATATACCGTGAGATTCGCCTGGCTGACGTTGTTCTCCCGTTTGAGGGGTACTTCGTTTGTGTCGGGTGCCACGGTTGTTGTTACTGTATAGCTGCCATTTGTCGCTGTCCATGTGCCCGGAATATGGATAGGAGCAGAGGAACCTGCAGCGAGGGCGCCATCATAACTTCCGGTTAAGGTTTGAATTGTTGAACCGGCCGGATTTTTCAGAGCGACGGATATCGCATGGGATCCGCTTGCCGTGGCTTTGTTGCCCTGGTTCTTAAGATTAACGGTAAAGGCTACTGCGTTCCCTGCGACTGGAGTGGCGGGTGTCCATTGTACAGTTCCTACCAAATCGGAACTTTCAACGGCACCGATGACGAGCGGGGACGCATGCGAATAGCTGTTATTTTCATCATTCTGTTCCATGATTTCATTATCCTCATCAACCTTGGCACTGACGGAATAGGATCCAGCGGCCTTGGTACCGACTTGTAGAGTTACCGTTGTGGAAGCACCTGCCGCGAGCGGAGCTACCGGGGAGGAGCCTGCTTTATCCGCATTTAAGTAATAATTGAGCGTCGTAGCCCCGGCTTCCACGTCCCCAATGTTTTTAACCATAGCACGGAGTGTAATGTCATCGTTTTCAATCGGAGAAGATGGGGTCCATGACATATCCGTAATGGTCAGGTCCGGGTTCTGGGCGGCTGTGCCGTAAACTTCGAATTCCGCAATCTGCCCGGCCGGTGCGCCGGTATTGGACGTTATGTTTAATTGAAGACGTTTCACGGTTGCCGTTACGGGAATCGTCACAAAGTTGCCGGACGCGGGGTTGAACGTATAGGACTGTGCCGATACCAAATTGCTAAAATTTGTTGTGCTCTGGTCATGTCCGAGCACTTGTATGGTTTGGGTGCGCGTGCTCCACGCCGGAGACGGATTCAGCTTCAGTACGATGGAGGCGATATCGTGATTCGTTCCCAAGTCGAGCGTCAGGGTGCTTGGATTGCTTCCGCCTTCCCAGTAGGTTTGGATGTCGTTGTCGTTAGCTTGGGTTGCAGTGTACGTAAAGGTGCTTGAGGAGGCGGTAATCGGTTTGCCGCTGGCGATATTGTTTCCCGTTGGAGGCGTTGGCGGGGAGACCGATGGTCCATAAATCTCGAACTCAGACAGCTGCGCAGCCGGCCACGTCGTGTTGCTGGTTACGGTCAGGCGAACATATCTCGTGCTCGCTTCATCAAAACGGATGGTCACCGAGTTTCCTGATGTAGAGGGGTTAAATTCATAGTCGGCCGAGTCCGCCAAATTGGAGAATGTCGAACCGTTCGAGCTGCCTTGTACGGTTAGCGTTTGTGTCCGAGACTCCCAGGTGGCAGGAAGTTTAAGAACGACCCGGTTGATGCTGGTGTCAGCGCCAAGATCGATTTGAATCCACTGCGGAAACGCATGATTGGTGCTTTCCCAGTACGAACCCTGATTGCCATCGATAACGTTAGCTGGCCCGTAGGTTTGGGATTGACCGCTTGCTGTTATAGCTTTGCCAAGCGAGAGGTTGGTTTCGGCTGCTGCCGAAACCGGGGCTGGCGGCACTGTGGCTGTGCATACGATAGATAACAGCAAAGCCATGACAAGAGGCCATACCACGAGTTTGTTGCGCATGTTATTTTCCTCCTCCAGAGTGTTCACTCGATATTTTTCGATTAAATGACCTAATCGGTGAAGATATCCCCCTTTCCTAATCCTTTATCCCATTATAAAAATAGCGCCGCTTCGGAGATAAGATGTATTACTACGGAAAACGTGCGTGATCCGAGCATCTTTTGGAGTGAAAGCAGGATGAAACAGCCATACTTACATTATTAAGCGTTGAAAGCGGGGGGGAACCCGTGGAGAAAGTAATACTGATCGCGGCAGATCATCAAGATCGGGTCCAGAGCGTTATGGAGATATTGGAACAAGCGGGCTATAAGGTTAAACACGCCATGAATTATTCGGAAGTGGTCGCCGTTTTGCAGCGTTCAGGCGCAGACCTGCTGCTTATCGACAGCAGATTGCCGGGTATGAGCGAATTCAATCTCGTGGAGCGATTGACGGGCAAAAGGGAACAGATCCCGATCATCATCATCGGAAATGACGGTTCTGATGAAGCCATTCAGGCATTGGAGGCAGGTGCCCATGACTACATCCCTAATGATAGAGATACAAGGGAGCTGTTGGCGCGTATTGCCAATTTACTGAAACTATTTCAGACTGGTCGCATGGAACAAGAAGAAGCCATCCGAATCGGAGATCTGGTGATCGATCCTCTGAGCCGGAATGTATCCCGAGCAGAGGAAGGGATTGAGCTGACTCATCGCGAATATGATCTGCTGTTGTTTTTGGCTAGAAGGCAGGGGCAGGTATGCACGCGTGAGGATATATTAAAACAGGTGTGGGATTACGATTTTCATACGGGCACCAATGTGGTAGATGTGTATATTCTTCATCTGAGAGAGAAAATCGATCGAGGGCGCAAACAAAAGTTGCTGCGAACGATTCGGGGAACCGGATATAAACTGCTATCGGAGGAAGAAATCAATGCTGCAAGCAAAAAAGACCGCCTTCCGTGAGAGGAAGACGGTCTTTGATATAATTCCATAGTAACAATGGAGTAATTAAACTACAGTACGCGACGAGCTTTCAGGTAAGTTTTGCTCCAGTTGCCAGACAGGCTGGAGATGGTTACGCCAGGCTTGCCGTAGGTGTGCAAAATTTTGTTGTTACCCATATATACGGCAACGTGAGTCACGTTTCGGCCATTTGCACGGCTTCCGCTCGAGAAGAATACCAAATCGCCGGCTCTCAGGTTCGATTTCGATACCGCTTTACCCACTTTGGATTGAGCAGCAGATGTACGAGGCAGATTCACGCCGTATTTTTTGAAGATATGCTTCATAAAGGAAGAGCAATCAAATACTCTTGTAGTGGATGTAGATGCTCCAAATTTATAAGGTGTTCCCATATATTGTTTACCGAAGTTAACGACTCGAGTTCCTGTGCTTACCGATGCTGCTTCTACAGGAGCCGGTGGTGCAACAGTAAGAACTGCTCCTACACCCAAAGTTGCGCTCAAGCTGATTACTACGGCCTTCTTAATCCAATGCTGTCGATTCATGTTGTTATTACCTCCAAGCAGTTTTGTTTTTTGCGATGAACCGAGTATATCAGATTTGAAACCGACTATATTTTGGTTAATCGGCGCAAACCCTTGGGCCGCATGAAATGAAAGCGGATTATTAAAATGTCATTAAAAGTTACAAAATATTAAGAAATGAGTGCAGTCGATGAGTTGGGAATGAGAAAAAACCCTTGATACACAAGGGTTTTTAGCGATGGATTTGATTGTTAACATTACCGTATCAAAGATGACAAAATAGTAACGATTAGCGGTCTTTACTCTGAATAATAAGGAGCAGACCGCCTTCGATCCGGACCGTCCCTTTGTCCTCAGCCAGCTTATTGCTGACTCCTAATGACTGCCCCAATCGCAATGTGGCGTCGTGGAGCGGGTACTCGAATCCTTCGAGATTAATCCCGGTCACTTCCGTTGTCAGCGGCAGCAGGGAGACATATGTAAACCCTTTGTTCTCGACAATGCAGCTGGAGCCTGTCAGGGTAATAAAATTGTTCTCATCTAATATAGAACACGGAATATGATGTTGGAGTCCGCGAATCAGCATGTGGATATTAGCCAGTGTGTGATCGAGGCGTGTCCCTGTTGCTCCCAGAATCATGATGGATTCGGGGGAATGCTCCAGTGCCAGCTCGAAGGCGAGCTCGGTGTCGGTTAAATTTTTATCGATCGGATCACAGTCAATCACCTTGCCGCTCATGGAGCGTACTCGATCCATCTGTTCTGGCGGTATGGAGTCGAAATCTCCAACGGACAGGTCGGGTTTGATCCCATGTTCAATCAGGTAGAGGGCTCCGCGATCAGCCCCTATAATGAAGTCCCCGTTTTGAACCTCATCCAGGAATTGTGGTGACAACTCCCCACCTGTAAAGATCAGGACGCGAGTATGTTTCATTATAATTCCTCCTTTTTCGAGAGAATTGTCATTGTATTCTAGTATAGAGCAGTTTTCATGCTTGCACAATTTTAATAGGCACGGCTACAATGTAGTATGTAAATTGACGGGGGACGGGGGAACTGAATTTTGGACATGCATGTGTTTGACGTATTCAGTATCATTGGCACCATTGCGTTTGCCATGTCCGGAGCTTTTGTAGCTATGGAAGAGGAATACGATATTCTGGGGGTTGTGGTATTAGGTTTAGTCACGGCCTTCGGCGGGGGTATTATAAGAAACGTACTGATCGGCGTGCCGGTTACCACCTTGTGGGGACAGGGCGATTTAATCATGCTCGCGATGATTTCAGTATTTGTAGCGTTTGTGTTGCCGCTCGGCTTGATTCAGCACTGGAAGAAAACGGAGGCGCTGTTCGATGCGATCGGACTATCTGCCTTTGCGATTCAAGGGGCTCTATATGCTACGCAAATGAATCACCCCATGAGCGCGGTGATTGTGGCTGCTGTGCTTACCGGAAGCGGCGGGGGAATGGTCCGCGATTTATTGGCAGGGCGGAAGCCGTTGGTGCTCCGTGATGAGATCTATGCGGTGTGGGCCATGATAGCAGGGGTCGCCATCGGCCTTGGCGTGGCCACCAAGACTTGGGAGCTGCTTACTCTGTTTGTAGTGGTGATTGTATTCCGGATGCTGTCCGTGCTTTATAAATGGAGACTGCCCAGAAGGTCGCTGCACGAAGGCCATCCTACAGTAGCCAGTGGAAAAAAAGTCAGTTCAGGTTAATGGATGGTAGGTAACGTCATGCATGAATTAGAATTTCCTCGTGAAATGACGATGAATTATAGCGTGAAGGAGAGAGGATTATGGTATCCGTCTTGTTTGTATGTTTGGGCAATATCTGCCGCTCGCCGATGGCGGAAGCGGTGCTGCGACATAAAATTGAACAGCGTGGACTGCAGGATAAGATCAGCGTGGATTCTGCCGGCACAGGAGATTGGCATATCGGAAGCGTTCCCCATGAAGGAACCCGAAAGCTGCTGGACAGCTGGCAAATCAGCTACGAGGGAATGGTCGCCCGCAAAGTGGTAAGCCAGGACCTCGTCAAGTTCGATTACGTTATCGGCATGGATGATTCAAATGTGACGAATTTGCGCAAGCTAGCGGGAGGCGACCAGGCCGCGATTCTGAAGTTTATGGATTTGCTCCCTGATGAAAAGCTGCGCGAGGTGCCGGATCCGTATTTCACTGGAAATTTTGATGAAGTGTATCGTCTTATAGATGCGGGGTGTGACATCTTACTGGACAAAATCATGAAAGAAAAGCTATAATCGATTCGAACAAGCGGTGAGTCTACCGCTTTTTTGACGAGAATAATTGAAAGCGATACCAAGAAGAACGGGCTGCTGAACATAAAAGATGAACAATGCACATTCCAGAAAAAATGCGCGGTTGTTCATCTTTTTTTGAAGTGAAGCCACAGGAGCGCATAGCTTGCGCTTCCTGTTGGATCATAGGTATTCTTTTTTGCCAACTGCTTTAAAGCGTAAAGCGTAAAAAGTCCCCAGTGGGACAGGCTATGAACTTTGCTGTAACAGGTCATTTATATAAGCCAACGGATTTTGCCAATCAATCGATTAATCCAGGAAGTACATAAGAGCAGCAGGGAGCTCTTTTTGCCAGAATCCCCAAAGGTGACGGCCGTCTTTTTCAAGATAAGATATGGTGGCACCCCGTTCTTCCAGCAACGCCTTTGTTGAACGATTCAATTCAACGAAGTTATAGACACCTGTATCGGTTGCATAGTTGTCTTCTTGCAAGCCTACAATCATATAGATGTCGAGCCAGGACAAATCCTTCTCTTCTCTGATCATATTCTGGGACTTCTCATAGAAGGCGCCGGACAAGCTGATGATTCGGGTGAAGAGATGCGGGTAACGCAAGGCTAGATGCACGGATACGCTTCCTCCAAGGGAGTCGCCGGCGAGTACTCTTTCGGCAGGCTCTTTGCGCACAGGATATTTTTGTTCGACGAAGGGAATAATCTCTTCGGCGAAGCAGGATAGGTAAGCGTCGAACCGGTTGCCGAATGGCGCGTACTCCTCGGTGCGAACTTTGGTGTTCACTTCCACGCCTACAATGATGAACGGCTCCACGCCTTCTTCGAGAATGAGCTGGTTGGCCCAAGTCGCGATACGACCAAAATTGAAGAATTCCTCTCCATCCTGGCAGTACACGACGGGATAGCTGAGAATTTCATTGTATCCGGGAGGAAGGTAGATGCGCAGCGTTCGATTCTCCTGCAGAAACTGGCTTTCAATCACTTCTTTTACGATGGTTCGCTTCAATAAACGTTCATTCGTCATCATTCGTCACCTTTTTCGGGTTAGTTTTTGAAATGCGGTAAACAATAAGTTAAAATTACCCTGACATGTTGAAGTTGGCTGCTGTTCTATGATGTTTGTCATACTGTTATAGTATTATTCACAAACTGTTATACATACAAACGCTAAGAAATATGAAATTTTATCCCGTATTTCTTTGACGAATGAAGTAAAACAGGTGTATAATAATTCTATAACAGCGGAACTTGATATTCAAATATTTATTGAGGTGAAAAAAATGACCAAGGTTCCTTATGAAGTATATACCGAGGAAGTCGATACTCTATCTGTACTTTCCCCGGATGGCAAAATCGTAAACAAAGATCTTCTGCCTGAATTGTCAGACGATCAACTGAAAGAAATTATGTACCGTATGGTATTTACCCGTACTTGGGACGACCGTGCCGTAAATCTCGGCCGCCAAGGACGTCTCGGTTTCTATGCTCCTGTATCCGGTCAAGAAGCGACGATGGTAGGTAGCGAATTCGCGCTTGTGAAAGACGACTTTGTCTGCCCGGGCTACCGTGATATGCCGCAAATCGTATGGCATGGACTTCCGCTTTATCAAGCATTCCTCTATTCCCGCGGACATCAGCATGGCGGACAAATTCCGGAGGGTGTTAACGTATTGATGCCTCAGATCATCATTGGCGCGCAAATCTTGCATGCTATGGGTATCGCTATGGGTTACAAACTGAAGAAGCAAAAACAAGTGGTTATAACGTATACCGGTGACGGCGGCTCTTCCGAAGGCGATTTCTACGAAGGCTTGAACTATGCAGGCGTGTACAAACTGCCGGTTATCTTCTTCGTGCAAAACAACGGCTATGCCATCACGACTCCATTCTCCAAGCAGACTGCAGCATTGTCGATCGCACATAAAGCTGTAGCAGCTGGTATCAAGGGTGTTAAGGTTGACGGCATGGACGTCCTCGCTGTGATCAAGGCCGTTCGTGATGCTGCAGAACGCGGCCGCAATGGCGAAGGCGCAACGCTTATCGAAGCTGTGACATACCGTTTCCGTCCGCATTCCCTGTCTGACGACGCTTCGAAATATCGTACGAAGGAAGAAGAGGGCGAGTGGAACGAGAAGGATCCGATCGCACGTCTTGCGAAGTACCTGGAAGCAAAAGGCCTCTGGACAGAGGAAGATACAGCTCGCGTGAAAGAAGAAGCGAAAGCGAAAGTCAACGAGCAAATTAAAAAAGCAGAACAAACGGAAAAAATGACAGTACCTGGTTTGATCGACAGCATGTTCGAGCAAACGCCGAAGCATCTGGAAGAGCAGAAAGCTGATTTCCAATAAAAATGACGGCCGATGATTGTCAAAGGTTTGATCCTGGATAATCATCTGGTTTTGTCATGGCGGCATCAGGTCGGTTTTTGAACGTTTTGACATCGATATATACACTGTAATTTTTAGTGAACTGTATTTCTTAAGGAGGAAATGAAGCAATGGCACAAATGAACATGAAAGAAGCGATTCGCGACGCCATGCGCGTTGAATTGAGCCGTGACCCTAACGTTGTCATCTTCGGTGAAGACGTAGGTAATGTCGGCGGTGTTTTCCGGGTAACGGAAGGCCTTCAAAAAGAATTCGGGGAAGAGCGCGTATTCGATACGCCGCTGGCTGAGTCCGCTATTGGCGGTTTGGCGGTAGGTCTCGGTATTCAAGGCTTCCGTCCGATCGCTGAAATTCAATTCGTTGGATTTATCTTTGAAGCGCTCGACCAAATCGTCGTTCAAGCAGCGCGTATGCGTTACCGTTCCGGTGGACGTTACAACTCCCCGATCGTATTCCGTACGCCATTCGGCGGCGGGGTTAAAGCGGCTGAGCTGCACACCGATGCACTCGAAGGTTTGATCACGCAAACCCCGGGTATTAAAGTTGTAGTACCTTCCAATCCTTATGATGCAAAAGGACTCATGATCGCAGCAATTCGCGACAATGACCCTGTGTTCTTCATGGAGCACTTGAACCTGTATCATGCGTTCCGCGCTGAAGTTCCTGAAGGTGATTACACGGTTGAGCTTGGTAAAGCTAACGTGGTTCGCGAAGGAACCGACGTTACGATTATCGCTTACGGTTTGATGGTTCATACCGCAACGAAAGCGGCGGACGAACTTGAGAAGAACGGAATCAAAGCGGAAATCATCGACTTGCGCACGATCTCTCCAATCGACATCGATACTGTGCTTGCTTCGGTTAAGAAAACCAACCGTGCCATCGTGGTTCAAGAAGCGCAAAAGTCTGCAGGCGTAGCCGCAGAAGTTATCGCTCAAATCAACGAGAAAGCGATTCTGCACCTGGAAGCTCCAGTGCTTCGCGTGACTCCGCCGGATACCGTGTATCCATTCGCGCAAATCGAGGACACTTGGTTGCCTACTCCAGCACGTATCGTGGATGCCGTCAATAAAGTAATGAATTTCTAATAGCAGCAATTTCTAGGGAGGTTTTTCAGTTGGCAAAATTTGAATATCGTTTTCCAGAGCTGGGTGAAGGTCTGCATGAAGGTGAAATCATCAAAATGCATATCAAGCCAGGCGACAAAGTAACAGACGACGACATCATCATGGAAGTACAGAACGACAAGGCGGTCGTAGAAGTTCCTTGTCCCGTGAACGGTACGGTTCAAGAAGTTTTTGCCAAGGATGGTCAAGTATGCCGTGTCGGTGAAGTGGTAGCTATCATCGATGCTGAAGGCGACATTCCTGAGCAAGAGGCTCCTGCTGAAGAGCAGTCTGCACAAGAAGCTGACGCAGCTAAAGGCAGCGCGGATACAACTTCTTCCCCGGCTCAAGATGCACCGGCTGACGCTAAACAAGGCGGAAACGGTGGAGCAGCTGCACCAGCAGCGCCTAACCGTGAAGTTCTGGCTACGCCAAGCGTGCGTAAATTCGCTCGCGAGCAAGGCGTAGACATTGCACAAGTGCAGGGCTCCGGCAACAACGGTAAAGTGACTCGCGACGATGTTGAAGCCTTCAAGAACGGTGGAGGCCAAGCAGCGGCTCCTGCGCAAGAAGCAGCTTCCGAAGCGAAAGCAGCTCCTGCAGCAGCATCCGCAGCGGTGGACACTCGTGCAGAAGAAGAGCGCGTACCATTCAAAGGTATCCGTAAAGCGATCTCGAACGCTATGGTTAAATCGGCTTACACAGCTCCTCACGTTACGATCATGGACGAAGTGGACGTAACCGAGCTGGTAGCGTTCCGTACCCGCATGAAACCGATCGCTGAGAAAAAAGGCACGAAAGTTACGTATCTGCCATTCATCGTTAAAGCACTCGTTGCGGCTAGCCGTCAGTTCCCGGCTTTGAATGCGATGATCGACGAAGAAGCGAACGAAATCGTGTACAAAAAATACTACAACATCGGTATCGCTACGGATACAGACAACGGTCTGATCGTACCGGTTATCAAAGATGCGGATCGTAAGAGCATCTGGATGATCGCTGACAGCATCCGTGATCTGGCTGCTCGCGGCCGTGAAGGCAAACTGTCTCCTAACGAAATGAAGGGCAGCACGATTTCCATCACGAACATCGGATCCGCAGGCGGCATGTTCTTTACGCCAATCATTAACTTCCCAGAGGTTGCTATTCTCGGTACCGGCCGCATCAGCGAAAAGGCGGTTGTGAAGAACGGCGAGATTGTAGCAGCACCTGTTATGGCATTGTCCTTGAGCTTTGACCACCGTATCATCGACGGCGCAACGGCTCAAAACTTTATGAACTATATTAAACAACTGCTCGCTAACCCTGAGCTGCTTGTTATGGAGGTGTAACTAATGGTAGTTGGAGATGCTTCTTTAGATATTGATACTCTAGTCATTGGTGCTGGTCCTGGTGGTTATGTGGCGGCGATTCGTGCCGCCCAACTGGGTCAAAAGGTTCTGATCGTTGATAAATCGGAACTCGGCGGTGTTTGCTTGAACCGTGGTTGTATTCCTTCCAAGGCTTTGATCGCTGCAGCTCATCAGTTCGAGTCCGCTAAGCATGCCGATGCATTCGGTATTTCCGTGGAGAACGTAACGGTTGATTTCGCGAAAACACAGGAATTCAAAAACGGCGTTGTCAAAAAAATGACTGGCGGCGTAGCCGGTTTGCTGAAAGGCAACAAAGTGGAAGTTTTCAACGGCGAGTGCATGTTCATCAACGAAAACGAAGCGCGTGTATTCAATGATCATGAATCACCGCGTTACCGCTTCAAGAACTGCATCATTGCTACAGGTTCCCGTCCAATCGAACTGAAGCCATTCCCGTTTGGCGGACGCATCCTGTCTTCTACCGAAGCATTGAACCTGCCTGAGGTACCGAAGAGCATGATCGTAATCGGTGGCGGCTACATCGGTGCCGAGCTTGGTCAAATGTACTCCAAATTCGGTTCGAAAGTAACGATCATCGAAGGTCTGGACAGCGTTTTGGCTGGCTTTGACAAAGACATGACAAGCCTCGTTACGAAAAACATGAAGAAAACCGGTATCGAAATTATCACAGGTGCTAAAGCTGAAAGTGCCGAGCAAAACGATAAAGAAGTTACCGTGAAATACTCCGTGAATGGCGAAACCAAAGAAGTAACAGCAGATTACCTGCTGGTTACGGTTGGCCGTCGTCCGAACACGGATGGAGAGCTTGGCCTTGATCTGATCGGCCTCGATATGGATGAGCGCGGATTCGTGAAAGTCGACCATCAAGGACGCACAAGCATTCCTCATATCTTCGCGATCGGGGATATCGTATCCGGTCTGGCGCTTGCACACAAAGCTTCCTATGAAGGTAAAGTGGCTGCTGAGGCCATTTCCGGAATGCCGTCCGTCGTGGATTACAAATGTATTCCAGCCGTTGTGTTTACGGATCCAGAATGCTCCAGCGTAGGTTACACCGAAGCTCAAGCGAAGGAAAAAGGCCATAAAGTGAAAGCAGGCAAATTCCCTTACGCAGGTAACGGACGTTCTGTATCCTTGAACCATCCGGAAGGTTTCGTGAAGATCGTAGCTGAAGAAGGAACAGGACTTATTCTCGGAGCGCAAATCGTAGGTCTGGAAGCTTCCAACCTGATTGCAGAGCTCGGTCTTGCTATTGAGATGGGCGCTACGCTTGAAGATGTGGCCTTGACCATCCATGCGCATCCGACGCTTGGCGAAATCGTAATGGAAGCTGCGGAATTGGTTATGGGTCATCCGATCCACATCATTGCCCGTTAATCCAAACGACGTTCGTTTTTTCGAGTCATTATATATTCGGCCAGGAGGCAGAGAACGCGCAGGCGGTTTCTGCCTCCTGTTTTTTATGAGGATACGGCAAGTGATATCCGGCCATTTTCGGCAGGGTTATTTTAAGCATCCCAATCATTCCACGAACATGGTAGACTGTTGATATGAGATTCTAGTGAGGTGACTATACATGAAACAATACTTGGAGCTGCTGCAAGACATTCTTGATCATGGCGTAGAGAAAGGGGACCGCACGGGGACGGGAACGTTATCCGTATTTGGAAGACAGCTGCGGTTTGACCTTTCTAAAGGCTTTCCTCTGATGACAACCAAGCGGATTCACTTAAAATCGGTGATACATGAGCTTCTCTGGTTCTTAAGCGGGGAAACGAATATCCGGTATCTAAAAGAAAACGGCGTGCGGATATGGGACGAATGGGCAGATGAGAACGGCGATTTGGGACCGGTCTACGGCTCGCAGTGGCGAGCGTGGGAAACGCCGGATGGACGCCATATCGACCAGATTGCCAACGTCATCGATTCGATTAAAAACAATCCCGACTCCCGGCGGCATATCGTCAGTGCCTGGAACGTGGCAGAGATCGATAACATGAAGCTGCCTCCATGCCATTTTGTATTCCAATTCTACGTGGCGGGCGGGAAGCTCTCCTGTATGCTTACCATGCGTTCTGTGGACAGCTTCCTCGGACTTCCGTTCAACATTGCGAGTTATGCACTGCTTACCCATATGGTTGCCCAGCAGTGCGGCCTGGAGCCGGGTGAATTCATCTGGTCCGGTGGCGACGTCCATATCTATTCCAATCATATGGAACAGGTCAGAACGCAGCTTGAACGCGAGCCTTATGAGCTGCCGAAGCTGGTCATCAAGCGCAAGCCGGAGAGCATCTTTGATTATACATTCGAAGACTTTGAATTCGAGGGTTACCAGTATCATCCAACCATTAAAGCGACCGTAGCTGTGTAAATAAACAAGTTGTACCGATATTCGGCGCAATCCATTTGTACAAGGAAGGAGTGACGGTGTAATGATATCGATGATTTGGGCAATGGGCAAGGACCAGGTAATCGGGCTGAACGGCACCATGCCGTGGCGATTGCCGCGTGATATGGCCTTCTTCAAGGAGACGACCCTGCACAAAACGATTCTGATGGGGCGCAAGACCTGGGAGTCCTTTGGCAGCAAACCTCTGCCTCACCGAAAGAATATCGTGCTGACGAGAGACCGAAGTTTCACGCTGACGGACGATCAGGGCATCGTGATCCATGATGTGGATGAAGCCCTTCCCTACGCGGAGAACGCAGAGCTGATGGTGATCGGCGGATCCCAGATTTATGAATTGATGCTTCCGAAAGCGGATCGGTTGTACTGCACGTTTATTGATGAAACTTTTGAAGGGGATACGTTCTTCCCTGAAGTGAACTGGGACGAATGGGAAATTGTCGAAGAAGTTCCCGGCATAACGGATGAAAAGAACCCGTATGCCTACCGGTTTGTTACGTTTGAACGAAAATAATGAGCTTGATGACGAGCTTTGAGGGGATAGACATACTCCAATCCATCCATGTTGACAACGTTTTGTTAGTAGGATAATACAAATGATCATGCATATAGTCCATTTAACAGGAGAAAAGCGAAATGCTACTATATTTTTAATGTTTATACAAATCGCTGCTTAAATAGCCGCTAATCATGGGGATTCATGCTCTGATAAAAAATTTTTTAGCATAAATAGAAAAAATAAATCAGACTGAAACCTGTTTCTTGGGTCATCTGAAGATCGATGTCGGATGATTTATGATATGATAAATTGTACATGGTAACCAGCATGGATAGAACGGATGGGGGTAAAGCAGTATGTCTACACCAACAGGATTTATGGAATATCAGCGCCAGCTTCCGGCAGATCGGAGCCCGGCCGAACGAGTTAAAGACTGGGAAGAGTTTCATAAACATTTAGAAGAAGATGAGCTCCAGACCCAGGGAGCACGCTGCATGGACTGCGGTACGCCATACTGCCATACAGGAATCGATATGCTCGGCGGCACTTCGGGTTGCCCGATTCATAATCTGATTCCGGAATGGAACAATCTTGTATACCGGGGCTTGTGGAGAGAAGCCTTGGAGCGTCTCCACAAAACAAACAACTTCCCTGAGTTTACCGGACGCGTATGTCCTGCTCCTTGTGAGGGGTCCTGCACCGTCGGTTTGATTGGGGAGCCGGTCACGATAAAATCCATCGAGCAAGCGATCATCGACAAGGGCTTTGAAGAAGGCTGGGTCGTTCCCGAGCCGCCGGCGAAGCGTACGGGACGCCGCGTAGCCGTTGTCGGTTCTGGTCCGGCAGGGCTGGCTGCGGCTGCTCAATTGAACAAAGCAGGCCATTCCGTAACCGTCTATGAACGTGCCGACCGTATCGGCGGATTGTTGACTTACGGGATTCCATCCATGAAGCTGGACAAGGGTATTGTTCAGCGCCGTGTAGATCTGCTCGCAGCGGAAGGCGTCGAATTCGTTGTCAACACCGAGATCGGCAAAGACATTCCCGCCAAGCAGCTGATGGAAGACTATGATGCCGTCGTACTGTGCGGCGGTGCAACAAAACCGCGTGAATTCAATATTGAGGGAAGTGACCTCAAGGGCATTCATTATGCGATGGACTATCTGAACGGAACCATCAAGAGCCTGCTGGATTCGGGTCTCGAGGATGGCAACTACTTGTCGGCAAAAGACAAGGACGTTATTGTCATCGGCGGCGGTGACACCGGCTCTGACTGCGTCGCAACAGCGCTTCGCCACGGCTGCAGCAGTGTTACCCAGTTCGGCACGCATAAACAGGCTCCGCTGCAGCGTGATCCGATTGCGAACCCTTGGCCGCAGTTCCCGAACGTGTACACGCTCGATTATGCACACGAGGAAGCCAAAGCGCTGTTTGGCAGCGATCCACGCGAATTCTCCATTATGACCACGAAATTTGTCGGGGATGAAGAGGGCAATCTGAAGGAGCTCCATACCGTTCAAATCGAGCGTATTGTAGACGAAACCGGCCGTAAAGTGTATCAACCGATTCCGGGCACGGAGAAAGTATTTCCTGCTCAAATGGCGTTCATTGCCATCGGTTTTGACGGACCGGAGCATACGCTGGTCGAGCAGCTTGGACTTGAAACGGATCGCCGTTCCAATGTGAAAGCGCCGTATGGCAAATATACGACCAATGTAGATAAAGTATTTGCCGCCGGGGACATGCGTCGCGGACAAAGCCTCGTGGTATGGGCCATCAACGAAGGCCGCGAGGTAGCGCGTGAGGTAGACAAATATTTGATGGGTGCGACCGTACTGGTTTAATCCTTCTCCTAAATATGCTATCATATGAATAGTAGTTAAAAGGACTTCGCGAGAGCGAAGTCCTTTTTGGAGTTAGCCACCGCGCCATGGTTACTCATCGGGGAGGAGAATGTCATTTGAAAACGTTGGTCATTGCCGAAAAGCCGGATATGGGACGGAACATCGCTGCGGTCATCGAGCCGCGGGCCAAGAATAACCGTACATATCTTGAAGGTGAGCAATACATCATAACTTGGGCTATCGGACATCTGGTTGGGCTGGCGGAGCCGGATGCATATGATCCGAAGTACAAACGCTGGAATTTACGGGACCTGCCCATCATTCCGGAGCAATTCAAAATCATCCCGAATCCGAAAACTAAGGATCAGCTGAAGGTCATTGGAGAGGTCGCCAAGCGCTGCAGCCATATCGTAAACGCATGTGATGCGGGACGAGAAGGACAATATATTTTCGCTCTTATCCAACAACAATTAAAATTGAAACAGCCTGTAAAAAGACTATGGATTTCGGATTTAACGGCGGAAAGCATCGCCCGTGGGTTTGCGGAGCTGAAGGATGGGGTTGAATTCGAGAATTTAACGCAGGCTGCGCGTGCACGCAGTGAAGCCGATTGGTTGATCGGCATGAATGCTTCGCGTGCCTTTACGACCCGTCATCAGACTTTACTGTCGGTTGGGCGGGTCCAGACGCCGGTTCTGGCTCTGATCTATGACCGGCAGAAGGAAATTGAAGCCTTTGAATCGCAAACGTTCTACGACGTGAAGGCCATGTTCAAGCAAGAGCAGCTGGAGTATACCGGAACATGGCAGGGAGAGCGGCTGACCTCGCAAGAGAAAGCAGAAACGATTGCAGCCAAGGTTAATGGGAAGAATGGACTCATCACCAAATATGAAGTCAAAGAAACGAAAGAATATCCGTTTAAATTGTATGATTTGACCCTTCTTCAGCGTGAAGCCAATGCCAAATACGGATACTCTGCCAAAAAAACGCTGGATCTTGCGCAAGCGTTGTATGAGCGTCACAAGGTCATTTCATATCCGCGTACCAACTCCAATTACGTGAATGAACAGAATATCGAAGGCATGCACAAGGCACTTCACATGTTGAAATCGACCTCCTATAAATCGATGGCGGAAGGAGCGGATCCTAGCCGGGTGCACATGAATAATAAAGCGGTATGCAATCCCCAGCGGGTTGAGGATCACCATGCCATCTTGCCGACGTTAAAGCGTCCGGGCACGCTCAGCAATGAAGAGCAGCATATTTACGATCTGGTCATCATCCGGTTTCTCTCGCATTTTTACCCACCGGCCATGTACAAGCAGCATACGGTGCTTACCGAGGTCGAGGGCGAAACGTTCAAGACGGGAATTAAGGAACTGCTGTCGCTTGGCTGGAAGGTGCTGATTGCCCAGGATAAAGAGCAGAAGAAAGCCAAGTCTTCCAAGAAGGGAAAAGAGGACGAGGAAGAGGAGACCCAGGAATGGATCGACCGTTCCTTTGATCTGTCCCCCGATGAGCCGGTGCAGTGCAAGAAATCCGAAGTGAAAGAAAAGGCAACGCAGCCGCCTAAGAGTTACACGGAAGGAACGCTGCTGAAGGCGATGGAAAGTGCCGGAAAATCCATCGAGGATGAAGCGCTTCGGGATGCGATGAAAGACAGCGGGCTGGGAACGCCGGCTACCCGTGCAGCGACCATTGAACGCTTGAAGAAGGTCGGATACATTACGATGCAGGGCAAAAGGATCACGGTTACCCAAAAAGGGAGGACGGCGGTGGAGCTGATCCGTCATGCCGGCGTAGAATTACTTGCTTCGCCTGAGATGACGGGCCAATGGGAACGGCGTCTTCACCAAATATCCAAGGGCGAGGCTTCCGCCGATGTGTTCATGCAAAACGTGCAGAAGTTTACCATTTCGATCATCAATAAGGTATCCTCGCAGCGTCCCGCGCCTTCGTCGCTTTTCGGCGGAGATGAGGACAAGTCCAAAGGCAGAGGGAAGCGAAGCGCGGGAAAAGCTGCCGCTGCCCCACGCGACAAGGAAGAACGAGCGGCTAAACGGACTCCAAAATCCAATGCCGCTGCTTCAAACGAAACGTCGTCCGTACGTTCTTCATTAGGCCGATGCCCTAGACCCGGATGTGAAGGTCATATTATTGAAGGGCGCAAAGGTTATGGTTGTGCTAATTTCAAAACCGGCTGCAGCTATGTCATCTGGAAGGAATTTGCCGGTAAACAGGTTTCGCATGCGATGCTGAAATCCTTGCTGGTGCAAGGCAAGACCCAGGTATTATCCTTTAAAAACGAGGACGGCAGCACGTTTAAAGGCAGAATTGTCCTAGCTGCTGAAGGGAACGGAAAGCTTGCTGTTCAGGCAGAGGACTCGAGTGAAGCCGTGAAATCGTGAAACGGCAAAGTTAAATAAAAAAACCGAGCCATCAGGGATGCCATCCTTGATCGGTTCGGTTTATTTTGATTAATCCAAATGCTCTTCAATGACCTCGGGCACTTCGGTCAGCGCCGATACGGTATATAACACGTTATGCGGCTCCTGCTTCAGTTCGACCAGGTTATATTGCCATTCGCGCTGCTGTTTGATATAGATGCTGTTGATGCCGGCCGTCAGCGCCGGAACGACATCGGTGCGAAGCGAGTTGCCGATCATCCACGTATCGGAGCGGGAGAATGTCCCCATCGAGAGGATTTTTTCCAACGCCGCAATATTTTTATGCTGGCGAATGTAGATTCGGTCTTTGAAATAATCGGCCAGCTTCATCTGTTCGATTTTCCGTTTCTGAATCTGGGTCTCGCCTCCTGTGTAGAGATGGAGACAATGACCATCCTTCTGTAGCTTCTCGAGCGTCTCAACCATGCCGGGGTAGGCTTCGATTTCCTGCTCATATACACTGAGTCCTAATTCGTAGAGAAGCTCTTCTTCCTTGGGCGAGCTTTCTCTTCCATGTATGCGGCAGAAATAATGATACGTATCGATAAGGGATTGCGGGAAGTTCGCACTTGCAAATCCCAGCTTATCTATGCCGGCTACGTCGATCTCCATCTGCTTGGCTCGGATTTCTTCGGTAGTCAAGCCAACATGTTGAAACCATTCGGTCATCCACTCGAAGTAATCGCCAAGAATCAGATCGAAATATTTGTTGCAATGTATTAATGTGTCGTCCATGTCGAAGATAATATGCTGCGATGTTTTACTCATGGTTCACTCCTTCTTACTATGAAAGTCGAATGTATGACTCCAGGAACATCTGAAGTTCGGCAGCCCCATCCGGCCGCAGGCTGAATCTTTCGTTATTCTCGGATTTCAGATGGGAGCGCAGCAAGCCGGCTGCCCTCAATATCATCAGATGGTGCATCAGTTCCTCATAAGGCTGACCCAACTCGGACGCCATTTCGGACACGGCCTTCGGCTCATCGGCAATATATCGCAGGAGACGCAGGCGTTCCGGGTCCGCAAGCGCCTCGGTCATGCGGAGGAGAACGACGGGCGGCTCATCTTCCTCTTCTTCCGGGATATCGATCGGATACTGCAGCAGGAGTACGTTCTCATAGAAGCAATAGGTATTGATCGGCCGGAAATGCGTGCCCGGGAACAAGACTACGTTCTCCTGGGGCACGTCGTCGAGTATAACGCCGCTAGAAGCGTATTCGATTAAATTTTCGTCGTCCATTTTCGGAAGGAGCATTCGCTTCTCTTCGGCATCTTCTTCCAGGAGCTGGTACAGTTCAGGCTCCACTTCCGAGAAGTAGTGCTCATGCCACAACTTCATCAACGGTGTGTAGTTTTCTCGAATTCTAGATGTTTCATCCAGCGAGAGGGACGGCAAGTGCGGCAGAAGCAGGTCATGCAGCTCTTCCACGGCGGAAGATTCGACCCAATTCAGAAAATCAGGGATTTCAATGTGCTCTCCCCGAAGCATGATCAAGGCGTATAACACATCATAATCCGCAAGTGGCCATGAACGGGCTCGACTGAACTGGACACGAACAGGTTGAGGTAATCGCTCGTCCATCTCCGTTATCAGCTGTTTTCCGATATCCAGGTTATCGGTCCATTTCCTTGTTGCATATATCATGAAGCTGCCCAGCAGCTCGTAGACCATAGATACATCGATACTGACTTTATATTTCATTAACGGATACCCTCCCAATTGATGGCATTGTTATTATTATGGCTTGTATGGATTGGGCTTGTCCACTATAATGTTCATCTGATTGTTTAAATTCATCGTTTTTTCACATTAGAGGAGGACTATATTTCAGTGACAGAAGCTGTAACCCCCCGTCAGGGGAGAACTCATTATTTTATTTTAATTGCCGTCGTGATTGCGGCTGGTTTAAGCCAGGGACTGTTATTGCCGGTGCTGGCTATTTTTTTGGAACGGATGGGCATTTCATCCTCCATGAACGGATTGAACGCGGCGGCCTTGTATGTAGGCTCGTTTGCGATGACGCTTGTTGCGGAAAGACTTCTCGGCTGGGTCGGTTTCAAAAAACTGATCATTTCGGGACTGGTCCTGGTGATGCTGTCACTGGTCGCCTTTCCGCTGATTCCGAGCGTGGCCGTCTGGTTTGTACTGCGGGTGCTTGTGGGTATTGGGGACAGCGCTCTTCATTATGCGGCACAGCTATGGGTACTAATGATGTCAACGGCGAAGAACCGGGGGCGAAGCATATCCTTTTACGGCATGTCCTACGGTTTGGGATTCAGTATAGGACCGCTGGGCATTCCGCTGCTAAAGTATGGCGAAGCGGTACCGTTTATAATTCTGGCGGTGCTGTTCTTGTTCATTCTGCTGGTCGTGCTCTTTAAACTTCCGAACCTGAAGCCGGAAAAAAGCGAGAACGGGGAGCAGCAGCCGGCTGGACGCTATCTCAAAAGCTACCGCCTGGCCTGGTTTGCATTGATTCCCGCGTTTCTCTACGGCTACATGGAAGCAGGAATTAACAGCAACTTCCCGGTCTACGGTTTAAGAAGCGGATTTACATTGGGCGAAATATCAGCATTGCTTCCTTTTGTCGGCATCGGCGGTCTGGTGCTGCAGCTTCCGCTCGGCATTTGGAGTGATAAATTCGGCCGCAAACGGGTGCTGGCGATTGCCGGTATTGTGGGTGGATGCTGTTTCTTGCTCATTCCCGTGGCAGGAACGAATTTCTGGGCAACCTTAATATTGCTGACGCTGGCCGGCGGGCTGGTTGGTTCCTTCTTCTCGCTTGGTTTGGCTTATGCGGCGGATATCCTTCCCAGAGTGCTGCTGCCGGCTGCCAACGTCGTAGCTTCCTTCCACTTTAATGCGGGCAGCATAGCAGGTCCGAATGCCGGGGGCGCCATCATGGAAACGGGGTGGAACGGGGGGGTCTTCGTTCTGCTTGGAGGATTGTATATTCTGTTTGCGTGTACGGGATTATGGTTTAAAGTCAAAACTGCATCAACACAGGAATAGAACGTGTGTTCTCATGGCAATTGCTTTCGCTTTCTTCTAAACTAGAGAGTAGGAATATGCACTTGACGGGAGAGACGATAACATGATTAAAGTGGATCGGCTGAAGAAAACGATGGGTCCTGAACGCACACCGGTGTTAAAGGATATCACTTTTCAGATGGAGCACGGGGAAATGATCGGTCTGATCGGTGCTAGCGGAAGCGGGAAAAGCTTGTTAATGAGCTGTCTATCCATGCAGCAAAAATGGGACGGCGGCAAATTAACGATTGATGGCGAAGATATGATGAATCCTGCGGGAAAACGGAGAATTCGCCGGGAATGGGCTTATCTTGAGCAGAACCCGTCCTTGAATGTTAATCGAACGGCACTTAAGAATGTATTGATCGGACGATCCAGCCAAACACCGCTGTGGCGGATGGTAACCGGGATGGTCCGATCTGATGATTATATGGGGGCTATGGATACGATCGAGCACCTTGGGTTGTTGGACAAGGCCAAACGCAAGGCCGGCGAGTTAAGCGGCGGCGAGAAGCAGCGGATTGCTATTGCCCGCGCACTTGTGCATGGTGCCAAGGTGATTTTGGCGGACGAGCCGGTCACGGGACTTGATCCAGCCTCGGCCGAGCATGTATTGAAGACACTTAAAACCTTGTGCGAGGAAGAACGTCTAACCGTATTTACCGTGATACCCTTGGAGCTGGCCGAGAAGTACTGTACCCGGATCATGGGTCTATCCGGCGGAGAGCTGGCCGTGGATGTGACAGGGAGACGTTTAACCCATGGCGAGAAGTCAAGACTGTAATTATCGATCACCAAAGACGCCAGGTGAATGTATAGAAATGAGTTGATACTTATTGAAATATAGAGTGATGCAAGCCCTCTTGGCAGGCTTGTTACTATTGATCATAAGCGGCTGCACGTTTATTCAGGATCCGGTCTCCTTAATGAAGAAACCGGATTTGCCGACGGATAAAGCGACGCTGAATGGCGCTATCCAATCCGCGCTTCTGAAGAATAAGTTGGAAACCGGTGCCATTATCCGGCCGCGAAGTGACGTGGATAGCAGTTCCATCCGTATTCATGACCTGGACAATGACGGAATATTGGAAGCTGTCGTCTTCTATCAGACGCCGGACGACGAAGTGAAAATCCATGGCATGATCATGCAGCAGCAAGGCGACACATGGGTGAAGAAGCTGGATTTCGATGGAGAAGGGACGGTATTGGAGTCGTTTGATTTCGTCGATTTTACGAATGACGGCAAGGTCGACATCGTAGCCGGCTTCTCGCGCGGAGAAGAGGATCTTCAGAACCTGCTAGCCGTATATTCATTCTCCGGGGATTCACTTGAAAAAATACCGGCTTTGCCATATACACACTTTAATATCGGAGATATGAACGGTGACAAAATCAACGATATTACGGTTGTCTATCTTCAGCAGAAAGAGCTCTCGTATATCAGCACCTATCAATACGATAAATTCGAGGATGCCTTTGTCGAACTGAACAAGCTGGATCTGGGACCGAATATCGAAAGTTATTACAATGTTGTCGCAGGTAAAGTGGCCAAGGACAAAGAAGGTATCATCTTGGACGCATCGGTTGTATCCAACTCCTCTTATTCCAAGCTCATCATTATGGAGGATAACGAGTTTATTGACGTCCTCCAGGATGAATTGCTTACCTATAAGGAACTGCCTGTTGAGAGCGAAGATGTGAATGATGACGGTATTCTAGAGTTTGGTGTTCTTACGAGACCAAGCGGCTGGGAAGATCGGCTTATCCTGGATGAGATTCCGTTCTTCACCACGTACTTCCAGTGGGACGGAGAAGTACGGGAGAGCAACGAAAAAGAAGGGCTTCAATTCGTGCTCCAGCGGTACTACGATATGAACAATCGCTTCTATCTGGACTTTCCGCCCGACATGTACAATAAGATTACCATCACGCCGGAATCCAACAAAAATGCTTATTTAAACTTTGTCATGACCGATACGGGAGAGTCCGTTGCAGAGATTAAATTCTTTTCCACGGCCCAGTGGGGGAAAGCCGAATCCGATTGGGATATTTTGGTGAAGGAGAAGAACCGCGTCATTGCTTATCGCAGTCATGGTGATCTCAAACTGAGTAAAAAAGATAAAAAGCCAAGCAGCAATAATGTGGCTCCTATCGAAAGAAAGGGGAACTAGACCTTGAGTAAAGTGCTCATATTAGAAGATGAAGAATCTATTCGCAGTTTTATCGTCATTAATTTGAAACGAAACGGCTTTGAAGTCCTGGAGACTGGGGACGGCAACGAAGCCCTCCGTTTGCTGCAAACGACGCCAGATATCGATATCGCCTTGCTCGATGTCATGGTACCGGGGATTGACGGATTTGAAGTATGCCGCAGAATTCGGGAAACGAACGAGCGGATCGGCATTATTTTTCTGACGGCAAAAGTTCAGGAGCAGGATAAAGTGTATGCTCTCTCCGTCGGGGCCGATGACCACGTAAGCAAACCGTTTAGTCCAACGGAGTTAATCGCCAGATTGCAATCTCTGCTGCGGAGGGTCAATGTCCAGCGTGCGGGAGCCGCCAAGGTATCGTTTCAATCAGGCCCTTTTACACTGGATCTGATCTCCAAGCAGTTTAAGAAGAACGGGCAGCCGGTGGAACTGACGCCTACTGAATTTTCGCTGGTGCAGTTTTTCCTGGAGAAAGAAAACACGCCGCTTAGTCGTGATGTGCTGCTCGATCATGTATGGGGCAAAGAATATATGGGTGACCCCAAAATCGTGGACGTGAACATTCGGAGATTACGCCAAAAAATCGAAGGCAATCCTTCCGAGCCGGAATACCTCCAGACGGTATGGGGACACGGCTATAAATGGAAGGGTCAGGGACAATGATCATCAAAAAAGGCATTCGGCGGCAAATCGTGCTGCACTACTTCCTGGTAGTGTTCATCGCCTTGCTGCTGATTGAGGTTATATTTCTAATCGCTTTACGATCGTATTATTACGATACGGTATACAATCATATTGTGAATCATATAAATACCGCCAACGCTTTTTATCAGCCCTTCCGATTGACGTCAACGGACAACGTCAACCAGCTGAGTGAGATGATTCGTCATTTTGAATTGTATACAACGGAGCTTCAAATTTTGAATCCGGGTGGTCAAGTTCTCTCCACATCCACCGGTTTCGAAATAGAGCAGACCATCAAGACCAGTGATGTCACCCAAGCGCTTGCAGGCAATACGGGCCATTGGATTGGTAAGCAGCAAGGTACGGGGCAGATCGTAATGGCTGTATCTCAAGTTTCGAACGGATTTGAGAAAACGTACATTCTTCGCTATGTGACTTCGCTTGAGTTCATTAACGACAAGCTAATGAAAATCACGCTGTTTGCCGTCAGCATCGGTGGGGCCGTGCTAGCGCTCGTGCTTGCCTTCAGCATCGGGCTGGCCAACTCCATCGTAAAGCCGCTCAACAACATTACCACGGTATCGGCGCAGATGGCCAAGGGCAGGTTTAACGTGAGAATCAAAGGCGATTATAAATACGAGCTTGGTGAGCTGTCGTCAACCCTGAACTACATGGCGCAGGAGATTGTACGAAGCAATCAGGTAAAGGATGATTTTGTTTCATCCATTTCGCATGAGCTGCGGACTCCGCTCACAAGCATTAAGGGCTGGAGTGAAACGCTCGACTCCGGTGGCTATGATCCGGAAGAAACGAAGATCGGGATGCAGATAATAACCAAGGAAACCGATCGCTTGATCGGTCTGGTTGAAGAGCTGCTCGACTTCTCCAAGCTCCAGCAGAATGAGATGAAACTTGTGAAGGGTATCGTGAATCTACGGGAGCTTCTGCAGGAGATTATGCTCAATCTGTGGACGAAGGCCGAGAAGAAGGGCATCCAGATCAAACTGGAGACCGACGAAAAACCGATCCTCTACGGGGATGCCAACCGCTTGAAGCAGGTGTTTCTGAATATTGTGGACAATGCGATTAAATTCTCGCATGAGAACGGCGTGATCAACCTTTCCTTCGCTATGGAAGACAAGTTTGTTATCGTAACCGTGGAGGATCACGGTATTGGTATATCGGATGAACATCTGCGGCGGGTAAAGGACCGGTTCTTCCAGGTTAATCCGCTTAACGGTGGAACGGGCCTGGGCCTGGCGATTACGCAGCAGCTCATTGAGCTCCATGGAGGCACGATGGAGATGGAAAGCGAGCTCGGGCACGGAACATCCGTTATCGTCAAGCTGCCGCTGCCTGAAGGGAAAATACCGATGGCCGGCGGATTGGAGAACGGTGAGGAAGACGTAGCCGGACCGAACGTATGAGCCTTGCCGGGTTACCGGCAAGGCTTTTTCTTAAGAATACAGCATTGATACGTTTTCAGCGAAGCGTAAGCAATTCTGAAGCATAGGCTTCACGTTGTGGGGCCGTTTAAAAGGGGGAGAATGGAAGTGGGAAACACAGCAGCAACGTTTTCTACGGAGCAAGGTCTGTTTGAATTAAAAGCGGCTGAATCAGATCAGGCAGGGGAGATGCTGTCGCTTCTCAAGGAAGCGGCGGAGGTGATGGAGCAGCAAGGACGCAAGCAGTGGAGTCCATCGCTCTTTTCCTTGGACTTGATGGAGCAGTACCTGGCGGATCGAGAAGTGTTCATCCTGTGGCATAGAGACATGGCCGTCGGCATGTTCACGTTGCAGTATGGGGATCCGGCCTATTGGGGAGAGCGGGACGATCCGGCCTATGGTTATTTGCATCGGCTGACCGTACGCGCTTCCTATCGGGGACTGGAGCTGGGAACAAAGATGATTTCTTTTGCGGAATCGTATTTGTTATCCAAGGGTAAACAGGGTTTCAGGCTGGATTGCGTATCCCATCTGCCAACGCTGAATCAATTTTATCAGCGCCAAGGATTTCTGTTCGTGGCTAAGCAGGATATGGGTGGTCGCTTCGTGAATTTATATGAGAAGAGGTTTATGTAATCATTCTACCGTGTTACCAATCTATGTCGCATGCGCTTAAGACACAGTCAGCAGGGCACGATACATGAGAAAAAGCGATCCGTCACGGATCGCTTTTTTGTATAAAAGTCTGAAGGATTTATCTCAGAACTAATATTCTGTTGAAGAAACTTCTTTAAGATGAAGAGACATTCGCCCGCAAGCGTCCTTTTTCGTATACATCCTGAAGCAGTCGGGACGGTTGGGTACGAATGGTTGGTTTCGGGAGCACGGTCTCGTAAGGTCCAACGACCACAACGTTGCCGGGGGCTCCTTTTACAATCGCTCCATCCTTGATGAGCGCTCCTTCACCGATGATGGCATGCTCGATATGGACGCCCTTGCCGATTTTGGCATTCGGCATGACCACACTGTCCTTGACGATGGAGTATTTACCGATCTCCGCACCGCAGAATATAACGGAGCTCTTGGCTTTTCCTTCGAAGGTGCATTGGTCATGAATCAAGCAGTCGGTGTGTTCTGCATTGCGTGTCCGCGCTGCCGAAAGTTTGGTCTTCCATGCACGGGTGTACATGGGCCAATCGGATCTCTCCAGCACAAGCTCGTTTTGGCTAAGCACATCCATGTGGGCTTCCCAGAGGCTCTCTACGGTGCCTACATCGCGCCAGTAGCCCTGAAAGCGAAACGCAAGCAGCGACTCTTCTCCGGACAGCATCTTCGGGATGACATCCTTCCCGAAGTCATGGCTGGAATTGGGATCAGCTGCATCCTCAATGAGGTGCTGCTTCAGATAGTCCCAACGGAACAAATAAATGCCCATTGAGGCAAGGTTGCTTTGCGGTTCTGTCGGCTTTTCGGCAAATTCAATAATATTGAGATTGTCATCAACGCTCATGACGCCGAACCGGCTGGCGTCTTCCCAAGGGACTTCCATCACGGAGATCGTGGCTGGAGCCGCTTGTTTCATGTGAGCTTCAAGCATTTCGCGGTAATCCATCTGGTAAATATGGTCCCCGGATAGAATAAGGACATGTTCGGGATTTTGATCATCGATATATGGAATGTTTTTATAAATGGCGTCTGCTGTACCCAAGTATCCATCTTGGTGTGTGCTGTTGGATGGAAGCAGAGCAATGCCTTCGCGTCCTGTATGTGTTAGTCCCCAGGGTTCACCTTTACCGATATGTTCGTGTAATGATTCTGCCTCATATTGTGTAAGTACTCCAACCGTATCGATTCCGGAGTTCACACAATTGCTGAGAGGAAAATCGATTATACGATAATGTCCGCCAAAAGGAACGGCGGGTTTTGCCAGCTTGGACGTAAGGGGAGCTAATCGTTTACCCTCTCCACCGGCCAGAAGCATAGCAATACAGTCTTTTCTCTTCATCACGTTTCCCTCCCAATGTATTTTCACGTTGTACATTACATAAACGACATTCCCGGGGTTTGAAACGATTATATTGAAAAAGTGAATTGAAAATTACAAAATTATCTTTCATGGACATTTTTTATTTTCAACATGGTTAGAATGGGGTAATAGCACTAATAATATTGGATTTTTAAGAAAAAGCGGGTGACGATGATTGAACCAACCAGTTAGGGAAGGAAACATGACTCCGGAACAATTGTATTTATTTCATGAAGGAACCTGGTATCACAGTTACCAATGCATGGGCGCACACCGTGCAACTGAAGATGGAGAAGAAGGCGTGCGGTTTACGGTATGGGCTCCAAATGCAAGGCAGGTGGGCCTTGCCGGAGACTGGAACGGCTGGGACGGTTCCCAAGACACGTTATATAGGATACCCGATTCGGGAATTTGGAGTCGGTTTTTCCCTGGGATACAGACTGGAACTTATTACAAATATCATATCACCGGACCGTATGGAGAAACGTTCTTGAAGGCTGATCCATACGCGTTTCAAGCCGAAGTTCGACCTGCAACGGCATCGGTTGTGACCGATCTCTCTGGATATCATTGGCAAGATGCTGCTTGGAAAAGAAAGAACAAATCCCCCTACACCAAGCCGATGAACATTTATGAAATGCATTTTGGAACCTGGCGGCAAAAGGAGGACGGCTCGTTCTATACATACCGCGAACTGGCGGGCCAGCTGATTCCTTACTTGCTGGAGATGAGTTATACCCATGTGGAATTCATGCCCTTGGCTGAGCATCCGTATGATCTTTCATGGGGATATCAGGGAACCGGATTCTTTGCGCTGACCAGCAGATACGGAAGTCCTCATGATTTCATGTATCTTGTTGATCAGCTGCATCAAGCGGGTATCGGCGTGCTGCTCGACTGGGTGCCCGCACATTTTGCCAAGGATGCCCACGGGCTTCGGCTGTTTGACGGGGCGCCTCTTTATGAGTACGCAGATCCGCAAAAAGCAGAGAAACCGGGCTGGGGAACATTGTCTTTCGATTATGCCAAGCCAGAGGTGATTTCATTCCTCATCTCCAATGCCTTATTTTGGATGGATATGTATCATATTGATGGTCTTCGTGTTGACGCTGTGACAAGCATGATCCGGCTGGATTTTGAAAAGCGAGAAGGTCAGTACAGCCTTAATGAGTATGGTGGGGTGGAAAATCTCGAAGCGATATCCTTTCTGCAGGAATTGAATAAAGCCGTGTTTCGATATTACCCGAATGCCTTGATGATGGCCGAGGAATCCAGCGCATGGGCAGGGGTTACCGCACCCGTGCACGAGGGAGGTCTCGGGTTTAATTACAAATGGAATATGGGCTGGATGAATGACACGCTGTCCTATGTGGAGCAAGAATTCGATCAGCGGCCTACCCATCATAATTTACTAACATTTCCCATTTGTTATGCCTATTCAGAGAATTTTACATTACCGCTGTCCCACGATGAAGTAGTTCATGGGAAGAAATCACTGCTTAATAAAATGCCGGGGAGTTATGAACAGAAGTTTGCGGGACTCCGGATTTTGCTCGGATATCAGATCACCCAGCCCGGCAAGAAGCTGCTGTTTATGGGGGGCGAGTTCGGCCAGTTCATTGAATGGAAGGATCAGGAGCAGCTGGATTGGCTGCTGCTGGACTACGAAACCCACCGGAAGCAGCTGGCTTACACGTCAGCGTTAAACCGCATGTATGTGGAGGAGAAGGCGCTATGGGAGCAGGATCACAGGTGGGAAGGCTTTGAGTGGCTTAGCGCCGATGATCATGAGCAAAGTGTCCTATCGTACATGAGAATGGGCGCAAAACCTGGTGATACACTGATCATCGTCATTAATTTTCAGCCCCGGGCATATGACCAATATCGCATCGGCTTACCGAGATCGGGGCAGTACGTGGAAATATTGAATTCCGATCACACCGATTATGGCGGGTCCGGACTGGTTAATGACGAAGTCATGAAAGCGGAGAAAGTCGTCTGGCATGGCCAAACATACAGCCTCGAGATCAAGCTGCCTCCGCTGGGCATGGTGGTGTTAAAGAAAAAGCCGCGTTCCAGAAAGCCTCGGCCTCAAGAGGACGTTTCACTGAAGGCGGCAGCAGTAAAAGAAAAGACGGCACGAAAAACCAAGCAAAATCAAAGGGGGAAGCAGGATTGAAATTGTTATTTGCAGCCTCAGAATGTGGACCGTACATTAAAACAGGCGGATTGGCGGATGTGATCGCTGCTTTGCCTAAATCCCTTCGCGGCATGGGCGAGGATATTCGGGTGGTTCTGCCCAAGTATCGAGGAATTCCTGAGGACTATCGGGAGCGCATGACGCATGTAGGGGAAACCCGGGTTCGGGTAGGCTGGCGCGAGCAGTATTGCGGCATCGAGTCCCTGGTTGAGGACGGGGTCACGATCTATTTCATAGATAATGAATATTATTATGGCCGCGACGGCATTTACGGCTACATGGACGATGGCGAACGCTTTTCGTTCTTCAACCGCGCCGTCCTTGAGCTATTGCCGGTTATCGACTTTCAGCCGGACGTGCTTCACTGCCATGACTGGCATACGGCCATGATCCCTCTTCTCCTTGAAGATGTCTACCGTCATGATCCCTACTATGCGGGAATCCGAACCGTATTTACAATCCACAATTTGTTGTATCAAGGTGTATTTCCGTACGAGGTGCTGGTCGATCTGCTTGGAATCCACAGCCGCCATTTTACAGCGGAAGGCGTGGAATATTACGGAAACGTGAATTTCATGAAAGCGGGCATCGTCTATGCAGACCATGTAACGACGGTAAGCCCGACTTATGCCTCGGAGATTCAGACGGGTTATTACGGATACGGCCTCGACGGGCTTCTGTCAGCCCAAGGTTCGAGATTGAGCGGCATCGTGAATGGCATTGATACCAAGAGCTACAACCCGGCGACCGATCCGCATATCGCGATGAAGTACCGGAGCGGTCTGAATAAGAAAACGCAGAACAAAATTGCCCTGCAGGAAGAGTTGAATCTTCCCGTGGCACCGCATATTCCGTTGATGTCCATGGTGACGCGGCTGGTCGATTCGAAGGGACTCGATCTGGTCATTCGGATTCTGGATGAGCTACTCTACTACGATGAGATTCAATTTGTTGTCCTGGGGACGGGGGACCCTTCTTATGAACATTGGTTCCGGGAAGCGGCGAATCGGTATCCCAATAAAATGTCGGCCCAGATTCGCTTTAATGAACCGTTATCCCGGCGCTTCTACGCTGGCAGCGACCTGTTCCTGATGCCTTCCAAATTTGAACCGTGCGGTATCAGCCAACTTATCGCCATGCGGTACGGCAGTGTGCCGATTGTCCGCGAAACAGGCGGACTGAATGATACAATTCATGCATATAACGAATATACGGGGGAAGGGAACGGATTCTCCTTTAAGGATTACAATGCGCATGATATGATGAACACGATCCGGCGCGCGACCTCTATTTACCGCGTGCCTGAGCACTGGCGTAAAGTGAGCAAGAATGCGTTGGGCGGAGATTACAGCTGGAACGTCTCGGCCAAGGAATATCAGGAGATCTACCAGCAAATCACCAAATCTCATGCTTAAAAACGGTAACAAGAAACAGGGGTGCAAGGATAGCCGAATAACGCTGCTATCCCTTGCACCCCTATGCGCGTTAAAGCCCGCTATGGATTTTACGGTGTCAGTGGTTACATAAGATGGGTTTACGAATGTTTCAGTTGCCGGCATAAAATTCGATACGAGTATGGTTCCAAATCGATATGCATCGTACCGTTTACCGGTTTTACGGGATCCTTCGTCTCGGCATCAATCCAATCGGTCGTGACAATAGGATGCGAGATGGTCCGCTTCGAGTCGCAGTTGTTCATCCAGACGATAAAATGCATAGTCTCGTCCGCACGCTCGTACACAATGCAAGGATCATGGAGATTCGCTTGCAGGAAGCGGAAGCGTCCCTGTCTCAGCGCCTTATGCTTTTTTCGAAGCGCGATCATCCCTTGATAAAACTTATAGAGCTCTTGATTTCGTTTCTTAGGATCCCATTCCATGCATTTGCGGCAGTCAGGATCTCCGTCCCCTGTCAATCCGATTTCGTCGCCATAAAAGATGCACGGCGTTCCCATGAATGTAAACAGAAATACAACCGTGAGTTTCATACGACGGATATCTCCACCCACACGGGTAAGCAGCCGCGGCGTATCGTGGCTGCACAGCAGATTAAAGACCACTTCGTTGGTCTGCTGCGGATATCGCATCAGGATCGAGCCGATGCGGTTGGCAAACGTAAGCCCGTCCATGTTGCCATTGAAGAATTCCAGGACCTTATCGGCAAAAGGATAATTCATCACGGAATCAAACTGGTCACCCTGCAGCCAGATTAAGGAGTCCGACCACACCTCGCCCACGATATAAGCTTCAGGGTTGGCTTTCTTAACTACCTGTCTGAAATCCCGCCAAAAATGATGGTCAATTTCATTGGCAACATCCAGACGCCAGCCGTCGAGATTGATTTCCTTGATCCAATATTCGGCTACACCTAGCAAATACGCCTTCACTTCAGGATTGGCGGTATTGAATTTCGGCATATTTCCGAAAAAGCCGAAGGTGTCGTAGCTGGGAATGCCATCCTTGACCTCGCATGGAAACTGGTTCACATGAAACCATTCGGCATATCTGGATTTCTCCCCGTGCTTGAGCACGTCCTGAAAGGGAGGGAACTCCTCGCTGCAGTGATTGAATACCGCATCGAGAATCACTCGAATGCCTTTTGCGTGGCAAGAATCTACTACTTTTTTCAGCAACTCATTATCGCCAAAGTGCGGATCCACCTGTTTATAATCAACCGTGTCATATTTATGATTGGAGGGGGAGAGGAAAAGCGGAGTAAAATAAATGGCGTTTATGCCCAGATCAACGAGATCATCCAAATGATCCAGCACGCCCTGCAGATCACCGCCGAAGAAATTATCCACCTCCGGCTTGCCGCCCCAGACCTTGGTTTCTTCAGGATTGATGGCGGGGTTTCCGTTAGCAAAGCGCTCCGTCATAATTTGATAAAACACGGCTTCTTTGGCCCATTCCGGTACTTTGAATACATCGACTTCATGTATGTACGGAAATTCAAAGTAACCTGCAGGCGGATAAGGATAGTCCCATCCAATCCCGCTGTCCACCATATATACCGTTTCATCTCCGGCATGAATCCGAAAGCCGTAGGACAGTCTTTTGTATTTCGGCCTGACTCCGCATTCCCAGTAATCAAACATGTCATCCGAGGCGGCCTTTTCCATGGTGATCTCGAAGTACGTACGGTCCCAATCGTACTTGTCGCCGGTCATGGCAACAACAGAATCAATGTCGTTTTTCTTGGTTCGGATCCGAAGATGAATGGTTTTTGTATCATATGCGTAAGCCCATTTATCTCTTGGAACATGATACAGTGCTTCTAACAGCATGGTTACACCTCCTATATGAGTAAAGCTATAGCTAATTAATAACCAACTGCTGGCTTGCATGAATCATGGAGCGAAAGAGACAGTCCGGGAACCCTTCATTTATCATGTGCGGAATTCATACGCTATTATAAGATGGGAAGGGAACGTATAGATTATGCATCGTTAAAAAGGAGTTTGCCCTAGATCCTCTTATCACATAATGGGTAATGCTGAAGTCCTGTCTTTACATTAATATGTAGGCAAAAGTGTATGTCCGGTATTGGCTAAATGGGCGAAGTATTTTCCACAATATGGACTATCTATTGATGTAACCCCCTAATTCATTTGTTTAAATGGTTAAAGGAACATGAGTAACATAATCCTATGGTGTATGATGATTTGACCATTGTATTAAAATAATGAAGCAAAGAGCAATTAGTAAGGCTTATATTAAGTATGATGATCGTAAGAACCGATGAATTTTCATTGCATATTCATGCATCCTGTTTTATAATGACTCAGTTGCATTTTTTCTAGGATTGAATCTATACGTAACAGTTAGGGGAGAAACGAGACATATGAAACGTAAATTTACAGCGTGGATGACCCTGTTCATGGTGGTCGTGCTGTCTTTTGGCAGTATCGTCCATGCGGAGGGTGAGAAGAAAACGGTGATTCTCGGTACGAGTGCCGATTATGCGCCTTATGAGTTCCATAAAACGATAGATGGTGTGGATACCATCGTCGGATTTGACATCGATATTGCGAAGGAAATCGCCAAGGATCTTGGCGCAGAGCTCATTATTAAGGACACCTCCTTTGATGCGCTCTTGCCGGAGCTGACGAGCGGACGCGTGGATTTCGTCATATCGGGCATGAATCCGACGGAAGAGCGCCGAAAAAGCATCGATTTTTCCGAGCCTTATTATGCTGCGGAACAATCGGTTGTCGTCCGTAAGGAAGATGCGCTAAAGTTCAACACGCTTGAAAGCCTGGAGGGAGCTCGGATCGGGGTTCAGAAAAGCTCTATTCAGGAGTCCATTGCAAAAACAATCCCGAAAGCCAATGTGATATCATTGGATAAAATTCCGGACTTGCTGCTGCAGCTGGAATCTGAGCGCGTGGATGTTGTTCTCGCCGAGTATCCGATCGCGAAGACCAATATGAATGAAGCGACCATGGCGATCACGGACGCTAAACCGACGGCCGAGAACGACGCCTATGCCGTCGGGGTTCGTAAAGGGAACGAAGAGCTGCTGAAGAGCATTAATGCTACACTCGAGCGCTTGAAGGAGAATGACCAGATCCAGAAATTTGTCGACGAGGCCAGTGACCTGGCTGCAGGTCGTAAGGCAGAGAATCTGAACACATTTGAATTCTTTTGGAAATATCGCGATTATTATGCCAAGGGTATCCAGTTTACGCTGCTTATTTCGGCACTTGGTGTATTATTCGGATTCATTCTCGGCTTGATTATCGCTTTAATGCGGATGTCGGGTGTCAAAATCCTTAAGTTTTTGGCTACCGCTTATATCGAGATCATCCGGGGTACCCCGATGCTGGTCCAGTTGTTTATTATTCATTACAGCTTGGCGGCGTTCGATATTAAATTCTCACCGATACAGTCGGGTATTTTGACGCTTTCTATCAACAGTGCGGCATATCTGGCTGAAATATTCCGTGCCGGCATTCAGGGCGTGGACCGCGGTCAATTAGAGGCGGCCCGTTCACTCGGGATGACGAAGGGCAAGGCAATGCGTCATATCATTTTGCCGCAAGCACTGAAAGGGGTACTCCCGGCCATCGGTAACGAATTCGTTGTCATTATCAAGGAATCGTCCATCGTATCGTTCATCGGGGTATTCGATATTATGTATCAGGCTCAGATTTTGCGCGGTTCTACCTTTGCCCCGCTGAATCCGCTGCTTGTGGCGGCCATGATTTACTTTATACTGACATTCGTTCTTTCGAAGCTTCTGGGTGTCTGGGAAAGGAAGTTGAGTGCAAGTGATAACCGTTAAGGATCTTCATAAATCATTTGGCAAGCTGGAAATATTGAAGGGCATTAACATCGAGATTGCAAAAGGAGAAGTAGTGGTTGTCATCGGACCGAGCGGCTCCGGAAAAAGCACCTTTTTACGCTGTCTCAATTTGCTTGAAGTGCCGACCAGCGGCGAAATTTCGTTCGAGGGTGAGCTGATCACCGCCAAGAATCACAATATCAATGCTACCCGCGAGAAAATGGGCATGGTGTTTCAGCAGTTTAACCTGTTTCCTCACAAGAAGGTCATCGAGAATATTACGCTTGCTCCTATTCAGGTGAAGGGGGTCTCGGCGAAGGAAGCCGAGACTACTGCCGACGAGCTGCTGAAGTCAGTGGGGCTGCAGGATAAGAAGGAGTCTTATCCTTCCCAGCTGTCCGGTGGACAGAAGCAGAGAATCGCCATAGCGCGAGCACTCGCGATGCAGCCGCATGTCATGCTGTTTGACGAACCAACCTCCGCACTGGACCCGGAGATGGTGGGTGAGGTATTGGAAGTAATGAAGAAGCTTGCCGATGGCGGGATGACGATGGTCATCGTCACCCATGAGATGGGCTTCGCCCGGGAAGTGGGAGATCGGATCCTGTTCATGGATGGCGGTAAAATCGTAGAGGAAGGCACGCCGGACCAACTGTTTGGCCATCCGACTCATCCTCGTACGCAAGAGTTTTTAAGTAAGGTTTTGTAACTTTTATATCTACATTGTAACAGACGAAAACAGCGCCATACCTGATTGTTTCAGGAATTGGCGCTGTTTTTGTTTGCGTATTGGTAACAATTGCTTGCGGTATAGGTTACAAAATTGTGATATATTCATGTTCGTTGACATACTACATCCGATTTACCAAGTTACATATAAGGAGGCATCTTTAGATGTTACAACAAATGAAAGCATGGACTAAACATCGTGGACTCAACCATAAGATCGCTGGAAAAACCGCAAAATGGTTTACCATTACAGCTGTTGCGCTTGGCTTGACTTTAGCCGGAGGCGGCTTGCAAGCCCATGCAAGCTCCGTACACGTAGCGAAGAACGGCGATACCTTCTATTATTTGTCCAAACAGTACGGCGTTAATATGGACAAGTTGATGAAAGCCAATCCGAAAATTAAAGCAACGAATATATACTCTGGTCTGAAAATCACCATTCCCGGCTCGGTATCGATGAACTCGACAGCGTCTGCTGCACCCATTGCTTCAGGCGCTTCCGGGTTTACGCCTAGCTTGAGCGTTTCCCCTGAGAAGAATGTAGTGGAAGCATGGGGCAAGACGTTTAATTACAGCAAAACACTGTCCGTCAAAGCAACCGCATATTCTGCTGCTGCAAGCGAGAACGGCAAATGGGGCGCTGTTGATTACTTCGGAAATTCCCTTGAGCTTGGTACCATTGCTGTCGATCCAAAAATCATTCCGCTTGGCACCAAGGTGCTTGTAACAGGACATGAGCATCCAGGTCTGCCAAAAAAGGCATTTGTGGCAGAAGCACGTGATATCGGCGGGGCTATTAAAGGGAATAAGATTGATATCTTCATCCCGGGTTCCCAATCGTCCGTGAAGCAATTCGGCATCCAGGATATCAAGTTGTTCATAATCGAATAATCCAATCCATATCGAATAATCCAATCCATCGTCATGGAAAAGCAATTCTAGTATGTAGACGGCTAGTCTGGATCAATGATCCAGTCAGCCGTCTTTTTCATTTTATGAGGATCTATCTTGACTCTGACACGCCTAACATCTCCGGCAGTGTCACGAAGCTATATCCCTTTCTCCGCAATTCGGTAATAATATCCGGGAGCGCTTCGATCGTTCCGGTTAGGTCCGATCCCACGCCGCCTCCGGCATGCTGGAGTACGATCGAGCCTGGCCCGACCGCTGACAGAATGTTGCTCGTAACCTCTTCCTTAGATAGACCTTTCCAATCGAGCGAGTCGACATTCCAATTCACGACTTTGTACCCGTTTTTGCGTGCCCACTGTAGCTGCTCTTCATTTATATCGCCGTATGGCGGACGGATTAGCCGCGGTTCCACACCGGTCAGTGATTTCAAGATCGTGTTGGTACGTTCGATTTGGCCTTTAAATTTGTCCAGGCTTAGCTTGTTCAGCTGCGCATGATTATAGGAGTGATTGCCAATGGCGTGACCTTCATCATGAATTCGTTTTGCAAGAGCAGGGTGTTTTTTGGCCCGTTCCCCCACTGCAAAGAATGTGGCTTTCACCTGAAACTCTTTAAGGACGTCCAGTACTTTGCCGGTAAATCGGGGATCTGGAACATCATCAAAGGTCAGAGCGATCTGTTTGACCCGGGGTCCGCTAGAGCGAAAGGTATCCGGGTATTTTCTCAGCAATTGGCTTAAAGACGGCGCATCGTCTGAATTTTGGATTTTACTTTGATTGGCATGCTGACTGGACTCCGACATGACGGAAGTGTCCTGGGGGTGAAGTGACAAACGATGTACATCGGATGCGTTTGCCGGGATGTCCGGCCCCATTAAAAAGAGTAACATTATCCACAACAGGCAGCTTCCTGCGCGGTATCGTTTGAACATCACGATCGGCCCCTTTAGCTTTTTAATATGGTATGCCCAGTTGAATGGGTGATTATCCTCAATATGGGAATGCGATGTTTTTTAGTTTTCCCTCAGAAAGGTGTATAATAACCGGTATCAGATTTTATTACATCTTGATCATTTGGATATGGAAGGAGATAATCGCTTGGCAGACTTGTTTACACCTTACAATTTCAAGAATTTAACTCTCAAGAACCGCATTGTTATGCCACCGATGTGTCAATATTCCGTTCAAGCCGAGGACGGGATTCCGAATGATTGGCATTTTGTTCATTACGTCAGTCGTGCCGTAGGAGGTACTGGCTTAATTATTGTGGAAATGACAGGAGTCCATCCGGATGGACGGATCACGAATCAGGATACGGGGATATGGAACGACAGCCAGATTCCAGCCTATCGCCGTATTGTGGAGAGCGTGCATTCTTATGGAACCAAGATTGGTATCCAGCTTGGGCATGCCGGAAGAAAAGCGCAGGATGCAGAGCCGTCGGTGGCCCCTTCTGCGATTCCGTTCAGCTCCCATTACAAAATGCCCAAGGTGCTATCCGGGGCCGAAGTGGACGAGCTCATTCAAGCCTTCAAGGAAGGCGCTCGTCGAGCTGTTGAAGCCGGGTTCGATACCGTTGAGATTCATGGCGCCCATGGCTATCTCATTCATCAGTTTCATTCGCCGCTCACGAATCAGCGCAGTGACGAATATGGTCAAGATCTTCCTCTATTCGGCGAGCGGGTTGTTCAAGCGGTTAAAGAAGTGCTGCCAGAGGGCATGCCGATCATTATGAGGGTATCTGCGAAGGAATACGTGGATGGAGGCTACGATGTGCAGTACTGCGCGGAAGTCTGCACACGTTACCGGGATGCCGGCGTCGATATTTTTCATATCTCCTCGGGGGGAGAAGGCCAGGTCGGCGCAAATGGCGGCCCGGAAGCGAAGCCCGGCTATCAGGTGGATTTGGCGGCAGAATTCAAACAGCTGCTAAAGGTGCCTGTGATTGCGGTAGGAATGCTGGATGATTACCATGCCGCGCAAGAGGTGGTTTTGTCAGGCAAAGCGGATCTGGTGGCGATCGGCCGGGGAATGCTCCGGGATCCCTACTGGGCTGTTCACGCCGCCAAGGCGCTTGATGGAGGTCAGAAAGTTCCCAAGCAGTATGAACGAGGATATTAAATAAAAAATATTTTGAAACGTTTTGGATCATGGAACGTAAACATTAATCATATACCAGTATTTTAAAGTGAAAGCGAGAGGAAGAGAACGATGTCCATATTTAAAAGATTGCGCGATTTGACCATGTCCAATATTAACGCCATTATCGACAAGGCGGAAGACCCGATTAAAATGACGGATCAGTACATTCGGGATATGACGGAAGACCTTGAGGATGCCGAGAAAGCGGTAGCTTCGCAAATTGCCATCGAGAAACGCTTTAAAGCACTTTATGAAGAGCAAGCTGCACTTGTTGAAAAACGCACGCAGCAGGCTCATACGGCAGCACAAGCTCAAAACGTTGATCTTGCCCGCCGCGCGCTGGAAGAGAAAAAGGCCGCCGAGGCCAAGCGTGATGAGTACAAAGCAAGCTACGATCAGAACAAACTGGCAGCTGACAATCTGCGCGGCAAGCTGGAAGAAATGCGTAAGCAGCTTACGGCGATGAAGAACAAGCGCGAAACTTTGGTCGCCCGTTATAATGCAGCTAAAGCGCAAACCGAAATCAACAAAGCGATGAACGGGTTTGGTTCCGACACAGCATCGGCTGGATTGAAACGTATGGAAGAGAAGATGCTCGCTATGGAAGCACGTGCGGAAGCAAGCAATGAAATGTCGGCAAAAGAGAAATCCCTCGACGAAGAGTTTGAGAACCTTGGCAAGGACAAAGTCGTTGAGGATGAGCTTGCAGCCTTGATGAAGCAATACGAGAACAAGTAAAAACGGATTCAGCGATCTAACAGGTATATAGTTTAGGGGGCGAGGGAGAAACAGCAGGGCTGAATGCAGCTGTGCTTCTCCTTCGCTTTTGTTTGATTGATCGTAGATATACATGGAGCACATCCCCTTTATGAGCGTCTGTCTTCGATTGAAGCAGTTCGGGCTCAAGGAGTTTGTTTGTATGTTGAATGTGGAGGCTTAGAGATGGATTTTGATATGATCTTGCGTGTATTGCTTTGGACAGCTGTCGGTGGGCTGCTGTTGTTTGTTTTGATGTTTGTGGATTCCCTGTTCACGAAATATAACGATCTTGAAGAAGTGAAAGCGGGTAATATGGCGGTAACCACAAGACTGATACTGAAGCTGTTCGCACAAGGGTATATTTTATCCGTGTCGATCGGAACGTCATATCATCTGCTAGAGGCCATTGTGGTATCGATCATTTCATTTATCATATTGCTGGTTCTCGAATCGTTAACAGAGCTCATGCTTCGTAACTTCGGCAAGCTGAACCTTGACAAAGGAACACGCGAGGGAAAAACGGGATACGGTTTGTTTGCAGGTTCGCTGCATGTGGTTGGGGCGTTAATTATTACCGCTTGCCTATAGAACGCATAATGGAGATAGGGGACAGGAAAGATGAGTATGTGGAAAAGAATCAGCAATTTATTTAGTAAGCCGGAGCCGCCCAAGGTAGAGAAAAGCATGCTGCAGCTGGCTCCCGGCGACATTTGCGAAGTGTCACTAGTCACTTATGAAGTCACGGGTCGCGTGCACAATCGCGGTCGTAATGCGGTCGTCTTGACGCTGCAGGATGGCAGCACCATTGCTTATCTTCATATCGAAGAACGCGAAACGGTTCAGTATGCGTTATACACTCCGATCGATGGGCGGCTGGATTCTCCGGATGAGGTTCCATCCATCATCGATTTGGACGATCATGTATTTCATCTGGAAGAGGAATACGGGGGACATGTTTCGATTACCGGTCGAACCGCTTTTACGCAAAGCGGGGAGCAGCACGTATGGCAATACCAATCGGATGACTACAAGCTGCTGCGGATTGAATGGCAGAACGGGCGGTTTATGTTGTATGAAGGCGAGAAAGTGATACCGGGGGACGTTCGAGTTATCCGGGCGACTTAGGAGTGGTGGCATGAAGGAACGCTCTTTTATATCTGTAAAAATCATATTGGTGCTGAGTTTGTTCGTATCATTATTGAGTGGATGCGGAGCGCCGAATATCAAGGATACCTATCCGCTGGAATCCGTCAATCGAGACGGAAACGCAACGTCCTATGTGTACCGGGCAGCTGATAAAAGCGTTCCGGACGTCGCAGGCGAGCTCATCGCGGCGAACACCCCGGATCAATCGTCTCCTGAGGATACCGAGCGGATGTTTTTGGTATATGGCGATGAGTATTACCATTTGCAGCAGGATCCCCAGAAGCCGACCGATACGCTGATCGAAATCGACTCCAAGGAGTATGTTCAGCGCAATTATGATTCAAGTTTCCTGCAAGGGTACTTAACGGCCGTTCTGATCGGGAATTTATTCGATTCGATGGGCGGCGGGGGTTACCGGGGGTATACAAGTAAAGATGTGTATAAACCGGCACAAGGTAACTATAAGAAGCCAACAAGCCAGGATAAGAAGATCGCTCCGCCGCTGACGGTGGACCGGAGCGGGAAGATTACCCGGCGGGGCCAGGATTCTGCCGGTACGGGCGGAAGCCTGTTCAGACGAAATCCGGATACAGGCGGAGACCGCGGCACGATCAAGCGCGGCGAAAGCGGCGGAGGTTTATTCGATTCGCCGAAGAAATCGTACAAGAAGCCGAAGACCCGAATCGGATCTGGCGGGATCTCCCGAAGGGGACGAAGGTAAGCATGGAGTTCAAGCGCATGGTCAAGTGACCATGCGCTTTTTTTTTGTCTGGAGACCCGTACATACTCGGTTGTTGTCTTCATCCTACAACACGGCGAATGGATGAGACCTGAAACTCGGTTTGAAGAATGCGCAGAATGTAGTACAGTAAGAATGTCAGTTTTTTCTTTGAGTCAGAAAGCGAGGAATGCGTAGTGAAGGATAATCATTCGATATTGCCTAAGAAACACAATCATAAATTTGATCGGCGTGCATTGCAGGTAAGGGATGCGCAAAGGCTAGCCGTTTCTTATGCGGGGCTTGGTCAGGAGGAGCTTATTCGGCAGCAGGACAGCGATGGACGTGTGCTTGCTTCCGATGTTATCGCGCCCCACCCGTTTCCGGCTTTTGCGCGTTCGGGTATGGACGGTTATGCCGTTCGATCAGCGGATTTAGCCGCTTGCGATTTAGGGGAACAGGTGTGGCTAGAGGTTGTCGACCAGATCCCGTGCGGATATGTGTCTTCCATTCCAATCGTCCAAGGCAAGGCTTCCCGCATCATGACGGGCGCTCAAGTGCCTGAAGGGGCAGACGCTGTCGTTATGCTTGAAGCGACGGAGCTTCGAACAGAGGATGGCCTTACCCATGTAGGCTTCAAACGCTCCATCGAGACGGGGAAGAATATTACTCCCCTCGGATTCGAGCTTCAGGAAGGTGATTTGATCCTCCGCAGAGGAACACTCATCGGACCTGGAGAAATTTCGGTTCTGGCCACCTTCGGCATACACCAGGTTGAAGTGTATCGTCAACCGGTGGTAGGAATATTCTCGACGGGCAGCGAACTATTGGACATCACCGAGCCACTTGAACCTGGTAAAATTCGCAACAGCAATACTTATATGCTCGCATCGCAAATTCGGGAAGCCGGTGGTGTCCCGGTGATTATGGAGGCGATCCCGGATGATATCGAGCTCGCCCGACAGAAGGTGGAAGAAGCGCTCCAGGTGTATGACATCGTGGTGACGACAGGCGGCGTATCTGTAGGCGACTATGATATTATGGGGGAGCTGGTGACATCCGGAGGTCTGGACATGCTGTTTAATAAAGTCACAATGCGGCCCGGAAGTGTTACAACCGCTGCTGTGAAGGAGGGCAAGCTGCTCTTTGCGTTATCGGGTAATCCGGGGGCCTGTTATGTGGGATTTCTGTTGTTTGTCCGACCTGCGATCCGGAAGATGCTTGGCATGGAGCAGTTGTTTTTAACTGAATGGACGGCAGAATTGGGTTCGGATTATTCGAAAGTGAACAACTTTACCCGTTTCGTCCGGGGGAGCCTGGAGGTGTCAAACGGCAAGCTTGTAGCGACACCTGCTTCCCTTGATGAGTCAAGTGTCATGATCACGATTAAAGACAGTGACTGTTTAATCGTGGTTCCGCCAGAGCTTCGTGGTGCTGTTAAAGGCCAAACCGTACAAGTTCTCGTTCTGCCGGGAGCCTGGACATGAAGGTTTTCCAGATATGCGGTTATAAAAACAGCGGCAAAACCACATTGATTGCCAGCTTGATCCCACAGTTGAAACAGCATGGCATTCGGTCAGCCGTCATCAAGCATGACGGGCACGGATTCGAAATGGATCATGAAGGGACGGACACGTACAAATTCCGAGAGGCGGGAGCGGAGGGGATCGCCATCGCTTCACCGGGGCGTACGGCGATGCTGATGGAAGCGGAGCTGGAACTTGCGTCGTTGATCCATTTGTACAGTGATTTTGATCTGGTGCTTGTCGAAGGCTATAAGATGCAGCCTTATCCAAAGCTCGTATTGCTGCGGGGAACGGAGGACATGGGACTGCTGGATCAAGTTAAGGAGACCCGGGGTATCGTCGTGCGTCCTGAAATGCTAAAGGAACCGTCAGCCCTGCATGAGATGCAGCAGCGGCTAGCGGTTCCCCTATTTACTTGGAATGACACGGAGCGGATCACGTCGCTACTGCTGTCATTATGAAGAAGTTAGTCCTCCGAGCGGCGTTCAATCGCCTCGGACATCGTTTTGTCCGTTAAGTGGGCATACACTTCAGTTGTCTCGGTGGACGCGTGTCCCAATTGTTCTTTGGTTTTGTAAATATCATTTTGCAGATAATAGTCGGTGGCAAACGAATGCCGCAGCTTATGAACGGTCAGGGACGGCTTGCCAAAACGCTTGGCGTATTTGATGATCATCGCCTGAATCGCCCGCTTGGTCATGCGCTGCCCTTCATTCTGGCCGTTACGCAGTGCAACGAACAGAGCTTTTTCTTTTTTTGGCACCTTGTAGCGGGCCTGCCGAAGCTGCAAATAATATTCAAGATCGTCTTTGGCTTGCGCACGGAAGTAGACCGGGGTCTTAAAGGTTTCGTCGTTATTACCTTTACGATAGACATGCAGCATTTTATTGTTCAGGTCGATGTCCGCAAGATTCAAATTGACCACTTCGGATACACGAAGGCCGGAATTTAATATGAGGCTGGCGATACAGGCATCTCTGACCTTATTTTGTTCATGCGCATAAAGCGCCTGTTTGTTCTGCTCCACATCCAGCCCATAACCTTCGTGAATGTAAGTGATGAAATCCTGAAGTTCTTCTTCTTCGAGTATTTTTCCTTTTAACTTGGCAGCCGTGTCTTTTGGTTTATGAATTCGCTTAATTTCTACTTTAGCCATGATGTTACGCTTGAGAAGCGGGTAAAACTCCTCGTCTTCCGCAATCTGGCTTAAATAATGAAACAGGGAGCGCAGCGATGAGAGCTTGCGGGAAACCGTGATTCTGGAGTTGGTCCCCTCCCGGCGTGTAGTCAGATATAACCGGTAACTGGTGATGCTGTCCATGCGCAGCGTCTCCAGCTCAAGCAGCGTTACCTCGCGGTTCGAGGTTGCTTGTGACAGCCCCTCCGAACGGAGCCAATTAAAGAACGTTTCATAATCCCTTACATATTCAAGCAGGGTGGAGGGGGAGAGATCCGGGAGCTTGTAATCGATAAATTGCTGTACGAACCAAGGCATGTCCGGCGATTTCTCATCGAGTCTTGCACGGTCGATATCTTTTTGTATATTCATGTTCCACCTCGAATGATTGTCTTTATAGCAATGACCTGTGTCATTAATTACTAGTGTAACATATGGAAAGTCGATCTTGCTTGCATGTGTCAGATCACCATGGATGATTCTCACGAATCCGATATGGCACTTGTGTCACAATGAGCGGATAATAAGATGAAGATAAGAAGCATTAAAATGATAGATGAGATGCTTTAGGGAGGCGGCAGCATGATTTCAGATCGATGTGAACGTATGGGAATTGAGCTGGTTCCCAAGCGGAAACAAGCCGTTATCGTAAACTTGATGCAATTGTACTTATATGATTTTACCAAGTATCTGGATATTTCGGTAAATGATCAAGGGCTGTTTCTACCGTATCCGGATCTGGATGAATTCTGGAAAAAACGAGAACGTAAATATCCATATCTAATTACGTTTGATCAACGGCCAGCCGGGTTTGCCTTGATCGAGCGGATGGATGACCCCCTAGATGCGGACTATTATATGACGGAGTTTTTCGTTATGCAAAAATATCGGCGTACGGGATTAGGGACTTGGGCGGCAACCCGGCTGTTTGATCATTTCCAGGGACGCTGGAAGGTGACGCAAATCAGCAGTAATATACCGGCGCAGGCTTTTTGGCGAAAAGTCATTGAAGCTTATACGGGCGGCCGATATGAGGAATATATTGATCCGGTTCGCCACAATCCTTCGCAATATTTCAATTCCTAGAATTGTTTCACGGATTTTAAGGAACGTTCCATTGTTTGCTTATAAAATTTGGTTTACAGATCAGTGCTTAGGAGGGATTCGGATGTATTTACCGAGCTTTCATCTGGAAGGGAAAAAAGCTTTTGTTACAGGGGCTGGACGCGGGATCGGACGCGCCATAGCCATAGGATTGGCAGAGGCCGGCTGCGATGTCGGCTTGATGTCCCGAACCCGAAGCGATTTGGAGGAGACCGCATATCTGATTAAGAGCTTGAACCGGGGTCAGGCATTTGTGCTGCCGGGTGATCTGACCGTAAGAGAAGAGATGGAGGGAGCGATTCGAGAATTTGTCAATCAGGCAGGACGAATCGATATACTGGTGAATAATGCCGGCATGAACATTCGCACGCCTGCGCTGGAAGTGACGGATTCGGAATGGGACTTGATAGTGCAAACCAATCTGAAATCGGCTTTCGTAGCTTCGCAAGCGGCTGCCCGATTTATGAAAGATCAGGGCAATGGAAGAATCATCAACATCTCTTCCGTAGGCGGACACACGGCTCTTCGCACAGGCGTTGTTTATGGTTCAACGAAGGCGGCTCTCATCCATATGACCAAGGTGCTTGCGATGGAGTGGGCGCAGTATGGAATTCAGGTTAACTCGGTCGGACCTTGGTATTTCCGGACTCCGCTGACGGAGAAGCTGCTTAATGATGAAGCTTATATGCAGGCCATATTGGACCGGACACCGCTTAAGCGCGTGGGAAGTCTGGAAGAAGTGGTGGGACCTGTCGTTTTCCTGGCGTCGGAGGCTGCCAATTACATGACCGGGCAAACGCTGCTGGTGGATGGCGGTCTTAGCATTTATGGATTCTAGCAGGGGAGCATTCTTTCAAACAGAATAAATATAGTGAAATCGAAAATGTAACGAAAATAGGCTTTCAGGTTTATTCGTGTCGGGTAATGATGAATGGGATGAACAGGGAGGAGAGTGAAGGAAGATGGAACGAAGAGCATTTGGACGTACGGACATGCAGGTTAGTGTGTTGGGATTTGGAGGGGCCGAGATCGGCCAGTCGGATCAGAAGACGGTTGACCGGCTGCTGCACAGCGCCATTGATGCAGGCCTTAACATGATTGATACCGCGGAATGTTATGGCCACAGCGAGGAATTAATCGGCAAGGCTTTGTCAGGTCGAAGAGATGATTACTACCTGTTTACGAAATGCGGCCACGCTTCCGGTTTGGATTATCCGGATTGGGATCCCGTGATGCTTGCGCAGAGCATTGACCGCAGCTTGAAGCGACTGCAGGTGGACCACGTCGATGTCATCCATCTTCACAGCTGCTCGGAAGAGATTTTGCGCCGGGGCGAAGTGATTGAAGTGTTAAGAAGAGCTAAGGAGCAGGGGAAAACGCAGTACATCGGCTACAGCGGCGATTCGACCGATGCGCTCTATGCCCTTCAAACCGGCGTGTTCGACAGCTTTGAAACTTCGCTGAACATCGCCGACCAGGAGGCGATCGATCTCACGATTCCGCTGGCCATGAAGCAGGGCATAGGGATCATTGCCAAACGTCCGGTAGCCAATGTTGCCTGGAAGAATGAAACGCTAAGCGAGCAGGATTATGCTTATCCTTATTGGATCCGGCTAGGCGAGTTGAATTACGATTTTCTCGCCGATGTTCAGCAAGGCGTTGAAACGGCATTAAGATTCACCTTGAGCACGCCGGGCGTAGCCACCGCCATTGTCGGTACGGCAAATCCGGATCGGTGGGAGCAAAATGCTGCATTACTGGAAAAAGGGCAGCTGCCGGAGGATATTTACGAGTCGATCCGTAACCGCTGGCGTGAAGTTGCCGGTGCGGATTGGGTGGGTAAGGTGTAAGTGATCTAAAAAAGAGCCTGTCGAGTTCTCTCGACAGGCTCTTTTTTGCGGCTTAATAGTATACGAACGCTGGTAATAATGTTGATGATGTTAATTCAACATATGAAAAATTCACAATAAGGAAATACCTATCAATATCATCAGCGAGCAGCTACATTATTTTACCTGGCCTCCTCGATACCTAGCACATTTTTTAGTCTGAAAAAGGAGACGTGAAGCGAATAAAAGATTGATATGGAAATATTTCCCCCTGCAGAAGATGAATGTCCCCCTTTGAAACCAGTAGGGCTTGGAATAAAATTCTGGTAGACAGCAAGTATTTACATAGGGTTCTGAAAAAATACTTAGGGGGATTCGAAATGAAAAGGACTTCCATGTTACTCATGAGTGTCATGTTGCTGCTCTCCATGTTCCTCGCAGCATGCGGTAACAACAGTGGCACCAACACTCCTGCTGCTGGAGGAGGAGAAACTCCGAAGACGGAAACAACTCCGCCGGCAGATGATAAGAAGGATGAAGCCGCTCCGGTTTCACTCCGCGTGTTCTCGACTTTCGGAGGAACTGACGCAGCTCGTGAAGCCTTCCAGGCAGCGTTGGATGAATTCACGAAGGAACATCCGAACGTGAAGATAGACAACGACACCATGTCAGCAAATGATGACGGTTTCAGAACGAAAGTGAACACCGACATGAACAGCGGCAACGAGCCTGACTTGTTGTTCTACTTCATCGGGGCTGACGCTGAAGGATTCGTCAATGCCGGTAAAGTTGTGCCGTTGAACGAAATTCTCGACGCGGACGCTGAGTGGAAGAACGGCTTCATTCCTGATGCGCTCGAGCTTGCCAAGCAAAAAGACGGTAACATTTACGCAGCGCCATTGACCGGTTTTTATGAAGGCTTGTTCGTTAACAAAAAAATCTTCGAAGAAAATGGTTTGGAGCTTCCAACAGACTGGGCGAAATTGACCACAGCTGTGAAAACGTTATCTGCCAAAGGCATTATTCCTTTGTCCGTACCATTTGACCAATCTCACTACCTGATCGAGCATACCATTTTGTCTGCAGCAGGTCCTGAAGGACAAAACAAAGGTCTGCTTGACGGAATCGATCCAAACTGGGAAAAAGCGTATGCGGCTATGAAAGAATTGTATGACCTTGGCGCATTCCCTAAAGATGCGGCAACGATCGACCTGAGCATGTCCGGCAACTATTACAGTGAAGGCCTGGCTGCCATGACCATCGAAGGATCTTGGGCCATTGGCGGTTGGAGCGATGAAACCCGTGACAACTCTACAGTACTGCCATTCCCGACAGTTCCTGACGGCGCTGGCAGCGGTAACGATATCGTCGGCGGCTTCGGTTCCGGTTTCTATCTCTCCAAAGCCACTTATGATGACGCAGCTAAAAAAGAAGCAGCAATCGCATTGCTGAAGCACCTGACTTCCCCGGCGTCCATTCAAAAAATCGCATCGGCTAACGGTGGCACACCTGCGGCTGACGTTGAGGTGACTGGATTGCCGCAAGTAGCTCTTGACGGTTTCGCTATGGCCGCGAAAGCAGCTTCCATCAGCGCGCCAGTTGACAGTAAAGTTTCGCAAGAAACGTTTGGTAACCTTCGCGCTAGCGTTCAGCCTGTAGTGGAAGGCAAGAAAACTCCTACTCAAGCGATCGAAGAAGCGAAGAAAACCGAGGATGCCAACAAAAAATAGTTTTCATCAGAAACGGTAGAAATAAAAGTGACGTACGCCGCCCCTCTGCTTTCATTAGGGCGGCGTAGTCATTTCGGCATGGACGTTGAAGAAAAATAAACATCAAGGGTGATTAATATGAAGGGTGATCGCAAGTATATTGTGATGTTTCTATTACCCGCAGCAGCCATCATGACAATCTTTCTATATTATCCGTTCTTCAAGAGTTTGTATCTCAGCTTTTATCGCACAAGCGGCTTTTTCGATAAAAAGTTTGTGGGAGGGGCTAACTATGAGAGACTCATTACGGATAAACTGCTTGGCGCTGCAACATTGCACACGCTCGAAATCATGCTCTATGTTATCGTGTTTCAGGTGGGAATCGCGCTTGTGTTGGCTGTCCTGGTAGATAACATTTCTAAGCTCAAAGGCTTTTATCGAACGGTCTTTTTCTTCCCGGTTGTCATCTCCGGTACTGCCATTTCCTTATTATTTGTATTGTTCTACAATTACAACTTCGGTTTGCTGAACAATTTGCTGGCGAACTTCAATATTGAGAAGATTTTGTGGCTGGATGCGAAGAATGCGCTAAAGGCGGTATCGATTCCAACGGTTTGGCATTATGTGGGCTTTTATTTTGTTCTGTTCTTGACAGCCATGTCCAAAATACCCGCGGATTATTATGAGGCTGCAAAACTGGAAGGAATCACGGGGCTCAAGAAAACAACGATGCTTACAATTCCGCTCATCATGAGTGACATCAAGGTTGTTATCACACTTGCCATTACGGGTACGTTGAAGGTGTTCGAATTCATCTGGGTCATTACAAGCGGCCAGAATGGAACGGAAGTCCTGGGAACGTATATGTACAAAAAGGCCATGGTGGATCAGAACTTTGGTTACGGATCAGCGGTTGCGATATACATGGTGGTCTTTGGCGTACTGCTTGCGTTAATTGCCAACCGTTTGTTGAAAAGAGACGAGATTACATACTAAGCATTATAGGGGTGTACTGTTATGGAGCCAACCATCGTCGTTGAACACAAAACTCAGCGCGTTAGGAAGAGTCGGTTTAATTTAGGCACCACGTTGATGTACGTTGTTTTGACAGCGTGGTCCCTAACAACCATTTATCCGTTATTCTGGATCGTGAACAACTCTTTCAAGGTTTCTCGCGATGTGATGAATAATTCCTTTGGTATCGCATGGGAACCGGTGTTTGTGAACTATCAGAATGCATTTGACCGTATTAATATCGGAAGAAGCTATATCAATAGTTTGGTGATGTCCTTCAGTACCGTATTCTTGGTATTACTGCTCGGGGGATTAGCCGCTTATGTGTTGTCCAGATTCAACTTCAGAGGCAAGCGCACCATCTATTCCATTCTGTATGCGACATTGTTGATTCCAGCGTTTGCAACCGTAGTTCCGGTATATGAGCTGCTGATCAAAACGAGCCTGGTCAATACATACTGGGGCCTGATCTTCCCGCAAACGGCAGGCAATCTGACGTTTGCCACCTTGGTGATTGCCGGTTATATGGCAACCATCCCGAAAGAGCTTGAAGAAGCGGCTTTCATGGATGGATGTAACCGATGGCAGATGTTTGTTAAGATCTTCGTGCCGATCTCGCAGCCGGTATTTGCATCGGCGAGTATATTTGTATTTATGTGGTCGTACAATGACTTGTTCTCAGCGTTGATCTTTGTAAACAAAGAGAATGTCCGCCCGATCGTTGCATTGCTGAATGAGATCAGCTCCCAATACGGAACAGACTTTGGTCTGATGGCTACGGCAGTATCATTGACCGTTATTCCGGTGCTGATTGTATACCTGTTTATCTCGAAGTATATACAGAAAGGTTTGACTGAAGGAGCTGTCAAGGGTTAAGAAGAGAGCGAATTCAACGAATAGGCAAGTCAAGAGGGGACTTTGTCGTCACCTGTTTGACTTGCCGATTTGTTGTTAAATTCCATTTAGTTTTTTAATCTGAAGCAAGAGTTGAATCAGCAATTTAAGCGGTTGGGCGATTAAATTCGACTAAACGCGAGAAACCATCTTCTCCATGACCGGCATGGATTGCTCTTTGGGCAATGGCTTTTGCTGCGTTTAAAACGCTGCTATCGATGCCGTGATGTTCGGCCACGTGGATGATATGCTCCATACTTGTCATATTGGAGATGAGACTCGAGCCTTCACCAGGGTATACGCCTTGATCCACATCTTGGGCGATATAGGTCATGATATCCGGCATAATGTTGATGATATTTTGCGCATAGGGGGCGATGTCTTTCGCGGCAATGTTCTCAGCACGTGCGATAGCCAGAGCGTGCACATAGCCGCTCATGGCTGTCCAGAACACATCCAGCAATGCAACATCATAAGCTGCGGCACGACCGGGATCCTCCCCAAGGAACGAAGCGGTCCCTCCCAGACTGGAGAGTGTTTCCAGATGGCTGCGGTATACTTTCTCTTGCCCGCTGTACAGAACAACGGCTGAAGGCTGCCCAATGGTCGTTATCGGCGTCATGATCGCACCATCAATATAGTTAATACCGTTCTCGGCTGCCCAAGCCGCCATTTCTCGTGCACGTTCAGGAGAGTCGGCTGTCAGGTTTATAAGGGTTTTCCCTTTCAATGCGCTAGTCGCATTAGAGAGAATGGAGTGGACTGCATCATAATTGAGTACACAGATGATAATAAGCTGGCTGGCAAGCACGGCATCCGGAACAGTCGGAGCAAGCACTGCACCTTGTGTAATAAGTGGGTCGGCCTTAGCAGCTGTCCGGTTCCACACTGTTGTAGCATGGCCATTCTTGATAAAAGCTCCGGCAAGCGCTTGGCCCATAGGGCCGAGCCCGAGCACGGTGACATGTTCCTTATTGGTGTTTTGCTGAGTTTCACGAACATTAGGTTCGATCCCATGGCCTTGATTTTGATTCAATTGTTCCATCTTTTTTTCCTCCTTGAGTGTTGGCTTCGAATATAGTGTAGACCTTGACACTAATGTCAAGGTCAATCGTTATTTTCAATCTTCAATAATAGGTGATTATTTCAATGTATGAAAAATTCATAATAGATAAAAATATGCTCCCTATCTCTAAAGCAAGCTATATGAGCTTTCGAACGTACCTAATGACGACGATCATAATAAAATCAATAATAAGACTAACTAAAAGAAAGTTGTTGACAATATATTAGTGGTGTGTTAATTTGTATATACAAATGAGAGGTGTCTGGTTATGAACATAGATGATTCCATACTGAGCTCATGCTTGTTTTTTACTTCAAATCGGTTTGCTCGTTCGATGACCAAGATGGCGGAGGATGCTTTTGCGAAGGCCGGTTTATCGCCTACGTACTCCTACGTTTTGGTGGTGATCCATCAATATCCCGGCATTACGCAGAAAGAGCTAAGCGATAAGTTGTCCATTGCTCCATCAACAAGCACACGGTTCATCGATAAGCTGGAGGAGAAGCAGTTATTACAGCGCAAATCTGAATGGAAAGAAACGCATATTTTCTTAACGGATGAAGGGAAGTCGTTATATCAGGAGCTGAACCAATATTTTGAACAGCTGTATGGACAGTATGTTTCCCTCTTGGGGAAGGAACATAGCGAACAGTTAACTAAACTTCTCCATGAATCCAGTGAAATATTGAAAAAGGGAAATTAAGCCTCTTTTTCGTCCCTCATTTGCATATACAATTGATAAAGGAGAGATTCACAATGCAGATTGGTATTATCGGTGCGACAGGGAAAGCGGGAAGTCTGATTCTCAAGGAAGCTCAAGCACGCGGTCATGAAGTAACGGCAATTGTAAGGAATGCATCCAAGATCTCCGATTCGAGCGTTAACATTTTGGAGAAGAACGTGCTGGATTTGACGAATGCCGATCTTCAGGGCTTCGATTTCGTCGTGAATGCCTTTGCGGCGGCGCCCGGGCAAGAAACTCAATATGTGGAGGTTGGCCGGGTATTGATAGAAGCTCTGAAAGGCACGAATACCAGACTGTTTGTGATTGGCGGGGCTGGTAGCTTGTTCGTTGATGAAGCCAAAACCTTGCGACTCTTGGAAACTCCAGATTTTCCTAAGGAATACTATCCGACGGCATTTCATGCCGGTGAGAACTTGAAAGACCTGGAACAATCTTCCGATGTGAAATGGACGTATCTAAGTCCGGCAGCGTTCTTTAATCCGCACGGTCAGCGCACGGGCAGCTATCAGGAAGGCAAGGACCATGTCATTGTCAATTCAAACGGTCAAAGCTATGTCAGCTACGCAGATTACGCGATTGCGGTATTGGATGAGCTTGAACAACCGAAGCATATCCATGAGCGGTATACGGTAGTATCCGAGGCGGAATAAGCCCGGCAACGACCTTCATATAGATCTCGAACAAGCTGATTTCATCAGGAAATCAGCTTGTTTTGATGCGTAATATCTGTATCAGCAAGTGAGTGATTCACTATATGAAAAATTCACAAAAGAGAAATAACCGCTATTTATCTAGCCACTTCTATCTCTCTGCACCCCAAACACCCGTATAGACTCTGTCATTTAAGTATAAATGGTGGGGAAGCCTGCATACAACCAATGTTGTACGCAGGCTTTTTCAGATTGTGACTAACGGGTAAGGTATCTTTGTTCATAAGAAACGAATATTGATATCATGAAATCGGCCTGTAGACAATTTAGGCATCTTAATTTGTAAAGTGGGCTGCTTATAGGTCGCAATGCTTTGCGCAGGAAGAATGGGGACAGGCAAGACGATGGTCTGGCTTTGATCTTTTGGCAAACCGTGGATTTTGATCTGTGTTCGATTTAGCTTAATCCATAAGTTTTCCGGATGGACACGTTTGGGGATATAGCATTTCACAACGAGAAAGTTATGCGTGTCAAAGGTTTCATATCGAAGTGTGTTGGGGTTAGGCAGCATTTCATTTCCGGCAGTTGCTTGTCTTATCGTATCCTTCACATAATCTTCAATGACGGTTGGATCCAGCTGAAAATCCTCATTGAGGTCATTAAGATCTTTGAATGGAAAGGAACTGTTGTTGAAAAAAGAGTCCTTCGATAACCATTCAGGGCGCTTGGATCTTGAGTTCACTAGATATCCCTCCTTCGTTCTGTAATTTCATTGTATGGGCGAAGGAAGGTTAGAGTGACATCTGGGCATCCAACCACATAGAATAAATCCAAGCGTATGATTTTGAATGAAGAGGTGGAATTGTGGTTTCGATTATCGGCAATATGAAGATTGTTAACGTGGGCCCCAGTTCTACGGTCTTGGTTGGAAATACAGGCGTCATTGATTTAAACAGCTCCACAAAAACGTATTCCGGCGCCAACTCGTTCAACACCGGTGACAATATTGGCACGAATATTGCAAACAACCAGGCCAACAGCTTGAACACCATTGATCCGGACCTGATTGATTCGGCTAATGCTTAATTAAGGTTGTGATCCACTGTGAATCTAACGGTACATCAATGTATTAACATACAGCAGCTTCGGGTTGAGGCGGTAACGAATTCTTCGGTGCTGCAGATTGGGACCGCTGGAGAGATCCGGGCATTGTCCAATATTTATAATACGGGTGGATTTACAGGCCCTGCCCCTGAATTTGAGCCTCAGCCCAATAACAATCCTCTGGTTCCTCTACCTGCTCCGACTGAAGGACTGTATAGACAAGAATGAGGTGAATGGCCTGCGCATAGATTGTATAGGAGCAGGGAGGTGGTTCCATGTACGATTATTATATACAGCAATTGTTCCATATTCTTCATACTCAGTCAGAGCAGCTGAGTAGAATGGAACAAATGCTGAAGGAAATGCGCAGTGAAATAGATCGATTACGACAGGGAAGCGAGAAAACGATAGATCGGGTGGAATATAATTTTGATTTATTGAAAATCGAAAAATTGGAAGGCACCTTAAATATTGGGCTGATGCCAAAGGATGGGCAGTCCCTGGACGATATTACCGTGAATGGTCAGCCGCCGTTAGGACTGTCCCAGTCGGGAAATTCCGGCGGCGAACTATACTCGAACATATATCAGAATGTATCACGTTACCTGGAAGATACAGTACCCGAGCAGATCGAACGCATGATTCCTGAAGCCCATTTTGTGCTTGGTGATGAATATGCTGCCGTTATTATTGAAGATGTACGTAAACAACTCAGAGAGCGTATTACGGTGTATTTGAAGCAATATCAAACGAACAGGGAAACCATGAACCCGCAAGAGGTAGAGCAAGCGATCGTCAAACAAGTGAAGAGTGAGATCGCTTCGGCAGTTGAGCAGCACCTTCTTAATTTGCAACGAGGGAAGTGGCATTTAAATGAAAATGACAGTCGTCAATAAAGAACTCCAGGTTGGTTCGATCCGCATTACGGCGATCTCAAGCTCGTCCGTACTGTTGATTGGAGATACCCATGTGATTAATAGCTCCTCCATGTATGATACGCCTTCCGAATCACTGCAGATCAGCCCGCTTGTTCCGTTATCCCCGGGTTCCGCACCATGAAACGTCATTCACATGTTGATCACATGTATATCATCAATATTTCAGATAGTTCAGCATGTATATGCGGTGAATCGGGACATATCGATGCTAATACACGCGCATTGGCGGTTCAGCGGCAGGTGCCGGTGTTTTTTGAAGACGAGGGAGATTATGAGGATTACTCGATATTTTCCAGATCCATACCTACATGGCCGCCGCAATCAGAGGTAGAACTAAACATTATACAAGACCGTAGGAAGATTCATGTGGGATGTATCGATATTATAGCGACTGCATCTGCGTCGGTTGTACAGGTGGGTCCGAACGATACCATGGATTTGGAATCCAGGGTGAAGGCGATCAGACATTTTATTACGGGCGCGCCCGAGTATTTAAAGGATTATAAGGGAGTCATTGTCAAAAAGAATTTTGTGAAGAAGGAATAATCTCAATTGGCTCGAGATGAGACAGCTGATTCAATATCGGTGATGTCTCATGGCCAATACGATATGTACAAAACAGGAGGCGCATTATATGCGCCTCCTGATTTTATGTTGTTCAGCGGATTATTCTCCTTGCTGATGAGCAGCTTCGTCTTTAATCTCTTCCCGGAAGCCGGAAATGCTCTTTTCACGACGAGCATTACGATCTTGAATCTGTTCTTTCTCGCTTGCCGGAATTTCATCCCCAAACTCCTCGAGATAATCTTCGGCTTCACGGTAGTTCTCAATCGTGTTCTGGACCGCCTGCTGCAGATGCTCTACATTGTCTTCGCGATTATCGGGTTTAGCCATGACATTTCACCTCCTTACATTCAACTGCCTTGCTAAAATTACACACCTCAATAGTCTTCCATCATAAAAACATCCTTATGCATATGAGACTGACACTATCAAAAAAGCTACAGTATTGTAAATTTTGCAAGTCAGTTCTTTACATTTCTGTTGGACGGAATATGTTATAATGTCGAAAAAGCAGACTTGCAGCATGACATCGAAATAAGAGGAGGAAGAATTCTTGAGATCAAGTCGTTTTATAGTCTGGCTCAGTATGCTAATGATGATGGCATTCATGTTAGCAGCCTGTACCTCAGAACCGATAAAACAACAGCAAACTTCTACAGTAGAAGGCCCTCCTGAATCGGTTGAAGATGAAGAAGAAGGTCAGACCATTACACTAGTATTGCCGGATACGGCGATGAAAGCGCCCGAGGAAAAAAGCAAATATCAGATACATACACGGTTGACGGATTTCCAACTCTTGAATGAGTCAACGGGGATTGCTTGGGGGATAACGAACACGGAATTACGTCTGTATCAGACTCAGGATTATGGTGAAACGTGGGTTGATATCTCTCCATCCTCCAATGTACAGTTCGTTGATAAGCTGGAGTATGGGAAAGACATCGTGTTTACGGATAAGAAACATGGTTGGATTATACGCAACAAGCAGAGATCAGCCGAAACGATCCTGCTCAATACGACGGACGGGGGAGACACCTGGAAGCTTTCTTCGCTGCCGGAGACGGGTGTCGTCACGGCCATGTCCTTCGTTTCGTCTCAGCAGGGATGGATTATGGCGAAAGGCGATCTATCCCGGGGCTCTGAGGAGAAGTCGCTATTTCGAACCAGCAATAATGGCGGGTTATGGGAAGAGGTCATGCAGAATACGGAGTATCCTACATCCCGTGTTCCCGGCAGCGTGATTCCACGAACAGGGTCCATCATCGGCTTAACCTTCACGGATTCGCTTGTCGGATTTGCGACCATCCGTGAAATGCAATCCTCCAAACTGTATATTACCCGTGATGGAGGCCAGAAGTGGAAGTCCTCCGGACAGATATTCAAGAGCAAGCTGCTGGATCGGTGCGGTTCGATCTTTGCCGGCGCCCCCAAGTTTCTGGGCAGAGGCAGTAGCGGAAGCGAGGTTTATATACCGGTTACTTGCGTGAAGGATGATCAGGCAAGCTATTTGGGTTACTTTACGGCCGACACGGGGAAATCATGGAATTTGGTGTCATTCCCCATGACGGGTGATACCGGCAAGGGCTCCATTCAGCCTGTTTTCCGCCGGCTTCATGACGGGTGGAGAATGGTGAACGGTATTGTTTATCATACGAATGATATGGGCAAGACCTGGAAGCCATTTCCGAGGAGTAAGCTTCTTAACGATAATCTCGCCAAATATCCGAACGTGGTGAAACTGCAATTTACATCGCCTGATGTCGGTTGGATGCTGATTGAAACAACGGACAAGAATCGATCGCGCCTAATGAAAAGCAGTGACGGCGGGGAAACCTGGCAGGGTCTATAAATTACGGCCGGAATACGTGATTTGAATATGCCAATAAAAAAGACCAGATTAAAATAGATTAAAAAAAGCTTTATCGACTGAGACTTTTGGTATTATCCCCTGATGGTAGACAGTGAAAAAAGAGGACATGTTACAATGAACTCAAACACTGGATACCGGAGGGGATTTTTGTTATGCCAGCGAAGAAAGGTCAAACTTTTAATCGATATAGTGA
>NZ_JFOM01000004.1:0-672 GCF_001860525.1 Paenibacillus sp. LC231 | reverse complement strand
AATCATGACCACCCGTCCAACGGGTGGTTTGCTCTTGGGGTATAACCCCTTGTTGCCAAACTGCGCCTAAAGACGCTAGCCTGACCATAACTCTGTTCAGGCTCATTGTTATTTGTCACTTTCACTTACCAGTTAAACTGGTTTATTTCTTTTTGCCCCTGTTGCTGCTGAATGGATCTTCGTACTCTTTTACACTCAACTTATCCATGGCTTGATCATGTGCCTCTTGTTCACGAATGTACTTCGCTACTGTTGCTTCATTCAAACCTACTGTACTCACATAATATCCTTCTGCCCAAAATTTTCGATTCCCGTATTTATATTTTAGTTGTGCATGCTTCTCGAAGATCATTAACGAACTTTTCCCCTTTAGATATCCCATGAATGATGAGACTGATATTTTCGGTGGGATAGCCACCAACATATGGACATGATCGGGCATCATGTGGCCTTCTATAATTTCTACTCCTTTGTACTTACATAAGCGTTTGAAAATTTCTATTAAGTCTCTTCTTACTTGATTATAGATCTCTTTCCGTCTATACTTCGGGGTAAATACAATGTGGTATTTGCACATCCACTTTGTGTGAGCTAGGCTGTAGCTCTTGGTTGCCATTTGAGACCATTCCTTTCTTTGAGCCTGAACATCTCAATTTTATTGGAATGGTCTCA
>NZ_JFOM01000003.1:0-673 GCF_001860525.1 Paenibacillus sp. LC231 | reverse complement strand
CGGGGACAGTGTCAGGCGGGCAGTTTGACTGGGGCGGTCGCCTCCTAAAGAGTAACGGAGGCGCCCCAAGGTTCCCTCAGAATGGTTGGAAATCATTCGAAGAGTGCAAAGGCATAAGGGAGCTTGACTGCGAGACCTACAAGTCGAGCAGGGACGAAAGTCGGGCTTAGTGATCCGGTGGTACCGCATGGAAGGGCCATCGCTCAACGGATAAAAGCTACCCTGGGGATAACAGGCTTATCTCCCCCAAGAGTCCACATCGACGGGGAGGTTTGGCACCTCGATGTCGGCTCATCGCATCCTGGGGCTGAAGTAGGTCCCAAGGGTTGGGCTGTTCGCCCATTAAAGCGGTACGCGAGCTGGGTTCAGAACGTCGTGAGACAGTTCGGTCCCTATCTGTCGTGGGCGTAGGAAATTTGAGAGGAGCTGTCCTTAGTACGAGAGGACCGGGATGGACGTACCGCTGGTGCACCAGTTGTTCCGCCAGGAGCATGGCTGGGTAGCTACGTACGGACGGGATAAGCGCTGAAAGCATCTAAGCGTGAAGCCCCCCTCAAGATGAGATTTCCCAACTAGTAAGACCCCTTGAAGACGACGAGGTAGATAGGTTGGAGGTGGAAGTGCAGCAATGCATGGAGCTGACCAATACTAATCGGTCGAGGGCTTATCCAAA
>NZ_JFOM01000002.1:0-301855 GCF_001860525.1 Paenibacillus sp. LC231 | reverse complement strand
ATATATTGAATACTACAATACCAAACGGTTAAAGGCAAAATTAAAAATGAGTCCGGTACAGTACCGAACTCATTTTGAGAAAGCTGCCTAATGAAATAACCGTGTCTAACTTTTGGGGGTCACTTCATTCCCGCAGCTTTTTTTGTTTAAATCATTTCTTTATTTAGATTTATGGATACCTTTTTCATAATCTCTATCTACGATCATCTATAATCTATAAGTTTATTTCAATTTGATCTCCTGATTGTAACTTTTGTCTTCGACCAAGTATATGCCTGGATGAATCTCCAACTTGGAATTCTTTGGAATATGATCATAGTAATCGAATCGCTTGCCCTCACCAGAGTTCCACGACTGATTGTCGTTAGGCTCGACCACTTTGCCGTTGATCCTGAGCCTTGTACCCATGAAACTGACAGGCGCACCTTTTTCCGACTTGGTAACGACCATGATCCCTTGATTTTTACGATAATAGGTGTATTCGATGACATTGTCGGCATCCAGCGCGTATTTCGTTGTTTGCTTCGTTTCGCTTGGTTCCGAGATCGCGGTCCACTGTAGAACCGGGTTGTTATGAACAACCAGCGCATTGTTCAAGATTAGTGTAGCTGATTCATGGGAGTAATCTTGATAAGGTGGCTCAAGCATAAACATGAGCATGTCACTATTCGAGGTGAGGTATCCTTGAATGGTGCGACTACCGATCCTCAGTTGTACATCGTTTAACAATATCTGACCATCCCGATACTCCCTCGAATACCCCCTAATAGGGATGGTAATGTTGCGAGGCGCAAAGTTCAAGCTTTCAGGTACGAATCCAAACCCGTTCAATTCCTTCGGGGCAATCCGAAGCGGATACGTACTGGATGGCTGAGATGCTGCGGCTCCATCCACCGTAAATTCCATCGACCAAGTTCCCTTGACCGAGTCGACGGTTTCAGGATAGATGAAATAAACTTTTGCCTCGGCCAGCTCCTTGTCGCTAAGGCCAGAAATGTCAAATACTTCGGTGTACTGACCTGCTCCTGAAGGGCCGCTAGTGGACGTGATGGTTCTTCCTCCTGCTTCCAAGGCAAATTGATAATTGCCGCTTTCGGTATCATTCCGCCATTCGTTTTTAAATTCCTTGGATCTTTCTGATTTTTCCTTCATTTTGTAACGCACAACCCACTTTTGGTTCAACGGGGCAGAAGATAGAATAGTTAGTGAAGAAACCTTCTCCGAGTTAATTTCATTTTTCCCTTCTGACAACGGAATTTTAACTATTTTACGCAAATAGAGATCTCGCAATTCCAGACGGTATCGGTTCGGAGAGCTTGACAGATCTTCCTCCATTAAGGTTTCAAAATTTGCAGTAAATGTCCCATTAGATTTCGTAAACCGAATGGAGTTGCCAATTGTCTCCTTTGTATTACCGGTGTCTAAATTCGACAATATACCGAAATCGAAGAAAGCTTGCTCATACTGCTCCGCATTCGGAACATCCATCGATAGATGATATTCCAAACTGGTCCCGTCGCTGTTTAGAGAAGGGCTGCCAATGACCTGATCCACGCTGACTTTGATGGAGCTCTGTTCAGCCCAAGCGTTGACCCGCTGGCCAACAACCGCATGCTGGCTGAGATAACCCTGCTCTTGCTTTTGTATAATCGTCTGATGGACAGTGGTGCCCATTATCACGATAGCAAAAGCTCCAGCAGCAGCCGTCATAATCACACGTCGGGTAGTCCAGCCGCTTTTGGCTTTAGCTCTATTTTGAGCATGATTCCACTCGCTCTTTCGTTTTTCCAAAGCAAGGAACATGGCTTCGAAATCAGGTTTTCCTTCGGGATACTCCGACAGTCTCTTGCTGAAATCATCCTTATACGCTGGCATGATGATTCTCTCCTTTCATGTATTCTGAAGATTGCTTCTCCAGCATATTCTTTAATTTCTTTAACCCCCGGTTGATCCGGGACTTCACTGTTCCCACAGGGATACGAAGCACTTCAGCAGTCTCAGGCAACGTCAGCTCAGCCGAATAATGCAGAAGGATGGCGATTTTCACTTTCGCCGGTAATTCATCCAGCAGCAGATGAAGAGAATGAACCATCTCTCTCTGCTCGTAGGTTTCTTCCACTGTTGCCGTTTGAAGAGATCGGGATTGCATAAAAGAAAGGAGTTCTTTGTTCAAGCCGTTTCGTCTCCGGCGGAGCAAGGTATTGCATTCATTCGCCGCAATACGGAGCAGCCAAGATTTCAAGTTCTGCACGCTGCTTCGGTCCGCGGTCATCGCCTTAAAAAACACCTCTTGGCAAACGTCCTCGGCATCCGACTGGCTGCGGAGCATGTAACGGCAGAATAGGTAAACCCGTTCTTTGTACGCTTCAAATAATTGTCTGTCGTTCAATATCTGTCACTTCCTAACCATTGGGCTCGTCTTCTGCATAGTATGACGATTAACATCAACAAAACGTTCGCAAGGAAAAAAAACGATATATAGAGTGTTCCTTCGACGGGGGTTGGATTTTTTTACGGCAAATAGAAAGAAAAAACCGCCTGTCCAAAAAGAACAGGCGGGTATAGAAGGAACTAGATTCAATTACTTACCGGACAAATAGAGACCGAACTCTGATAGCAATGCACTTCCCACGTACGTGCCCGTGAACACGAAAACCGCAACGATGGCGACGCGCCACGATGTTTTGCGAAGATCAACCAGCCTGTCGGCAACGGAAATGCCGGCAAACGCCAAGATCGGGGTCGTAATGGACAAGAAGTTAACGTTGGCAATGGCATCCACGAACACATCGGAGATCAGGCAGCAGATCAGCGAAACGATCGATACCCAGCCGAGAACCGGGAAGTCCTGCAAGAATTTCAGCGGAGCTTTTTTCATGAGCATCGAGATCAGAACGCCGATAAAGGAAAAAAGCCACAGCACGGCCAAGCCCGCTATCGTCCCTAACGTAATATGGCCTTCGCCGTTTTTGATGAATTTCATTTGCTCCGTAAATAAGATAAGACCAACGCTAAGCAGCAGGACGAGGGCGTATTTTGCGTATTTATTCAAACCGGTGCTCATTTCTTCTCACCTCTGACCATTAATTTGTACATAAACCGCTGCAGCGGCACCGCGAGAAATACCATCGTATACGTTCCAAGGAAGCTGGTAAGCAGCTGGCTCGCAGCAGCGTATCCGTTAATGGTCTCCGTCATCTCAGGAGAATGCGCGACTAGCGCGGAAGAAGAGCCTGTCATCATACTGGCGGAGCCGACGCCGGAGGACATGGCCAGCGCTTCGATCGAGAAGCCGGCGGCAACCATGACCGGCGCAAGAATGCTGAAGAACAGCGTGCCGAACAGGGTACCTATAATATAGAGGGACAGCACCCCGCGGCCTTCGTCGGAGTCAAGCGTGTATTTCTCGGATATGTAGGCAAGTTCCCCTTCCCTTCCAAGTCCGAGCGTAGCACCGATGGCTTCCCTTCTCAGACCGAGCAGAATGGCGATTGGAAGTCCGAGCAGAATCGTACCCAAATTACCGATTTCCTGAATGATGAACACCCAGCCTACTTTTAAGATTTCTTCTAGTCTGGGAGCAACGTCGGCGCCGTATCTCGCCATAAGCGGCAGCATAATGAAGATTAGATACTTGCTGGAGAAGCCGACGTTCTCCTTACTGTAAACTTTCTTCATAAAACCTTTTCGGAAAATCGACAAGCCAAGCAGCATTGTGATCAAAATGGCGAATACGAGTGGGAGCAGGCTGATTTTTACGGAGCCCACCTGGATCGACTGAATGCCGATAAATTCGGCAACCGCGATTACAATGAGCACGAATGCAAGCAAATAGAGATACTGTAGTTTTAACTTCATGCCATGATGTCCTCTTTTCTGTTCTTAGTTGGAGCCAACTATCGACGCAAGGAGCTGCTCGTATTCGGCAAATGTACGACGGTAGAGCTTCGATCGATCGATACGTCCGCTCATTCGCTCCAGCACCTGGGTTAAAAATCTCGGGAACACTTCATAGATAAACTCGGGATCGATATCTTTGAAATCGTCGCCGTGGATCGTTCCCGTAAAACCACTGTAGCCGATTTGAATGCAAGGCATCATGAAGGCCAGATCGCCGATATCTCCTGCCGCGCTGATGGCGTTATTGTTCCAAATACGGGATATCTCCTCGTTATCCTGGAACGCCTCTAGCACGAATTCGGACAAATACCGGTCCTGAACGAACGGCAAATATCCCATCTGCGTCTTAATCTCGACCTCGCCTTGAAGTGCCAGCGCGCTGCCCTTGGCCGCATCATCCATTTTGGAGGCCGCTTCCTTCATGTAGTCGACCGACTGGGTGCGCAGATCGCTGCCCACCGTAATCCGGTTGGGAATGACGTTTGTCGACATGTCGGATTCCAGAACGATCGGATTCATGCGAACCTTCTCACTGTCCTTCATTTGCTGCCTGCTGAGCCCTAACGCCACATTGAACAGGGTTGACATGCTGTAGGCATTTTTGGCGGAGAAAGGATCGAAACCGGCATGGGTTGCTTTTCCGGTAAACGTATAATGCTTGTATAGGAATCCAGCCAGGTCGCAGTTGATTTCGATCGTGCGCTCTGCAAACTCACCACCCATGGCGTGTACGCATAACCCGATGTCGATATCGTCGAACACGCCGAGTTTCATCGCTTCCGGTTTCCCTCCGTAATAGGAGATCTTACCGCTGGCAAGCAGCTCGTCCCTATAGGCGAGATCCAAATACTCCTCAGCAGGAATGAAAATAAACGTTAAACTATAATCAAGGGCTTCGTACGCCTTTGATTCAACATAATGTTTGTATAAAGCCAGTGCAATCGCCACCTGCGTATAATGACCACAATTGTGTGCCGCACCCGTCTCCTTATCCGATTGCCAATGCGTTGGCGCGTAAACGGCGTCCAATTCGGCAATAAAGGCGATATTCAGCGGCTTGCCGCTGCCGAGGGTTGTCCGAAGCCCGGTTGTACTGAATGATTGCAGCTCGATATCCGGATTTACCTTCTTCAAAAATTCGGTCACTGTTTGATGGGTCTTAAATTCCTTGTAGCCAAGTTCGGGGTTATCGAATATGGTCCGTCCAATGCCTGCAATTTCTTCGTACTGTTCTTTAAAGCTCATAGCTGCCTCCTTCTTGATGAAAATAATTCTTATGTTATTTTAATTTTCTTCATTATGTCAATAAAAATCACGTTATATTATTTTTCTATAAAGGTAATTATAATTTGATATAACTCGATCTTCCGGCAAAAAAATAATGATGGTCCCCAATTCAAAGCCTATTTTTTGCCATTACGAAGAAATTAAACCTGTTTTTCTGTAAAGCGCCAAAAATATCTGGTTTTAGCTTCGATGTAAGAAAAGTAAACATGATACGTTTTATCACAGCTCAGGAACCAAAAACCCTTGATGATATACCATCAAGGGTTTTCTTATTATGGAGCCTACGGGGATCGAACCGCTGACCTCAATCTTCCGATAGCGATGTCTTGGTGACATTTACTTTCTGCCGCCGTTCCAAGAAGGACTCCCAATCCATATGTTCATCGTTTTTGATTTATCATTACATTTCCTTCGAACGTATACGTCTTACCCGCCTCCGCGATAAAGGAGACGGGAGCGAGGCCGGGAGCCTCGATCTCGCATGGCCCAGACACTGTGCATTCTACGACGACTTCTGATATTTTTGATTCTGCCCACTTGAAGCTGAACGTGAAACCGCCACGTGCACGCAGCCCCTTAACCTCGCCCTCGCTCCATACGTCTGGAATCGCTGGCAGCAATCGAATGATGCCGACATGGCTTTGCAACAGCATTTCCGCGATACCGGCAGTTCCGCCGAAGTTTCCGTCAATCTGGAACGGAGGATGATTATCAAACAGGTTGGTCATCGTAGATTGTTGCAGTAGTGCCATCACGTTGTCGTATGCGAGCATCCCGTCCTGGAGTCTGGCCCAGAAATTGATGATCCAGGCCCGACTCCAGCCGGTATGACCCCCACCGGAAGACAATCTGCGCATCAGTGTGGTCCGCGCGGCTGCGGCTAGTTTAGGCGTGCGCTCGGTCGTGAACGCATCGCCAGGATACAGGGCGAACAGATGGGAAATATGGCGGTGACCCGGCTCCTCCTCTTCGTAATCCTCCATCCACTCCTGGATTTGTCCGTACTTGCCGATCTTCGACTGCGGCAGCCGTTTCAGGGCAGTCTCCAGTTCGTCCTTGAAGGTCTCATCCTTCCCAAGCAGCTTCGCGCCCTCGATGCAGGCCCCGAACAGCGCGCCAATAATCTGAAAATCCATGGACGCGCCTGCACATAACACACCCGCTTCCCCACTGGAAAGAATATATCGATTTTCGGGCGAGACGGATGGGCAAGTAATGAGCCTTCCCTGCTCGTCTTCGACCAGATAATCGAGCAGAAAGAGTGCAGCTTCCTTCATCGTATCGTATGCTTTATCAAGGAAAGCGAGATCTCGCTCGAATCGGTAATGCTCCCATAAATGCAGACAGAGCCAGGCCGCACCCATTGGCCAGAACGAAGCCGGCAAATACGTATCCTGCGGCGCCGTATCCGCCCAGATATCGGTGTTGTGATGGGCCGTAAAGCCGCGGCACCCGTACATCGCTTGTGCGGTTACCCTGCCCGGCTCCCGCATACGTTCGATGAGATCGAACAGCGGCTCGTGACATTCCGCCAGGTTGCAAAGCTCTGCTGGCCAGTAGTTCATCTGAGTGTTGATATTGATCGTAAATTTACTGTCCCACGGCGGCGTGAAACTGTCGTTCCAGATGCCCTGCAGGTTCGCTGGTAGTGAACCGGGTCGGCTGGACGCAATAAGCAGATACCGGCCGTAATGAAAATACAGGGCGACCAGGCCATGATCCGCTTCGCCCCGCTTTACGCGATCCAGCCGCTCGTCGGTAGGCAACCCGGCCAGCTCGACACTTCCCGGCAGCGACAGATTCGTACGGCCATAAAGTGACTGGTAATCGGCAAGATGCCGCTCCAGCAGCTCTGAGTAAGGTTGATTCAACAGGCCATTCAGATGCGACCTGCAGTGTGCGGAGGGGTCCGTTTGGCGGAAGGTCGTTGCCGCAGCAAGGAACAACGTAACAGAATCGGCGTTCTCGATTACAAGATGCTCACCGATCGTTTGGGCGGTGCCTCCGTTGCTAACCGCCTTCAAAGCGGCGCAGAAGGTGCTTCCGCCCTCCCCGCCGCTATGTCCTGTCATGACCAGTCCGTCTTCGCCCCATTTCTCGGTCTTCTCCAGGTACCTCCATCGACCGCGATTAAAACGAGCCTTGAACGAAATCGCGCCGATTTTATCGGCTGATAGTCGGATGACCAGCGCTTGATCGGGATAGCTAGACAAAACTTCACGTGTATACATGATATCTCCGATCCGGTAACGTACCGTGGCTGTTCCGCGTTCAAGATCCAGCTCCCGGCTGTACTCCGTGAAGGGCTCATCCTGACCCTTAAACATCAGGAGAAGATCGCCTAGCGGAAGGTAGTGGCGCTGCGTTTCCGGAAGTCCGGGAAGGGCTAGCGAGGCCAGCTCCTCCACTTCCTTCAGACGCCCCTCCAGGATCAGTTTCCGCAGCTCTGTCAAATTGGGTAGCGCGTCCGGATTGTTCCGGTCTCGTGGGCCTCCGTACCATAGGGAGTCCTCGTTGAGCTGTAAACGCTCCGCCGAAACTCCCCCGAAGACCATCGCCCCCAGCCGTCCATTGCCTACCGGCAGCGCTTCGTTCCATTCCTTCGCGGGCTTTGAATACCACAAGCGGTGCTCCTGTAACCGGTTGTCCATTCTTATCTCTCCTCCTCTAAAAAACTGGTTTTAGTTGATCTCTACAATGGCTTTGACCACGCAGGATTCCGGCTTCAGCCAGGCGTCGAACTGCTCTGTCATCCGATCGAGCGTACAACGGTGCGTAATATAGGCGTTTAGATCCAATTTGGAGCTCTTCACCGCCTCGGCTACGCGTCTGAAATCTTCCCGTGTAGCGTTACGACTGCTTAGGAGCGTTAGTTCCCGTGCGTGAAACTCAGGATCGTTAAATGTAATATCGCCATTCACGAGTCCGACGTAAACAAGCGAGCCGCCGTGACAGACCAGCCCGAATGCATCCGTCATCGAACGCAGGTTACCTGTCGCGTCGATGACCACGGACGGCAGTTCTCCATCGTTCCATTCGAGAAGGCGATCTTTCGGACTTTCCGTCGCAAGAACGGTATGTACTGATTTGGCCCAGGATTTGGCGAAGGCAAGACGGTCTGCATTCACGTCCATCGCGGCCACCTCGGAACCGGAAGCTGCCGCCATCGCCATGACACCAAGTCCGATTGGCCCGGCTCCAATTACGAGTGCACGCACGCCGGGATGTAGACCCGATCGGCGGAGGGCATGCGCGCCGATCGCCAAAGGCTCGAGTAGAGCCGCCTGATCCTGTGACAGTCCTTCCATCCGGAATAGATGGGGGACGGGAACAGAAATCCGCTCGCGCATGCCGCCATCCAGGTGCACGCCCAGCACGCGCATGCTGCGGCAGCAGTTCGTTTTGCCGCTTAGGCAGGCGCCGCAATGGCCGCAGTGCAGGTACGGAATCATACTGACCTGATCGCCCACTCTTAGCCCTTCCGGATTATCACCAATCTCTTCGATCACTCCGGAGAGCTCATGCCCGAGGATGCGAGGGTAAGTAAAATAAGGCTGGTTTCCCTGGTATGCGTGCAGGTCCGTGCCACAGATGCCGATGCGCCGAATCGCAACAATCGCCTCTCCTTCGCCCCTAACTGGCTCGGGTAAATCCTCTCGATAAACCAGCCTTCCGGCTTCTTCGCAGACAATCCCTTTCACTACGCCCGCCCCTCTTTCGCTTCCGTCCGTGGACTGCCATTATACTCAGGCAGTCCGCTCGCCCAGGTCCGATTATGGACCGAAGCGAGAATGTCGGACACTTCACCCAGCAGCTCCTGGACCATCGGCTCTTCGACCCACCTTGCGTTCTTGACGATGTTTTCCGGATTGGCCGTGCTCACCAGCGTCGTCGGAATACGTTCGTTAGCGGTCGAGAACTGCACGGCCAACTGGGCGATATCGTATCCGCGGGAGGCACAGTGTTCGGCCGCCTTCCTGCAGGCAGCTTTGAGCTCGGGATCGGCCGGGTGCCAGTCAGCGGTTTCTCGGGTGCTCAGCAGCCCCATGGAAAGCGGTGAAGCATTGACCAGGCCGATGCTGCGTTCCTCTAGCAGCGGAATCAGATCAAGCAATGTGGTATCGTTGAGAGAATAGTGGCAATAAGACAGGATCGCGTCCACTTCAATCTGCGGAAGGATCTGCTCGAATAGTTTCAGCGGAAGTCCGCTGACGCCTGTAAAACGGATCTTCCCCTGCTCCTTCAGCTTGAACAGTGCAGGCACAGCTTCCTCTAGAATGATGCCGGACGGCACGAATTCAATATCATGCAAAAAAAGAATATCGAGATAATCCGTGTTCAGCCGCCTCAGGCTTTCTTCAACGCTGTCAAAAATTCGTTTCGCAGAAAAATCAAATGTATTCTCACCGTATCGCCCTGCTTTGCTCGATAGCAGGAAACGATCCCGCTGAAGCTCCTTGATCGCCTGGCCGAGTACAGACTCGGCCTTGGTCAATCCATAGTAAGGCGAAACATCAATATAGTTGATGCCTGCATCAAGGGCAGCATGCACTGTTTTAATGCTCTCGCGGTCTGACGTTTCGCGGAAGACCGATCCGAGAGAAGAGGCGCCGAAGCTGAGGACCGACACCTCGAGTCCCGTGCGACCCAATTTTCGAAACTTCATTTTGGTTTCCCTCCATCCATGCATATTGGCGATTCTTTTTCCAGACTTTTTGGCCGATTACCAGCACTGTGAGCTCAGGTTCTAAACGCTCAAAGCTTGTAGAACTCTTTCGCATTGACTCCGAACAACCGCGACTGTTCCTCTTCTCCCCAAGACTTCGGTAGAGCCCGCCGAACAATCTCTATAACCTCGTCGTACCCGGCAGCAAGCAGGCAGACTGGCCAATCGCTGCCAAACATGACTCTGTCTGGGCCGAATATCTCCAGAATGTGCTGGACATAAGGAGCGAACTCTTCGTAATCCCAGCTTTCATGATCGGCTTCCGTCACCATCCCTGAGATTTTGCAGTGGATGCCTGGAAACGCAGCAGCCTGGCTCATCGCCTCTGCCCATGACTCCCATTCATCGCTTCGGATCGACGGCTTTCCGATATGATCAATGACGCCCCTCAGGTTTGGAACCTGCCTAAGCAGCTCCAGTACTGGGGGGAGTTGCCCGGATACGATCAACAGATCGATCGGAACATCATCCCCGGCGTAGCCTTTAAGCGCTTTCACAAATGCTGGCTCCAAAATTCGCGCTGCGTCGGGCATGTCCTGGATCATGATACGAAAGGCTGCAAATTTCGGGTGGCGGCTGAATCTCTCGTAATGCAGTCGGTGGTTCGGGTCGAACAGATCGAGCCAGCCTACGACGCCAAGTATGGAAGGCGTCTGTTCAGCCAGCCTCAGCATAAAGTCTGTTTCCGAGACAGTCGGGGCGGCTTGAACCAGGATCGTACCATCCAGCCCATGGACGCGTAAATGCGGCTCCAGATCGGCTGGCAAAAAATCGCGGTAAAGCTTCGGGATCTCCGGCGTAATCCATCCGTAATCCCCGCGTGCGATAGACCAGTAATGCTGATGGGCATCGATTCTCATACTAAACAAGCACCTCGTTATCTAAATATCTTTGGTATCCTTAGTTTGAATACCCTTATTGTATATTCCGTTTTATGATATTGTAATGTCTAGAACAGGCATTTTTATATCCTTTTTTGATATGAACAAGCAGCCGAAAAGGAGGTCTTCAATCATGCAGCCCTATCGTAAATCATTTGCCGGAGATCCGCTGTTTCCGTTTGAAATTGTGTATAAGACAATAAAGTACCCGGACAATGAACTCCCCAATCATCTGCATGATCATTATGAACTCGTTTATGTGCACAGCGGCCAAGGGATATTTTTCATCGACAATTGCTGGTACCAAAAAAGCGCCGGCGATCTGTTCGTTATCCCCGGCAACACGATCCATCATGCCCTGCCGGACCTTGAAGACCCGATCGTCTCATCGGCGATATTCTTTGCACCGTCTCTCATTGCCGGGCCTTCGCTCGGCGACGGATACTTTCCGCTTCAATGCTATGAAATCGCCCGCAAAAAAAAGCAGTTTAAGATTGGACTGGCGGGATCACTGCGAATTGCCGCCGAAATGGCAATCAAGCAAATCGCGGACGAGTTCGTGAACCAGGAAACGGGATACCGTGAAGCCGTGCTGCTGACGATCGGCCAGTTACTTCTGCAAGTTAATCGTCATCTCCTGACCGATGAAATAACCCAGCACGAAAGCCCGCGGATTGGCCCCTCCTGGATATTGCGGGCTCTAAAGCGGATTGACGAGCATCCCGAGCGAGAGATTCATCTGACTGACCTTGCAAGGGAAGCCTGCGTGTCGCCTTCTCATTTCTCCAGAGTGTTCCGGCAGTTAACTTCACTGAACGTTATAGGCTACGTCAACACCAAACGAATCATTAAAGCCAAGGAACTTCTATTGTTTTCCGACGAGAATGTGAATGTGATCGCAGAGAAATGCGGATATGAGACACCTGCTCATTTTTACAGAGTATTCAAATCGTTAACAGGAGAGACGCCCGGCCAGTACAGAAAACGAAGCTAAAATAACTCCCTATTTGAAACGAGAGACGAAGCGGCGCTGCCAAGGCGTCTCAACAGCACGTGGAGTGTAGTGCTCCCGGACATAGTCGACAGCTTTATGATGGGGTACTCCATCTATCACAGCGAGACAGGCTAGCGCAGTCCCCGTTCGTCCAATCCCTCCCCCACAGGCGATTTCGACCCGTTCAACTTCAGCGCGAGTCCATGCTTCGCGAAGCGCGTCAGCGGCTGCAGCTTTGTGTTTGGGCAGCCAGAAGTCCGGCCAAGGAATCCAGCGGCTTTCCCAGGTAACGGGCGCTGGTTCTCGCCCGAGCAGGTAGAGTGCAAAAGTGGGTTGAAGCCCTGGGGGAAGTGGACGTCTTAGTGCCCGGCCGCGGACGAGTCGACCTGAAGGAAGGCGCAGCACACCTTGCGATTCGGGGTTCCATGTATCATTCATAATGTCACTCTCCTAAGGTAAAATCACTTGGTTGTATGTATCATAATGAAAAAGAAAAAGACAAACCAATGGTTTATCTTACATTACCTTACTTTACTGTAAGGTAGGTTGTTTAGAAAAAAGTACGCACTGTCGTTGCTTTGCCAATAAGGAAGGTTCTAATAGAAAGGAATGGTCAGACGCGCAACCACAGGCTGAAAGCCAGGCAACCGGTACGCCGCAACCCTCTCTGATCCGGCGAGATCGAAAAAAAAGACAACCCTAATGGGCTGCCTTCATTCAATCGCTATTTGGCTTCAATGGCCGCGTTTGCACCTTGGGCCTAATTACCCGTAGCTAAGCGGAAATACGTCCCTTATGAACAGAAGCAGCTTCTTATTTCATGTCCTGCCAGCTTTTGAAATCGTGAATGGCAAAGCCGGCATAGCTTGCGTAGTGCGCCAATTGATTATGGGCGGACTGAAGCTCCTTTTCCATCACTTTATTACTTATGGAATAGAATGAGACCCGAGGACCCTCTGTGCTTTTGACCGTTTCAACAGCAACAACAATTTTCTTCTTGAGCGTGGAGGCTTCTCTCAGCATGACCTGCGCATTTTCCACGATTCCATTATTGCCTAACGCATGATTCCGATAATTCATGATGACGAGGCAATCGAACTTCTCCAGCATCCATGCGCTCATGCTGTAATTCTTCCCGGGTACATGAATCGTATTAAGCCAGTACGGAACGTCCATCGAAATTTTCAAGCCGCTGCCTTTCGTTTCTTTTTCGATCAGTCTCATATTGTCCATCCAGCTTTCAAGAATCGCCTTGTTGTGCTTTGTCCATTCGCTTAGCGCATAAGGTTCAATATCGAAATGCAGTCCCGTAAAGCTTCCTTCCGGGCCAACAGAGGAATTATAGGTTTTAACCCACGCGATGAAATTTCGAATATCCTCCTGCTTAGACTCATAGACCCATTCGGGTCGCCCCTCAAGTGCTTCCACTTGAATTCCTTCGCTTTTGGCTTTTCGAATAAAGCCCTCATATATCGCTGGATCGATATCTCTATCCACCTGAAGGTAAATAGATGTCACACCCTTCATTTTGGCGAAGCTTATCATTTTCGCTTGATCCTGTTTGATGATGTGACTGTCCCATATCCATGTTCCTTTTGGAACATTGGCCACGGAGGTCATAATGCTCACCAGATTGCGCGCGGGCTGCCACTCCACATTTGCATGCAATACTTCACTAATAAAACGCACCGGAACCATCGTGCGGCCGTTTTTGAGCGCCGCCGCCCCCTCGAAATCTACTCTTTTTCCATTCACCAGTGCGTGATTATCGCCAATTACCAAAATAATCGTGTCACGGTTAAGTGAGATCGTAATTTGTTTTGAATTTCCGTCCCATTTCGTAGCAGCTCCGAGCTTGTCGGATACAAAAGCAAGTGGAACCATCGTAAGGTTGGATCTCCGATCGACGTAGGGATGCTCATCCGGGAATTGTACATCACGTCCATCCACAGATATTCGGACTTCAGAAGCGTAAATAGCGGGGGTAAACGCAGCTAAACTTAGCATGATAGCTAACGTGCATACTAGCAATTTTCTCATGGGTGATTTCCTCATCTTTTTGATATTGTTCTTCTCCTTACTGTGCACGTGTTGTCACATAATGAAATTATACGGGATGTAATAATTGGTAACAAGAGATCAACAGGGGAAAAGATATGCAGATTTAATTGCTGAGGCGGATGCTAGTGGGGAAAAATCATACGCATAGTCAGCAAGGAAAAGATATCTTTAGGTTTAGTCTTGTTTAATCGGGACTTGAACCCTAGCGATAGGGCTCATGTTGGGCAAATAACGAAAAGCTCAACCAGTAAAAACTGACTGAGCTCATAAACAAAAAGACTGCCCCCGTATGACACCCAAAACGTGAACGCAATCTCGATCGATTCAATGCCTTCTTCCACGATATGACTATGAAGTATTTGATTCACTATGTCACATAGCACCATTTCATTAATGGAACAACCTCGCTGTCGGCGCTTACGCGAACTAAAGAACTTTCCACCATACGATCCAGTAGTCCATAAAAACAGCTGGATAGACTCGTACCAGCCTAATGTGAGAACGAACTTCAGAAGATGGCCTTGTAAGCAACAATCTTATGGAACTCGGCCATTAACTTGAACATTCCCTCCAAGAAATTCATGGCTATATATATCGGAGATTTTTTCCAGCACACGCTGCGCATGTTCTGTAAATTTCAAGTCCGCAATCCGATCTTTGAACAGAAACACGCCGGTCTCATTGCTGTTTTTGCCCAGAGCTCCCTCATATAACAGGTTGGCTCCATGAGTAGGCGGAGAGGAAAAAAACTTCATAAACAGTTCAAACCCTGCGGTTAGTCCGGAATCTTTTCCTTTTCTTAGCGTGTTGTTAATGCCCGGGTCAACGCTGCGGATCTTGATGCCTTCCAATGCAAGCTGCGGTGCGACGGCTTGGGTCCACAACGAAAGAGCCAGCTTTGAAGTCGCATAGGGTCCATACATTTTGCGGAAGGTTTTGGGATACTCCAATTTTTCGATCGTAAACTCCTTCGTAAATCTAAACACCTGCGACGAAGTGTTTATCACCGTTTTTAAGCTGCCGTTCTTCAACAGCTCCTTCAATTCCATCAGAATAATAAAAGGAACGACCGTCAACAATTCATAATGGAATTCGCGGCCTTGTTTCGAATAGCGCAGCTCACTTAAGCCTCCTCCGGCGTTGTTAAACAAAATATCGATCCGCTGTTCCTTGCTTTTTATTTCTTCCAAAGCGTGTCTCAAGCTGCCATAATCGGTGAGATCCTTCACTTTATAGGCTCGGAGCCGTCCGTCCTTGAGATGATTTTGGAGGAATCTATCGTCCGCCGGAAAATCCGACCGGTTCAAAGTAACCACCTGCCAGTTCTCCGACAGCATTTTCCGGGTCAATGCCAACCCGATCCCGTTACTTGCGCCTGTAATCACTGCAATATGTTCTCGTTGGTTCTTACTCAATGCATATCCTCCTTCATTTGGAATTTCATCGGTTACATGTGCTCATCAGTCGGAGTCGGGCAGGAGGATCAGTTTGCCATGGGCACCCCCGCTCTGGCTGATTTCGACAGCTGAACGCCATTCGTCGAGTTCAAAAGTCTTCGCGACCGGAATAGTGAACTTGCCGTCCGCTGCGTACCCAGCAAAGTCGCCGACAACGTCATAACGTGCGGTATGCAGTTCTCCATAGCTGGTGCGAACGCCAAGCTCAGCGGCTGCGGCGAAATCGCTGACGGTTAGGACATGCCGGGGATGCCCGTTGACGATTTGGACCAGATCTTTCAATGAACCGCTGATTGGCGCGGTATCCAGGGCGAGATCAACCGGCTGCTTTGCCAGTTCGGTCACTCGTTCGACCATTCCATCACCGTACGAGGTCACCAACGCCCCCATTGAGCGGAGCTTATCGGCGTAGGTGGGACCAGCGGTTGCGATCACGCGGGCACCGCGCATGAGGGCAATTTGAACGGCGGCGAACCCTACCGTGGTGCCGGCTCCGTGCACGAGTACGATCTGACCCGATTTCACCCCAAGAGTATCAATGCCTCGGTAAGCGGTTTCGACTGCCATTGGCAACGCTGCAGCTTGAACAAAGTCGAGTCCGACCGGCATGCGGAACCAGTAGTACATAATAGCTCGGTCGGACGCACCAGCGCTCGATCCATTCATGAAATCTGCGGCACCCAGAACGGAATCGCCGATGGCAACATCGGTTACGCCCTCTCCGATTGCGTCTACAATACCTGCCACGTCCAACCCGATTCCGCGAGGCAAGGGCAGTTGACCGGCAAAGTGGCCTTGGCACGTCACCCAGTCAACTGGATTTAAGCCGCAAGCGCGTACTCTCACGCGAATGCGCTCCGGCCCTGGCTCTGGGATCGCCACCTCATCCAAGCACAAGACATCAGTTGGTTCCCCGTATTCGTGGAACCGGATTGTCCGCATGGTTTTCTCCATTGTGATGTCCCCTCCATTTTGCTCTGATAAAATCGTGTTCTCTGTAATTTCGAACGGTCTTCCAAGGAAAAGCAACGAAATCCTAAACTATAAGGTTCACTAGAAGGCAGGGTGTCATGAGGTGAAGCTATGCCCCCCTGCCCTCGCTATAATAGTCAGGTGTGCGAACGGAGGAGCTTAGATCTGGGAGCCGCCTCCATCGACAGGAAACTCAGCCCCGGTGGTATAGGTGGCCTCAAATGCCAGGAATGCAACAGCCTTGGCTACCTCAACTGGATCGCCTAAACGCAGCATTGGGATCTGCTGTCTCATCTGTGCCTTTGTCTGCTCGGCAGCTTCCTCCGGCATTGACTTTTCCATGATACCTGTGTCAATGACGCCGGGGCTGACTGCGTTGACGCGAATATTTCGAGGTAATAACTCGCGCGCCAGACCTCGAGTCATGGAGCGCAGCGCCGCCTTACTAGCTGCGTAAGCACTGAGCATTGGGAGACCCACTACGTTCACGATTGAGGTGGTAAGGACTACCCCGCTACCTGAGCCTAGCAACGGGGCGAGTTTCTGCACGGTAAAGTACGGTCCTTTGGCATTGATTGTAAGTATCTCGTCGTATTTTTCTTCGGTCATTGCCTCGAAAGGGACAAACCCCGTGACACCAGCGTTTACGAACAGGGCATCAACTGTTCCAAATTCAGCCTTCACTCGATCGGCTAATGCGGAGATATCCTTCAATGAGGCGGCATCGCTTAAGACCGCGATTGCGTTGTTGCCGAGTTGTTCACGAGCGGCATCCAGCGTCGCCTGAGTACGTCCAGTAATCAGAACGCGTGCGCCTTCATCCACTAGCAACTTCGCCGTCGCAAGGCCGATTCCGCTGCTGCCTCCCGTGATCACGACCTTTTTATCAGAGAATTTGCCTTTACTGAATGGTTCCATTTGAATCGTCCTCCCTTTGTATAATCCGTATTCGGATGATTAGGTACAGGACCGATTATATAGCAATAGATTTAATAAGTAAACTTATTTTATTAATTTTGTTCATTTAATTAATTTAATACATAAAAAGCAGTAAATTTGTTATAATAAGTTCGAGAGGCATTAAAGGGAGGCACTTATCTGTGAGAAAAGCCGTGAGTGTAGATACATATATAGAAAAAATAAAACCCGTTATAAGAAAAACAAAATTCAGCCAACTGAAAGTCGACGATCTCGCAAAATATATGGATATAAGCAAAGTGACACTCTATAAGCATTTTTCCTCCAAAGAAGACATCATCGAACAAGTCGTGGATTATTACATTGATTATTCGAAGAAGGCCGACACCGTTGTCAAAGACGATTCCGTCTCTTTTTTGGATCGTTTTCAATTAACATTTTTACAATCTTTGATGTGTGCCGCGTATATCTCTGATTTGTTCTTGCAAGACCTGAAGGAATTTTATCCGCACCATTTTGAGAATCTGTCCGTTGCCCTACAAAATCGGAATAAAAGCTTACAAACTTTTTTTGAATCCGGTATGGAGCAACAGATTTTCAACAGATTGAATGCCGTGATGTTTATGGTTCAAGATGACGCTGTGCTGCGACGCTTTATCGAGCCGTCATTTACGATTCAGTATGATATCACCTTGAAACAAGCGATAATGGATTTCTACTACATGAAGCAGTATCAATTGTTAAAACCTGAATATCTGAAAATCATAGACAATTCCAATATTGAAATGAAGATCGTTCATATTTTGCAAGGCATTTCATAAGTAAAGCGTCCATATCCGATTCCGTTGTGGACTACATTACTTCAACGGAAACGGCAGCCGATCGTCTTGCCGGCTGCCGTAGTTTGTTTCCGAACTATCATCCCCGTTAACTTAATGAGTTAGCACATATCCTCAACAGAATTTGTACTTCGTACTTTCGGAGCTGGACCAGCCAATCCCCACAGCGTTCCATGCCTGAGCAACCGCGGGAGCGGGGTCGGAGGCGTAACGACTCTCTTCAGCGCAATTATTCGTCGTACCCTAGAATCATTTGGTCCAGCGGCGTGCCGGCAAGCACCATTGGGTACACGTTCTCATTGGTCGGGATGACGAACTCGACGAGCACAGGTCCTGTCGTCTGCAGCGCCTCAAGCCAGACCTTGGAGGCTTCAGCCTTGTTCGTTGCCCTTAATCCCTTGATTCCGTATGCTTCCGCAAGCTTGACAAAGTCCGGACTGCCGGACAGATCAATCTGGCTGTAGCGTCGTTCGTACATCAATTCCTGCTGCTGCTTAACCATGCCGAGCACCTGGTTGTTCAGGACCACGATCTTGACCGGAATCTGATGAATCGCGCAGATCGCCATCTCCTGCGCGCACATCTGCATGCCCCCGTCGCCGTTGATCGAGACGACGAGGCGATCTGGATTGCCGACTTTAGCACCGATCGCAGCCGGGAAGCCAAAGCCCATCGTGCCAAGACCGCCCGACGTGATGAGTGAGCGAGGATGCTTAAAGCGGTAAAACTGCGCGGTCCACATTTGGTGCTGGCCTACATCGGTGGTGATGATCGCATCTCCTTGCGTCGTCTCGCTAATCATCTCGAGCACATATTGCGGTTTAATGACAGTATCCGAATCGGTATACCGAAGCGGATGCTGCACCTTATACTCTTGAAGCTGCTCGATCCAGGCGCCCGTCTGGGCTGCTTGCGCTTTCGTGTTCGCATAAGCCAGCACGTTTTTAATATCGCCGATGCACGCGAGATCTGTCTTGACGTTCTTGCCGATTTCCGCCGGATCAATATCGATATGGGCGATTCGTTTGGCCTGAGGCGCAAATCCGTCCAGTTTCATCGTAACCCGGTCATCGAAACGCGAGCCGATCGAAATAATGAGATCCGCATTCTGCACTGCCATATTCGCCGCATATACGCCATGATGTCCGAGCATGCCCAGCCACATCTCGTCATCGCTCGGAAACCCGCCGAGCCCGAGCAGGGTCGTCGCGACCGGAATCCGGGTAGTGTGGACGAATTTGATCAGCTCCTGGGAGGAGTTCGAATAGACAACGCCGCCGCCTGCGATAATAACCGGCTTGCGCGCTTCTGCAATCGCCTGAAGCAGCGCATCTATTTCTGCCGGATTCGGCTCGGGGGCTCCATGGTATCCGCGCAACTGAACCGTGTCCGCTGGACAATATGCCATCCGCTGGTTGGTCACGTCTTTTGGAATATCGATCAAGACAGGACCTTTGCGGCCCGTATTTGCAATGTAGAACGCTTCATGAATGATACGAGGAAGGTCGTATACATCGCGAACCATGTAGCTGTGCTTCGTAATCGGCATCGTGATACTAATAATGTCCGCTTCCTGAAAAGCATCCGTGCCCATGACAGTTGTAGATACGTTCCCCGTTATGACCACCAGCGGCACCGAATCCATATAGGCGGTTGCGATGCCGGTCACCAGATTTGTTGCTCCTGGACCGGATGTCGCGATGCATACCCCAACCTTCCCCGTCGACCTAGCGTAGCCGTCCGCTGCGTGGATTGCGCCTTGCTCGTGCCGGGTCAAGATATGCTTGAAGTCAGGCTGATGTACCATCGCGTCGTAAATATAGAGCACATTTCCTCCCGGATAGCCGAATACGCACTCTACGCCTTCCTGCAGCAAGCCTCGCAAAAGCACCTCCGAACCGGTGATATATTCCTCTGATGGCGTCGTTGTTTCATTCGTCATTCCTAATTGCTGTTCCATTGGGCAGCCTCCTTAGTTAAAATAAAATCCCCTCTCCTCCTAAGCAAGCTGACAGCAGTCAGCTCATACAGGGACGAAAGGGGATTTTTTCGCGGTACCACCCAAGTTTGCTGCCACCCTCACGAATGCAGCCTCATGAGGTAAGGCCGATGCCTTACCTGCGGCGCGTTAACGAGCACCATTTCGGTTAAGTCTACTTGCGGGCATGGAATGAGACCAGCCGCTTTCGGTTAACAGCTCCGAGACGACACCATACAAAGGGTTAAGGCAAAGGTTTCAGCGTTTCCTCTGCTCTCTGGGCATAAGCGCCCTTGTCGGCTTTCTCTTCATCGCCTGCTGGTATGAAATAAATAACCCCTTCCATCCCAAGGCTCGAAGCAGCTGCTTGAAGCCTTGGGACGAAAGGGGAATGTTCGCGGTACCACCCAGGTTTACTGCAATCTCGCAATTGCAGTCTCATGAGGTAAAGCCGATGCTTTACCTGCAGCATGTTAACGGATGCCAGGCCGGTTGATCCTACTTGCGGGCGTGAAATCACGCCTTCTACGTTCAGTCAACAGCTCCGAGACGACACTATACATGCATTACGACGGAGGTTTCAGCAATCCCTCTGCTCTCTGGACATAAACGCTATTGCATAGCCTTCTCTTCTTCGCTATATTTGGATTTTTCTGATAATAGCACAGACTCGACTTTTTTTCAAACCGAATTGATACTAAGCTGCTTTATGATTATGAGCTCTTGTACCCGTTAAGTTTAACCCATTCATGATTGCCCTCCTATACTAAACTCTTGGAGAAGATTCAAGCTGCTCTGAATGCTGGCTCTGATAATCAATTAACAGTTGCTGCATCTTATCCACCGTGCCATCTGGATGAGGAACATGAATGGAAACGGTCAAATTAGAATCGTTCAAGTAATGAAACGAAACAAGATCAAAATTCAAGATCCCGAGATTCGGACAATGCAGCGTCTTAGGAGCATCAATAGCATCGAGAACCTCGTGAGAATCCCAAAATTCTCGAAACTCCCTGCTAGCCTGTGAAAGCGCCTCGAACTGCTCGGACCACCAAGGATCGTCGACGTGACGTGCATACCCGGCATGGAAATTAGCAACGATTCGCCGAGCATGCAGTTCCCATTGATCTCCCTTTACATAGCGGAAACGGGGAGAAGTAAACGTCATCCAGACCAAATTCCGCTCCCTATCCGACATAACCGTTAGATTCCCATTTAATGCGCAGTAGGCTTCATTCCAGGCAATTATGTTCATGCGCGCATCCATGACATTCGCAGGGGAAAGGTTCTGGCTATCCAAAAAACGTTGAAGTTCCGGTGTTACCCTAGAGGGTTGCTCCGTACCGGCCAAGGGAAATTGCTTACGGGCAAGATGGTAGAGATGCCTGCGTTCCGATTCATCTAACCGAAGCACTTTCGCTATTCGATCAAGGACCTCAGCGGATACGTTGATATGACGCCCTTGTTCCAAATAGGTGTACCAATCCAATCCCACGTCTGCCAGCAGAGCTACCTCGCTGCGGCGAAGTCCGGGTGTTCGTCTGCGTCCGGAATCCGGCAAACCTGCTTGCTCTGGGGTTATTCGTTCACGGCGTGAACGCAAAAAACGGGACAATTCCTCATAACGGTCCAATCTGTTTGCCATGATCTCCATGCCTCCTACCCATTCATGAACGTAGGATTCCCAATCCTACGATAACTAGATCTCTTCCTAGCCGCTTCGGGTCCATTTAGACTAGTTTATGTCCTCCTTAGGAGGAATAGCAAGAATGGATAGACAGTGATGATCGGCCCCACCTGTTCAACTCCATTCAGACCCTATCATTGAGGTGATGAAAATGAAAGTAGCCGCCATAGTCGGAAGCATTCGCAAAGATTCATACAATCTGAAGTTAGCCCGTTATATTCAATGAAATGGATGAAGGAGCTCTCCCAATTGAAGCAGCTCCAAAGTCAAAAATAAACAGAAACCTTGGAGGGAATAAGATGTTTGAGCATATCGTGCTATTGAAATTCAAGCCCGATGTTTCTATTGAAGCAAAAGAAAGTGCAATAAAACGCGCGCATGACTTTAAAAGGAACATTCCGGGGATCGTGGAACTTAGCACCGGGATTAATGTTACGGAGGAAATAGAGCATATGCAGGGGTTTACGCTGGGGATCCGTGTCACTTTTGAGGATCAACAGGCTTGCCGGGATTATATTCAGCATCCCCTGCATCAAAGGTTATTGCAATCCATCGGCCCGTTTGTTGAAGGAATCGTCGTTATGGATTACCCGTTTGCTTAATGTCCCCCTTTAAAACACATTAGAAAGGAGAGATTGCTGAAATGGATAAGAAGCTTGCCGGCAAAGTTGCCTTGGACACTGGAGCATCCAGAGGAATCGGCAGAACCATTGCCGAGTATTTAGCGAATCATGGCGCTAAGGTGGTTATCAATTTTGCGAATCGTGCAGCGATGTTACGGAAGCGGATTACGACCAGCTATTTGCGATTAATGTCAAAGGGACCTATTTTTCATGCCAGCTTGCCGCTAAGCATTTAAACGTTAATGGCCGCATTATCAACTTTTCCACTTCTGTGGCGGGTCAGATGTTCCCTTCATACAGTCTTTATGCGGGCTCCAAAGGAGCCGTTGAACAATTCACGCGGCAATTGGGCAAGGAGCTTGGAAATAGAAAAATAGCGATTAATGCTGTAGCACCTGGCCCTATAAATACCGAGCTTTTCACGTTCGGGCTTCATATTGCTCTTTTTGCTCAAGAAACTGAACGAAAAATCCATGAATGGCGGTTTTGTTCTTACTGGCAGTATCCATGATTATGCTGACTCCCTCGACTTATTTGTTTATTATATCATAGATTGTTTCCTAAGAAACAAACAGGCATGCTCATATTAAGATTGGGGTTGACAGGATAAAGAGTGACTAAGTACAATAATATTGTTTCATATGAAACAATATTATATATAATTTTTATCATACCCTTTTTAACAAGCAATAAAAAAGATTCTAACGAAACAATAATAAATGAAGGAGGTGCATACCTGCCAATGGAAATCGTGAATCCGAAGACATTGACGGATAAGGTTACATCTGTAATTTCTCATGTCGTGGTAACTACTGCCTCCAAACTGGCCTTCATCTCAGGTCAGGTTTCTGTAGATGAAACAGGAGCATTGGTCGGTTCAGGGGACTATTACGCGCAAGCGATTCAAGTGTTCACCAATCTTAAGTATGCATTGGAAGCCGTGCAAGCAGATCCATTGTACATTGCAAAAATGAATATTTTTGTGGTAAACCACAACCCGGAATTGATTTCGATTATTTTTGACGGAGGATTTTATGTGTTTGGCCCTAACTGGCCGAAGACAGCAAGTACCTATATAGGCGTTCAAGCACTAGCCGATCCTGAATGGCTTATCGAAATAGACGCTATCGTGATCTTCCCATAATGTTTAAGAAAAGAGGTTAGTTATATGAATTATGAAGTCATCCTTATCGGTGGCGGACCTGTCGGCATGATGTTGGCTGGGGAATTGGCATTAGCCGGTGTAAAGGTCTGCGTCATTGAACGATTAAAAGAGACAACTCCATATTCACGTGCGCTTACCGTCCATCCACGAACCCTTGAAATATTAGATATGCGTGGAGTGAAATCACAATTAATCAGTCAAGGCCGCTTACTTTCGAGAGGACATTTTGCCGGATTAGAAACCCCCTTGGATTTCTCGGTGTTGGATTCTTCTTCCAATCACACCCTCTTTTTACCGCAAAGTGAGACGGAGAAGGTGCTGGAGGAATGGGCGCTTAGCCTTGGCGCAGAGGTCTGGAGAGAGGTTGAGGCTCTATCTGTGCACCAGGATGAGGATGGGGTTGACGTTAAGATCGCGGGACCTCATGGAGAAACAACGTTAAGATCAGCTTATGTGGTAGGTACGGATGGAGCTAGAAGTTTGGTTCGCAAACATGCAAATATATCATTTGAAGGTACAGATGCGACCTTCACGGCTATTCTGGGGGATGCCGTTCTATCTGAGTTGGCTCCTATGAGTGTCATATCCCGGATTACAGAAAAAGGATTGGTCAGCATCATGCCAATCAATGATCATATCTATCGAGTCTTGATGATCGATATGGAGAGACGTAACATCTCTAAGGATGAGAAGGTTACATTGGAAGAGTTTCGTTCATCGCTCATCCGTACGACCGGCAGCGACTTGGGATTGAACGATGTGATATGGATGTCCCGTTTCGGAAATGCGACGCGGCAAGCGGGACGCTATCGGAATGGTCGATTGTTTTTGGCCGGAGATTCGGCGCACATTCATTTTCCGGCTGGTGGACAGGGAATGAACGTCGGCTTACAAGAAGCGATGAACTTAGGCTGGAAGCTTGCAGGAGCAATCAAAGGCTGGGCTCCAGACTGGCTATTGGACAGTTATCATACCGAACGTTTCCCATGGAATACGGCCTTGCTCCGGAATACCGAGGTCCAAACCCTGCTTCTGGACGTGACTCCTCCCATCACGGAACTGCGAAGCATGTTGGCTGATCTGATTCAAATACCGGAGGCTAATTATCAAATCGCCGCACAAGTTTCCGCAATGGATGTACATTATGCACCCGACGCCGAAGCGCCTTCCCATCCTTTAAATGGGAAACGGTTCAAGGATCTCAGCTTAAAGCTGAAAGATGGGCAATTGATTAACGCCTATCCGCTCCTGCACAAAGGTACTTTTCTTCTGTTGCATTTCCATTCTAATGAACAGAATAGCGGCCAATGGGAAACGTATAGCCATCTTCAAGTTGTACATGCCTCTTTGGCTGAGGCTGACGCGGATTGGAACGACGTCCACACGGCGCTTATTCGGCCGGATGGACATATTGCCTGGGCGATTTCTCTATCCGATCCGAATCCAATGCAAAAAATAAATGAAGGAATCACTCGCTGGTGCGGAGACATTACAGATTAGTAATTCGTTTGAGGTGTGTATGATTGAACAAGCACCGTCCTTTATGTCAATGGAATCAAGTTCTTATCCTCAGGTTGGGATAAAACTTGATTCCTTAAATCCCTCTCCCAATTCTGCAGAACGCATCATCACAGCCTTGATCCAGGCGCTTTACCACTATTTGTGGTACGGTTTAACTTAACGCACCCGGTCCAGAAGCTATAATCAAGCAAACATGCACAGCAGGCCACCGAAGAAATCGGTGACCTGATCTGATATTATTTGTTCAACTTATATAGAAGCCTGGTTTTCAAACTTCCGCATTGCCGGTTACGCTCCATTTCGTTCCGCAACTGCAGATCGGCGACGCATGGATAATGAAATTATAGCCGGGATGAGTCCAATGGCAACGAAAGCTCCGCCAAGCAAACCAACGGATGCTAGCGAGATGCTTTCTACAACAATGCCTCCGATTACAGCCCCTACAGCCATGCCCAACTGCACAATAGAATTATTCAAACTCAGGATGATCCCCGAAGCCTGAGGGGCCATGCCGATTAAATAAACTTGTTGAACTGGCCCCGTCGACCAAGCGAAAAAGGACCATAACATTAGCAAAGGCAACACGATCATGGGCGAGTGGGAGAACGCCGTCAGTAATAATAATATTCCCGAGTGAAAGAGCAAGCCTCCAATCATCGTACGGGGGATACCCCATTTATCTGCACCGTAACCGCCAACTTGGGACCCTATGAGACTGGCCAGCCCAAACGCAAACAACCCGATGTTTACCATCCCTTCACTCATCCCCGTAATGTCCAGGAGAAACGGCGTTATATAGGTGTACAGCATCGTATAGCCTAGTATCCAGAAAAAACTGATGGAAAGCGCGACAGTGATTCGGGGGCTTTTTAATAAGGCAAGCTGTTCCCGAATAGGAACGGGAGCCTCTCCTTCCGATCTCGGAATCGCCAGCAAAAGGACCAGCATCGCGATCAAGCTCAGGGTTCCGACTCCTGTGAAGATGATTTTCCAATCATGTGAGCCCGCAATGATTCTCCCAAGCGGTACCCCTAAAATAAGTGCGAGATTAAAGCCCACTAGAACCGTGGCGATTGCGCTGCCCTGTTTTCCTGGATGAGATATTTTAGCGGCAACCGTCAGGGCGACGACCATAAATACCCCCGTGCTGATCGCCAAGATAATTCTTGCTCCAAGCAGCATGCCGTAGCCTGTAGTTGTGACCGTGATCAAGTTCCCTACGAAAAATAATCCCAAAGCCGACAGCATAAGCTTTCTTCGATCCATTTTTGCCGTGAGCGCAATTAGGATCGGGGTGCCGATGGCATAAGCAAGCGAGTAGACCGTAATCAACTGTCCGGCCGCCGCTACCGACACTCCAATATCACTTGCAAGCATATCCAAGATGCCGGCAATCACGAACTCTGAAGTTCCAACTAAAAAGCTGACAATGGCTAAAATATAAATTTTCCATGAATTTCTCATCTATTTCTCCTCTTTTCATTTCAACAGATCTAAATCTATAGAATTCATATTTAAAAAAAATGCTCAATTCGCCGACTTCACTTCTCGGCCCAATCAAGCCTCCTCGTTCCAAGCGTTCGTGGTCTGCTTTAAGCGTTATGGCCAGATGTCTGACGTGCCAGCTCCTTACGGACAATCGGCGCTACTTTGGTCCCTAGAAGCTCAATCGTCTGCAGTAAATCGCGATGCGGCAACGAACTGAAATCGTTGTACATCATGAAGCGAGTCAAGCCAAGATTCTTATGCAGCAGCACGATTTTTTCTGCGATGTATTCGGGATCACCGACGTATAGAGCGCCATGAAGGTTGCGGGCTGAATCGTACGAGTCACGTGTATAGGTAGACCAGCCTCGTTGCCGTCCAATGTGGTTCATTTGGCCAGCCATGACAGGGTAATACCGCTTAGCAGCCTCTTGTGCCGTATTCGAAATAAAGCCATGCGAATGTGTAGCAATTTGCAGCTTATTCGGATCGTGACCAGCTTTCACGGCGGCTTCTTTATAAAGCTCCACTAAGGGTGCGAATCTTTGCGGCTCCCCTCCCAGGATTGAGAAGGCAATAGGAAGTCCCAGCAAGCCGGCCCGAACAGCTGATTCCGGATTGCCGCCCGTACCGATCCAGACAGGCAAAGGCTCCTGCTGTGCACGAGGATAGACGCCCATGTTGTCAATCGCCGGGCGATGACCGCCACGCCAGGTCACTTTTTCGGAAGCGCGAATCTTCAACAGCAGTTCCAGTTTCTCTTCATACAATTCCTCGTAATGCTTCAGGTCATAGCCGAATAGCGGGAACGACTCGATGAACGAACCCCGTCCTGCCATGATTTCCGCTCGCCCGTTCGACAGACCGTCCAACGTAGCAAAGTCCTGATATACCCGCACAGGATCGTCCGAAGATAGCACCGTCACTGCGCTCGAGAGCCGGATCCGCTTCGTTGTAGCTGCAGCTGCGGCCAGAATGACAGCTGGCGACGAGCTTGTATATTCGATGCGATGATGCTCGCCGATGGCATAGACGTCAAGGCCGACCTGATCTGCCAATTGGATTTCTTCGATCGCCTGGCGCAGCCTCTGGGCATGCGAGACACCGCCATTTCCGGGATTTGCATGAAGGAAGGTGCTCATTCCAATCTCCATCGTATTCGTTTGACCGCTCATAGTTATTCTCTCCTTCTTAATATGGAATAGGGGGATTAGTAAAAAACTGTTGAATAATCATTCCAAATCGACTCGTTCGCTAAAATCCATTTAAGTATAAGCCTCAATCAATTCTATAGTTCTAAACTTATAGAATTGATTTCCGAAAAAATTACGCCAACAAAAAGGGCGCAAATTTTTCCGCTATTTCTCGATTGACGTTATAGTGAATAAACGATCCATTCTTGCGAGAATCAATCAAGCCAGAGTCCGTCAATTGCTTTAAATGATGCGATAGCGTCGAGCCTGCAACCGATTCAAGCCTTTCACCGACGGCGGTGAAGCATAAATCGCTCTCTTTCGCGAGCAGTAAAGCGATTTTCAACCGGGTTGGTTCCCCCAAAGCTTTATACACTTTAACCGCTTGCCCGATATCTTCTTGATTTTCTCCCACTGTATCCACCTCCCCGCATATCTTCTGCAGTTCTATAACTATCGAAATCAAGTTTAGCACCATGTCATTCAAATGTAAAGGGCAGATCTGAACCCTGCTCCTTCTACTTCGCTAATTTTATTCCTCGCCGGCGATGCCGGCAGCTCTTAAATGCCCGTAGGCAACGATTCTACTAAACTGAGATGAAACTTCATCTGCAGGAAGGGGTTTATCGTTTTTAATCCACCAAATTACAATCCCCATGAAAGACGAACCAAGGTATTCGATCAGCAATTCCTTGGATATCGCTAATGGGGAGTTTCCCTGAGCAGGTTTCCACCCCTCAATTAATTTATCTTTAATGATATTTTCCATTTTCGCTTGAAACTGATAGATTCTATTCTCATCTATTAACATGGAATGATAAAAGGTCAAATTTAGAGAAATATGCTCCAGTACAGTTTGCATGACTGTCTCGAGTAGAGAAATACTGAAAGGATTCATGCTGATGGGACAAAGAACGACCGCATCCTTTAGTTCGCTCAACAATTCATTCATACATGTATCTAATAAATCAGGCTTGTTTTGGTAGTGGAGATAAAATGTGTTTCGATTGATCATAGCCCGATCGGCAATATCCTGGATCGTTATGGATTCATATCCCTTTTCCTGAATAAGCTCATAAAACGCCTTTCGAATCGATTGTTTCGTGCGCAGTATTCTTAGGTCGGTTTTCTTGTTCATTGTTTTCGTTCCCCCTACATTTATTTAGGTCGTTAAGCGACAAAGTTTTATGAGTTGTCTGTTATCCATCATAACTAAAAATATTGAATATTGAGCGTTATATTAGCCTCTATTATAATGAGCAATAGATAAATAAACAACGTCATGTTCATTATTTATCTATTACCCAAAAAAATTCCAAGGAGGATATTCCAATGACATCCAATCATCAACATGAGCTTGTTCGCAAGGCAGTCGCCGTACTGGAAAGTTTTGAGAGCGGCAATCCCGAAGCGATTACGGCTTACGTTCATCCAGATCAATATATTCAGCATAACCAGGCCTTACTCGATGGTCGTGAAACCATGCTTGGTGCTCTAGATCATTTAAAGGAAATTGGTACAAAGGTAAGCATTAAGCGGGCTTTAGTTGACGGAAATTATGTGGCACTTCATTCTGTATATCATTTTCACGGCCCTAAAATCGTATTTGATATCTTCCGTTTTGAGAATGGACTAATCGTTGAGCACTGGGATAATTTGCAAGAGATGGTGGAGAAGACACCAAGCAATCATACAATGATTGACGGACCGGTTACGATTAAGGATATCGACAAGACGGATGCCAACAAGGCATTTGTCAGAAGCTATGTTGAGAACATCTTGCTCGGGAAGAACCCTGACCTGCTTGCCTCTTACTTTGATGGAGATCACTACATTCAGCATAGTCCGCATATTGCAGATGGCCTTTCAGGTCTTCACACTGCTTTGCAGGCTCTGAAGGAGAAAAATGTTGAGTTTCAATATACTCATGTCCATCAAGTTATCGGTCAAGGCGATTTTGTTCTTACAATGAGTGAAGGTCTGTTTGATGGTCAGCATACCGCTTTCTACGATTTGTTCCGCGTAGAGGATGAAAAGATCGCTGAGCATTGGGACGTAATCGAGGCCATCTTGCCGGCAGAAAAACGAAAAAATTCGAACAGTAGATTTTGAAGTTTGTGTAGCTGAATCTCAAGAAAGACATCGCCGAAATTTAAGTGCGGTGATGTCTTTCGATTCACGAATGTACTTGAGTGATCATTTTTGTAATCAAATGGAAACAGAAGCGTTGCTGCAGCAACGCTATTTTTGTTCATTGCCATGAAGTGACCGTGTGATGCAGCCATATTATATGGTGGTCCTTTCACAATGAACATCGCGGTTGATAGTCAACCATATGTTCGTTATAAAGAGACAAGGAGTAGTGGATCGTGAAAATGCTGACACAAAAAATGATGTGGCTGGGAATGGTGCTCGTCCTGATCGTGTTGACCATATTCGGGGTAGCGATGATGGGATCGGTGCTTGGATCGAAGCCAAAGGAGGTCCCGGTGGCCCTCGTTATCCTTGACCAGCCGGCGGAGCTGCCGACTGGAGGAACGTTTGCGGTAGGGGAAGTGATCCGGGAAAAGTTGCTGTCGAGCCCGGCAATGCCGTTCGTCTGGCATGTCGTGGATTCCGAGGAAAAGGCTCGGGAAGGACTGGATAAACGCGAATATTACGGAGCGATGGTGATTCCGGCGGATCTGAGCAGCGGTTTACTCTCGTTAGCAACTCACTCGCCGATTCACCCAAATGTAAAGATCATCTCCAACGAGGGTATGAACACCCAAGCTTCGATGGTCGTAGGACAGGCAATGGGACAAGCGATGAAAATGATCAACGGAGAACTGTTGCAGCAGCTGCTTGGGCAGATCGGACAGCAAACGGAGCAAATTCCGGTTGAAACGGCTAAAGCTTTAATGACACCGGTAAACGTTCAGGAGGAAGTCGTGCATCCACCGGGAGTGAATAATGCGGCGGGGAATGCGCCGGGTTTGTTGACCCAGATTATATGGATCGGCAGCATGGTGACCGGAGTCGTCTTGCTCCTGGCTGCCCAGAAGGCGGTCGCCGCGGGTTCAAGGAGATGGACAGTCAGCGCGCTGCAAGCTATCGGGGGGCTTGCGATCGTCGGCATAGCCTCGTGCTTCACTATATGGATGGCTTCGTCGTGGTACGGCATGGAACTGGCGAACGCGGGGGAGACGTGGTTGTTCTTATGGTTGGCTGGATCGGCGTTCTTCTTGTTGCAATCTTCCTTGCTGAATTGGATCGGATTCCGTGCAATGCCGCTGCTCGTACTGCTGATGTTCTTCTCCGTGCCGCTCCTGAACATGGCTCCGGAGTTCTTGTCGCAGACGACGCGAGATTGGATCTATTCGTGGACGCCACTGCGGTTCGCGGCAGGAGGGCTACGCGAAGTAATGTACTTCGGCGGACTGGACGCAGCTCACTCAAACGCCTTGATTTTGTGGGGCGTCGCCGTTGGATTTTTGGTCTTGCTGCTCTCTTCCGGATTTAGGTTCGGTCGAGCGACAGATGCCGCTCCTACTTCTGTTACAAGCGATTAAAATAAAGTAAGAACAATCAACGATGCGTTGTACTTCCTTTTTTACGCTCATGTAATAATTAATTGCGTTAAATGTGCGTTAAATGTAATCCCTTTTTATCTCTATGTTAAGAAATTGAATTTTAAACACCGTTAATCTTGATTCCAACGAGTTTTATTTTGTATATATCAGAATTAAAAAGGCGAGGCAGGCATTTCAGGGGATATTATACGGATGATGAGCGTTAGTTTCCTTGAAGTCATGCCACCCAATCCAATGGATTCGGCACTGGGTAGGGGGTAAAAGAAAGACCTTGAGGATTGCCGCCCCAAGGCCAAGTTTAACATCACTATTCAATTATAAACATTATATTTTTTAGCACTTACCCATCCATTAAGACCATATGAAGCTGAAATTACATAATAGTTATACTTTTCATTTTGTAAATGTTCAAGCAAATCTTCAATCTTTTCATAATGCATCGGCCATCCGTAATTCTTCTGTTTCTTTAACAATTCTTTATTATGTTTGAGAAATCGGCTTACTTCGTATTTGCTAATATCAAGAATAATACTTCCCTGTAGCTGTGTTTCAAACATATGCGCCAGGACATCAATGAACTCGATAGTAGTGGTAACTGAATCTCCATTACCACCTAAAGTGTGCAATGTAATTCTAGATTTTTGAAAATCAACTTCATAGGAAACAATTTCATTGTCATGAATATTTAGCATTTCCACTCAAATCCCCTATCATAAAAAGAGATGTATTATTTGCTTCTTTTTTGAGAACCACTTTATGGCTGTTGTCTCCATTTGAGTGTTCATAATCAATGTCTTCTATAGCTCGCCCGTTTTTGTCATAATATCTTCTCTGCATCAGAGTACCCTTCCCATCCTTCCACAGACACAATCAAAAGTATTGCATTGCATACAGGCATATTAAGGGAATACCATACGGGGGATGAGGGGTAGGTCTTTCACGATGTACCGCCGATTCATTCGGCACTGGTTGGTGGAAAAGGAAGACCTTGAGGATTACCGGCCCCCAAGGTCTTTGAATCATTCGTCAAATTTGTTGAGCCAATACATCGTACTTTCTGTACTAGACAAAGATTTAAGTAGATCTAATGTTTCTTTCTTTTTCAGATTAAGTGCATCTTGTAACTTTTCGGGAGCTATGTCTCGTATGTCTTCCAACATACAGCATTCTTCAAACAATTCAATTATTTCCTTGTTGGCATTATTTTGTTTTAGAAGTTGTGCTACATAAGGACGGTATAGATACGCATATGCATCTTCAAATGTTAATGCCCCTTCAAGCAAGGAATCAAGCATGCCAAGATTTAATATACATAAAAACTTTTGAATTTCGTCTGAATGCTTCAATTCAATTTGTAAATTCAATATACTACTCCTTTACTTGGGCATTTGACTTGATGAGTTGCTCCACCCATTTTTCACCTTGACATTAAACACTTGACCGGATTGGCTTTGGAAGTAGTGGATTGAGATTTTTTTACCGTTTGCGTTCACTCCATCCTTGGTAAATTTTGTTCCAAGTGCCAGATTCAATAGCTCGTTTTTCCTCAAGTAATTCTGTATTGTTAATCTTGTTTTTCACAGTTCCGTTTTTAGCCGCTAAAATCCTTGTGGGTAAAGCGGAGCAGCTTTAATTGATTTATAAACATTTTGCAATCCCTTGTTACCGGCACTGCCAGTAGGTAAGAATCACATGGCGAGCAACGCAGTATATTCTGCTTCTTTTTAAACCTGATACTCATTTAATAACTGCGCTCTTGCCCAAGACGAAATGCCTGCATTATTAGTGTAAGGGCTTGTTCCCGTTAACAAGTTGAATAAGTAATTATAACGGTTTTCTCCCATGATGGATACAAAGTCGTACCGATCCCGTATGAAATCCTTGATGAGGGTTAAGTTCTCTCGAGATGCAGCGACCGATTCATTCGGCACTGGGTGGTGAGGTAAAGAAAGACCTTGAAGGAATTGTTCCCCTAAGGTCAATAATAATGCTTTATTATTACACTTTTTCGACAAACACTCCCATTCTTTCAATATCGAGAACTATTGATTCGATGGGTTGGGCTGTATGAATTCCCATTAGATAATCGTATCCAATAAAAACTCTCATCACATTCTCACAATACACATCAGCTCCGATATCTTCCCTCAGCAACAGTCTCACCACAGGTCCAATTTCTTGAGCAGATAGTTTCGTGTTGTCAACAAGATTGTAATATGCATCTCTTATCTCGTTATTGTTATATAGCGGTTGATATTTCGTAACAACTTTTTCGAATTCTTCTTCATTCGAACCTTTTCTAATATTACTTACTGTAAGATGAGATACATTCAAATAATTCATAATTGTTCCTACGGTATTTACATAGTTATCTTCAACTGACTTGTAAAGTTCAACCGTAAGTAACTGGCCATCAAAGGTTTTTCCTATATCGCTTATCGCCGTCCAATCTTCTTTCGAATATCTGCCAGTACTTCCCCTAAAAATTGGGTTGTACTTTGAAATACGATACTTATTCATTTTAATCACCTATTCTTTTCAAGTTTCCATCATACGTGCCCATCCGTGTATCCTTCTTATTCAATGCCTCAGGTGATTTTGCCATTTTCCATACCCCCCCATTATGAGGACCACTACCATCACCACTGCCAATATCCTGACTGATATAGGTTTTAGTTTTCTTATTATAGTATATCCTTTCACCATTTTTAGCAGTGTAGTTCGTCGGTTCATAACCTAATTTCTTAGCCGCATCAGTAGATTGTTTTGTAGTCATCCGAACCCAAGCCTTAGTACTCTTGTTACCGGCACCGTTAGCAGGTAAAAATCCCATAGCAAGCAACGCAATATATTCCGCCTCTTTTGAAACCTGGTACTCATCTAATAACTATGACTGTTCTGCTCCCGTTGCATCATAGATGATGTAATCAAAGGTACGACCACCCGCCAAGGAAGCTGTGCTATCCAAATACTCGCTTTCCGTGCTGACATTGGTGAACGAGAAGCTTTCTCCCTTGGACAAGGTTACGCGCAGATAAGCAGGCTCTGTACTTGGCTCCACCGTAAAATCGTCCGTATAATCAAACACGATGGGCTGGGTACCGGCAACAGTGACGTTCGCATGGCCTTGTTTCGGTACCTGCGGACTGGAGCTTCGGTTAAAGGCGTCCGAAGATCGACTACCATCCGCTTTATACATGACGTAATCAAATATCCCGTTTACTTTACTGGCATTATTCATAATAGGATTAGACAGTGTCCCATGGTTACGGAATATATAGGACTCCCCGGGATTAAGGGTAACTTGACTGATAGCTTCATTAGGCCTTCCACCGCCTTGGAACACGGTATATATGGCACCAAAAGTCACCGGGTTATCCGACACTGCAGTTACAACTGCCTTGTTATTCGGATACACTTTGGGTTCAACGCTTGTCGCTAGTCCTCGCGAACGTTCAGTCCCATCTTCGTAATAAGTAACATAATCAAATAACCGACCAGACGAAGAGGAAGCGTCGCTGTCCAAATATTCGAGACTGCTACTAATATTCGTGAACTCGTAACTTTCCCCTCGGTATAAAGTCACCCTTTCAAATGCAGGCTCCGCACTGCCTTCCACCGCAAAATCGTCGGTATAGTCAAACACGATGGGTGTATTTCCGATGTTCGAGACAATCGCGTACCCCAATGAAGGAATGCTCGGGCTCCCTTTTTGATTAAATCCGCTTCTGTATATGGTATCGTCGGGTCTATAAATAACGTAATCAAATAAGCCGCCAACGTTACTTGCATCATTCCGAATGGGATTTGTAAGCGATCCATTATTATAAAAAACATACGTATCTCCCGGATAAACGGTTATCCGGCTAATAGCACTGCCTCCAGTGGGCCGTACATCAAACGTGCGGTACGGGACCCCGAATGTAACAGGGGTGGCCGTAACCATCGTAAGTACTGCGGTACGTCCTGCTGCAACACTAGGTTTATTTGAAGTATTCGTTCCTCTTGAGTACTCCGTTCCGTCCGGTAAATAAACAACATAATCGAAACGGTCACTGGACTTGCCGTCACTTTCCAGCGTGTCCGTCTTCGTGCTCACATTCGTAAACTGATAGCTTTGTCCTTGATTCATTATGATCCTCGTATACGCCGGTTCCGCACTATACTCCCCGTTAAACATATCGTATGGAAACCCTACGGTTACCGGGTTGGTCGTAGCCCCGGTAATAATGATTTCATTTCCTTGGCCTACCGCCGGCTTTGAGACACTGTTAAAGTCTGAATTGTCTAATGTGCCGTCGGGGGCGTATTCAGCATAATCGTAACGCTTCTCCTGGCTGCTGGAAGCATCGCTTTGCAGATTTAGGGACTGATTCCCTTCATTCGTAAAAATATAGCTTTCTCCCTGATGAAGCGTTATACGATGGAGTGGATAACAGTATAAAAAATCAATTGAACCAAGCAAGAGCAGGCTCTTTCCGTTTCAGTATCTGCCCGGCTCTTTCTCCACTAAAAGAAATTCAAACAAAATCGCGATACCGTGTATCACATGTTGAACGAACTCAATATATGCGCCATCATGAACAACAAATGCATCGCGAACCTTCTAGTCAATGTAGTCGAAAGGACCGTGAAACACACTTCATTCCCCCACACTGCCACTTCGAAATTTTTGTACTTCAAAGCAAATATGAGGATTCAGCCGAGAGCCCCCTTATCGATCATATACGGATAGATATGCCTCCTCCATATCCATTTTTATATTGCAACATGTATAAGTTTAGCTTTTAGCTTTTGGCTTATGGTCCGACCAGTGATCGCCATCCTATAAAACAAAGCCCGAACTACTCACTAATCGGAGTAACTCGGGAGAAAAAAATTTGATATTCGATTTATGATGGAATGGCTGCTGGTTCATCATTGAATACTGATAGTTCCCATAGGGAATATCCGTAGATATTAGCCCTTTTCAAACAATTTATTTTTACATACCGAGCTTTTTCCGTCAGTTGCTTCAACTCAAATATCCCCGGCTGACCATCATTCACTTTTTCAATCAACTTCCAATTCTCCAAATCTTTCGATAGCATAATTTCGTATTCCTTGGCATAGGCTCCTTCCCAATGAAGCCGAATTCGTGTAATATCCTTCGTACTGCCCAAATCAACATACGCCCACTGCTGATCGCTGTATTCACTGCTCCAACGGGTATCCGAATTGTTATCGACTATCCGCCGTCCAATCAAATCCTCATTTTCTGCGGATGAAACAAAAACCGGTTTGAAATTGGATAATATGCCATAACGGCTTAAACTCTCAGTTACCATATTCAGCTTTGCCTCTTGGCTATAATTCCCGAACCGATTTTTAGCCCGAACACCAATCGTGTATGCAGTGGACTCTTGCAGATTACCTACAATATAATCTTTGGAGATGCAGCAATCCAACAGAACGTCATTTAACCTGATTTCATATTCAATGGCTTCCCGCTCAGATTGAGAATCCTCCCAGGAGATCCATGCGCTCGAATCGGTTGTTTGCAAAATCTTCAATTTCTCGGGCATGGCTAGCGATTTCACTTCAATATTTTTTCGTTCGCCCGTTTTAATCTCATGCTGAATAAGTTGCAAGAAGCTTCTGTCAATTTGCTTGATTTGCTCGAATTTCTCAGATATTTCGTCGGCCTTTAATCTTGACGGCTTCATATTTAATTTCAAAAAATTATTTTTCATGCTTTCCGCTGCTTTTGCCGCTTGTTGCGCCGCATACACAGCTCCTTCGGAATAACCATTAGCCTCCATAAAGATAGAGGTAAGCAACCGGGATAGTGAAATCACACCGAATACATGCATCGATTGCTGGATGAACTTGTTGACCCCCTTTAGCTCCAACTCATGAATCAGGCGATCATACATAGAAAAATCATCATTACTGTTTAGGATACGCTGCTGAAACTCCCTATTGATTTCATGTTTCGTTTCTTTTGAAATATCAAATGTGGTCATCTGATAAGTAGTGACTATCCTTTTATCTTCCGGTACATCGTTGAACGCTTGCTCCAGAACTTCAGTCTCATATTCCCGTTGGAATGGATAATCCATAATGGTGAACTTGTTGTCTGAGTATTCCATCAAGGTTAAAGAATGAATTCCTTGAGGATCGGCTTGATTCACTTCCATATGCGAGATATAACGATTTCTTGTCCAAATATAAACTTCTCTACCGTCATTCATTATTTCTAGAATATCCGATTTAGCCGACAGAAAGTCTGAATACGAACGAACCTCTTCCTTAATGCCAAGCAAAGGATGATTGATATGGATATCCCAGGGGTATCCCCAACCATTTTTTCCGTTCACCATAATTTGTTCGTATACATTAGCCGATTCTTCATAAACCTGGCTAAACAATAGATACAGCGGAAATCTGCGATCCAACCCTCTTAAAATTTGCGACTTCCTGCAACTCATATAATTATAAAACAGTACATTCGAAAAAATATCCATATGACTCTTGCCCTCCTCAGTGACGATCATTTATATCCATCCTGCATTTACTTAAATGAAAGGTTTAAGAATTTACTGCAAACATTTCTACTGGATCAAGCCCCGTTTTATCCTGAGCGGTATACAATTCATAGTAAACATTGCATTTCTCTAGCAACTCTTCATGTGTCCCGAAACTGGCGATTCGACCTTTATCCAATACATAAATAAGGTCTGCATTCTGAATTGTGGACAACCGGTGGGCAATTACAATCGTCGTTTTACCATTACGATATTCGTCGATTCCTTGCTGGACCACTCTTTCAGTCTCCATATCCAGAGAGGATGTGGCCTCATCAAAAATAAGAATTTCCGGATTATCCAACAGTGCGCGGGCAATCGCAAGCCGTTGACGTTGACCTCCCGACAGGGTTACGCCACGTTCGCCGATTATCGTCTCATAACCGTCTGACAATTGTTCGATTACCGTGTCTATCCTTGCCATTTCACACATCTTCCTGACTTGTTCTTCACTGACATGCTCTCGTCCCAAGGTTATATTATTGCGAATGGTATCAGGCAGTAAATAAGGATCTTGGAATACAATAGAAACACGCGAGGACCATTCCTCCCTCTTAACGGCATCGAGTAGTTGATGATTTACATAGATCGCGCCGTGCGTAGGTTCAAAGAAACGAATCAATAACTGGCTAATCGTAGACTTGCCGCCGCCGCTAGGGCCAACAAAAGCAATTTTCTTGTTCATCGGCAAATCAAGAGTGAGCTGGGATAAGACATTATTTGACGCCTCGCTATAAGCAAACGTTACGTTTTCGAAATGAACGTTGTCGATAGGACCCGATAAACTTTTTGTACCTTCCTTTATTTTCGGTTCATCATGTATGCGCTTGATCCGATCCAGATAAGCCATATTAATCGATGTTGTTGCCAGAAAATTGGAAAACAAATTAATTTCATCAATTAAGAGATCCGAAAATTGATACAGTACAACAAACATTCCGACTGTAATATCGCCTTGCATAAGCAGGTATCCTCCATAGCTAAAGACGGCTAGTTTCACTCCCCACTTCAGAGGACTGGTAAAGCCAACCTTTCGGTTGTACAACCTCTCTTCTTTCATTGCTTTACTAAAAAAGCGCTCGTATAATTGCTGATATTGATTTCGCTCCCAGGATAAGCGATTAAAAGCAATCACTTCTCTCGTGGAGGAAATTCCCTCCTCCATCATGACCGTCAAATTGGTCCTATTTTCTTGAACCTCCCCTGAGGCCACGCGGAGCTTGGGCAGGTAATAACGACCGACTAAAACATAGGCTGCGCTAATGACAAATACAAAAACCAGAAGAAGCGGATTCATGATGCCAATGACAACGCTTAGTATCACAATGGTCGTAAGAAGTTGAAAACCGGTAAACAGCTCGACGCCCAGAAGCGTGGACGCTTTCTTGATATCGGATGTAAAGAGCTGTACATATTGGGCGGTTCGTTCACCTTGAATTTTAGACATCGGGAGTCGCTGAAGGGCCGACATTAACGACTCATTCAGCGATTCAAAAATTTTCGACTCATTTTTTTTGGACATGTATGGAGCTATGGTAAATAATAACGAATATCCAAGCACCGCTGCTCCGAACAGCAGCAATAGAGGCACGAGCTTGTCATATTCGCCTAGAATGAAAATATCGTCAATAATATACTTCTGAAAACCGGTAATGAGAACACCCAAAGCGCTTTGAATGCCTACCAGCCCCAGCGCCAGCAGCAATAACCATTTATGTTTTTTGAGCAGTTCCAATATCCATGCATTGCTTTTCATCTATAAGCCCCCATTCCTATGCAAGCACCTTACCATTAGCCAACTCATACAATGCCCCTCGTTGGTCAATCAGTTCATCATAAGTGCCGGATTCCACAACTTCCCCTGCCTCCAACACAATAATGCGATCTGCGTTGCGGATTGTCGTCAGGCGATGTGCGACCACGATAGTCGTTCGACCTTGCATTAAATGGTCGAGGGCTAGCTGTACTTCCTTCTCACTAATGTTATCCAGAGCCGAAGTCGCCTCATCAAGCAAAATCACCGACGGTTTTTTAATAAACATTCTGGAGATAGATAGCCGTTGACGCTGCCCTCCGGAAAGCTTTACTCCTCTTTCGCCAACAAGCGTATCCAGCCCCTCTGGCAGCTTGAAAATAAAATCATACGCATGCGCTGCCTTAGCCGCGTCAATAATTTCTTCTTCCGTCGCATCCGGATTTCCGAACCTGATGTTTTCCCTAATCGATTTTCCAAACAAATAGGTATCCTGAAACACATATCCCATGCTATCACGAAGCTGGCTGAAGGACAGGCGTGCGATCGGAACCCCATCCAGCTCAATGCTTCCCTGGTTAGGGTCATAAAAGCGGGGTATGAGCTTGAGTAAGGTCGACTTGCCGCTGCCGCTTGCCCCTACAATAGCTATCTTTTCACCAGCACGGATGTGTAAATTTAATCCATTTATAATAAGCTGGTCCTTGTAACTGAAGTGAACATCCTTAAATACAATATCTCCTTTGATCTCAGGTAGCTTAACACCATCTCGATCCTCTACGACCTCGGGCGTTTGATTCAGAAATCGATATAAAATTTCTCCTTGAAACATTAACTGCCTCTGCTCGGTAGCAAGGGAAATAATTTTTGTCATAACGAAAATAGTATAAAAATAGATCAGTAAAAATACGACAAATTCACCCACGGTAAGCTCATTATGACGCGTCAAATAGGCGCCGTATGCAATAATGCCTATGGCCCCTGCGTTGTTGCTGAATCTTCGAACGCTCCCTCTTAAATAAGAAAACATATTCATCTTTAAATAGGACTGCAAATAGCGGGTTATCTTCTCCATATGGCGTGTCAAGTTCCACTTCTGTCGTCCGTAAGCTCTGAATTCAGATAGGGCCGATACACTGTCATAGACTTGTTTATTTAAATCGGTACGATGCTCGGCAGCCTGCTTGCCATGAATGATCGCCTTTTTTGCAAAATAAGGACCTATCAAGTAATAAAGTACAAAGATCGGAATTAAAAGCAAGGTAAGCTTAGCATTCGTAGTTATCATGACTAGTAAAGATATGATGGAAAATATCGAAAACTGAATGATCGTCGGAAGATACGTCTTATAAATCTCCTGTATCGATGCAACCTCATTATTGAGCAGCGAAAGCGTATGGCCTGTTGGTCGACTTTCGAAAAAAGGAATGCCCAGCTCTCTTGTTTTCTGGAAAGCCGTGAATTGCAGATCGCGCGCCGTATGCTCCGAAAGCTTTCTACGAAAAACATTGCTTCCTAGCGTTGCAAAAATAAGAAGCAGTGCCAGTGCCCCTAGACCGATACACCAATTAATAAAAGTTCGGTAATCCCGATTGGGATAAATCACATCGATAAAATGCTGAATGATTTTTGCGAAAGCCAGCTCGCAGGATGCAATAATGATTCCACACGCAACTAGTGAAACGGCAAGCCCAATATAAGGCTTTACAAATGATAAGATCCAAAAGTAGACCTTCAAAGTGGAGGTCCTTTCCGGAGATATCGACCCAGTCTTGTTCTGCATAATGCTCTTTATCCCCCATTGCCATTTTATCTCTACATATTGATTCAAGAACGGAGCAGCATTTCATCCACTTTCAAGCCTATCTGCTGCAAACCCAACTCCGCTTCGTATAATTCCAGAAACTTTTCTTCAAGCTGATCCAGCATATCTGGATTAATTTTCAACCCTCTTTCTTTCTTCAATGTGTAAAACATGATGAGATAGCTCCCCGTTTCCCAAAGATCGGAGTGTTGCTTGAAGATGTGAATGAGTTCAGCTTCATCCGACGGACTAATCAGACCGCTTGAACGCAACAATGCCGGTAACTGTATTCTTGCCGAGTGATAAAAGAAGGGACGTCTTACCGATTTCTTCAATGTTATTAAACCTGCCTGATTAACCTCCGACAACATGTCCTTTAAATGGTTGGCCGTATGTTTTAAGGCCTCTACCCCATAAAGCCGTTCCTCTGTGCCTGTAAGTGCTCTCAATTCATTGGATATAGCATAATTCGGAATATCTGAACCGGCGTACAGACCTGGTATCCGATAATCGGGCGGAATCAGACTTTGATTATCCAGCTTGGCAGTTTGTTTCGGACGGCATCGCCAAATTTGCGCCTTAGCCTGCGAATCCAACACTAATGCATGATCAAAATCGCTGAACGCTAAGCGATATACATCAATCTTGCCGATTTCAATACAGTCCTCCAGCAACATATATGTTTGCTCCGTATCGGAAAAGTCATATATAAATGCAGGATGAATCCGATGAATTTGGTTGGAATCATAACCTGTCGGATAGTAATAACGATCCAAATTAACGAAAAGATAATCTCCTTCTTCCAAACCTTCCCGAATGGCTTCATGTGCTTCTTGTTGATTGGAAACCGTCACAACCGTCGTATCTATAAACGCCTCAAACGGAAACATAAACTCCATATTAAACATATGCTTATCAAACAAACGGACGTCGTGATGCTTGTTATAAAAATAACCTGAGATCAGATATGGAAGTTGACGAAATACGGGGTTTGCCTCTACCAGCATGGCAATAAGATTATTGGTTCTGCAATCCAACCAAACATCTGTGAATGGTTGGATCGGCAAAGATGTGTTATTCATACGTCACCGTCCTTAAATACTTGTACTATTTTGATTCCACTTTTGCTTTTTGCCGATAAATTCGGTTGATCTGGCCATCCATGATCTCCAGCCCATTTAATTGGTACCCGAACGAGCAGCCACCGTCAATGCCAATTTTTCCGGGTCCGTACCAAACCTCAGGCGATCCATGCAAGTCCACCGTCTTCGTATGGCCAAATATGACTGTTTTTCCCCTATCCTTGTCGACCGTATAGAATTCCTCCCGAATATAAAGAAAATCACACGGTGATTGCATCTTCCACTCATCGTATGACGGGTTTAAACCGGCATGCACATAGATGAAATGCTCGTCCTCGTAATACATAGGCAAATCCTTCAAAAAACGAATATGCTCGGAGTAAGTGGTCCGAATACGCGAACTGCAATTCACAAGTTCTTCTTCACTGCCCGCAACAACCTCCCCGCAATAGCTGGCAAATGTCTGGACTCCGCCCTTATCCCAAAACTTCGCAATTTCCTCCGAAGTTGCCAGACCTGCCACAACATTCACAAAACGGTGATCATGATTGCCCTGCAATGCAATGGCATGCTCTTGCTGAACCAAGTGTTGGACCAAGGATACTGCCTCCTTGCTTCGCAACCCCCGATCCACATAATCGCCCAAGAGGATCAACTGATCTTTGGAGGAATCAAATTCAGCTTCTTTCAGCAATGCAATTAACTCCTGATCACAGCCATGAATATCGCTAATGACGAGGGTACGTGACTTTTTCAAGAGAAGCTCTCCCTCACTCTAAAATATGACTTTCTCCCATTACAAACAGGCATGCAACGCTCTATCTCCCGTTTTATTAATGTTCAAATAAGTTAAACTTCCAGCCTCCATACTGACATCGAGTTGTTCAATATGCTCAGACGGCAACATAAGCCACCAACCGATACAAGGAGGTATAAGAAGTGAATCCATAACAACAATTACTGCTTCGGGCTTTCTTTTCTGCAGTTCCTCCATCATCCTTCTGATCTGAGCAAATCGTTCAATTCCGGGAAGCTGTCCGGGTTCGCCTTCGCCGCCCCTCCGAAGCGCCTCGTGATACTCAAGCTTCGTTTGAAAGTTTTCGGCGAAAACAGTGGATGCTTGCACGGATATTGGATCATCGCCACTAAGCAGCAGTGGCGCCAATTGCCCGAGATACGATTGAATGATGGTTGCGCTCTCCGCCAATTTTCTTCGCTTAAGCTCCTGTAGTTCCATTGACTCCTGTTCATTCTCTTGTTCGATATGTACTAAAAAGAGATGCTTCATCCACTTCTTCTCCTAATTGAGTTTTAAGCGTTCATTTGCTCAAGATGTCTGCTGTCATTCAAATATTTTATCGTTCTTTTGCCCGATGCATCATCCGCCAGTACATGCGTGCAGGAGCATGGTTCGACAGTGAAGGATGGCTTAATCATTTTCGTAAGAAGCTTTCTCTGAATATTAAACCACCAATACAGCACCGATACGCAGGAATTGCCATGGGCTACGATAATTGATGTCTCGTTCTTCCGATTGACGTTGTTGTCCATAAACCGATTTACGCGATGCTGCATCATCTGTTGGCTCTCCGCTTCGGGAAATTGAATCCAATCAAATATAGGAAGCGTAAGAGGCTTCTTGATTTTCGCAGCCTCTTCTTTATTCATTTCTCCTGCTACACCTAAGGACAATCCTCTTAAATCCGAGTCTATTCGTGGCTCGACATCCAGATATTGTCCGATAATGAATGCTGTTTCGCGAGCTCTGGCAAGATCGCTTGTATACATGTTTACTTTCTTCCGTGAAAGCAGATCCCTCAGTTTCCTTCCCGTAAGATCGGCCTGACTCAGTCCCTTGCTTGTCAGAGGCGTATCCGCCCAACCTCCACCGGTACCATTGACTAAATGCTCTGCCTCGCCATGACGGATGAGAATTAATTCTCTCATCGTTTCCCTCCTAAACTTTCCATTAATTCCGCCGCAAATTGATCCATGATGTTGGAAACAGAATTGACCATATGGATGTTGCGACACGACTCGCCGCAATAAAGCGCCATGTTGTCTATCTCTCCTTGAGTATGCTCCGTTGGCGCGGCTGCGCTGAATCTCGCAACAGGATAAAGCTTTTCATCCACTACTGTTTTCGCAATAAAATGAGTAGGCTGACTTTTCCCCATCTTGACCGTTTGATTCAGAATGACTCGGTGCTGCCTCCCCGGCCAACCGATCTCATAAAGATTAGTTATTATCGTATCCTCAGGCATGGCCTGACAAATCATATCCTTATAGCGCGGATGCGCGGATGATTCGAGCGCTGAGGCAAACAGAGTTCCGCACAGGCAGCCGCTCGCCCCCATCTGCCGATAAACAGCGTAGTCTCTGCCTGTTGCAATTCCGCCTGCTACAATTAATCCCGCATCGAACCCTCGGGCAGCTACCGCCTCAAATAATTGTTCTGTCCGCTGACTGCCCAGATGATGCCCTCCGGCTTGAATACCCTGAAGAACGAGAAAATCCGCCCCCATTTCCACTGCCGTTTGTGCCTCTGCTTCCGTTCCGATCTGAATAATCACAGGGATGTTTTCCATCTTAAGGAGATTCACAACAGCAAAGGGCGGCAGCCCATAGAATACAACTGCAATTCGACGCTCGTCGCTAGCTACTATTGCTTCAATTTGTTGTTTCAAACGCGCTTCACCGGAAACCTCCGGAATGACGTTAATCCCGAAAAAACCAGAAGTTAACTCTCTGGTTTTTTCGATATTTTTAAGCATATCTTCCGGGAGGCTCTTGTACACTGCAAGAACGCCAAGGCCGCCGTGATTCGAGACGGCAGCAGCCAATTCCGGACCTGCAACGCCACCCATTCCAGCCTGAATCAAAGGCAACTTCATCTGAAAAGCTGTCAACAGCTTTACCTCACTCATAACTTAAGCTTCTCTAAAATTACATCGATATTTTGATCATAAGCTTCCAACAAAGCATGAAGCCATCTTTCGATACCAAAGGCAACGCAGCCAGAAAATACGCTATTCCCTGAGGAGTCTTTAATATTGCAGCGTTCTCCGAAGAAGTTGCGATGATAATTGACGGAAGCAATGGAAACGCTCCCCCCATACACGAACTCTTCTTTCACCGGATCAAGACGTTGAAGCAATGCTTTGCTGCCGTCCTTGTCATAGAACGGATCTGTTGCCACCTGGATTTCAATTTGAAGTCCCAGTTGCTTGGCCAAACTTAAAATTTTGGTTTTGTGCTGCTTCAAATGGGTCTGAACGTCCTTCGTGCTACCAATGCAGACAATCTCCCGCATCTGGAAGCTCCATAGCCGTTTGAGTTCATTATATTCGTTCTCATTCCGGTAGCATCTGGCGATTGTGGTCACGTATTTGGTTTGTGGCAATACCTGGCCCTGCATATTCAAATAAATGTTGTAGCACGCTGCAGAAGGCAGCATATAGTGGCTGTCCAAATGATACTCGGACTGTATGGCATCTACTGAAGTATCGTTAGTAAAACAATCACAGGATTCAGGAGACAATTGCGATACTGTAAGACCGAGATGAGGAAAATTTTTAAAATAATCCAGTCTGGCAAGTTCTTGTACCTTCATCAAAGGAGGATAGACATTATACTCCGCGTTCACTTCTCGCGCCAGCTTTAGAAAGATGCTATCCAGCTGCTCAACTATTTTTATTGCGCCCTCGCCAAACGTAGCCAAGCCTTGATCAATCGAATATAACGCCTTGTCCGCTGTATCAATTCCGTTGTTCAACTGCTGTTCATCTCCTTTAATTTAAATCCAAGTTTCCAAAACAAATTTATTTACAACAAAATAGGTTCATTTCACAAATTCCAAAAACCAATATCAACATCTTCCTGCAACTTCAAGAAAACTATAGTGACGCGCTTTCTACATTTGCATGAAAATAGGTTTCTTCTATCTTCGCCAAGGTCCTCACTCTATCGAGAGTAAAGTCAGATGTATAGATTTCGGTTCCAGTCAGTTGCTCCAAAAAGAGCAAAAACTCGACAAACTGCAATGAGTCTATAATTCTATTGTCAATCAAATCGGTATGCCAACCAATTTCAAGTGCATCTATATCGCTTCCGTTATATTTATCCCAGATCCATGTTTTAACCTGTTCGATTTTCGCTTGAGCTCCCAACTTTATATTACAACTCCTTCTGTAAAAATCCCGTTTCTCAAAAAGAAGGATGACGTACGCTTCAATATTTTCTCGTTCTCTATCGCCCGTTCAGGCATTTCAAGCAAACGGTTACGGAAAGCGTATGGATCGTCAATGCCTGCATCCTTATAAACAATAGGATTATATAAGGAATGAATACTCGCCTTCATATAACGTTTGATGTAATCCTCCAGTTCTTTCAACTTGTCCCCATCGTATTTCTCCCTCAAATTCTCATGAAGCACCTTGACAATTTCTCTGCCGAATGAAATATGCCGTGATTCATCCATATGATGAACCTTATTAATCTTTTGAATAATAGGATCCAGTGTACGATCGTTGCCCATGCAAATATTAAAATAGTCAACGATTTCCTCAAAAATAAGGATCCGGGCAAATACAAGAAAATCCTCAAAATCGGAATGTCCACTATTTTCGATTTTAACTTTCTTATCAATATAGATTTTCCCGCCGTATTTCAGACAGAATTTCGAAAAAAACCACATATGTTCGTTTTCCTCACCGACAAAATGGTGGAAAAATTCTGACGGAAGCTCAAAGCCCTCGGTATGAATCCGTTTAATAACCTCTATTAATAACTCTCGAATACCGTGAACGTTTAAGCTGTAGAAGTTAATACTCTCCCATTTGCTGAGCACCATAATCTGTTCTTTTGACAGTCTTTCCATATAAGGCGTGTTATAAATGGACAACAGCTTTTCGCTCATCCACATTTGATTAGTATCCAACATTTCTGTCCACTCGAACTCTTTGTAAGGATTATAATGTTCCTCTGCGGCTATATCGACTAACTTTTGAAGCACTTGAACGTAATTATCATACAGTTTGCTTGATACCAACATATTCAAAACCCCTTTTTTTATATTATCCAGTCAATTCTGATTTATCTGAGAGGACAGTTTTCCCATAATGCGTTCTGTGATTTTTTGAATAGTAGAAAAATGCTCAAATAACATTTCATTATCTTCATATGAAATATCAAAATGTTCTTCAAACTCGATGATTAATGACACCATTGCCAATGAGCCTAAACCGAGATCAGCCAACGAGGCCGAGGCTTCAATGTCATGCTCTGCCCTAATTTCCCGCTTAACCTTGTCCATTATGATCCGGACCGTTTCATCATATGATATATTCACTTGGGATTATCCTTACCTTCAATTTGATCTATTTGTTAAGCAAAAATACGACAATTCTGTTCCCAATGGAACATTTTCCTACATCCTTATAAAAGGCCTCTATTATCTAGTAAATATGGACCGGTTAAACAAGCCTTTTTATCATTTAATTTTTACATGAAATATCACGAAATGAATGCGCTATCATTCCAGTTTAGTGCTCTGGTGGTGCTCACTAATGTATGTATGTTTATATTGGGTTGACTTCATATCTTGGGCTTGGTGTGGACATGCATATGTAGGAAAGAGCATGCAGTAACTTTATTCCAAACAAGAATAGGTTCCAGTTGTTGTTTATTGCATGTGCTTCATATCAGGGGCAATCCTGAACCTTGGGAGGGAATTTTCCGCTTTGATGTAAGTTAAGCTAATAAAAATGAAAATGCATTTATTTATATCTTATTTTATAAATAAACATCCCCTTTCTCTCTTGGAATTCAATAGGAGTTAGAATTTCATGCCTTCATTATGAATACAACATTTAATAGTTCCAAGATAAGAAAATTTAATCCATATAATTACCATTTATACAATATAATACCTTGGAACTAGATCCTAGTTTAACGTAAAATTAACTATTTTGTATATAATAATATTTTATCCCTACTCTGTAAAAATTTTACCTTGCCAAAATGAATGTAAGCTCACACAACAAATCCCCAACATCTCGAATAAGGAGGAAACTCCTAGCTTTTGTCTTGTCACACCACCATACATGGAGGCCGCACACGGGGGTACCAAATGTTACCGAAGTTCAAAACAATGAGAAAAAAAGCCGGAAGGGCGTTGTTGGTTTTTGAGACATTTCCCAGCTCTTCCCCCCATACCAGCTACAAATACAATCGGAAACTCCAAACCTTTACTCTTGTGGATCGACATGATTCGAACTACATCTTCCTGCTCACCTATGGAGGTTGCAGTCCCAAGATCGTTACCCGCTTCTTTCAACGTTCAATAAAGCGTAAGAACCTAAAGAGTCCCCGGAAAGAAGTTGCTTCATACTGCCGAGCACGATCATACAGTGCTTTTAGATTCGCTTGACGCTGAACACCACCAGGAAGCCCACCAACGAAATCATAGTAATTCGTTTCTCGGTAAATCCGCCAAATGAGATCAGATAATGAGCCCTCCCTTGCATCCGTTCTCCACCTTTCCAGCTGTTCCAGAAAGGAAGATAACTTCAATGCAAGTTCATCTCCGTCAACCGTGATAGCCGTCTTAGAAGGATCTACATCTGCTGCAGCAACTTCCAAAATAGACAATTGTAAATCTTCTGGCACCCGATCGGAAGGTAACTCTTCACCAACATACTTAACTACAGCCTCGAAAAATTCCCCACTGCGGTAGACAGTGCGAACCTTAGCCAAATCATCAGCCGTGGATTGTCGACAACCTTAAGGAGGCAGAGCATCGTCTCAATCTCTGTAGCTGTAAAATAACCTGTGTTCAGCTCTGCGTATGCTGGAATGCCTTGAAGTTTTAATTCCTCAATAAATAAAGGAGCAGATGCTTGGGGCGATCTCATCAAAACCACGTAATCACGATAAGTCACTGGTCGAAGGGATCCAAGTTTCTTATCGAATACTCGGAATTGTTCCCCACCTGTAAGTCCTATTAGTTTTTTGATTTCTTGTGCCACCACTTTAGCTTCCATTCGGGCTGGTTCAAGATCCTCAACTCCATCCTTCAGGAATTCATTGGTATCAAGATCTTCGATTTGATCATAGATAGAAATGTCACTACCTGACGCTCCTTTATCTCGATCAATGAGCAAGAGCTCCGCCTTGTAGTCGTAGTCCGTGTCCAACGTTACCCCAGGATAATTTGCACCATAAACAAGCTCTGCATCTTTATCATAAGAAATCTCACCAACTTGTTCACTCTTAATCTGCCGAAAAATGTAATTGGCAGCATCGATAACATCTCTACGGCTTCTAAAGTTTTGAGCAAGGTCTATCCTTAGACCATCACTACCCCCATCCTTCCGAAACCTGTTGAATTTTTCTAAAAATAGTCCTGGTTCAGCAAGACGGAATCGATAGTGGGGTAAGGACCCCGCGCCTTATCACATTCCTGTGACTGGTTTCGGAGAACTCCCCCCCGAACCGTACGTACTTGTCTCCAAGTATACGGCTCTCCACTTGTCATTTTGACTAAGATACCTATTCACCATGATGGATTTTGTTGTGACATTCCTGACAAACAATGAGTGTCTTCCTGTTCTTACCGATCATCACTTTTTCCCATTTTTCTTTGCCGCGGAAGTTCCTCGCATACGTTTCCACGATCTCAGACATACAGTAGCGAGTTTGATGTTGTCAAAAAATGTGAACCCTAAAGTAGTAAAGGAAATTCTCGGGCACTCTGACATTAGAGTAACCCTTGATACCTATTCCCACGTTTTACCCTCTGTTCATAAAGAGACCGCTACGCAATACGGTGAGATGCTGTTCGGCTAATATTTAAAAAAGTCCTCTTTCCTTAAGATGCCGAATAAAGAGAACGCATCAAAACGTACAGTTGAACTCTGCATTTTTATCTTAATCTTGCTCAAAATCACTAAAATAAATCCTCAGTGTGACCAAACGTGTGACCACGCACCATAATCTTCAACATCAATGCATAGCAAAAAACCGCCAAACACTCGGAAATCCTTGTGTTTGGCGGTTTCTTAAGTTATGGAGCCTAGGGGGATCGAACCCCTGACCTCATCGCTGCCAGCGATGCGCTCTCCCAGCTGAGCTAAGGCCCCGTAAGCGACTTCTATATCATATAAAAAATCAGCAGGCATGTCAACAGGTTTTTCACATTTTTTGATGACGTGCTGTATCCCTTTTACTTCTCTATATAATGTCACTTATCGATGATGAGGATGGGCTCCTTGAGAGCACCGGAAGAGCACCTGGATCACGCAGAACCCTGGCGCTCTTACAGCTCCTGACCGTCCGTATCCTTGGACAGCAGGCTTTTCAGTTCCTTCATAAACATATTGATATCCTTGAACTGCCGATACACGGACGCAAACCGGACGTACGCTACCTCATCGACCGGATACAGCCGTTCCATCAGAAGCTCCCCGATCTGGCGGCTCTCTACCTCTGCTGCTGCAGTATTGCGCAGTGCCTTCTCGACATCTGATACGATCATATCCAGCTGATCCACGGATACCGGACGCTTCTCGCATGCCCGGATCAAACCGCGGAGTACCTTCTCCCGGCTGAATTCTTCTCGGCTTCCATCCTTCTTCACAACAATCAGCGGCGTTTCCTCCACCATCTCAAAGGTTGTGAATCTCTTGCTGCACTGCTCGCATTCCCTGCGTCGGCGGATGGATTTATTCTCGTTGGCAGGCCTGGAATCCAGCACTTTCGTTCCGGCATAACTGCAATATGGACACTTCATAAAGTCATCTTCACTTCCTTTGTTTTCAGCGTAATTTAGCCTTAATGGCCCTAATGAAAAATTTACCAGCAAAACTTTTTTCTTTTATGTTATGAAAATGCGAAACCCGAGACATAATACTTTTACCAACCCAAGGAGGTGAACTTAACATGGCACAAAGCAACAACAACTCCAACAACCTGGTTGTTCCTCGCGCAAACGCTGCTCTTGAGCAATTGAAGTACGAGGTAGCTCAAGAACTTGGTATCTCCATTCCACAAGACGGATACCAAGGTAACATGACTTCCTACGAGAACGGTTCGATCGGGGGATACATCACAAAGCGTCTTGTAACCCTGGCCGAGCAACAATTGGCTGGTCAATTCTCCGGTCAATAATTGATTCTTCCTTAAAAAAGGAGTGTTGGACGGCTCGATGTAAGAGCCTGTCCAGCGCTCTTTTTTCGTTAAAAGCCGTCCTTATACACATCCGTATATTGATTATAATAATAAATCACGCGCTGTACATAGTGGCGGGTTTCCCCGATGGGAATACTCTTCACATTCTCATAGGTTCCATCCCACATGCCCTTGTTGATCCAATTCTTGACGTTCCCGGGGCCTGCATTATAGGCGGCGATGGCGGCAATCGGGTTGCCGTCCATTTCCTTGTGCAGGTTCTGAATATACCAGGTGCCCAGCTGGATATTCGCATCCACTTCATTCTTTACATTCAGCAGGTTTACCGATGGCAGCTTGGCCATTTCCATCGCCCAATTCGCCGTATCCGGCATCAGCTGCATAATGCCCAGGGCGCCTTTCTTGGACTCCTTACCCGGCTTGAAGTTCGTCTCGACACGAATGATGGATGCCACCAGGAACGGATCGACCTCATAGTAAGCGGCATGCTTCCGAATTTCATCCTTATAATGAATCGGATACAGCAAGGTCATCCAGTTCGAGCTCAGATACAGAAGCGCTACAAAAGAGACAAACAGCAGAAGCAGCACTCTTTTTTTACGGAGCCACTTCATAGACTAACCAACCTGCCCCACAGGTTGTCCACCTGCTGCTGTGTTTCGGCCAATGTTCCGCTGTTATCGATGAGGATATCCGCCAGACGCTTCTTCTCCTCGATATCCATCTGACTGTTTAAACGCGCTTCTGCCGCTTCCCTGTTAAGATCATCGCGTACCATCAGACGCTCAAGCTGCAGCTCTCGCGGTACATAAACAACAGCGATCTGGTCAAGATAAGAATAATGCTCCTTGGCCTCAAGCAGCAGCGGAATATCCGCTACGACCAGCCGGTCGGGATACTGCCGCTCATACGCTTCCGTCCGTTCCCGGATTTCCTGCCGTATCGCCGGATGCGTGATCTCATTCAATACCGTTCTCTGCTCGGGATGATGGAAAATCACTTCCCCGAGTTTTTTTCGATTCAACGTACCGTCCTCAAACAGGATCTCTTGTCCAAAATGTTCGGTCACTTTACCCAGCACCGGATGACCCGGGAGCATGACTTCCCGGGCGATGAGATCCGCATCGACGAGAAGTGCTCCCTTCATGGTCAACATGGAGGACACGGTGCTCTTGCCAGTTGCAATTCCTCCGGTTAAACCGATATTCATGACTTCACCTCATAACAGCTTCATTATACCCATGACGATTAACAAAAAAGCAGGCAAATAAGAGATAAAACGCATCCCGCCCTTGGATGCAAAGCGTAATCCAACCCTCATGCCCAGCACCAGAAATATCCCGCTAAACAAAGAAACAACAGCCGCGGTACCTAACGGTGAGAAGCCCAGCATGGCAGCGCCAAGCCCTGCGCCGAACGCATCGAGCGATAACGCGATCCCGAGCCACATCGCCTCCCACGGGGAGATGCTACCGGAGTCGTCCAGATCCGCCTTCGAGGGACTGCGGAGAATTTGAATGACAACCCCGGCCTTCGGAATCTCAAGAGAGAATACCGCCCGCTGAAGATGCACTTGACCTGCCGTGTTAACCTCACGTCTTGATTTCACTTGATGGTCAGATGTCTTCGTTTCCATAAGAGACTTCGAAACATCCTTACTGGAAACCGGCTGCACATCTGACTCGTTTTTGCTGCGAACTTGCTGATATAGAGACCATAAGCCCAGCAGAATCAAAATGGCGGCTCCGATCACGGACGCAAAGGATGGGGATAAGAACCGCTGTAACAGCGCGCCCGCCTGCATGGAGGCGCCAAGCACCAAGCCGGAACATAGCGAGATGATTAATACAGACAGCAGCGGTATCCTTGTTTTGCGCAGACCGTATGTAACCCCCGCACCGAATCCGTCCAGGCTTAATGCCATGGCCAGCAGCGCAGACGAGAAAATATGACTGAGCACCCTTTTCCCTCCTCGTAAGCTCCACATCAAGCGGCTCATTCATGAAGAAGAGCAGCTCCATGCGCTCCACATATGTTCCACATTATATGTGTAGGGATAGGAATGGGTGCACGCCTATTGGATTACTTCTTAACCGGCTGACACTTCGGGCAGAAGTGGGTCCCCCGTCCGCCAACCACGATCTTATGAATCGGTCCACCGCATGTATGACACGGCTTGTCCTTCCGTCCGTAAATCTGATGACTATGCTGGAACATCCCCATTTCACCCTGTCCATTGACATAGGATTTAATGGAGGAACCACCCGCTTCTACGGCTTCGGACAGTGTATCCACAATGGCATGATACAATCGCTTGAGCTCGGCATCCTTCAGGCTGTTGGCGTTACGCTCCGGATGAATCTTGGCTCGAAACAATGCCTCATCGACATATATATTGCCGATGCCGACCACATATGCCTGATTCAGCAGCACCGCTTTAATCTTCGTTTTTTTGCTGCCGATGACTTCCTTGAAGGTTCCGAACGTAAACGTGTCATCCAGCGGCTCATACCCCAGCTTGGCAAGAGGAGCATGCTGAAACTCTTCGCCCGTTGCAAAGAGATGCATCGTTCCGAATTGGCGTACGTCCTTATAACGCAGCTCCGTCCCGTCCGAGAAATGGAATATAACATGGGTGTGCTTCTCCACCGGCTCCTCGGCAGAGTACAGCCCGTAACGCCCTTCCATTCGAAGATGCGAGACGAGCACCAGTCCGTCCAGCAATATCCTTAAAAATTTCCCGCGGCGCTCTACACCTTCCACGGTATGATCCTTCAACATAAACGCAAATGCCTCAATATCATCGGGACGCTGAATAATCCGCGGCAGATGTACGGATACATGATCTATATGCTTACCTTTAATCAATTGGTTAAGTGTTCGTTTCACCGTTTCTACTTCCGGCAATTCCGGCATAATGTCTTCACCTCATCTCCCATTATACCGGAAGTTAGGACAGAGCGGGACCATGGTTTTGTGGAAAGGTATGGTGCATAATGCGCCCCTCTTCACGCCATGATCCCTATAAACGATTCTCTATCGGCTAACATATTGTATAACTTTACTTCGCTTCGTACCAGTTCTCGCCATAGCTGACTTCCGATTTCAGCGGTACCGACAGCTTCAGTGCCTGACTCATCACTTCCGGTACCAATTCCTTCATGATCTCCAGCTCATCCTCCGGTACCTCGAACACCAATTCATCGTGCACCTGAAGCAGCATGCGGCTCTTCAATTGACGATCATGCAGCGCCTTGTCCATATGGACCATGGCCAGCTTGATAATGTCCGCCGCGGTTCCCTGAATCGGCGTATTCATTGCTGTCCGCTCGGCAAAAGACCGCAGGTTGAAGTTGCTAGCGTTAATCTCCGGCAGGTAGCGTCTGCGTTCAAGCAATGTCTTCACATAGCCGTCTTGCTTCGCCTGCTTGACGATCACGTCCATATAACGCCGGACGCCCTGGAACACCTCGAAATACTGGTCAATGAAGGCAGCGGCTTCCTTCCGGGTAATATTCAGGTTCTGGGACAAGCCATAGTCGCTGATTCCATACACAATGCCGAAGTTAACCGCCTTGGCGGATCGGCGCATATTGGAGTCCACCTCATCCACGCCGACTCCGAACACGTCCATCGCGGTCTTCGTGTGGATATCCATATCGTGGACGAAGGCTTCCTTCAGACGTTCATCATCTGAGATATGCGCAAGCACGCGCAGCTCGATCTGGGAGTAGTCCGCCGCCAAAATGCTCCAGCCCGGCTCGGACGGAACGAAGACCTTGCGCAGCTTGCGGCCCTCCTCCAGACGGATCGGAATGTTCTGCAAATTCGGATATTGGCTGCTCAGACGACCCGTCGCGGCAATCGTCTGACGATAGTACGTGTGCACTTTGCCAGTTTGTGACGAAATCTCCTTCAGCAGACCTTCCACATAAGTGGATTGCAGCTTGGCCAAGGTACGATACTTCAGAATCAAGCGGACAATATCGTGATAAGGCGCCAGCTTCTCGAGCACCTCGGCATCGGTGGAATAACCGGTTTTGGTCTTCTTGATGACCGGAAGCTCCAGCTTCACAAACAGAATCTCGCCCAGCTGTTTAGGCGAATTAAGATTGAATTCCGTTCCGGCGATCTCATATATCTCATGAACCAGCTTCTCGATCTGTCCTTCAAACTCGCGACCCAGCTCCTTCAAATCCTCCGCATTCACAGCAATTCCCTGCTTCTCCATATCGGCCAGAATGCGGGACAGCGGCATCTCCAGCTCGTGGAACAGCGGCAGCATTTCATTGGCAGCCAGCTCCTTCTCCTGAACGGGAACCAGTTCGGATACAGCCAGGCATTTTCTGGCCATGTGCTCGCTGAGCTTCTCCATATCGGGAACCTTGTACTTTGCCCCTTTACCGAACACATCCTCATCGGCTTGAAGATACGCAAGCCCGTATTTGGAGGCCAGACCGCTAAGACTTTGATTCGATTCGGTTGGGTCCAGCAGGTAGGCAGCCAGATGAACGTCAAATGCCGCACCGGCAAAAGCGATGCCCTGCCAGTGGAGGGCCAGATCAATGCGGTGCAGATCATATCCGCGTTTAGGGATCCCGCTATCGGCAAGCCAAGCACGAACAGGCCCGGCCTCTTCCGACTTCAGAACCTCAAACGGAATGAAGTACTGCCGTTCCTCCGTAGCGAGTGCGAGCCCGATCACCTCGGCATGATGGGGATTGTCCCCATGCGTCTCTACGTGGAGTAGGGTGACCTGGGCCAGGTTATCCGCAACCTCCTTAAGCCCCTTCGTGTCTACAAGGGTCACTTCAATCTTCGCTTCGGGCTTCGACTCAGCCGCATCCCCGCCCACTCCGCTTGTGCTCAGGTTTAACCGTTCAATGAGCGATTTAAACTCCAGCTTCGCCAGTGCGGGTCCTGCCGTCTCTTCATTCAAGCCTGTAAACGCCATGTCATCCAGCGACTGCTCCAGCGGAACTTCGCGGAAGATCGTAGCCAGCTTCTTGCTGAGTATGGCGGAATCTGCATGCTCTTCGATTTTCTCTTTCATCTTGCCTTTCAGCTCGTCGGTTCGTGACACCACGGCTTCAACGGATCCAAATTCATGAAGCAGCTTCAGAGCCGTCTTCTCACCCACTCCTGGAACGCCGGGGATGTTATCGGAAGCATCGCCCATCAGTCCCTTGAGGTCGATAATCTGATCAGGCGTCAGGTCATATCGCTCCTTAATCTGTTCCGGTCCGTAATACTCGATGTCGGTAACGCCCTTGCGGACCATGGCGATCGTGGTATGCTCCGAAGCCAGCTGCAGCATATCCTTATCCCCGGATACAACCATCACCTTCCGACCAGCTTCGTCAGCCTGACGGGTAATGGTCCCGATAATGTCATCGGCCTCATAACCGCCGATTTCAAATTGGGAGACGCCAAGGCCTTTCAACAGCTCTTTCAGCAGCGGGAATTGTCCGGAGAGCTCGGGAGGCGTTTTCTGGCGGCCACCCTTGTAATCCTGAAAATCCGCATGCCGGAACGTTTCCTTGCCTGCATCGAATGCGACCATCATATGGGTCGGTTTGTGTTCCTCAATCAAGCGAAGCAGCATCGTCGTAAAGCCGTAAACCGCATTCGTCTGCTGTCCGCTGGCATTGGTCAGCGGCGGCATCGCGAAGAATGCCCGGTAAATGATATTATTTCCATCAATTAAAATCAGCTTGTCCATAGAACACCTCGCACCAATATTACTTCCTTTCCACATGATAACATAGGTTACCGCCAATTCCGAACAATCCGTTCGATTAACGGTGAATTCGTGATTTACGCAAAATAACCCCACAAAGTGGAGCCTGTGCTTAGATGCTTATTCCAAATACTTTGCGGGGGCCCCAAAACATATAAATGCGATTAAAGAATAGTCTCGCTTCGCTGGAGTTTTCTAAATGCTCGCAAAAAAAACGCCAGCTTTCGCCAGCGTTTGACTTATCATTATGCTATTGATTGAGGTCGGGACGATGACCCGTTACGAGGTACACCGTGCTCTCGCCAATGTTGGTTGCATGGTCGGCGATCCGTTCGATGTAACGTCCCACCATGATCAGCAGCATCGCCTGATTGGCCGAATCCGGATCGGAGGTCAGATGCGCATACAGGTCCTGCAAAATCACGCTGTACAAATGATCGACCTGATCATCGTCCTGGGCCATTTTATAAGCCAGATCCGTATTTTCCGTCAGATAGGATTCGATGGATTCCGAAACCATCGCGCGCACCAAATCCGACATCCGCGGAAGATCCACCAGTGGCTTGATCAGCTTCTGGCCTTGCAGACGGATCGTCACTTTAGCGACATCCCGCGCCAAGTCACCCATACGCTCCAAATCGCTTGCAATCCGGAAAGCAACTAAAATCCGGCGCAAATCTTTTGCCACAGGCTGCTGGGTCACGATTAGGCGGGAACCGATGTCCATGATTTGCTCTTCCATGTTGTTTAACTGCACATCGTTCTTGATAACCGCCTGCGCTTTATCCGCATCCAAGGTCTGCAGGGACTCCACGCTGTTTGCCAGTGCCTCCTCCATATGCTTGCCCATATCCTGCAGCAAACTTCTCAGCTCATCAAGCTGCTGATCAAACTCAATTCTCCGGATCATGTGTGATGCTCCTCCTATCTACTTTTAAGAAAGATCATTGTCGTGATAATGGCTTAACCGAAACGGCCCGAGATATAATCCTCGGTACGTGCGTCCGACGGCGTCGAGAACAGCGTATCGGTGTTTGCGGATTCAACCACTTCGCCATTCAGGAAAAATACCGTCTGCCCGGATACGCGTGCTGCCTGATGCATGTTGTGCGTAACCATGACGATGGTGTATTTGCTCTTCAGCTCCTGCACCAGCTCTTCGATTTTCAGGGTCGAGATCGGATCCAGCGCGGAAGTTGCTTCGTCCATCAGCAGGATATCCGGTTGTACGGCAAGTGCCCGGGCAATGCATAGACGCTGCTGTTGGCCGCCGGACAAGCTCAGCGCGGACCGCTTGAGATAATCCTTGACTTCATCCCACAGCACGGCTTGTTTCAAGCTCTGTTCCACGATTTGGTCCAGCTCCGCTTTATTGCGGATACCGTGGAGTCGCGGCCCGTAGGCGATGTTGTCATAAATGGATTTAGGAAACGGATTCGGCTGCTGGAATACCATCCCTACCTGCTTGCGCAAGGCTTCAACGTGGACTTCCTCGCTGTAGATTTCGGTTCCTCCGATTTGCACGCTGCCTTCAATCCGAGTGGAAGGAATCATGTCATTCATGCGATTCAGCGTGCGCAACAGCGTAGACTTACCGCAGCCCGACGGTCCGATGAACGCCGTCACCGTTTTCTCCGGAATATCCAGATCCACGTTTTTAAGCGCATGGTACGTGTCGTAGTAAAGGTTTAATTTCTTAATCTGTATGATGGATTCCATATCTTATTCATGTCTCCTTTTTCACGATTAGATCTGCTTTATGCGTCTCTTAGATGTTCTTCGAATACTTGTTCCGGATCCACACGGCTGCAATGTTCATGATGAACAGCATGATGAGCAACAGAATAATACCCGAAGCCGCCAGCTCATGGAAAGCCTCACTTGGTCTTGATACCCAGTTAAAGATCTGGATCGGCATGACAGTAAACGAATCGAGCAGATTTTCCGGCAAGAAGGCCACGTACGTTAAAGCACCAATCATGATCAGCGGTGCGGTTTCGCCGATCGCACGAGACAAGGCCAGGATAACCCCGGTCATAATTCCAGGAATCGCTGATGGCAGCACGGCGCTGGATACCGTTTGCCATTTCGTTGCGCCCAGCGCATAAGAAGCATCGCGCCGGTTCTTAGGCACGGCGCGAAGCGCCTCCTGAGCGGCAACGATAATAATTGGCAGCACCAGCAGCGTCATCGTTAATACCCCGGACAACAGGCTGCGGCCAAGATTCATGCCGCGCACGAAAATCGCCAGTCCCAGGATACCATATATAATAGAAGGAACCCCTGCAAGCGTACTGATATTCAGCTGGATCAGCCGAACCCAGCGGCTGCGGCCCGCATACTCTTCAAGAAAGATTGCCGCGCCCACGCCTAATACAAAAGACAGCGGGGCCATGAGCAGGAGCAAATAAATCGTGCCGACAATCGGCGATTTCAGGCCTGCTTTATCCGCGATACGTGACGGAAAGTTCGTGAACAGATCGGGTGAAAGTCTGTGAACGCCATCCATCACGATCGTAACAATCAAAGCCATCAAGGCTAGAATACCGATACTGGTACAAGCCAGGAATATCATATGCAGCGTTTGGTCACCCAGACGTCTCCGGTTGATTCCTTTGCTATCCCCCAGATTCAATTGTTTCATCTAGTATTCCTCCCTGAAGCGGCGAGCGACCCACTGCGCCAATATATTAAGCAAGAAGGTGATGACAAACAAGGTCAGACCTACCGCAAAAATCGTGCCGTATTCAATCGTTCCTCGCGGAACGTCTCCCATGCTTACCTGAACAATATAAGAAGTCATCGTCTGAATGCTTTCCAGCGGATTCAGTGTCAGCTGCGGCGTAGCACCTGCAGCCACCGTAACGATCATCGTCTCGCCAATCGCGCGAGAGAATGCCAATACGAAGGACGATACAACCCCCGATAAAGCGGCAGGCAGTACAATTTTCAGTGCAACCTCAAATCGGGTAGCACCCAGCGCGTATGCCCCGTGACGAAGGCTCTTAGGCACCGCACGCATCGCGTCTTCACTTAAAGACGAAATCATCGGCAGGACCATGATGCCGACCACGAGACCCGCACTAAGCGCATTGAATATCCCCATGTCGGGAAAAATCTTTTGAAGGAATGGTGTTACCGTTTCAAGCGCAAAATATCCGTAAACAATCGTTGGTACACCAGCCAACACTTCAAGCACTGGCTTTACAACCCCCCGAACCCGGGCAGGAGCGTATTCATTGAGATAAATAGCGCATGCCAAGCCGATAGGCACTGCGAAAATGATCGCAATGCCTGTAATCAGCAATGTGCCGCCCAGCAAGGGCAGCACGCCGAATTCTTTTGGAGGGAGAATTGGACTCCATGTCGTTCCAGTCAAGAAGGACCATACCGGCACTTCTTTGAAGAAGATCACGGATTCCTGTAGAAGCGTATATACAATACCGATGGTGGTAAACACCGAAAGCATGGCACACAAGCCGAGCAGGATTGGAACAATTTTGTCTGAGAGGCGTGTTTTGCTTCGACGGAATGTCATGCTTTTAGTGTTTGCCGCCACGGGTGAAGTTTTGTTCATTCTCCTCTTCCCTTTCTATGGGTTGCCCGAAGGATTCCCTTCGGGCATGAAGTCTTTAATTATTTTGCCAACTTGTCTTTTTCTTCTTGATACTGTTCATCTTGAAGCGGTACGAAACCAACTTCGCCAGCAAGACTAGCGGCATTATCAAGGTAGAAGTTCATGAACGCATTCACTTCCGGGCGCTCAAGCTCCTTATCGTTTACATAGAGCAGCAGCGGACGGGACAATGGAGCATAACTGTTATCCTTGATCGTTTCCATGCTTGGAGCTACTGTAGCCGTGCCGTTATCGATCGGAACCAGCTTCAATTTGTCTTGGTTCTCTTCATAGAAGGAGAATCCGAAGTATCCGATGGAGTTCTTGTCGCCAGCAACCCCTTGTACGACTGCGTTTGTATCGGCACTGAACGTGATTTGGCTATCGTTTCTGCTTGCTTGCGCTTCACCGTTAATCGCTTCTGTGAAGTAGTCGAATGTTCCGTGGTCTGTACCAGGAGAGTAAATTTTGATTTCCTCTGCCGGCCATCCTTCGCGAACGTCAGCCCATGTTTTTACAGTGCTGTTCGGCTCGTAAATTTTCTTCAGCTCATCTACCGTTAATTTATCTACGAATTCATTGCTCGGGTTAACAACAACGGATAGTCCGTCATAAGCTACCAGAACCTCATGATAGGTAATACCCTTGGATTTTGCTTCTTCAGCTTCACTGTCTTTAATTGGACGGGATGCATTGGAAATTGGAATCTCTCCATTATTGAAGCGTTTGAAACCGCCACCTGTTCCGCCTGTTCCAATCGGAATGCGGACATCCGGGTTTGCTGCGCCGAACTCTTCAGCAATGGCTTCAGTTAACGGATGCAATGTACTGGAACCGTCAATTTCAATCGTTCCTGACAAAGCTGTTGTGGTGCTTCCTTCATTTTGCTGTGCTGAACCGTTGTCTGTATTTTCTCCTGAAGCACCGCCGGAAGTTGTTCCTCCGCCGCATGCCGCCAAAAGCGTGCTCAGCATCAATACCAGTACGAGAATACCTGCTGGTTTACGACCCCTTCTTTTAAACAAACGAATCCACTCCTTCAAAATGGTTGTTGTCTCTACTTCCTACTTACAATATTGATAATAATCCCGGAATGTAATAGCAGTTTCTGAGAAATGTAAACGCAGTGTAAAATATTTTAATCATAGTAGAGTTATAGATTCGACCTTTCTTCCACGATCGAAGCTTCACCGGTGTTCATTCCCGCAAGCTCATCCTTGACCTGCTCCACTCGCTTCACGGTTTCCTCGGCCAGTTGATAAACCTGATTACCGGACTTCTGAACCTCTTGAACGGCGTTGTCCATTTCATTAAACATTTGGGCACCTTCCGTTACATACCCCTCGCAGGATTGGATTTCCTTCAGCGACGATACAGCCCCCTTGGCTGTATCTGCTGCCAGCCGCTGGATTTGCTCGAGCAGCTGCGATATATCCCCTGACAGCTTGCGCGTTTGTTTTGCTAGCGATTGTACCTCTGCCGCAACCACTTGAAATCCACGCCCATGCTCTCCGGCATGTGCTGCTTCAATTGAGGCATTCATGGCCAGCAGACTGCTTTGGTTCGCAAGCTCGGTAATCATGCCGGTGATGGAAAATATGCGGCCGGCATCGGCTGCGAGTTCGGAGGCCTGGCCTTCACGCTTCGTCATATCCTCTACAAGACCAAGGTACGAGGTTCGGACAAGATCCAGTTTCTCCTTCCCCGTTTGTGACCACTCCCTCATCCGTATACATTCCGAGTTTGTTCTCGCTGCTGCCGTTCGGACCTCGGTTAAAGAAGATTGAATGTTCCGGGTATGCCGGTAGCTTTCCTGCAGGATCAGTTCACGCTTCTCTTCCGCTTCCGCTTGGAGCATACTGGACAGACTCATCAGATCCCGGACGGTGAGCACGCCTAGCAGTCGTCCTTCATCCGTGATCAGGACACAATCGTAAAATTTGGAATCCGGGCGCTGCAGGGACAATTCCAGCAGCGTTCCGACCTTCTCGAATATATCGACACGCGTCGGTTGATGGTCCGCAAACTGGTAGGCGGGCTTGGAATAATACAGATCCACGGCAAACCTGCCCATCATTCGCTGATAAAACACATCCCGCATAATCAGTCCTGCTGGTGTATCTGCCTCATCGCAATAAATAACACACGGGATACGCTGATCCTTCGCAAACACATTCAGCACATCGAGGCAGGATTCAGATTTTGTTATAACAGGGACCCTTCTTATGTATTGCCGATATAATGCGCCTGCTTCAGGCTCGCTTGCTGCTTGTCCATCAAGTACCGGCTCTACCTCCATCTTCATTCTCTCTGTCTGATTTGGTTTGGTTTGAAGCAGTGTCATGCGCCTTCACCCCTTCTTCATCTGGTCCTTTAGACGCATCTTACCGGACAAGTATTATGGGAATATACTCGAATGATTAAGGGAGTGTAAACTGCGGAAGGATTATTACGCAGAAATGAGACATTAGACATGTCAGGATCTGACCAAAGACCCAAAAAAAAGACTCCTCATCATTTCAAACGGAATGATGGGAGCCTTTTTTCGGATTCACTACAAGTTTATAACCAACCCCGCGAATGGAGTCAATGTGTACAGATTCAGGATCGAGCTCAAGCTTCTTGCGCAGGGAACTCACATGAACGTCCACGGTTCGCTGACCGCCGATATAATCGAAGCCCCAGACCACGTTCATCAGATCATCCCTCGTTAACACAACGCCCGGTTTTTTGGCCAGGTAGAGCAGCACCTCAAATTCTTTCGGCCGGAGATTAATGCTCTGACCGCCAAGCCGGACCTCGTATTTCTCAGGATAGATTTCCAATTCTCCAAGCGAAATGACGTTTCCCTGGTGGTCTGTCGTCTTTGCTTCATCGGCATGACCGGAAACCCGGCGCATGACGGCTGATACACGGGCCAGCAGCTCAGATACGCCAAATGGCTTGGTAATATAGTCATCCGCCCCCATCTTCAAACCTTGAACAACTTCCTCTTCGGCGTTCTTCGCGGTCAGAATAATGATCGGCGTGGTAATTCCGTTACTTCGGAGCTTCTCTAAAATCTGAAAGCCGTTCATGCCAGGCAGCATGACATCCAGCAGGATCAGATCATATTCATGATTCGACGCTTTCTCGTAACCTGCGGTACCGTGTTCCTCTACCTCGACTTGAAAACCTTCCTGCGTCAGATTGTAGGACAACAGCCGCGATAGTGTCGGCTCATCTTCAATAACAAGCATGCGTTGCGTCAATGTTACCCCCGCCCTTATCTTGATAATTGGACTGCTTATGCAAGTATATCAACAGAATGTTAACGGAGTGTTAACTTCCTGTATCGTGCGTTTCCTGCAGGATCGGAAGCTCAATGATGAAGGAGCTGCCGATTCCCAGCTCGCTCTCCACCTTGATGGTACCGTGATGAAGATCCACCAGATGCTTCACGATCGACAGTCCAAGCCCCGTTCCGCCTGATCCGCGTGAACGTGCTTTATCCACCCGATAGAAACGTTCAAATATACGGGGAAGATCTTTCTTCGGAATGCCAATCCCGGAATCCTTAACAACGAACTCCACAATATCCTCGGCGTTCCTGTTACTATGCTTTTCACGAGCGGTTAATTTTACTCGTCCGCCTTCTTGCGTGTAATTGATCGCATTCGAGAGCAGATTCATAAAAATCTGGCGGAGCTTGTCTTCGTCCCCCTCCATAAACAGCTCTTCCGGAATGTCAAGCTCCAGGCTGATCCGCTTCTTCTCCGCCACCGTGCGCATCATTTCGGATATTGTATCAAAGAACGCCGACAAATGAATCGGCGAGTAATCCATCTGAATCCGCTTGGATTCGATCTTGGACAGCTCCAGAATGTCACCGATCAGCCGGTTTAGCCGTTCGGATTCGTCATAGATAATCTGGAGGAAGGAGCGCGATGTCTTCTCATCGGTCACCCCGCCGCCAAGCAGCGTTTCAGCAAACCCTTTCACCGCAGCGAGCGGAGTCTTCAGCTCATGAGATACGTTGGCCACGAATTCGCTCCGCATGCGTTCAAGTCTGCGGATATCACTTACATCCTGCAGCAGGAACAGCATCCCGCGATAGGACTCCTGCTCTTCCTCCTGCAACATCGCAACCCCATCCAGACGGATGATCGATTCCACCGGATAATAAATGTTGCGCTCCTCATGGAAGTCCTCCTTGCTCTCAAGGCCTTCCTCCATCAGTTTGGTCAATTCATAATGCTGCTTAAGCTCACGGTACGATTTGCCTGTTATCACTTCGGCATTAATGCCGAGCATTCTCTCGGCAGCACGGTTCACAAGAATGATCTGGCCTGCCCCGCTCACCATGACAATACCGCCTGTCATATTGTTTAGAACGCTTTGCAGCAAATCTTCATTGTCCCGTATCGTCCGCAGCTGGGTTTGCAGGCTGTCGGCCATTCCGTTAATGGCGTGCGCCAATTGACCGATCTCGTCTTTACGGTGAATCTTTACCCTCGCATCATATTCAAGACGCGATATCCGTCTGGCTACGCGCGTGATTTTCTCAAGCGGCGAGGTCAAGCCCTTGGCGACACGATAACTCACCAAGGCAGCTATCAGGAATAGCACCAGCAGGCCGATCCCCATCACGGTCCAGCCTTGCTTGACTCCCTGGTCCACTTCCTTGAGACTGACGGACAATCGGACGAATCCGTCGAAATTCTCTCCGGCCTTGACCGGAAGTGCGACGTACAGCATGTCCTGCTCAAGCGTATCGCTCCGACGAATGGTACTCCCGCGCCCCGCTTTTACCGCTTGAAGCATCTCTTCACGATAAGCGTGGTTATCCATGGTTAACGGATCACTCTCCGAATCCCCGATAACCTTACCATCCTTCAATATAAAGGTCACTCTCGCATCAGACAGTTCTTCAAGCTGCAAGGATCTTTCGGTATAATACGAAAGAGCATCCGCGCTGTCCGTATCCGGAAACTCCATCATGGTCTGCAGAAGCCGAATCTCCCGGACCATATTGTCCTCCAGCAGCTGAATGTGGGACTGCTTGAATACCGTCACCATAGCCAGACCTGCCGCGAGCATAGACAACCCAATTAAAGTAAGCATAATCAGAGTCAAACGATTGCGATACTGCCTCATGGTCTCTCCTCTTTCTGCCGCGTGATCATTTTGGATAACTTACCGCCCGTGTGCGTCTTCGGTGGAATAACGCATGAATGATGGTTGCCGCCGGCTGCTGGAACATAATGCCCAGCACCACCGGGATGGAAGCCTGGGGTGAGAAATACGTTGTAGCCAACACCATCCCGAGTGATATATTACGCATTCCGGACGCGTATGTAAATGTAATTTGCATTTCCTGTGTCGGTCCGAGCATCGCATAGGAGCCAAAATAGCCAAGCAAATAGCAGATCACAATCAGCGTAACGACAACCGGGATCACTACCAGCATCTCCTCCTTCATGCCTGCTGCATGGGGAGCGATGGCTGCCGCGTTCAGCATCACCACGAGCATAAAAAACAGCTTCGATATGGGCTGAGCTACAGGAGCCGACCAGTCCTTGACCCGTCCTTTGGAACCTTCATACAGCATCACCCCGATCAGAGTGGGTAATACCACCATGGTCAGCAAATCGAGAATCAGTTCAGACGCATTCCATGTAACCAGTGCATCCCCGATAAACATCTCCATCAGAGCCGGTACGACTAAGGGACTGAGTATAGTATCCAGCACAACTACCGCCAGGATGAACGGAACGCTGCCGCCGGAGCTTCCAACCCACATCACCGAGGATATCCCCAGCGGAATGATCGCGAACAGCAGCAAGCCAATCGTATAATCCGAATGCGCACCAAACACGGCCGAGCCCAGTCCATAAGCAAGCACCGGAGCGGCCGCATGGGCTAGAAAGAGCGTTAATATAACAGCAAAGGGGCGCTTCAGAACCCCTTGCAGATGACGGATCCCACAGCCAAGTGCCATCACCAGTGTAATATAACCGAATAGATAAGGAATCCAGTGAACAAAGTCCACCAAAACATCCGAGAGCAGCCAGCCTAGCACCAGCGAGCCTGGAATCAAGAGAAAGGTGTACTTTTCAAACCAAGATGCAAAGGCTAGTCCAAAACTTCTCACCTGTTTCCTCCTATGACTGAATTGACGTATTTAACTTTCATCATAAACCGGAGTGTCCGAAAACCGCAACGAAAATTCGAAATAAGGGCTCCATTCCCGTATTCAACAAAAAAGCATCGACCGGCACATGGTGGCCAATCGATGCTTCTTCAGATGCTCCGGATTAGGAGAACACCGGCTCTTTAAACATGGCCAGCTTCTCTGCCGAATCCTTGCTCACGTCGGCATGCAGGCTGTTTCCGTGCGAATCCATCGTGACGATCGCGGCAAAGCCGTCAACCTCCAAATGCCACATCGCTTCCGGAATGCCAAACTCCATGAAATCCACGCCGTTTACTTTTTTGATGCATCTCGCATAATACTGGGCGGCCCCGCCAATCGCATTCAGATATACGCCGCCATGCTCCTGCAGGGCTCGAAGCGTCTTGGGACCCATGCCGCCCTTTCCGATGACCGCGCGAATGCCGAATTTTTTCAAAATATCGCCCTGGTAAGGTTCTTCTCGAATGCTCGTTGTCGGACCTGCCGCCTTGACATGCCATCCCTCTTCATCCTGCATCATAACCGGACCGCAGTGGTAAATGACGGACCCGTTCAGGTCGATAGGAGCATCGTGATCCATCAGATATTTATGAAGCGCATCCCGTCCGGTATGCATCTCGCCTCGGATCACCACCACATCCCCAACGCGCAGGGAACGAATTTGCTCCTCGCTGATTGGCGTCTGCAGCACCACTTCGCGGCCCTTGGAATCACTTGGACCGGAGTCTTCGGCTTGGGAAACAGCCGTTTCGGAATTGGCGTTCATCTGCACCTGACTGCCTGCTTCATACAGCCATTCCGTGATGTCTCCCGTTTCCGGCTCAACCATTACGCCCTGACGGCGGAACGCCCAGCAGTTATAAGCAACCGATACAAAAAAGCTTGCCGGCAGACGGTTCATCGCACCGATTTTGCAGCCGAGCAGCGTGACTTCTCCGCCAAAGCCCATCGTCCCGATCCCGAGCTTATTTGCATTTTCCAATATGTAATCTTCGAGCTTCGCCAAATCTTCATTCGGGTTCACATCTTCGACATGACGGAACAGCTGATGTTTCGCAAGCTCATAACCTGTCGTCCGGTCGCCGCCGATGCCTACTCCGATAAATCCAGCGCTGCAGCCTTGGCCTTGAGCTTGGTACACGGCATGCATGATGCATTTGCGGATCCCGTCCAAATCACGGCCCGCTTTCCCGAGCCCTTCAAGCTCTGCAGGAAGACTATACTGAATGTTTTTGTTCTCGCAGCCGCCCCCTTTCAGGATGAGACGGACGTCCACCTTATCCTGCTCCCACTGCTCGAAATGGATGACAGGCGTGCCAGGGCCGAGATTATCCCCGCTGTTAGCGCCAGTCAACGAATCCACCGAGTTTGGACGCAGCTTGCCATCCTTCGTGGCGCGAATCACCGCAGAGTAAATCGCCTTCTTCATCTCGATTTGGTTCGCACCCACCGGAGTATGTACGATGAATGTTGGCATGCCGGTATCCTGGCAAATCGGCGATACTTCCTGCTCGGCCATCTCAATATTTTGAGCGATCGTTGCCAGTGCCAGCCCCGCTCGCGTTGCCGCATCCTCAGACGCTCGGCCGCGGTTGACTGCTCTTCGCACATCCCCGGGCAAATTCGTGGAGGTTTCTACAATCAGTCGATACATACTTTCTTCAAATAATTTCATAGCGTTGGTAAACTCCTCTCTTTCATAACCCAGACATGATAGCAAAATAAGAATCATTATAAACTGCCAATATTGTTATCATATCATATCATTTCGCACATGAAAGGGTTTACTTCAAAAAATGAAAGAGTAGAGAAAATGTGTTGATACTCCCCCTTTTATCGACCATACCCCCTCTATAAATCTCGCATATATTGGTTAAGAAAAGGAGGTGATTGCTATGATGAAAGCCTCAATCTCTCAGGTGGTCTTTCCAAGGCTTGCCCTGTTTAGAGACGAGTTCTACAATGGACGCCGGTTTATCGTGCGCGGCAATGTAGGCATCCGTAATCTCGAGCGTACCTTCGGCGACATTGAAAGCTTGAGATTCTTCTCGACCAGCTCCAATGCCACCCTGGTCCTGTTCTCGGAGCCGAATTTCCGAGGCGCATTCAGAGTATTCCGCGGAAACACCAACATCGCTGATCTTGGCGATATCATCGGCGGCGATGAAGAACCTGAATCCATCATCAGCACCAATCGCCGTTTGACGCTCGCCCAGATCAGAGCGATCCGGGATGCCGGCGTGCTGCCTTCCGGTTTTAGAAGCATCTGATTCTGCGCAACCTGCCCCCATATTGAAACAGCGGACATTCGGGCTGAAGTCCCGGATGTCCGCTGTTTTTTTCGTGCAAGGATGACCCTGTTGTTCCCTCAAAGGGCTTTACCCATTAATTACTTCGCCGCCATTCACGTGAATGACTTGACCACTCACATAGGAAGAGTCCGTTGAGGCCAGATATACATAGGCTGGGGCCAGCTCTTCCGGTTGACCCGGACGTTTCATCGGCTGGGTCGCCCCAAACTCGGCCACCTGATCCGGCGGGAATGTTGAAGGAATCAGCGGCGTCCAGATCGGTCCCGGGGCAACGGCATTTACCCGGATCCCTTGACCGACCACATTCATCGATAACGAGCGTGTAAAGGCAACGATGGCCCCCTTCGTCGATGCATAATCCAGCAGCTGCGGGCTTCCCCGGTAAGCCGTGATGGAGGTCGTATTAATAATGGAGCTGCCCTTGGACAGATGCGGCATCGCCGCCTGCGTCAGGTAGAACATGCCGAATATATTCGTACGGAAGGTCCGCTCCAATTGTTCTTTGGTAATATCCTCTATCTTCTTCTGCGGATGCTGTTCGGCTGCGTTGTTAACGAGAATATCGAGTTTACCGAGCTTCTCCACGGTTTCGGTAACCGCATCGCGGCAAAAAGCATCATCGCCGACGTCACCGGCGATCAACAGACATTTTCGGCCTTCCTGCTCCACCTGTCGTTTGGTCTCTTCCGCATCCTTATGCTCATTCAGGTACACAATGGATACGTCCGCGCCTTCCTTGGCATAGTAGACCGCAACCGCACGGCCGATCCCGCTGTCGCCTCCGGTAATCAGCGCTACCTTTCCTTCTAGCTTACCGGCTGCTTTGTATTCGTTACTCTCAAACTCCGGCTTCGGGTGCATCTCCGATTCGGTTCCGGGTCTGTGATCCTGATGCTGGGGCGGCAAGGTTTGTTTCGGTTGATCTTGTGGCATATGAACATTTCTCCTTTCAGGTCAGTATCTCAAACTACCTCTCATAGGATGCGTTCGACGCGGCTTCTTATTCTCATAAAAAGCCTTCGCTATTGTTTTTACCCAGATTGTACGAGATCAAACGAAAGTAAAGCTCTTTTCGCCCAACAAAAAAGTCCCCAAAGCAGGGCCTTGCTCCGAAGTCCCTTCAGATCCTTGGCGGGACCCCGGTCATTTAACAATTCGATAATGTCAAAAAAAAGCCGCCCGATAAACGGAACGACTTCTCTTTCGTATGTAGCTATTCTTAGATGATATGGTTGAATACCATGAAGAAGATCATAACCAAGAGCAGCAAGGCAAGAAGTGCGCTAAGCGTACCCAGCTTGCTTGTTTCTTCCTTCACTTCACGCTTCTCGCGGATCCCTGCAAGCGCATTCTTCAATGGCTTGCTCATGATGCCTCCAATAGCAAACATCGCCAGCAGCAATACCGTTACAATGATCATCCAAGGAACCGAATACTCGCCTTGGGACATCATGTATCCGCCAGTCAACAACTGAATAACCAAGCCGTACTGAGCAAAACGGTTCGCTACTCGAATCGTATTAACGGCTCCTTCTTGAGCGCCGAGGGACAGCTTCTGAATACCGCCAACAACAAACGGCAGAATCAAGTAAAATCCTAGCGCCGCCGTACCGACCATATGCAGAAAAAATGTCACGTTCCACATAAACAATTCCTCCAAAGTCGTTAGTGTGATTTTTATTACATTAAGTTCATCGTCTCTTATTATACTGGAGAGATCATCCAAAGAAAAGCAATCCCGCCCCGAATCACGGGACGGGATTGCATTATTAGACGATTTTGTGAATCCTGATTCAATTACAGGGTCACGACCGAGGTTACATTACGTACGGATTCCGCAGACTTATCGAGCGCCGCTTTCTCTTCGGCCGTCAGCTCCAGCTCGAAAATTCGCTCAATGCCGTCTCCGCCAAGAATGGCCGGTACGCCCATGAACAGATTGTCATAACCGTACTCGCCCTCCAGAAGAGCAATAACCGGAATGATCCGTTTTTTGTCCTTCAGAATCGCTTCCGTCATTTGTACGAGGGAAGCAGCCGGCGCATAGTATGCGCTGCCGTTACCCAGCAGGTTCACGATTTCGCCGCCGCCAACCCGGGTACGCTGCACAATCGCTTCAATGCGCTCAGCCGGAATCAGCGTGTCGATCGGAATGCCCCCCACGCTGGAGTAGCGAACGAGCGGAACCATGTCGTCGCCATGGCCGCCAAGTACGAATCCGCGGACATCCTCAACGGATACGTTCAGCTCTTGCGCGATGAAGGTGCAATAGCGGGCCGTATCCAGTACGCCGGATTGGCCGATGACGCGGTTCTTGGGAAATCCGAGTGTGTTGTATGCCACATAGGTCATGGCATCCACCGGGTTGCTCAGAATGATGACCGTGGCGTTCGGTGCGTGACTCTTCACATTCTCGCATACGGATTTCACGATCCCTGCATTGGTATTCACGAGGTCATCGCGGCTCATGCCCGGCTTGCGGGCTACACCTGCTGTAATGATTACGATATCGGAATTAGCTGCATCCCCATAGTTGGATGTACCGACTATGTTGCTGTCAAATCCTTGAACGGGACTTGCTTCGAGCATATCCAGCGCTTTACCTTTTGTTGGGTTCTCGAGCTGCGGGATATCCAGCAGCACCACATCACCCAATTCTTTTTGAGCAAGCATCAGGGCGGTAGTCGCACCTGTGAAGCCAGCACCTACTACCGTAATCTTTTTACGAGTAATTGCCACGATGAATCTCCTCCTTACAGGTTTTTAATGATTTCGTCTGCGAACTCGGAGCATTTCACTTCCGTAGCGCCTTCCATCAGGCGGGCGAAGTCATACGTTACGGTTTTGTTGTTGATGGACGTTTCCATGCCTTTGTAGATCAGGTCAGCCGCTTCCTGCCATCCGAGATGCTCAAGCAGCATAACGCCGGAGAGGATAACGGAACCAGGGTTTACTACGTCTTTGTCTGCATATTTCGGAGCCGTACCATGAGTCGCTTCGAAAATTGCATGTCCTGTTACATAGTTGATGTTAGCACCCGGAGCGATACCGATACCGCCAACTTGTGCAGCCAGCGCGTCAGACAGGTAGTCCCCGTTCAGGTTCAACGTCGCAATGACATCAAAGTCGGTTGGACGAGTCAGAACTTGCTGCAGCGCGATGTCGGCAATCGCATCTTTAACGATGATTTTGCCAGCTTCTTCAGCCGCTTTTTGAGCCGCATTAGCTGCATCTACGCCGTCTTTCTCCTTGATGATATCGTATTGTGCCCAAGTGAACACTTTATCGCCGAATTCAGCTTCAGCCACTTCGTAACCCCAGTTTTTGAAGGCACCTTCTGTAAATTTCATGATGTTGCCTTTGTGAACCAGTGTCACGGATTTGCGGCCATGCTTGATCGCATACTCAACCGCTGCACGTACAAGACGCTTGGAACCTTCGGAGGATACAGGCTTAATCCCGATACCGGACGTTTCAGGGAAGCGGATTTTATTGGCGCCCATTTCGTCTTGAAGGAACTTGATCATTTTCTTAACTTCTTCGGAGCCTTCTTTGTACTCAATACCTGCGTAGATGTCTTCCGTGTTCTCACGGAAAATAACCATGTCAACCAGCTCAGGGCGTTTTACCGGAGACGGTACGCCGTTGAAGTAACGAACAGGGCGCAGGCAAGTGTACAGGTCCAGCTCTTGGCGAAGGGCAACGTTCAGGGAACGGATACCGCCGCCGATTGGCGTTGTAAGTGGTCCTTTGATAGCAACGATGTACTCGCGAATCGCTTCAAGCGTATCGTTCGGGAGCCATTCACCGTATGTATTGTATGCCTTCTCACCGGCAAATACTTCATACCAGGCAATTTTCTTGGAACCGTTATATGCTTTTTCTACTGCTGCATCCAGGACGCGCTTGGAAGCTTTCCAGATGTCACGGCCTGTGCCGTCGCCTTCAATAAAAGGAATGACAGGGTTGTTAGGCACCTGCAGGGTTCCGTTATCAATCGTGATTTTCTCGCCTTCAGTTGGTAATGCGAATTTTTCCAATTTCATGAGTATGAGTTCCTCCTTCGAATATGGTTCTTGTCTCTAGCCATTTCCAAAATACTCGCGTGATAGGCACAGAGAAACCCGCCACCCGCGATTCACCCACGTTTAAGCGGTTCTCTAGCCTATTGTACATGATTGCCAGCCACTTAGCGAAGTTCTATCGGCACATATTTTTGGTCGGTCATCCCTGTATACTCTGCGCGCGGGCGGATGATACGGTTGCCTTCATACTGCTCAAGAATATGCGCGGTCCATCCGGATACACGGCTGATGGCAAAAATCGGCGTAAACAGTTCATGCTCGATGCCGAGCTGCGTATAAACCGATGCGGAATAGAAATCAACGTTCGGCTTCAGTCCTTTTTGGTTGGTAACCGTTTCGTCGATCAGCACCGACATGTCGTACAACGTGGTGTCGCCTTTCATTTCACCAAGCTCGCGCGACATTTTTTGGAGATGCTTCGCGCGCGGATCGCCGTTTTTGTATACGCGGTGTCCAAAGCCCATTATTTTTTCACGGTTGTCCAGCTTCTCCTGAATGTAAGCCTGGGCCCGATCGATCGAACCGACTTCGTTCAGCATCTTCATGACGGCTTCATTCGCGCCGCCGTGCAGAGGACCTTTAAGCGCGCCAATAGCGGAAGTAACGCCGGAATATATGTCGGACAGCGTGGCTACGGTTACACGAGCAGCAAACGTGGATGCGTTAAGCTCGTGATCCGCGTGCAATACCAGTGCCTGGTCCAGAGCCTTGATTGAAGTCTGATCAGGATCTTCGCCTCTGAGCATATACAGGAAATTCTCCGCGATGGAGACGCCGGCTTTCGGAGCCACCGGCTCTTTGCCCTGACGAACACGGGCGATGGCAGCAATGATCGTTGGAAGCTGAGCTTGAAGTTTAACCGCTTTCTTCTCATTCGATTCACGGCTCATATCGTCGCCTTCGGCGTCATACAGAGCAAGCGCGGATACAGCCGAGCGAAGCGCAGCCATCGTATTGGTATCCTTCGGATACAATTTGATCTGCTGGATAAGCTCATCCGGAATGGCAGCATAGTCGCTCAAATCTTGTTGAAGGGACTTAAGCTCTTCGGCATTCGGAAGCTTTCCGAACCAGAGCAGATAGGCTACCTCTTCAAAACTTGCATGTTCTGCGAGATCGTCAATATCATATCCACGGTAAGTCAGAACGCCATCGACGATCGAACTAATCGCGGAGGTGGTAGCTACAATGCCTTCCAAACCCTTGGTAGCTGTCATGCAACATCTCTCCTTTATGATCGGGATAAACTGAACTATTTTGACATTCATGAAAACATTTTCATGAAGTCGGATAAAAAAGAAAAACGCGAAAAAAATTGCTATGGTCCTAGTCACAAACCTTCTCATATCATACTGGATTTTGTCTGATATGTGAACATGAGCAGCGACATTCGCCGCATCAAATTGTTTTATCGACACCATAAACATTTTTTTGAAATCACTTACAATTCCATTATACCTGTGATAATTCTCATTGTCGAATCATGAAGACAAGCGTTTTCCAACTCTTTATCCTTATATTGAATCTCCTTGCATACGTATAGGAATGAGCGTTTCTGCTCGTCCCTGAAGTGCTGCAAAGGAGTGTGATGGTTTGGAACGATTGATGCTCAAGCGTTTTGGCCGGGGAGTGTGGGTGCTGTCCTCCATCTTCGTGATTGCCTATTTGATATATGTACTGCTGCCGCTGCTTTACCCCTTCCTTCTGGCCTGGATCATCGCTTATGCCATGAATCCTTGCGTCCGCCTGCTTCAGCGGAGTTTGAAGCTGCCGCGGTGGCTCGCTGTCATGTTGTCCCTGCTGCTGTATTTCGGAGCGGCCCTGCTGATTCTCACGGCAGCTGTCACGAGACTGGTCAAGGAGCTGATCATCCTGTCCCAGTCCTTCAATCTTCATATTGATGCCTGGATGGAATGGCTGACCGCCTGGACCCAGAATGATAGCTTCCAGAATATTATCAATGAGATTAGCCGGTTCTATCAGAACAACCCGAATTATCACGATACCATCAATCAGAACATTACCCGCACGACGCAAACGATTGGCACGGCCGTGACCGACCTCGTTACCGGTATTTTTAACGGAATTCTGCAAATTATTTATTACCTGCCCAACTTGGGCACGATTCTCATTGTTGTTTTACTGTCCACGTTCTTTCTCAGCAACAGCTGGGAGCGCCATAATCGCGCACTTATCCGCATCCTGCCCGACGTCATTCGTAAACCCATGATCTATATTTTCACGGATCTAAAAAAAGCGTTGTTCGGATTCGCGAGGGCACAGCTGATTCTCATCTCCATCACGGCCCTGATCGTCATGATCACGCTTTATGCGCTCGGGGTCGATTCCGCCTTCTCCATCGGTCTTCTGATCGGCTTGGTGGATCTTCTCCCCTACTTGGGCGTCGGCATCGTCCTGATCCCCTGGTCGCTGTATGCCTTTATGTCGGGCGACCTGACGCTTGGCATCGGACTAACCGTCCTGTACAGCATCATCCTGATCGTCAGACAGATTATGGAGCCCAAGGTGCTCGCCAGCAGTGTGGGACTGGACCCGCTCGCCGCCCTGCTGGGCATGTTCGTCGGGCTCAAGCTGTTCGGCATTCTGGGACTGATTATAGGTCCAGTGTCGCTTGTCATCCTGGATGCCTTTCACCGGGCCCACGTATTCAAGGACCTAAGGAATTATATTATCGGAGGCAGATTCAGATAGCAGTCGGACGAACAAGTTTGACTCGTCATAGAGGTATAGTGATGGGATTATCATAGGATTGATAAGGTACTTCATGATCATTACCGATTTCTGTTATTTCCTCGTGCTCCATAAATAAATAGACCGGCCCATGATGGGCCGGTCTTATGGGTGATTCTGCTTGTATTATCTGCGAAAGATCGTAATCTTGCCGTTTTTCATATTTTTCTTCATCCATTTCAACAGCAATATCCGATACAGCGGGCGAGTCAGCGGAAATATCAGCGTAAATCCGATCATGTCAGTTACAAAGCCCGGCAGAATAAGTAGCACTCCACCCGCAAATATACATAGGCCATCGGCCATGGAAGCACCCGGAACCATGCCTGAGTTCATTCTCTGCTTGGCATCTTCCATCGCTTTGCGACCTTCGAACCTCATCATGGCCACGCCAACCGCAGAGGTCAGCAGTGTCAATAGCAAGGTATTCATGCCGCCCACGCGATCCGCAACAAACTGAAAGCCGAATATTTCAATAGCAGGCACGAAGATCATCGCTGCCAGCAACCATTTGAACATGAAGCTACTCCTTCCTCCCCCAAAGGGTGTCCCTCAATGCATCATACAGCTTTGGCGCGCATTTATCCAGTCGGGCGGGCTTCCACTCTCTATTCAGCCATACATGACGGGTCGCGCCGGCCGTTAACAAGGCACCGGGAAGCTCGGATTCGGGAGACAGATCCATCGCCTCCAAATCTGCCTGCTCCTGTTCGCTCAGCAACCGGACCTCATATTCATAGTGTATTCGAAGCGGGGAGAAAGCAGTCATTCTGGTAAATACCGTTACAAGATCATCATACCTCGCAGGCTGGCGGTACTTGATATCAATATCAACCACCGGGAGGAGGACACCTTCTTCTTCCATTCCGCGATACGTAAATCCCATTTCACGGATCATTTGGGTACGTCCGATCTCGAACCAGTTTAAATAGTTCGCGTGGTATACGACACCCATTTGATCGCTTTCCTGGTAACGCACCCGAAATGATGTCCAGAACCAGCGGCTTAATGTCGGTACGGATGGTTTAGGCATCAACATCACCCCTTATCTATGCAAAAAGCAATGGTCGACAGAATCATCGTCCATTGCTTATATGCTGCTATATTCAGAATCCAACGGATTCTTGACGGTTGTATTACTTCTCCTGTGGAATTTGATCCACTTTCAGGAGGTTGGTCGAACCGGAACGGCCCAGTGGCACGCCTGCTGTAATGACAACAAGATCGCCTTCTTTCACGAGTCCGGACTTCACGCCGCCTTGCAGCGCGTAATCAAACATCTCGTCCGTAGAAGAAGCCTGTTCGCCTTTAACCGGCGTTACGCCCCAAGTCAGTGCCAAACGTCTCAATGTTCTGTCTTGAGTCGTGACGGCGACGATAGGAGCCTCTGGACGGTATTTGGATACCATGCGAGCCGTTTGACCGGATTCCGTGGACGAAATAATGGCTTTGGCATTCAGGTCAAGTGCCGAGATCGCAACGGATTGGCTGATTGCTTCGGTAACGCTGGTATCTTGAGCAATACGCTGCTTCAAGAACATTTCACGGTAGTTCAGCGCGGATTCCGCTTTCTCTGCGATACGGGACATAGTCAATACGGATTCTACAGGGTATTTACCTGCAGCCGTTTCGCCGGACAGCATGATGGCATCGGTACCGTCAAAAATCGCATTGGCAACGTCACTTGCTTCCGCACGGGTAGGACGTGGGTTGCGCTGCATGGAATCCAGCATTTGCGTAGCCGTAATGACCGGTTTGCCAGCCAGGTTACATTTTTCGATCATGCGTTTTTGAACCAATGGAACTTCCTCTGCAGGAATCTCTACGCCGAGGTCGCCACGGGCTACCATCAAGCCGTCGGATACTTCGAGGATTTCATCCAGGTTGTCAACGCCCTGCTGGTTCTCGATTTTGGAGATGATTTGGATGTGCTCGCCATTATGCTTCTTCAGCAATTCGCGAATTTCCAGCACGTCACTTGCTTTACGAACGAAGGAAGCGGCAATAAAATCGATGCCCTGTTCGATCCCGAAAATGATATCGTTGGCGTCTTTTTCCGTAATGCCTGGGAGAGAAATCGCGACTCCCGGTACGTTTACACCTTTTTTGCTCTTAATGGTTCCGCCATTGACGATGCGGCATCTGATTTCGGTGCCTTGAATCTCTACCACGGTCAGACCGATCAGACCGTCATCGATCAAGATCGTGGATCCGACTTGAACATCTTGCGGCAACTCTTTATAAGTAATGGACAAACGATTCTTATCACCAAGGATTTCCTCGGTAGTAAGGGTGATATATTCATCTTGTACAAGCTCAATCGGTTCCACTTCAAGTTTGCCTGTACGGATTTCCGGTCCTTTGGTGTCAAGCAGGATCGCTACCGTTTTGTTCAACTCTTCGCAAGCTTGGCGGATGTTCTTGATCCGGTTGCCATGCTCCTCGAAGTCGCCGTGAGAGAAGTTCAGACGAGCCACGTTCATGCCGGCCATAATGAGCTTCTTGGTGTTTTCCAACGATTCACTGGAAGGACCGATGGTACATACAATTTTTGTTTTGCGCATTTGGGTTTCCTCCGTTTATTCAAGGGTTCTCTATATCTCTTTTTCCAACAACTAAATCTACTACAAAAAGTCTAATTTGTATAGGAACTTTGTCATATCGTCACATACTCATCAGAACTTTTACATAATCACGTCTTCCTGTTCCGCCTTCGCAAAATCGAATTCGCCGATCTTGCGGAATTTGCGGTACCGGTCTTCCTTCAGCTCGCAGGCATCCATAACGGATAGTTCTTTCAGCTGGCTGATCAGTGCGCTTTGAATCGCGGCGGCTGTCTCTTCATAGTTTCGGTGCGCACCGCCCTTAGGCTCCGGTATAATTTCCTCAATGACTTCCATCTCGAGCAGGTCCTTAGCGGTGATCTTCATGGCTTCCGCAGCCTGATCCGCTTTGGATGCGTCCTTCCACAGAATGGATGCGGCGCCGTTCGGTGAAATGGCAGAGTAGATCGCATGCTCAAGCATCAGGACACGATTGCCTACAGCCATCGCAAGAGCACCGCCGCTTCCACCTTCGCCGATGACCACACAAACAATAGGCACCCCAAGGGACGACATTTCCCGTAGATTACGGGCAATCGCCTCGGACTGACCTCTTTCTTCTGCTGTATTACCCGGATATGCGCCTTTTGTATCAATAAACGTGATAATAGGACGCTTGAACTTGTTCGCCTGCTGCATAAGCCGCAGAGCTTTACGGAAGCCTTCCGGATGCGGGCTTCCGAAGAATCGCGCGATATTGTCCTTCGTATCCTTACCGCGCTGCTGACCGAGCACCGTGACGGGAACACCGTCAAGTTTGGCCAAGCCGCCGACAACGGCAAGATCGTCCCCGTAGAGACGATCTCCATGCAGCTCGATAAAATCCGTAAAGATCAGCTGGATCAAATCAAGCGACGTCGGTCGCTGCTGATGACGGGCCAGATGCATTTTCTGGGAAGGCGAAATCGAAGAATAGATTTCTTCCTCCAAGCGACTATATCGTTCTTCCAGGCGGGCGATTTCATCCGTGAAATCGATCCCTTTTTCCTGTCCGAATTGTTTCAATTCATCGATCTTCTTGCGCATTTCGGCAAGTGGCATTTCAAAAGGCAATTCGCCTGACATCAGAATCCCCCTTTCACGGTATGCATCTCCAGCAGCTTACCAAGCATGGAGCGCATATCTTTCCGATGAATAACCATGTCAAGCTGACCATGCGCCAAGTTGAACTCCGCTGTCTGGAAATCATCCGGCAGCTTCTGGCGAATGGTCTGTTCAATAACGATACGGCCCGCAAAACCGAATACCGCTCCCGGCTCGGCAATATTGATATCGCCAAGCGTCGCAAAGCTGGCGGATACACCGCCGGTCGTCGGATCCGTTATCACTGAAATATAGAGCCCGCCGAGCTCGTTAAACCTGGACAGGGCTGCGCTTGTTTTGGCCATCTGCATCAAACTAAGAATGCTCTCCTGCATCCGGGCGCCGCCGGAGGTGGAGAAAATAATGAGCGGTAAACGCTTGTCCGTCGCAAACTCGATCGCTCGGGTGATTTTTTCCCCGACGACGGAGCCCATGCTTCCCGTGAAGAAATCAAAACTCATCACGGCCACCACAACAGGCTGGCCGAGAATCGACCCTTGACCGGTAATAACCGCATCATGAAGACCGGATTTCATCTTCTGCTGCTCGAGCTTGGCCGCATATCCCGGAAACTTGAGCGGATCCACCGAGATCATATCCGCATCAAACTCTTCAAAGCCTGTCTCATCCAGCGTCATGGCAATCCGTTCTACCGCGTTCAGGCGCATATGATGTCCGCATTCCTGACACACTTTCAGATTCTTCTCAAGCTCTTTGCTGTATTGAATGGTGCCGCACTTAGCACACTTATTCATCAGACCTTCCGGAATTTCCCGTTTCGGGCGTTCGCCTTCCTGAGGCTGCCCTGCTGTCCCAAGTCGTTCCGATGGGATCGTTGCGTATTTTCTTTTTTTCTGAAACAAGTCTTTAAACACAACTACACCTCTCCAGCCGTAAATTTGAATGGCCGCTGCAATAGCACATCGCCGATCCGTACGCTAAGCTTCGCTATGTAACCCAGATGAAACTAGGGGTGCAATATCGAATTCAACACTTCCTGTACTTCCTCAAGCTCTCCGGAGGGTACCAAAATCTCAAACTGCTGTTTGGAAAGATTCACAGGACGGCTTTGAACCAAAAAACCTTCTTCCGTTAGCCTGGTCTTGATCATTTCCGCCACCTTTGCAGTTGGCGCAATATAGATTACCGTCCACATGCCTTTCAGATCCCCCTAATCTCGTCCCACAGGCATATCCTGAGCCGATATAATGGATAATGATAACATACTTCAGTTTTTACCTCAACAAAGAGAGCAGGGGGCTGAAAGCCAAATCTATACCCTCAGGCAGCGATTCGACACCGCTCGCGCAAATCAGTCAGAACCCGCGGTATAATGCGCCGCATCAGGATTGTTATGCGCGATGCGCGAGGAAGCGGCAGCGGCGATGCCTGCAACGAGATCATCCAGAAACACATGAATCCCGTCCGTTTTTTCATTTAATATCTCAATCACGCCAATTTTTTCTTTATCCAGGTAGCCGAAGCTGGTCAGTCCTATCATGCCATAAATGCTCGTGACGCCGAGCGCCATGGTCTCATCCACTCCGTAAAGCGGTTCGTCTTGCTCCATAATCGATTGCAGCGGCTCCGGCAGCAGTCTCTTCTCGGCCAACTCATCCAGCGCAATGCCTGTATACAGTGTATACTGCACTTCGCGCTTGCCGAGCACGGCCCGTACGCTTTCTTCACACTGCTCGATGGTTAACTTCGGATGATAACGCTGTTGAAGCTTCAATACAATATCCGCGATGGAGCTTACGCTGACTCCTCTGCGGCTGAGCATGCTTTCTGCCAAGTCCATTGACATCACAAATCCCCCCCGCGTCTCTGGCCGCGCTCTTTCAATCCTTCTCTATCATGAAAGAGCCTTCTTCATGCTAGTACTCGGCCAACATTACCTGTAGTGTCCTAATTGTATGCGGGAGGGATGCGAAACGTTCTTAAATTTTCATGTTACTTCACTTTAACGGTGTCCTTGCCCAGCATGCTTTCCATTTCGGTAAAAAGCTCTGTGGAAGGCTTGATTCGATAGGCATCGCTAAGCGCAAGCACCTTCTGGCTCCGCTCATAAAACAGCACCGTTGGCACATGCCCCGGATGCTGCTGCAGGAGCTCTTTCAGCTTCACCAGCAGCTCCGATTGCTCCGCATCGGCCGTTATTTTCACAAACACACGCTGCTCAGCCTTATGATTCGATACGACGGTACGAGATTCCTTCTCGGGCGATAGGCTGTCACCCGACGCTTCGTTTCGAATAGAGGTCGAATCCTGCCCACTCCGGGCGGCAAGCGGCTCCGGAGTCGGGACTGCCGATGGATTACCGGCCAAAACCGGCTGGATGCCGGCTGCACCCGATTTACCACTACGGCCGTTATTATCTCCGCCGGATCTTCCTCTGCCGCCCGCTGTTCCCCGAACCTTGCTCCGGTGAACCAGTTGACTCAAGGTTTGCGGCTCAAGCGGCGCGATTTCTTCGGCCAGCAGCTTGAAGCCTTCGTCCTGCAGTTGAACCTTCGCCCGGATCGCCAGCAGCGCGCCTTTCTCAATCAGATGCGCGCTTCGCTTCCATACTTCAGGAAAAAGAACGACCTCACAGCGCTCAATTTGATCCTCGCACTCCATGAAGGCCATCGCCTTTCCCTGTTTCGTCGTAATGGTCTTCAGTGTAACCACCATCCCGGCAACCGTAGCCATCGACTCATCTTCCGCTTCATGGAGATCCATTAACCGATCAGCTCCGGACTCCGTCAGCGTATCTTCGAAGCCGTCCAGCGGATGGCCGGACAAATACATGCCCAGCAGCTCGCGTTCGAATTCGAGCTGCTGACTTGCGGTATACGGCGGGATGTCCGGATATTCGATGTCCCAATTCGTGGTTTCCACGAAGTCGAAGAGCTGAATCTGGAGGTCATCCCGTTCCTTTCTCCACTTCACGGCCGCTTCGACCGTTTCGTCCAGCATGGCAATCAGCTGGGAACGGTGTCCCTGCAAGGAATCAAAAGCCCCCGCCTGGATAAGCGACTCGATCACACGCTTGTTGCATACGCGAAGGTCCACCCGGCGGCAAAAATCGAGCAGGCTTTCAAACGGCTTTTCACGCCTGATCTCGACGATATTCTCCACCGCCTGCGTGCCTACGTTCTTGATCGCGGCTAGCCCGAATCGGATTCCGCCTCCGGCAGGACGTTGGACTTCATCATCACCGCCCTGGGCAGCAGAACCGCTCATGACCGGCGTGAAATACGTTCCGCTTTCGTTGACGTCCGGCGGCATGACCTCGATGTCGAGGCGCCGTGCCTCCAGCACATATTCGGCTACCTTCCGGTGGCTGCCCATGACGGCAGTCAGCATGGAAGCCATGAACGGAACCGGATAGTGCGCCTTAAGATAAGCCGTCTGGAAGGCCAGCACGCCGTAAGCGGCGGCATGCGCACGGGGAAATCCGTAGTTCGCGAACCGGACGATCATATCGTACACGCGGTTGGCCTCATCCTCGCTATAACCGAGCTTGAGACTGCCCGAAACGAAATGGCTCCGCTCCCGGTCCAGCACTTCGCGCTTCTTCTTCGACACCGCTCTTCGCAGCAAATCCGCTTCCCCGAGCGAGAAGCCGGCCATCGTCGAAGCGATCTGCATGATCTGCTCCTGATAGACGATAATGCCGTACGTATCGCCTAGTATCGGGATCAGGTCCGAATGGGGATACTCCGGCTCGATCCGGCCGTGCTTGGCTTGAATGAACTTCGGAATAAACTCCATGGGACCCGGACGGTACAAGGCATTCACGGATACGATATCCTCAAACACCGAAGGTTTCAGATCCTTCAGCACCCGCCGGATGCCCGCGGATTCAAGCTGAAATACGCCCGTGGTATCGCCGCGCCCCAGCATCTCATACGTCAGATGATCGTCATCCGGCACTTGTTCGAAATCGAGTGTTCTGCCCGTCAATTCTTGAATCCATCTCAGCGTGCGCTCTATGATGGACAACGTCCGCAGACCTAAAAAATCCATCTTGAGCAGGCCCACGCTCTCCAGATTCTCCATGGAATACTGCGTCAGCGCCGTCTTCTCGCTGCCTTCCTGCAGCGGAACCGCATCCGTCAGCGGATCGCGGGAAATGACAATGCCTGCTGCATGTGTCGAAGCATGACGGGGCATGCCCTCAACCTTCATCGCCATATCGATCAGCTCGCGCACCTTCGGCTTCGTCTCGTACTGCTCCTTCAGCTGCGGGCTTTGCTCCATCGCTCCCGCGATGCTGATGCCCAGATGGTTAGGGATCAGCTTGGCCGCCTTGTCCACATCCCCGAACGGCACATTCAGCGCACGTCCAACATCACGGACGGCCGCCCTTGCCGCCATCGTACCGAACGTAATAATCTGGGCGACATGCTCTTTCCCGTATTTATCCACCACATAATCAATGACCTCTTCCCGGCGCTCGTCACTGAAGTCGATATCAATATCCGGCATCGTAATCCGCTCCGGATTCAGGAAGCGTTCAAACAACAATTTATATTTCATCGGGTCCACATTCGTAATCTGAAGAGTGTAGGCCACCAGGCTGCCCGCCGATGAACCCCGGCCCGGTCCAACCGCGATGCCTTGCCGGTGGGCGTAGGCGATAAAGTCCCATACGATCAGGAAATAATCGCTGAAGCCCATGTTCTCGATGACGCCGAGCTCATAGTTCAGTCGCTGCTCCAGCTCGCTGCGTTGTGCTTCATCCTGCCACCGCTCCGTATTCCCGTAACGTTCTTGCAGACCGTTCAAGCAGAGCTCCCGGAGGTATTCGGCTGCATTCTTCCCTTCCGGGAGCGAGCTGTATTCCGGCAAAATCGACTTGCCGAATTCCAGCTCCAGATTGCATTGGTCCGCAATCTTAGCCGTATTCAATATAGCTTCAGGCACATGGGGGTACAATCGCTCCATGTCACTGCCGCTCTTCAAATAGAGCTGGTTCGTCTGGATCTGCAGCCTGTCTTCATCTTCGACCGTCTTTCCCGTGCCGATGCAGATCAGGACGTCCTGAACCTCGGCATCGCTCTCGGTCAGATAATGCACATCGTTGGTCGCTACCAGCGGAATGCCGGTCTCGCGGCTTAGCTGAATCAGCTGGGGATTCACGCGCTTCTGCTCCGGAATTCCGTGATCCTGCAGCTCCAGATAGTAATCTTCTCCAAAAATCGCCTGATAACGAAGCGCGGCAGCTTTCGCTTCTGCTTCGCGTCCATGAAGCAGATGCTGGGGAACCTCGCCGCCCAAGCAAGCGCTGAGACATATGATGCCTTCATGATGGGCGGCCAGCGCCTCCATATCGATTCGGGGTCTGTAATGGTACCCCTCCAAATGCCCGATCGAGCACAGCTTCATCAAATTGCGATAGCCGGTCTCATTCTTGGCAAGCAGAATCAAATGATAGATCGGCTGATCCTTGCGGCTTCCCCGCTCCTTGCGGGAGCCTGCCGTGATATAGGCCTCGCAGCCGATAATCGGTTTGATGCCTTGCGCCAGGCAGGCTTTATAGAACGGAATGGCACCATACATCACGCCATGATCCGTCAGGGCCAGCGATTTCATGCCAAGCGCCGCCGCTTCCCGCACCAGGTCACCGATACGTGCCGCTCCATCGAGCAAACTGTATTCACTATGCACGTGCAAATGCACGAAAGAGCTCATCGTAACGCCTTCCTTTCGCCGGTACATGTATATTTGAAATCCATCCAGAAATATCTGAAAAAGTCTTTATACCATTTTATCATAATCCCGCTAGGCCCGCCCATAGAATGAAACTAGGGAATACGTGGACAGGCGTTTGCCATAACATCCACCGAGAGTAGAGAGTAGAAAGGAGACATGAGGGCATGAGCGTTTTTTTATCCAAAGCGATCCTGGACTTTTTTATAGCCTTCGGCATCGTGCTGGGGGGAGCCATGGTGGGAGGCGTGGGCGCCGTGCTGTCCTTGCAGCCCCCGACCCTGACCATGGTTGAAGTGGCCGACCGGATTAAGATATGGGCGCTTGCGGCCGCGATCGGGGGCACCATTGATCCGATGCGGGTCATTGAAAGCAACGTGCTTGACGGGAATTTATCCCCTGCCATCAAGCAGGTTTTATATCTGGGTTTTGCATTTCTTGGAGCACATATGGGCAGCGAGCTGGTCAAATGGGTGTGCTTCAGCCGGAGCTGAATGATGCGCGTACCTCCAGCCCACCGCTTCCGCCCCTTCTATCAGGTCGCATCCATCTTCGTGCTGGGGATGGTTGTCGGCAGCATCGTCTACAATTCGGTTTATCATGCAGCCTACAATAAATTATGGTTAACGAATCAGGAGCAGCAGCTCAAAATAACGCAATATGAAGAAGACATCGATTCTTTAAAAAAATACAATAAACAATCCACGGTCATCAAGGAAATCAAGATCCGCAGCGAACAAAACGACAAATTGCCGCTGGATCCCGTCATCATCAAAGAGCTCGTCAGGCTTATGAGCGACGATCTGGCAGCCCTTCGCGGCCGCAACGTGTTTGATATCGACGCAGACAGCAAGCTGACGCGCTCACTCCTCAGCGACAAAATTTATACGGTCCGCGAGAAAGATTACAAGGTCCAAATCAAGACCATGCTCGTCATGGAAGGCGTTCTGCAAATCTGGGTTAGCGTTGATCATGTGGATGCAAAGTCAACCGGATCATGATACAATACATACTATTGTAAATGATCGAATCTAACATGCTTTTAGAGATTGTTCAAAAAGTCATACTTTAGATCACGAAGCAGCACATGAACACATCCCTTTAGCCACATTGCGAGCATGTTACCGAATATGAAGGAGCCTTCCATTCATGATAACTGTCATCCACTATGTCCTGTACATCATTCTCGTTCTGTCCGTGGTCGCGGCGGCGCTCTATAGCATTCGCGCCCGGCGTGTAGCCGATCCCGCTGACCGCGGCATCTATATGTCCAAGATGAACCTCTGTATGGGCATTATGCTGGTTTCCCTATCGCTGGTCTGCATGTTTCTGTTCAGCGGCTCCACGCCGGCTGTCATTGTAGAAGCCGTGTTCTTGGTGCTTGGCGCATTTAATATATTTGCCGGCATAAGAAGCCGCAACTATTACAGCAGAATGAAGAATTCGAGGACGGCCAGCTAAGTTAAACTGAACGGAACAGGGGCATCCCGCAAGGTCCATGAAGACCTGCAGGATGCCCCTTTATTTGTCCGGAGTTTAACGTTAGCCGTGATCGATCGCCTGCATCGTCATGACCGCTTTTGCAATCAGGTTTGTCTGATGCTGGATCTCGATCTCCATCTTGCAGGTACGGCGGCTGATCTCCAGCAATTTTGGCATAATGACGATCGGATCCTCGATCTGCACGGGCCGGATAAAATACGTCGACAGATGATCCAGTACATGATCCCAGCCGCTAATATCCTTGGCCGCTTTAACCGCAGCTTGGCTCATGACGGTCGTGAGCACCCCTTGCGAAATCGTTCCAAGTTCTGAAGCCATTTGGGGCGTGATAAAACCGTGAAAGAACAAACGCCCTTCCTCATCCCGATCCTCTGCAATCCCATTCCAGATCAGCTGATCAAACGTCTCGCCGAGCTGAGGCTGGTTTCGCGCATCCCGCAGTGCCCCTAACACTTCTTTACGAGTAACCGTTGCAAGCAGCTTGCGGTTCCGATCCACAATCGGAAGAAAATCGATCCCTTCCCACATCATAATCTGCGCCGCAGATGCGAGCGACGTTTTCATGCTTGCCGTTACCGGATTGCGGGTCATCGCTTTCTCGATCGGCTGAGTTTCGGCGAGCCCTTCCACATCCCGAACCCCGACGATGCCGATGACCCGGTTCCATTCGTCTGTTACCGGATACCGGATTTGCCCGGTCGCCTGTGAAATCCGTTTGAATTCCTGAACGGTGACGGAGTTTTTCAACTGGTGATTCTTCGGCTTATCATGAGCGATATCCTCCACCAGCATAATTTTCTTCTTGATTAATCGGTCAAAAATGGCGCGGTTAATCATGGAGGCGACGGTAAACGTGTCATGCCTGGACGATATAATGGGCAGATGCAGCTGGTCTGCCAGCTGTTTCACTTCCCGGCTGGTTCCGAAACCGCCCGTAATCAACACGCCCGCCCCCTGCTCGAGTGCCAGGGAATGGGCATCTTCGCGGTTACCGACAATCATGAGGCTTCCGGCATCGATATATCGAATCATCGCCTCCACCTTCATGGCGCCAATCACATATTTATGCAGGCTTTTATTAAGCCCTTCCGCACCGCCAAGCACATGCCCTTCCACAATTTCAACGACATCGGCAAACGTAAGCTGCTCGGATATGTTACGCGGCTTCCGTTCCACACGAACCGTGCCGATCCGTTCCTTCGTGACCACGATGCCCAGGCTTTCCGCTTCCTTTACCGCCCGATAAGCGGTTCCCTCGCTGACGCCCATCTCTTTGGCTAACCGTCGTACCGAGATTTTACTTCCAACCTTCAAACTTTCAATATGCTGAACCAATTGCTCGTGTTTGGTAATCGTATCATCTCGAACGTCCAACTGTTACACCCCCAGAACACTATCTGTACCATACTGTATCTATTATATCACGTCCTATGAAGCTCCCATACCCGTCAGACACAAAAAACCTCCCCTGAAGGTTAACGGATGGGCGATCCAACCGTATCCCTTAAAGGAGGTTTTTGTTCATCACAGCGCTCGCTGTGATCCAACGCTTAATTGGCTTCTTGACTCTTCTGTTCCTCAGGCCATTTCAGTTCCCATTGACGCAATTTCTCCTTGCGGATCTCATCGAGCGCTTTCTGTTTCGCTTCATCTACACCGATAAGGTAATAGAGATGCGAACCGATCACGAGCAGGGCAAATCCTGCCCAGACTGCACCGAACAGCGAAACCCATGTGAACCCGCCAGAGAAAGAAATGCTGGGAAGGGCGTATATCAACATGCCGAGTGCAACCAATAAGTAAGCGGTGTGTTTAAACTTGTTCTTCTTTTTTTTCATTGTAAACGCAGCTCCTCTACTCTCTGAAATCTATATTTCTACTCTATGAGGAGCTTGCGCAATTTATGAGACAAGTTTTTAAAAATGTACCTAATTTGTGTTGAAGTTTATTGTCCGCAGCCCTAAAAAGGGAACGTCTAGGGTTGGGCTGGACCATACAGATGCTGAAGACTATCCGATATAATCTTGTTCACATCTTCGATGATGACACTCAGACGGCGCTCAGCGTCGAACAAACGGCGGATGTTCAGGTTCAGGCTCAGCACCTCAAACTGCTTCTCCATCTTCTCCATTTCGTCCTGTGCCGGCATATCGCCGGACATCATGCGCTGTTGAAGTTCCATCTGGCGCTGCCGGAAATCATCCAGCATGCGTCTGCTCTCCGGATCTGCATCCACGAGTTTCATAGCAGAGGTAATTTCTTCTACCTCCTTGCTTTCCTTCATCGCTTTTGCCAAATCATGTGCCTTGTCATAAATGTTCATTCGTAATTCCTCCAATATGCTCGGCTTAAACGCCGTATTTGAATTCGCCTCTCGCCTTAATCCTTACTCCATCAAAATTCTTATCTCCACAGTATGGTCAGCATGGATTGGAACAATCCGATCACTCCGCCCAGCAGCACCCCAAGCCAGGTGATGGCCCTGAATTCGCGGCCGGACACACTCAGGATGATCTCTTCCAGCCGCTCAATCGGGAACTTCTCCACCTGCTCCTGAACGAGCTGCGGTAAGTTTACAGCCTTCATGGCCGCCGGGATACTTCGCTCAAGGAAGCCCAGCCCCTTATCGAGCAGTCCAGGCAGAGCTGCTTCGATGGCAGCCATTCGCGGTCCAATCAGCTCGCCTACGCGAAGAGACTCGATTTGTTTAATCCACTTGGACCAAGGAAGCTTGTCATCCAATGTGCGGGAGATCCAAGCGAGGCCCGGCTCACCAGCGGCATGTTCGATGAAATTCCCGAGCGGCATTTCACCGTAATACGACAGCTTTCCTGAGATAATATCCGTGATGGTCTTGCGGACCTTCTCACTCTCCAGCTGCTGAATCAGCATGGGCGTCAGCTTCTGGACCAGCTTATCCTCATCCACAAAGATCGAAGCCATCGTCCCCAGAAATCCGCCTGCCTTATCGATGAGTGAAGAAGCCACATCCGATAGCATAAGCTGCCCCTTCGCGGACAACAGCGTGCTCCTCAGCTCCTTCAGCACAATATCGGCGGCAGCCCCGCTCCAGCCCTGAATCGTTTCCTCGGACCAACCGGGAACAAGCTCCTTCAGCGGTTTTGCCTCCAATCCGTATCCGTGCCATACTGCTGCGGCACCCCGGGCTGTGAACTGGCGGGCCGATTGTTCGGCACGGACCTTTAATTGCTCCCACTGTTCGGAGCTCCATACCTTTAGCGCCAAGTCTCCGAAGCTCAGCTCCGACTGGCTCCATTCCTCCAGCTTCCGATAGAGGCTGTCCTCTATCTTACCCCGAAACACCGGCTTTCGAATAAGCTCCTGCAATCCCTCGCTTGTCACCAGGTAATCCGAGACCACACGTCCCAACGACTCGGCTATTTCGTCCTTGCGCTTTGGAATGAGCCCTGGCGTGAAGGGTACGCGGCGGCCCAGGATGATTTTTTCTTCACGGGGATGAAACAGCATTTTTATTGCAAAGTGGTTCGTTATGCCGCCAACAAAAGCAGCAACACACACGTTCACCAAAATAAACAGCCAGTTCTGCATTTTCAGCACTCCTTTTTCCCGAGCAGTACAATCACCAAGGGATATATGTCCTCATATGATGCATTACATGCAATGATCAGATGAAGTCTTTTGTCTGTTCACTTAAGTATCCAGTTGTTGTCGGAAGGAGATCCATCATGCGCAAATCCAAGATCAAATCCAACACCAAATCCAAGATATCGACTCAATTAATCCGCTCAGCCCAGCTTTCGGATAACGATATCAAGCTTGGTGACCGGCTCATCAGACAGCTCCGTATCCCGACAGATTCAAAGGTACAGCTTGCCTTTGGCTCCTTCAAGCAGGAAGTCCGCGTTATCTCAGGAGGAAAATCGAACTCGCTGGCCTTAAACCCTTCGGTATTCAGCCATTCGGGACTTCTTCCTCGAACCGTCATGAATGTCAAATATTATCCAACGGAAAGAACGCTGAAGCTCGGTCCGCTTATCGGGATCATGGTCAGCCGATATCAACCGGATGAACCTGATAAACCTTTCGGATCAATCTCAGCTTTCTGCCTGGAAATGGTCAACGCGGCCAAAAAACAGGGCGCATATGTATATTTTTTCACACCTGACATGATCGGTTCGAACCCGTCGACACTTGAAGCCATTGCTTATGACGCGGGATGGAAAAAGCTCAGCGTTCCAGCTCCGGACGTCATTAATAACCGGCTGTCTACCCGCAAACTGGAGAATAGTCCTAGCGTACAGCATTTTATGAGAGAAGTAAAATCGCGATTCGGCACCCAAATCTTTAACGAGAAATTTCTCGATAAATCGGATGTCTTCGAGGCACTCGGGCCTGATGTGAAACTGCAGAAATATTTGCCCGAATCCTATTTGCTCAGCGGTTATCCGACGCTCAAAAAAATGTGCGCCACTTATCGGACGGTCTTCCTGAAACCGGTGCGGGGTAGTCTGGGAAAAGGGATCATCCGGATATCCCGCCAAGAGAACGGCAAATATCAAACGATGACCACCTCTCTTGAAGGAAGCAAGAAGAATACCTACTCCTCACTTCCAAAGCTGTTCAGCAGCTTATCTGGGAAAATAAAAAAAACGCGTTATCAAATTCAGCAAGGGCTGGATTTGATCCGCATCAACCGGCGAAACGTTGATTTTCGCGCGCTTGTTCATAAAGACAAGAATGGAAAGTGGGCAGTGACTTCGGTCGTGGCCCGTATTGCCGGCGGAAACCACTTTGTTTCCAATCTTGCCAGAGGCGGTACGCTATCTTCCGTCAAAGACGCGCTTGCCATGAGCAGTATCCCGTTAACCTCCAGACAAACGGCCCCCGCCCGAATGAATCAAGCGGCGCTCGATATTGCTCATGGACTGGAGGCTGCCATTCCTTATCATTTCGGGGAGCTCGGCATTGACTTGGCAATCGATACGGCTGGCCGCATTTGGCTCCTGGAGGTCAACTCCAAGCCGTCCAAAGGTGAAAATGCACCGCTGAATGCCGACTCCAAAGTAAGACCGTCAGCCGTGCGGCTCGTTCAGTACTGTCAATACTTGACGGGGTTCTAAAAAAGGAGAACATTATGTCGTCAAACAAGATAGGCACCCTGGGTGTCATGGTATGCCGCAAACCGGGCTTCCCTCCCTTCGCAGAGAAGGAATTCCTCCGTGAACTTAGCTCGAAGGCCAAGGGACTCGGCATGCAGGTATTTGTTTTTTGTCCGGATGATGCCTCTTCTGCTTCTGGTGTTGAAAGCTCCATAGATAGGATACAAGGATATCAATTCAATCCAGAAAAAGGCTGGAGTTTCGGCACCTTTCCTCCTCCAGATGTCATCTATGACCGATGTCTGCACCGAAACGGTGAGGAAACGGCTGCCGCCGGTGCGTATCTGAACCGAATGCTGCAGCAGGGCGTAAGACTGTGGGCACGCGGTCTGCCCGGCAAGCAGAAAGTGCATCAACTATTAAAGCGCTCCTCCGCCTTAAGGCCATATCTGCCGGCAACCTTAAGTTATACGGGAGCCGAATCACTGAGCAGGGCACTGCTGGCTTTTGACAGCAGACTTTTCATGAAGCCTAGCGGAGGCTCTCAGGGTCGGCATACTTTGTACCTCGCTTTGACAGATCAACAGCGTGTCAGACTGCAAGGAAGGGACCGGAGCAATCGCATGTTCCAGCAGACTATTCCCGCACAAGAGATGAACGAATGGGTGAGCCGTTTTACCGGTCGACGCCGGTTTATCATTCAACCCTACCTGGAGCTTCATAACCGCAACGGAGATCCGTTTGATATTCGGTCATTGGTTCAAAAGAATAACCGCGGCAGATGGTCCATCACAGGAATCGCTGCACGGCAAGGCGTAAGCCAAGGACTGACCTCGAACCTTCACGGGGGAGGCACCGCATATCCGGCCCTTCCCTATCTAACGACCGATTTCGGAGAAGAAAAGGCCATGAAGATCATTCAGACCATCCGAGATCTGTCCGCTCAGCTTCCATCCCTGCTCGAAGAAGGATTCGGCCGACTTGGCGAGCTGGGAATCGATTTTGGCGTGGATACAAAGGGACGGGTCTGGATCCTGGAGGTTAACTCCAAACCGGGCCGCCGCGCATTTACACTAACGGGAGATGGTCACGCAGCCCGGCTGTCCGTCGAACATCCGATTCAATACGCCCGTTATTTATTGCTTCGACAACTTAGGAGGGTAAATACATGAGTTTGAATTTCGGAAATATTCATTTCTCGCAGCAGCCCGAAAAAGTCGTCTTTTTATCCGGTTCGCTTCTGAAGAGCCTGGGGCTATCAAGCAGGAAATCGATTAAGCTACGCATCGGTACCAACACGGTTTCGGCTGCTGTAAAACCGATCGATCGATCGGGGAAACACATCTATTTAAGCAACGGTGTCCGAAACGGTATCCACGTTCCCAGACAGGGCCCTGTCTATATCCATTCCCCCCGTGAAGGAGAGATCGAGCTGGGGCCCGTGGTTGGGGTTCTCTCCGACGGACCTCATAATCCATCCAGCCCCTTTGGAGCCCGAACCTCGTATATTCGACAGCTTCTTCGTGAGGGCAACAAAAAAATGTTCGTATATGCCTTTGCCCCCCGGGATATCAATTGGCAGCGCGAAACAGTTCATGCCTATATGCTCGGTTCCGGCGGCGGTTTTGTCCGCAAAACCGTTCCGCTCCCAAATGTCGTCTATAATCGACTGCCTAGCCGAAAAACCGACTTCTCCCCTTTTACCAATCAACTGAGAGATCGGTTTCTGAAGCGCAACATTAAATTTTTCAACTGGGCCTTCTTCAATAAATCCGATGTGTACTCCCAGCTGGACGGCGACGTGCAGGCAGGCAAATATTTGCCGGAAACGCATAACAATCCTAGTCCCGAGCGGATTAAGGATATGATGGAGCGCCATAACTTTGTATATTATAAGCCCTCAGCCGGAAGCTTAGGCCTCGGGATTTACCGGTTAACCTATCTTCCCAAAAAAGGATACTTTGCGCGATATCACGGAAACGGGGGTAACACCCTTCTCAAGTTCCCAAGCTTTAACAGTCTGATGCGTATGCTTCAGGCCAAGCACGGCTCCAAGCTGCGTAACTATGTTATCCAGCAAGGAATCCGCCTCATTGAAATCGATGGCTGCCCTATCGACTTCAGATTCCATATGCATAAGAACAGCAAAAACCGGTGGTCCGTGGTTGGTATCGGCGCCAAAAAAGCCGGTCGGGGCAGCGTCACAACGCATATCAAGAACGGGGGCTCCTTGATGACGCCGGAGCAGGCGCTCAGCCGGGCCTTCGGCTCCAAAGCTCGGGATGTGCTGGAGCGTGCCAAGGACGCCGCCATCGCGATGTCGGAGGCCATCGAGAATCATCATCCGCATCTGTTAGGAGAAATCGGGTTCGATATAGGAATAGATGATAACGAGAGGATATGGATGTTTGAAGCGAATTCAAAGCCGGGCCGATCGATATTCAACCACCCTTCTCTTAAAGGGGAAGGAAAAGCATCGGTGGAGCATATTTTTGAACACAGTATGTATCTCAGCGGCTTCCACAGGGGGAATGACTCGTGAACAACCGAGTGGAGAGTGATGGAAGACCGGTTGTAGCCATCCTGACCATGCACGATTCGCATACGATGTTCAGGGGCAACCGGCAAAACTTTCAGGAAATCATCAAGACAGGGAAGGATATGGGCTTTCTGGTCTATGTCGTCACTGTACGTGATCTGAAGCTTGATACAGGTACTGTCAAAGGCTATATCCTGAACGGCGACCATTCCTGGGAGCAGAGGCTATGCCCTCTGCCCCAGGTTATATATAACCGGATCCCTTACCGAGAGGATGAAGCCCTTCCCTGGGTTCGACGCAAAATCAAGGAATGCCAAAAACATCCCCATATCGATATCTACAATCCACACTTCTTCAATAAATGGCGGCTGTTTGCTTGGCTGAACAAATCACGATTAACCAAAAAGTGGGCACCTTTGACAAAGCGTTTAAAGGGTTACCCTACTCTATATGAGATGATGAAGCGGAAGCCCTACCTGTATCTTAAACCCGAGGACGGCAAAGCCGGGCAAGGGATCATGAGGGTACGGTATCAGAAAAACAAATCGCTGCCCTACCGCATACAGATACAGAACAACAAAAACAGCACCACCTACAAAGCTGCCTCCTTAGAGCGGCTTTGGAACCGGGTTTATCAGGAGACTAAAGGAAGCTCATACCTGATCCAGCAAGGAATCGAGCTGGCCCAGGTCCACGGTCGCGCCTTCGACCTCCGCATACTTGTGCAAAAGAACGAGTACGGCTCCTGGGCAGTTACAGGAATTGGAGCTCGAATGGCAGGCGCCAAAAGCATCACCACACATGTTCCTCGCGGAGGAACGATTGAGGATCCGGAGAAGCTGCTGCCGATGGTGTTCGGTCAGGAACGGTCCGACGCCATCCTTAGCGAGGTTAAAAAAGCAGCCGTGCATATGGCACGGCAGATTGAAAAGAGCTCTGGTCAGATCCATGGCGAAATGTCCATGGACCTCGGAATTGATAGCGAAGGCGTTCTTTGGTTCTTCGAAGCCAATTCAAGACCCATGAAATTTGACGAACCCGCGATCCGGAAAAAGTCACTGGAGCGGATTTTTCAATATTCCGAATATCTGATCAATCAAAGATAGCCCCTGCATCAGCCAGAGCAACGGTTAAGGAAGACATGAAAGGAGGGGATCATGTGGAAATTTCATGTCTATCTCTCTCAAGCCCGGAAGAATGGCCGCATGCCAGACAGCAGTGCAGAGATTTCTTCCGGCGGTACAGCAACAAACGTCTAACCCGCGAAGGTTACCAGCGTCTGGCCTTGCTATCCTATGACGAGCTGCTGCAGCCCGGCACCTCGATTGTGGCAGCTACGGTTCGAAGTGATGTCGGCCGCATACCTGTGGGGATGTGCTTTGCGGCGGATTATGGGGAAGGTGCCTGCATGGTTGCTGTGCACCCTCTATACCGCAACCGGCATATCGGTTCTTCCCTGATCCGCTCACAATTATCCAAATTCGGGCGGCTGCGATGCAAAGTGGCCGCCGATCATTCGCCAAGTTTGCAAATGTGCTTTCATGCAGGGCTTCAGGCCATAGCGCTTGAGCAAGGTCCGACGGGCAAACCTACACTCGTTATGAGCGGAACCCTTCCCCTGCACCCATTCCACAGTTCTTCAGCATCTCGTGCTGACTCTGTTCAAGAAGGTGAACTTCTGTGTCAAAACCCGTCTTAGGTATTATGACGTTATACTTGGATGAACGGAAAACGCTGGAGGAGCGGCATATCTACGAGAATATGATCAGGGAAGGAAAAGCGATGGGGCTTGACGTTTACGTCTTCACCCCTGCTGACGTTAACAGTGCGCAAGGCCTGATCAACGCCATGGAATACGATCCGGATCGCCGGAGATGGGGCCGCAGATGGCGCTCGTTCCCCAATATGATCTTTGATCGCTGCCGCATTCAAAAGAGCCCTCGCTTTCAACAGCTGCTGCGCTTTCGTTCACGCTATCGGCATTTACTGTTTCTGAACAGACCTTTACGCAACAAATGGACGATTCATCAAGTATTATCCACCAAGAAACGCTTCCGTCCTCATCTGCCGGATACTCGGATCGTGACCAGCACAAGTGACATCCACCGGATGCTCAATGTTCATCCTACGGTCTATTTTAAACCGATTAACGGAACGGGCGGACGCGGAATTCTGCGGATTACGAAAGTCCCTGGTGTTGCGGGCACGTATGAAATCCGGGGACGAAATTCCAACCGGAGCATCATCAGACCCAAGCGAATGCCTTCAGGCCATTTGGCGCAATATCTGTCGGGCTGGGGCAATAGAGATCGATATCTGGTTCAAGAGGGGATCCAGCTGGAGCTGCCGGATGGAAGAGTGCATGATTACCGGATGCTCGTACAGAAAAATGGATCCGGTCAATGGCAGGTGACCGGCTGCGTGGGACGCGTCGGAGCGCCGAAAAGCGTGACCTCCAACCTGCATGGCGGCGGACGCGCGACCATGATGGAAGAATTGTTAAGTAAATGGATCGCAGATCCGGTAAAGCGCGCCAACATCCGCGAGGAAGCCGACTCCCTCGGTGTGGATGTAGCCCAATTTCTTGACGGACAGTATGGAGGCTTGTGCGAGATAGCCCTGGATCTGGCCGTGGACAAAACCGGAAGAGTTCTTCTTCTCGAGGTGAATCCGAAGCCATCAAGGGAAGTCTTCTCTCAAATCGGCGATATGGCTGCCTACCGTGAATCGATGGTGAAGCCTTTAGAATATGCACTGTGGGTGTACAGTCAGAAAAAATCCGCAAAAAATGCTTAAGTTAGATCGTAAGAAAACCGTATTAAAGAATCCAAAAAACGCGCAAAGGCTGTTTCCAAGAGGGTTGCTTGCTACCCTTGGAAACAGCCTTTGTGACTCCTATCTATCTATTCGGCTTGATCATGAAGCCTCAGCAGGTGTGAAAAAGAATGAATAACGACATCTGATCCCTTAAGCTCCTGCTCCCCGCCAAAGCCTGCATAGCGGCAGCCAATGACGGTTTGTCCGTTCTCTTTGCCCGCCTCCACATCCGATGACCGGTCCCCTACCATCCAGGCGTCCCGGATATCGTGTTCATCCAGCAGCAGCCTAACCAAATCCACCTTGGAAGCCGTTCCATGCTCTCCGGCACTGTAGACTCCTTCAAAGAGCGACATGATCCCTCTCGCTTCAGCTATGCCTTTCACATAATGCTCCAGGCCGTTGCTGGCAACAAACAATCGGACGCCCCGCCGATGAAGCTCCTCCAGCGTCTCCTTCACCTCGGGATACAATACGGCTGCTTCATTGCTTAAGCCTTCGAGCTCAAGCTGCAGCAGCAGCTCGTCTGCACGTCGATGGGCTGCCGGCGTTCCATTCGGTATGACAATCTTCCAAATGTCTTCGAGCAGCATTCCCAGACATCCAAGCATGAGCTCCTCATCCGGCGTTTCTCCTTCATAGTGCCCTTCTTCACGCAAAATGTCGAACAATTTGTGATAGGCGGGCAGCAGCAGGGTTTCCGTCTGAAACAGCGTTCCATCCATGTCAAATATCATCGCTTCCGGCTTGATCAACGTTGCAGTATTTTCCAATTTGGTCCTTCCCTTCGCTCCATATAATCTGATTCTAGTCTAATCTTTCCTCATCATATAGGAACCATATCACATCTGCAAACCCCAATTCCTCATTACTTTTGATCTTCTGCCCATAAAATATGCATAACCGAGGGAGCTTTATCGTTGTTATACATATAACGCGTACTAACGAGAGGAGGATTTACATGCCTGGAACAAGGGAGTCTGAACCTGCACCGCCAATCAAGCAGCTGGAAGTCGAGCTGATCGCAGAGCTGAGCCGCTATGAGCCCCATGAACAAGCTGCGATTCTCAAGCGGATGGTGTACCGCCTCAAGAAGGGGCGATATGTCCGCAGCCCGATCATAATTGTGAAGGATATGATCCGGACGCCGCTTATATGGCTGCTGCTGTCCATGGGAGTGATGATTCCCATTCTATTCTATATCCTGTTCGTTTGGGTATCGCTGGCGGTTGAAGGGTAAAGGCGGAACGAAGCGCTATGGTTTATATTCCGGGCGCCGCCAGATCATTAAAGTAGCGGCGTACCATGCCGAGGTAACAAACGGCAGGTACTTGAGACCCTTCAACCCGCTCTCATCTCCTCCATATATGATGTGCGACATAACGGCAATCGCTGCATTCAGAACGACCCCGCCCGCAAAACCTCCGATTAAAGCCATAACCACCGCGGCAAGGCTTCTCATGTTCGTGCTACCCCTACTGTTCCCGTCGATAGGACGGCAGGACACCACGCGCCGTATCCACCGCAAGCCAGAACAATCCGATGGCGATGACCGGATGCCAGGCCCCGGCGCCAGGCAGGTTGGCGGTGAGGTATTGGCTGAAGACCAATAACAACAGAACCAGCGATTTCCATTTATACGGGGCGGGCAGTTTGCCTGCAATACCAAATATCAGCATGAGGACCGGCACGATTTCAAAAAAATGGACAAACAGGGTATGGCTTCTCCACATCGATCCATCATGAAACAGCGCCATGCCGGCAAACAGCGTCTGAATGGCAATACAAACAACAAATATCCATGCCAGCCCTAACGATATCCATACGACCAGCGGTGTTTTTCCTACAGCTTGTTGCGTCATGTCGACACCCCTCTCTTGATTCAAATATCTTTACGAAATCATCCTATCACCGAAATGTTGCGATCTTGTGATGATGGCTTGCGGATTCCGTGAAATTTTCCAATTGTGGTTGGAAACCGTATATAATGGGGGGGATTTACGGCTGAACCTAACGAATCAAATGGAAAGGCAGGATCCTTGCATGGCACATACCTTGCTTCTTGTGGACGATGAACGAAAAGTCATTGAGTTTATGGAGCCGTTCCTCCGGCAGGAAGGATTTCACATCATTACTGCTGCGACAGGCACGGAGGCTTTGGCCAAAGTAAGGGACTTTAAACCGTCGCTGGTCGTATTGGATTGGATGCTGCCGGAACTAAGCGGCATTGAAGTATGCCGGGAGCTCAGAAAATCAAGCCGTGTCGGCATCATAATGGTTACCGCCCGGGTTGAGGAAACCGATAAGCTGATCGGGCTGGAGGTAGGGGCAGACGATTACATGACCAAACCTTTCTCCCTCCGGGAGCTGGCCGCGCGTATCCGGTCGGTCCTTCGCAGAATAGAAGGCGAAACGGTTACCGAAGAAATGCTGAAGCGCGGCGAGTTGATGATCTCGGAAAACCAATGCCGGGTATGGAAACGCGACCGGGAAATCCAGCTTACACCTACCGAGTTCAAACTCCTCCTGACCCTTGCTTCCAGGCCTGGCGTGGTTTACAGCCGCCTGCAGCTGCTTCAGGCGGCCATGGAGGATGATATTCACAATGATGAACGGACCGCAGACGCCCATATCAGCCGAATCCGCAAAAAAATCGAAGATGACCCGGCCGAGCCCGTTTTTGTCAAAACGGTGTATGGATTCGGTTACCGGTTTGAGCAGCAGCCATGAGCGTGGGCCGCAAAATATTCATCGTCCTCTCATCGTTCATTATCGGTTTCAGCACCGTCTTCGTTCTTCTTACTTATGTCGTCATCCGCGATTCCATGGATGCCATGCTGCAAACCTCGCGCGAAGAAGAGCTGGATCAGCTACAGGAGCGGCTGCTCGGTTACTACGTGAAGAATGGGCATACTTTCCGTGCCGTTCAGGATCAGGCGTGGTTAGCGGACAGTCCCCGTTCAGCCGACCGCTTGGAAAGCATCCTTCTGACATCCGGGGAACAAAAGACCCTCTTGCATGAGGGGGAGGCTGTGGAGAAGCAGATCAAACGCCTCGGGGTAAAGCGGACATTGCATGTTGAAGGCGAACCGGTCGCGGAGCTGTATTATTATGATACGGATGTGGCAAACCTGACCAAGCTTCGGGTCGGCACGCCCACATCGATCATCATTTTGCTGGGAGGAGGCACCATCCTCTTCGTCCTGCTTTCCCTCGGGGCGGCCTACTGGATATCGCGGAGGCTCACTGCCCCCCTGCGCAAACTCGTCCCGGCTATCGAACGACTCGGTCAGGGCGAGTATGGTGTTCAGGCTCCCGTTACCTCGGAGGATGAATACGGGAGGGTCGCGGTTGCTTTCAACGGCATGTCTTCCAGGCTCGAGCAGTCCGAGATGGTCCGCCGCAATCTGGTGGCTGATGTCGCCCATGAGCTTCGAACACCGCTGACGATCGTAAGAGGCAAGCTGGATCTGCTTCAGCAGAGCAGGCAACCGATCCAGCCGGAACTATTGCTTCCCATCCAGGATGAGTTGATTCGCTTAACCCGTCTCGTGGGCGACCTTCATCAACTATCTCTGGCCGAAGCGAAGCAGCTCCCGCTGGTTCGGAAACCCACGGATATGCTGGATCTTCTGGGTCAGATACAGGAACGCATCGAGCCAGATGCCGATGCCAAGAACTTGACCCTGCGTTTGACGAGCGCTACAGAGCACACTTCCGTTCCTGTGGATCCAAGCCGAATCACACAGGTGTTTTTGAATCTCTTCATCAACGCGGTTCGGTATACACCTCAAAACGGGCTTGTCCACACCACGATCCAAGAGGAGCCCGCTTCCGGCATGCTTCGGATTGATATTCGGGATACAGGTCCAGGGATTGAGGAGGAGCATCTTCCCTATCTCTTTGACCGCTTCTACCGTACGGACGGAGCACGTGCGCGGCATCAAGGCGGTATGGGACTGGGTCTGGCGATTGCCAAGGAATTTATCGTATCGCATGGCGGCACGATTCAGGCACAGAGCCAGCAGGGGCAAGGAGCTACATTTACGGTCCGGCTCCCCTATCATAATCATGACTCGGAGCAGCCGCACGGGATATAGCGGCCCCCCTAAATCCTATCTAACATAAACAGACAGGCCCGGACAGATAGCGACCAGGCCTGTCATTGTTTATACATTCGGATGTCGAAACGATACCCTCTCCCTAGAATATTTTTTTCGTTGCCCGATCTTCCTTGATGATCTCTACGGCTTCCCTGAAGCGGATGGAGTGGATAATTTCACGTTCCCGCAAAAATTTGAGACTGTCCTGCAGGTCCACATCATCCGTCATGTCGATGAGCCATTGATATGTAGCGCGTGCCTTCTCTTCCGCCGCAATGTCCTCATACAAATCCGCAATCGGATCGCCCTTGGCTTGAATATAGGTTGCCGTCCAAGGGACCCCGGCCGCATTCTCATAATACAGCGCATTGTCATGGTTGGCGTAGTGCGCTCCCAACCCGGCAGCCTCCAGCTCCGCCACGCTGGCATCCTTCGTCAATTTGTACACCATCGCGGCAATCATTTCGAGGTGTGCAAATTCCTCGGTTCCGATATCGTTGAGCAATCCGATCACTTTGTCCGGAATCGTATACCGCTGGTTCAAATAACGCAGTGCAGCAGCCAGTTCGCCGTCGGCGCCTCCATACTGCTCCATCAGAAATCTTGCCATTCTCGGATCACATTTACTGACGCGCACCGGATACTGAAGTTTTTTTTCATATACCCACATGGGCTCTTCCGCCTCCTTGTTCTCGCTTTTCCTCTTCATGAGGGCTGCATGAATAAGGTGAAAAAAAGCCGCAGCCCCCTTGCCATACCGTCATTGTTAAACCTGCCAAGGCCAAGGACCCTCGGCCCATTCAAACGGATACTTGGAATAAGCACGGCCAAAATTTTGCAGCGGCCCATACAGCTCTTGAAATTGCTTCGCTAGCACCGTTCTCTCCTGCGTCAGTTTATTGAACTGCTCGATGCTCTTGAGATCATTCGGATGAGTGTCCAAGAACAGATTCAGCTCCACCAGGACAAAATCCAATGCCTGAAGCTGCTCCAGCATTTCGTAATACTTCAGATCTCCAACCTGGGGTCTGGCTTCATTCACGGCATATCACTCTCCTTTAAATTTTCGCGAAGTATACGGGCTATACAAGGATGGCCATAACGTTCCGTGCCTTAGCGCCTCAGCAGGGCTAAACTGGGGCAGACCCGGCGGTTGAAACACGACATACTGGTTAACAGGTACCACATACGATCTGTAAAGCTTAGGCGGGCATGGATCAAATGGCGAATGAAACACCGGGTATACACGCACCTCTGGATTTTCCTTCAAAGGGATTTCCTCCTTATCGTTACGATCCGTCGTTATCAAGGACTCTTCGTATTTAACATATGTCTTCCGCCCAGAAAATGAACTCCAAAATGACAAAAAAACCCTCTTCCCTGGAATATTTCCGGGAAAAGGGTCTTCATGAAGTTGTCCTCAAAATTTGATTTTGATTTGGAACAAGCCCGCTTTACGCATAGCGGAATAGATAATAACGACAAGGGGGCCGATAAAAAATCCGATCACGCCAACCAGTTTAAATCCGATATACATGCTGACCAGGGCAGGCAATGCGCCGATGCCGACAGCATCCCCTATGACCTTCGGTTCCAGCACGCGGCGGATCACGGTAATCAGAATGAACATGAAGATCAAGCCGACTCCTGTAAAAATATCGCCTACCGCGAGCAGGTAGATGGACCATGGTATCAAAACGGATCCTACGCCCAGAATCGGCAGAATGTCGACAATGGTGACAAGCAAAGCGATGGCAAGCGGATAGTTAACGCCTAATACCAGTAAGCCGAGCAGCGTAATCACGTACGTAAACAGGCTGAGGATCAGCTGTGCCCGCAAAAAGCCGAAAATTGATTTTTTCAGGCTGATCAGCACCTCGTTCACCTGCGACTGTGATGTCTCATCAAACAGCGACAACACTTTCTCACGCATCGTATCGAGGCTGAAAGCGAACAAGTATACCGCTACGCAGAATACAATGAACGTGACGAACAGGTTCGGCAGCGTTTTGGCAAAGGACAAAAATGTTGATGATACAGAATTGACAAGCGACCGTATATAGGAAGAAATATTCGACATGAATTCGGTAAGACTGTCGGCAAGACCCGGCGAAATGCCGTTCAACATGTCTTGCGCTTGTATTATCGTATGCTGAAGGAATTCGTTGGCCCCTTCAAAATATTGCGGAGCCCGGCTCCAATATTCGACCAGCTGGTTAAACACCTGCAGACCGATCAAATAAGCCAGGAGCAGCATCAACAGGAGGAATAGCGTGCTTGTCACCGTTGCGGCCGCAATGCGGTTCATGCGAAGTCTTTTCATTAAGAGCCGATTTAACGGCTCCAATGCAATAGCAATCACGATGGCCAGCAAGAACGGAGCTCCAACCGTAAACATTCCGTACAGCAACAGGAGACTGAGACCGATAAAGATCAGCTGCTTAATCGACATAATCCACTTCCTAACAAATAGAGTCTTGCTAGTTCTAAATGAAGCTGCTCTCGAGCTTCTGATGAATCATGACGCGAGTTACACGCAACCGTGTAGACTCCTCTACCTCAAAGACCACCCCGTCAAAGGTGGTTTTCTTCCCGACCACCGGGTTCCCTTCAAGCTCTTTGAACAACCAACCGCCGATGGAATCCACGTTATGCTCTTCAATCATTAAACCGGTCAAATCATTCACTTCTTCAATGAGCATCCGCCCGTCCACTGAAAAGTACTCATCATACACTTCAATTTCAGGCCGCTCATCTTCAAATTCATCGTACAGGTCCCCAACAATCTCCTCCAAAATCTTCTCGGCTGTGAGAATGCCTGCCGTCCCCCCATATTCGTCCACCACGAGCGCAAGCTGCTCATGTCTTGCCTGCATCTTCCGCAGCACCTCGCTGATTTCCGTTGATTCCGATACGTCCATAATCGGTCTCATCAAGGAAGCCAGATCACGCTGCTTCTCAGGCTCCGCCAGCAAGAGATCGGTAATGTGGACAAATCCGATGATGCGGTCTTTGTTGTCCGTTGCGACCGGGTAACGGGAGTGCTTCGTCTCATTGACGATCCGAAGATTCTCTTCCAAGGTATAATTGGTGAAAAGAACGTCCATGTCCGTCCTTGGCAGCATAATTTCTCTGGCTCTCAAGTCAGAAAAATCGAACAGGTTGTCCATTAATTTCATCTCGTTCTCGTCAATGACACCGCTCTTTGCGCTCTCGTTCATCAGAATCCGAATCTCTTCCTCGGAGTGGGCCGCTTCGGCCTCGCTTGCCGGCTCGATGCCAACCATCTTCAGAATGCGATTAGCGGAAGCATTCAGGACCCAGATCACCGGCAGAAAAATGCGGTAAAACCAAAGCAGCGGCGCCGACAGAATCAAAGCCGTGCCCTCCGTCCGCTGAATAGCCAACGATTTCGGTGCAAGCTCCCCTAACACAATATGCAGGAAAGTGATAATACAGAAGCCCACCGCCACCGATATTGTGCCTATCAATCGCTCATCCGTAAATCCAATGCTATGCATAATAGGGGCCACCAGCAAATCTGAAATGGCAGGCTCCCCAATCCAGCCAAGACCCAGGGAAGTTAATGTGATCCCAAGCTGGGTTGCGGACAAATAGGCATCCAGCTTCTGGTTTACTTTCAGGGCAATGCCTGCCAGCCGGTTCCCTTCGCTAACGAGCTGGGTCAACCGGGATTGACGCATTTTTACCAGTGAAAATTCTGCCGCTACAAACACGCCGTTCAACAAAACGAGCAGGAAAACCAAGAGCAAATTCAAAATCAGTTTCCCGACCTCAAATTCCTCCGCCATGATGACACGCCTTCTTTCTAGGGTTCTAGTTTGTCTTTGCTTGCCTTGACTTGAAATCCACACCCCGGTAGTACATGTCGGCCACCAACAGGTTCGGCCCACAGCAGCTCACTGCATCGCAGTGACAGTTAACCGTCTGGTTCAACGGGTGTCCTGTTGTCCATTCGTTAAAAATATCGTCAAGCTTCTGTTCCTTAATATTACCAAAAGCCGGGATATCAGCAAAATCCGTTACATACACGTCGCCCGAGAATAAATTCACATTCACCCGGTTACGGCCATCCGGATCATTCCGGACCGTTACGTTCGGTTCTTGCCGCAGGCGGCGAATGATCTCCTGGTCATCATCATCGGAGCTGCAGGCATAGAAGGGCAGTGTTCCGAACAGCATCCACATGTCCCGATCCCGGACATCCAGCAAATGGTGGATGGCTGCTTTCGTGTCGTCCAAGGACAATACGGGCAGAGCGGAAGCAAAGTTTGAGGCATACATCGGGTGAACCTCGTGCCGCTTGCAGCCCATATCCTTGATCAGCTTGTGGATGCCGCTGAGTTTCGTATGCGTCCGGTAGTTAATCATCGATTCAGCGGATATGTACATCCCTGCCGCACTTAGTTTCTCCGAATTGACCAGCATTGTATCGTACATTTTGTATGCCGTTTCCTTGGAGACGGGACGTGCACTATTCGCAAACCCGACTTCATAGAAGTCGTCCCCGTTCAAATAATTGAATGAGATATGCATAACGTCCAGATAAGGCAGCATTTTCTCATACCGACTTATATCGAGCGTCAAATTGGAGTTAATCTGGGTCCGGATGCCCCTTTCCTTGGCATACTTCAGCAAGGGAACAATCACGTTATCCACCGTCTTACCAAGAAATGCCGGTTCACCGCCCGTCAGACTGATCGTCTGCAGATGCTCTACCTCGTCCAATCGCTTCAGCATCGTATCGAGGGGCAGCATCGGCGCTTCCTTCATGACAAGCATATCACCGACAGCGCAATGTTCACAGCGCATATTACAAAGATGCGTCACTGTCATTTCCACACTGGTCAGCACATGACGACCATGCTCGCGCAGTGAAGTTATCGGATCCCACGGATCATAACTCGGCGAAATGGGCCTTACGGCTGATGGAAATGGCTGTGCTGTATTACTCATGGTTCACTCACCTTATTTCTTTGAATTACCGATTCATTCAGTACAACTTACGCTATATGTACTCTACGGTTTTGATAATGTCCATTATATGATTATAACATACCCGAACAGAAGGCCTTCGGCTGGGAAATCATCCACTGTCCCCATGTTGGTCTGGGCCTTCCTTGGAAGTAAGCTTATGGGCCGGAAACATCCATCTTGGACTCCACCAATTCGCTCTGCCCATCATCTTCATAAACGCAGGCACAAGCAGCACCCGAATCACGGTGGCATCCAGCAGAATGGCTGCAGTCAGGCCTAAACCGATCGCTTTCATCACTTCATTATCCGTAAATACAAAGGCACCTACGACGACAGCCAGAATCAGGGCTGCGCTTGTAATCAGCCCGCCCGTACTCTCCAAGCCTTCGGCTGTGCTGAACTCGTTATCTCCCGTCCGTTCGTAATTCTCCATGATTCGCGAGAGCATCATGACTTCATAGTCCATCGATATGCCGAACACCACGCAGAATATCAGGATCGGCAAAAGCGCAAAGATGGATCCCGTGGAGGATACACCCAGCCACTGCGCGCCAATCCCCTCTTGAAACACCCATACCACGATACCGAGTCCGGCTCCGAGGCTGAGCATATTCATTATGCTTGCTTTTAAAGGGAGCACGACCGATCGAAACGCCAATAGGAGAATGACATAGGTAACTACAAATACAAAGACCAGAACGTAGGAGATATTCTGATGGATGGCTTCCATGATGTCCAGTTTATATGCGGGGCTTCCGGTGACATAGGTCGTCAGCTCATTCGTATCCATCGTCCGTAACGCTCGGACGAGAGCCATAGTCAATGCATGGGATTCGCCATACTCCGGGATCACGGCGACGGCTGCGAAATTTCCCCTAACAAAACGATGCTGCTCCAGCTGATGGCGGATATCTTCGCGGGACAAATATTTCGAGGCTTCCTCCACCGAACCTCTGCCGATGCTCAGATAACTCTCTACCTGCTTCACACCCGGCATCATCCTGATTTCATCCGTATATGCCTTCATTAGCTCGATGCTGCGCGAATCCTCATAAGAGGCCGGAAGCTCGACTGCTACAACAATCGAATTCAATTCACGCTTATCATAAGCCTGTGTGAGCAGGTCGTGTCCATATCGGGATTCATAGGCGGGGGGAAGCACTTCGGCTGCGGGGATGGCGATATTCATGTCCCGAACCGGATAAATCGCCACCAATAGTAAACCGATCGCTGCGATAGAGATGGTCACAGGATGCGCCATGACAAATTTGGAGAGCCTTCTCCACAAACCGGAGGTCTGCCGTGCCCGAAGCGTCCGGTAAGCGGCAGGGAATAGAGGAAGCGTTTCTATACGCGGACCCAATATTCCCAATAATGCGGGAAGAAGCGTATTACCGGCCAACACTGATAACAGCACCACGGTAATGCCGCCTATGCTGAAGGAACGGAAGATCGGCAGATCTATGAAACTCATCGCCACAAAACCGATCAACACGGCTGCCCCGGAGAACATCACCGCTTTGCCGGCGGTTGCGCAAGTGACAGCCAGGGCAGTGCCCACATCTCCGCTCCGTGTCCGCATCTCTTCTTTGAATCGGCTTACGACCAGCAACGCATAATCGATGCCCACGGCCAGGCCCAGCATCGTTACGACATTCGGTAGGAAATTGCTGATCGAGCCGTCGGCCAAAGCGACGAAATACAGGATTCCCATCGTGACCACCACACTGGCAACACCGGCTAACAATGGCAGGATCGCGGCAGTCAACGTTCCGAATACGACCGCCAGAATGAGCAGAGCTGCGGGAATGCCTATCATCTCGGCATGGATTATATCGCTTTTGACGGCTTGGTTCATATCGGCGAAGATGGCGGTATTCCCTGTTATGTAAGTATCCGCTCCCGTGATGCCCGGAACCGAGTCTCGAATCTCTTCAAACTGCTTCAAGGCTGCCGTGGAATCCAGATCCAGCAGCACCGTCACGGATACGATATGATCCTGGCCTGCCTTATGAGCTGCCATATTCATATAAATATCCCTGACATAGGGACGGGCTCGCAAAGGCTCAAGCTCCGTCAATATTCGCCGCTGTGCCGTGCCTGCCGTCAAATTCTCATCGTGCTGGCTCACTACGACAATATCCAGCGAAGCTGCCGACAATCCTAATCCCTCTTCCAGCTTCTCAATCCCGATCTGGGCCGGACTATCCTTCGGCGTAAACCCGTTGTGCTGCAGAATGGACGGCAGCTTGAATGCAAATGGAAGCAGCCCGCAAAACAAAAGAAGCCAGGTTACAACAATGGCTTTACGGTAGCGGTATATCTGTCGCCCCCATGTATGCAGCAATGTTGTATGGCTGTTACGTCTCACGAGTCTACCTCCTTAAGTGTAAGTTTGATCTATGGTGCTCGCCCGATACCAGCGATCATAATGGCCAGTGTTTCAGCCAAATCCAATTCATAAGGTGCAGATAGCGGGGTGCCTTCGGCATCGGTTAATACGCGGACAACAGGTCGATGCGGCACATGTGCGTGAATTTTGGATACCACCCCACTCTCACCCGTATGTAATTTCACGGTGATCCCAGGAGGATATATCGCTACCCGATCCCGAAACATGGCCAGGAATGACTGTTCATATAGTGTTCCCGAGCCTGCATACATCACCTCTACCGCTTCATGCGGCAATAAGGCAGGCTTGTACACCCGCTGCGTTGTCATCGCATCGTAAGAATCCGTAATCGCAATCCATTTAGCGTATTCATGAATCTCAGGTCCCTTCAAGGCTCGGGGATAACCGCTGCCATCCAGGCGTTCATGATGCGACAGGGCGCAATGCGCCGATAACAACGGAATGTTCGGTTCGTCTTTCAATATTTTGAACCCGATCTCGGTATGCTTCTGGACCTCGCGAAATTCTTCTTCGCTCAGCCGTCCTGGATGATTCAACAGCTTCTGCGATATCCTCGTCTTGCCGATATCGTGAAGCAATGCCCCCAAGCCCAGCACCTTCAGATCCTCCCGATTATAGCCGTAAGACACCCCAAGAACCGTTGAATATAGACAGACGTTAAGCGAATGACGATACAGGTTGTAATCGTTCGTATTCATATCCGTCAGGAGCACCATGCCCTCGTCATGATCCGATATTTCATCCATAATAGACTCCATCATCCCGGAGAACGTTTTGCCTAAATGAAGGAAGCTTCCCTTCAGAGCAGCCTGGCTCTCCAGGGTCTTAAAGCTCGTCCGTATCGACTGGATCGCCTGCAGCCGTGTCTCCTCGGTCAACAACTCCGGAACCAGGATATCCTCTGTCATCGGCTCCTCGATATAGACATACCCGATTTCCAACGTGCCCAGACGGCGAATCAGTCCTGTCGTCAGCTCCACGCCTTCGGCAAGCAGAATTAAACCGTCACTATTATATATTCTCTTACCAAGAACCATTCCCGGCCTCAACGCGTTGATAGGTATAAGACGCAAAATCCGTCACTTCCTCTGCTATTCTCAAACTTGTGTGGGATATAGCGTCCAGTCTTCAGTGGATCACGATACGAAGAAGCCGGATCTCCTCCTTGTGTCTACTCCTGCTTAATGCATGATAAACAGCCAAAAAACGGCAGCGAGAACAAAACGGTAGATCGCAAAATGAGTAAGCCTTATCTTCTGTATGAGCTTCATGAAGGCCAAGACGACAAAATAGGCAACAACAAACGAAACGATAAATCCGGCAAGAAATACGCCGATCGTATCTAAAGTAAAATATCGGTAAGAATCCAGCAATTCATATCCGGATGCAGCACACATAATGGGAATTGCAATAATGAACGAGAAATCGGCCGATGCCTTATAGCTCACCCCGCTAAGCATTCCTCCGGAGATGGTGGAGCCCGAGCGGGAAAAGCCCGGCCATAATACGGATATGATCTGGTAGACGCCAATCTGAAGGGCCTGCTTGTATGTCAAATCATCCAAATCATGCGATGTCACTTGAACTTTATGCTTATTGTACCATTCTGCAAAAATCATAAAAATACCGCCGGCAACAAGTGCAAACAGCACCGTCTGCGCATGGAACAGGCTCTTGATAAAATCCCTCGCGAAAAATGCAACCAGCAGGGCCGGAGCAATTCCCAAAAATATATGAATCAGATTCAATCTTTTTCGAGGCTCTTTCTTGGTCAGCGGTTCACTTCGGCTCCAGCCGAGCAGGTTCAAAATTCGATTCCAGTAAACGATCGCGATCGCCATAATGGCGCCAAGCTGAATGACAACCTCAAACGTCTTCATGATCGGAGTTTGATCGTCGTAACCGAGCACCTTGGCCGTCAAGATCATATGACCTGTGGAAGACACCGGAATGAATTCGGTTAGTCCTTCCACGATCCCCAGTATAATGGATGTGATAAAATCCATGGTCCTTCCCCTCCCTTACCTTTGTCCTCCTCATATGTATGCTCGGCCAAAGGAAGTTAGTCGGGATTGTCAGGATATCCAGCGTGGAATCATGGACTCTTCAAGCGAACCGGGCCTCGATAGCTCACTTCGCAGCAGGTCTCTAATAAACTCCGGCAGCATATATACCGTATCCTTACCAAGTGACAACGACTCGTATCCGATTTTAAAAGTGAACATGTCGAGTGTCCCCACCTTATATTCCCGCTGCGGCTCTAGCGGTTGCCCCTTCATGGAGATGTGCGTGATCTTTCGGTAAGGCTCTCCGTTCTTGTCATAGTGAATTTTCAACCCATCGACTGCCAGGCCGCCTAATATATAACCGCGGAAACCAAAGCCCATTATCTTCTTTCCGCTGAACTCCTGAAGCAAACTCTCCTCAAGTGCCTGATAGATATGTTCTCCGCGCAGCTTCACGATGCAGGGGTTAATCGGTGACGGGCACAGACCGTGCAGCATACCTGTGCTGATCTCGCCCTCCGGCAGCGGCCCGAGCAGCTGCCCCGAGTTCACGATGGCAAAATCCGCATCCGTGTGCTGCAGCACCGCCTGAGCCAGCAGGTTTGCAAACGGCGACTCCTCCTCATAGTGAATGGGCAGACTACGATCATTAACGGCAACGGCCTCCGTTAATTTCTCCCTTGCCAGCTCATGGTGCCTCATGATCGCCTGCTCTACGATGGGTTCCATCAAGTTTTTATCCACGGGGAGCAAACTTCCCTCTATACAGGTAAAGCGATCTTCAGCATGACTGCGCTGCATGACGAGGCGACCTACGTATTGTCCGAACTTGCCTGCACCGCACACGGCTGTCTTTCCAATCATCAGGGGCTCCTCGAGTATATGATGGGTATGACCGCCAAGAATAACATCAATCCCCTCAACACTTTCTGCTAATCTTTTATCAATCGTTAGTCCTAAATGGGATAAAACGATTATGATATCACACTGGCCCTGAAGCGCTCGCACTTGCTCAGCAATAGCCTGCACCGGATCTCCGGCTTCCCAGCCTAACAATTGATAAAAACCTGCAAAAGCAGCCGTTGCGCCGGTGAGCCCGATTCGAATGCCTTCTCGTTCCAGGATCACATGCGGCTTCATCCATCGAGGAGGATTACCACTCTTAGTCTCACTAATGTTGCAGCACACAACGGGACACTGCAGTCCGGCGTATACACTCTCCAGAACATCATATGAAATGGTGAGCCCTTCGTTATTGCCAATCGTAACGGCGTCGTATCCTGTCAAATTAATGACATCCACATTGGCTTGGCCCATGGTGCCTTCGGTTTCCACCGATGCCCGGTCCATATGATCACCGATATCCAGTACGATTGCCCCATCACCGGCAGCCGCCTTTTCCCGGGAAATAAGTGCCGCCACACTGCTCATCATCTCAAAATGGCTATGTATATCGTTGGTATACAATATCGTCAGCTTCTGTTTGTTGCTTCCTAACCCCATTTGGCGGCCCCCTCCCCAAGTTCGTTATTCGATAATTTCCGGTCTTACAAGCATAACATTTTAGCGAAGAATATGGTATATTGTAGCCCATAAGAATTACGAGGTGATGAAGAATGTCAACAACCATTTCTATATTACTATTTGCAGGATTAGCTGATCGAATCGGCACAGCTACGCTTACATTCAGCGTGCCTGGCTTGCCCCTTACTGCCGGGGAATTAAAGCTGCTGCTTAGTAAGGCTTATCCTGATGCCCAATCTCAGATTTCCACGGCTTTCGTCGCGGTCAATCAAGAGTATGCGCCCTCGGAACAGCTTATTCAGAGCGGCGACGAGGTAGCTCTAATTCCGCCTGTGTCCGGTGGTGACGGTACAACCCCGCAGGACTCCGGATCCAGGTCCTCGGCAGATGGGAAATGCACGATATCCTACGACCCCCTGTCCGTAGAGGCAACCATTGCCAAAGTTCATGACGATAATCATGGAGCAACGCTATCCTTTGTAGGTACAACGCGAGAGATGACCGGCCAGATGCGAACGGTTACGCTGGAGTATGAAGCATACATCCCGATGGCGCTTAAAGAAATGCAGCAAATATGCGCGGACATCTTTCGACAATGGCCCGGTACGCAATGTGCGATTTCCCACCGTATCGGTACCGTCGGAATTGGAGAAACCAGTGTTGTGATCGCTGTATCCTCCCCGCATCGGAATGCATGTTATGAGGCCAGCCGTTATGCCATCGAACAACTGAAACGATCCGTTCCAATCTGGAAAAAGGAGATCTGGGACAATGGTTCAGAGTGGAGAGGCCCGCAGACCGGACCATGGGACCCAACCGTTAGGCAATAAGTCATGATTACACATTGTAAAACCATAATTTTCTTGCTAAGATAGTTTTGATCTTTTTACTTATATAAGGGCAAGAGGTGCAATGATTTGAGAGTACATGTCACGGACCTGATACCCGGTGATCAAATGCAGCATGATGCTTACAACACAAACGGCGTTCATGTTCTACAAAAAGGAGTTACCCTTCGTTTAGAGGATATATCCAAGCTACTGCAGCACGGTATCGATTACATAGAAATAAAGCCACGCGCACTGTCTGTATCCCTCGATTCTTCGTCTGAAATTTCAGATTCATACAACAAAGTTAAACCTCATTTCAATCTTGCATTTGACGGGTGCTCTACCTTATTTACGGAAGCGTCACAATCCGGTAAATTCAATGAGTCCGTTGTGGACGATGTTTTCATGCCCTTAGTCGACTCACTGAACGAGCATACGGATGTTGTCTCCCTGCTATTGCTGTTTAATGGTAAAGACGATTATACCTACAGGCACTCCATTCAAGTTGGAATGTTATCTTACTACATCGCGGATTGGATGGGTTACTCCGACAAGGAAGCTTATGAAATCGGCAAAGCCGGCTATCTCCATGATATCGGCAAAAGCAAGATTCCTAGAGATATATTGGACAAGCCAGGGAAACTGACTTCTCAAGAATATGAAGAAGTAAAGCTGCACACCATTTATGGTTACGAGATGATCTCTGAATCCATGGATGATAAGGTCACCGCTATGGTCGCGCTCCAGCATCATGAACGGGACGACGCTTCCGGTTATCCACGAGCGCTCCGTGCAGACCAGATTCATCCATACTCTCACATTTGCGCTGTAGCCGATGTATATAGCGCGATGACAACGAACCGGGTCTATCAATCCAAGCAGCAGCTGTTAACCGTACTTCGGGAGCTGTATAGTCTTAGCTTCGGGAAGCTGAACGGCAAGCCGACGCATGCCTTCATCCAGCAGATGCTGCCGAACTTTATCGGTAAGAAGGTTCTACTGACGACTGGCGAATCCGGCATCATCGTCATGAACAATCCTTCGGATTACTTCCGTCCGCTTGTGAAGACCGAGGATCGATTCATCGACCTCTCCAAGGAGTATAATACCGAGATCCAGGAGATTCTTCTGTAACCGGGGTTTCGGCTAAGGCCCCTTATAAATAGCCCATATAACCGTCAGACTGTATGTTGGCGGTTTTTCGCGCGCTTTTGTGACATTTCTCACATCCCCTCACTCTTGATTTCTGGCAAAATAAAAGGCGGATCCTCTCAAGACGGGCTCACGCAACTATATAAGTCACATTGAATCAACATAATATAAACAATCCAGACATCCCCAGCATTAAAAAAAAGAGGCAAACCACTCGTGCCCGAGTGATTTGCCCCCTTGTACATAAGAAATATTTAGCCGATGGAACCTTCCATCTCGAATTTGATGAGTCGATTCATCTCAACGGCATATTCCATTGGGAGTTCTTTGGTGAATGGCTCGATGAAGCCCATAACGATCATTTGCGTAGCTTCAGACTCGCTAAGGCCACGACTCATGAGATAGAACAATTGTTCCTCGGACACCTTGGATACGGTCGCTTCATGCTCCAGCGTAATGTTGTCATTCTTGATCTCATTGTAAGGAATCGTATCAGACGTCGATTCATTATCGAGGATGAGTGTATCGCACTGGATGTTGGCTTTCGCGCCTTCTGCATTCCGGCCGAAGGAAGCCAGTCCACGGTATGTTACTTTACCGCCATGCTTACTAATGGACTTGGATACGATCGTAGAAGTCGTGTCCGGCGCCAAGTGAATCATTTTGGCTCCTGCATCCTGATGCTGGCCTTTGCCTGCTACAGCGATGGACAATACCATCCCTTTTGCACCGCGACCCTTCAGGATAACGGCAGGATACTTCATTGTAAGCTTGGAACCGATGTTGCCGTCCACCCATTCCATCGTGGCGTTCTCTTCAGCAACGGCACGCTTGGTCACGAGGTTGTAGATGTTTGGCGCCCAGTTTTGAATGGTTGTATAGCGAACGCGCGCATTCTTTTTACAGATGATCTCTACTACCGCACTATGAAGCGAGTTCGTGCTGTAGATCGGAGCCGTACATCCTTCTACGTAGTGCACAAAGCTGTCCTCGTCCGCAATGATCAGCGTACGTTCGAATTGACCCATGTTTTCGGAGTTGATACGGAAATACGCTTGCAGCGGAATTTCACATTTCACGCCTTTTGGAACATAGATGAAGCTTCCGCCAGACCACACGGCACTGTTCAGCGCAGCGAATTTGTTATCCGTTGGAGGCACAACCGTTGCAAAATACTCTTTCAAGATCTCCGGATGCTCTCTAAGAGCCGTATCGGTATCCATAAAGATAACGCCTTGATCCTCAAGATCCTTTTGCATGTTATGGTATACAACTTCGGATTCGTACTGTGCGGATACACCCGCCAGGAACTTCTGCTCTGCTTCCGGGATACCCAATTTATCAAAGGTTTCCTTGATCTCGGTAGGTACTTCCTCCCAAGTCTTGCCTTGCTTGTCGGAAGGTCTTACATAGTACTGGATATCGTTGAAGTCCAACTCATCGAGATCGCCGCCCCAGCGAGGCATTGGCATTTTCTCGAACTGCTCCAGTGCTTTCAAACGGAATTCCAGCATCCATTCCGGCTCGTTCTTGATTTTGGAAATTTCCATAACAACTTCACGCGTCAAACCTTTGCCGGTTTGAAAAATAGCTTTGTGCTCGTCACGGAAACCATATTTATACTCTTCAATTTCTGGTGCTTTTTTAGCCATTTAACTTACCTCCCTATCGATCTATTCATTCGCTTACTTCGCGTCTATTCCTTTTCGGAGTGCGTTCCACGCAAGTGTTGCGCATTTAATGCGTGCAGGAAACTTGTTGACACCGGATAGGGCTTCAATATCCTCGTACTCTTCAAAATCTACGGCCTCGCCTTTCATAAGGGAGGAGAAGCGGTCTGCCAGGCTGATCGCTTCATCCAGCGTCCTGCCTTTTACGGCGTCCGTCATCATCGAAGCGGAAGACATGCTGATGGAGCAGCCTTCCCCCGTATATTTGGCATCGGCTACCACGCCGTTCTCTACCTTAAGCTGCAAGGAAATGCGATCTCCGCAAGTCGGATTGTTCAAATCGATGGTTACCGCATCTTCTTCAAATTTACCACGATTGCGGGGGTTCTTATAATGATCCATGATGACACGTCTGTACAAATCGTCAAGTTGCATCGCCAAAATACTCCTTTGTCTGGATTAAGGCGCTAACTAATCGATCAACGTCCTCTTCTGTATTATACAGATAAAAGCTCGCGCGTGCCGTAGAGGATACTTTTAACCAACGCATAAGCGGTTGACAGCAATGATGTCCTGCACGAATCGCAACCCCCTGTGCATCCAGCACCGTTGCCACGTCATGCGGGTGAACGTCGCCGAGATTAAAGGTAACAAGGCCCACTTTACGTTCACGAGGACCGTAAATGGTAATCCCGTCGATCTCGGAGATGCGGTTCATGGCGTAGGCCGCAAGCTGCGTCTCATGCTGTTCGATGGCGTCCATTCCGATTTCCTCCAGGAAATCGATGGCAGCGCCCAAACCGACAGCTCCTGCAATGATAGGGGTACCCCCCTCGAACTTCCAAGGGAGCTCCTTCCAGTTTGATTCGTACAATCCAACATCATTGATCATTTCTCCGCCGAATTCGATCGGCTCCATTGATTCCAGCAGCGCCTTCTTGCCGTATAATGCGCCGATACCTGTTGGAGCACACATCTTATGGCCGGACAAAGCGTAAAAATCGCAATCCAGGTCCTGGACGTCCACCTTCATATGCGGTGTGCTTTGCGCACCGTCAACTACTATGACGGCACCGTGGCGGTGTGCGATTTCCGCAATTTGTTTCACGGGATGCACAACGCCCATGACGTTGGATACGTAAGCGATGGCTACAACCTTGGTCCGTTCGGTAACGAGTGCCTCGACATCTTCGACACGGATCGTGCCGTCAGGCTGCAGAGGAATATATTTCAGCGTAGCGCCAACGGCAATAGCCGCCTGCTGCCACGGTATGAGATTACTGTGATGCTCCATTTCCGTCAGGACGATTTCATCCCCGGGACCGCAAACGGAGCGCGCGTAGGACGATGCTACCAGATTTAGGGCCGTCGTCGTACCACGGGTGAAAATAATCTGTTCCGAACTCTCGGCATTAATGAAACGGGCAACCTTCTCCCTGGCTCCTTCATAAGCATCGGTAGCACGGCTGCCGAGTGTATGAACCCCGCGGTGCACATTGGAGTTCTCCCACTCGTAGTACCGCTTGATAGCATCTATGACCACCTGCGGCTTTTGTGATGTCGCGGCATTGTCGAGATATACCAGCGGATGTCCGTTGATCTCCTGATGAAGAATGGGAAATTGCTCACGGACAGAGGCGATCATTGTCCCAGCTTCCTTTCAACGAGCCCCTGCAGTTGGTCACGAAGTCCCTCAAGCGGAATTTCGCTGACAACCGGAGCCAAGAAGCCGTAAATAATCAAGGATTCCGCCACGGGACGCGAGATACCACGGGACATCAGGTAGTAAATTTGCTCCTGATTCACTTGTCCTACGGATGCTGCGTGGCCGGCTGTTACATCATCCTCATCAATCAACAGAATCGGGTTCGCGTCGCCGCGGGCTTTCGGGCTAAGCATCAGCACGCGTTCGGTCTGTTGTCCGTCCGCCTTCGTTGCACCCTTCTCAATCTTGGTAATGCCGTTGATGATGGCTTGTGCCTCTTCGCGCATGACTGCACGGGTGATCATCTGGGACGCCGAGCTCTTGCCGAAATGCTTCGCTTGCGTGGTGTAGTTGATCTTCTGGGAGCCGGAGCCGACCGCGATGACTTTCGCATCGGATGTCGAACCGTTGCCCTTCAGAATACTCATGGTATCGCTAGCTGTATCGCCATCGTTCATCTCGCCAACAATCCACTCAATCGAAGCGTCATTGTCCAGCACCGCACGACGGAATGTAACATCGGTTGCTTCGACAGCCAACTGGTGAACGGAAGCATAACGCACCTTCGCTCCGTTTTTAACGAAGACTTCCACCGCTCCGTTATGGGTCACCGGCGCAGCCAGGGAATCCGAAATGTAGTTGTCTACATAAGTGATCTGACTGTTTGCTTCGGCTACTACCAGCACATGCGGTGCAAATGTCGCTTCGGCATCGTCTGTCAGCATAACGGCTTGAAGCGGAACATCAACCTCCACATTTTTAGGAACATAGAGGAATACCCCGCCGTTCCATACCGCAGCATGCAGAGCAGCCATCGCATGCCCGTCATTCTTAAGCGCTTGGTGCAGATAAGGCTTAACCAAATCCTCGTGTTCTTTAACCGCTGTTTCCAAATCGGTGAAAATGACGCCTTTGGCAGCCAGTTCCGGAGCCAGACTCACATATACGGTTCCCGAATTACGTTGGATAACCAGGCCGCCTTCTCTTGAACCTTCAACAAGTTTGGCTACCTGTTCAGGCAATTCGTCAAGGGAAGCAAGTTTATTGCTCTCTTTATATTCACCATAGCTTTGGATGTTCCAGCGCTCGATGCGTTGTTTCTCCAGCTTGGGCAGTTCCAACTGGCCAGCCAGTTCCAGGGAAGCCAGACGGCTGTCTGTCAGCCAGGCCGGTTCCTGTTTACTTTCGGACAATGCCTTCAGAGCCTCAGCGTTGACCGGAAGAATGGTTTGTGTAGTCATATCGTTTCCTCCTCCCGTCTATTTACGCGTCTTGACCTACAGTTTCATCAGTAATGCCCAGCTCTTCCTTAATCCAGTCATAACCTTCTGCCTCCAGGCGCTCTGCCAATTCAGGACCACCGGATTTTACGATGCGTCCTTGCATCATCACGTGAACATAATCTGGAGTGATATAGTTAAGCAAACGTTGATAGTGGGTAATAATCAAGAAACCGCGTTCTTCGGATTTCATGGCATTTACACCGTTCGCTACAATTCTCAAAGCATCGATATCCAGACCGGAGTCGATTTCGTCAAGCACGACAAGTTTCGGATCCAGCATCATCATTTGCAGGATTTCGTTACGTTTCTTCTCACCGCCGGAGAAACCTTCGTTCAGGTAACGGTGAGCGAACTCAGGATTCATCTCGAGTTCTTTCATTTTACCTTCCATTTGGCGAATGAACTTGATCAGGGAAATCTCGTTGCCTTCACCGCGGCGCGCATTGATGGAACTGCGCAGGAAGTCGGAGTTCGTAACGCCGGCGATTTCGCTCGGATATTGCATGGCCAGGAACAGACCTGCGCGTGCGCGCTCGTCAACTTCCATCTCCAGCACGTCTTCGCCGTTAAGGAATACCTTACCTTCGGTAACTTCATATTTAGGATGACCCATCAACGCGGAAGCCAAAGTACTTTTGCCTGTACCGTTTGGTCCCATGATGGCATGAACTTCTCCGCCTTTCATCTCAAGGTTGATACCTTTAAGGATCTCCTTGCCTTCGATTGCTGCTTTCAATCCTTCAATGACAAACTTGGTTGACATATTAGATTCCCTCCGTTGAATAGGTAGTGTATTGTTGTCCTATATGATAACAGGATTGGACGCCCTGATTTCATAAAACAAAAAATAATTATTTATTTATAATCATTCTAAACTGATTATCAATGATTCTCAAGCCATTTTATAATAAAATATGACGTATTTCAACCGGACAAGCGTTTTGCAGACAACATTCGGACAACCGTAACAATTAAAAAACAGGCATGACCGATAGACCGGCCAAGCCTGTTTGGTTCACCCTGTTCCCCTCCATATATGCGGTTGCTTCCGAGATTCTATTACGGCATCCGGCACCGGCGTTTATCGCGCGTTGACAGACGGTGCTCAGGTCAACATCTTGAGCTATAAGGCACACGGCATCATAACCGGCACCCTCAGCTCTTGCAAATACAAGGGAAGAACAGGCAGCATTCTGTTGTATTACGCTTTACCCAAGGAACGAACGCAGCATCCACATGTGCTTCTCAAGATCAGCCTTAAAGCCGGTGAACATGTCCGCTGTTGGCGCATCGCCGGCTTCCTCGGCCATTTCGATGCCTTCCGCCAACTCCTCGGATACGGTTGCAAAGTCCTCAATCAAGGCTTGTACCATGCCACGGGTATCCTCGTTGCCTGAAGCCTCCTGGACTGTCGCAAGTTCCAAATATTCTTTCATCGTAGCAGCCGGCTTCCCTTTAATCGAGAGCAGGCGCTCCGCCACCTCGTCCATCTTAAGTGTAACTTCGTCATACAATTCTTCAAATTTAACATGAAGGGAGTAGAATTGCTCTCCGGATACATACCAGTGATAGTTGTGGAGTTTGACATAGAGCACGTTGAAGTTCGCAACCTGTTGATTCAACAATTGCTCCAGACTTGCGTTTTTCGTTTTTCCTGCAGCTTTGCCAGATGTAGTTTTTGCCATGGTTAATCCCTTCCTTTTCTATATGAAATGCACCCTGTACTGCGTCAAAGGAACATTGTGCAGAGCGGTGTATACCCATTGTAACTGGTACCATCTGCTAATGCTATTCCTTCATTAATATATGAGTACATCCTGTGCTTGGGCGTCTATTTGTAGTTTACCCTTTGGACTACGGAGCGAATCAGGTTCATAAACCTTTCGTCTTGCCAAAAAATTATACAAAATTCGCGAAAAAACGTTATACTAGGTAATACCAAGCAAAAAAGTTGGCTTTGATTTTCTTCTATTCTATTTGGGGGTGACCATCCATGTCTGCATATCATCCGCTGAACGCGGAAGAAGCTATACAATTAGCTAAAAGTATACCGGGCCGGTTCCCGGACCATGCCCAGCTCGAATGCCGCGAAATCGGCGACGGCAATCTCAATCTGGTGTTTCATGTCACCGCCAAAAATACGGCTGATAGTATCATTATCAAGCAAGCTGTTCCTTATGCAAAAGTTGTAGGCGAATCTTGGCCGCTGTCTCTCGACCGGGCCCGCATCGAACGACTGGCGCTGGAGACGGAGTACTCCATTTGCCCCGACCTTGTGCCCGAAGTATACGGTTATTCGGATGAGCTCGCCTACACCGTAATGGAAGACCTGAGCGAGTATACCATCATGCGCAAAGGCCTGATTGAGGGCAATGACTATCCGAAGTTCGCAGAGCATATCGGCCGCTTCCTGGCCAGAACGTTGTTCTACACGTCGGATCTCGGGATGAATCAACAGAAGAAGAAGGAACTTGCCGGCCGCTTTGTCAATCCGGATTTATGCAAAATCACCGAAGACTTAATCTTCGAAGATCCATACCGCGAATCCGCCAATAACAATTATGCGCAGAGCATAGCTGATGAAGCGGAAGCCCTACGCGCCGACCTGCCGCTTCACTTTGAGGTCGCGCTGCTTCGGGAGAAGTTTCTGACTCACGCACAGGCTCTGCTGCACGGGGATCTGCATACAGGCAGCATCTTCGTCACGCCGGAATCCACCAAGGTAATCGACCCGGAATTCGCTTATTTCGGTCCGATGGGATTCGATATCGGTGCGGTCATCGGCAACCTGCTGCTAAACTATGCGTCACAGCCGGGCTGGAGTCGGGACGAGCATACACAGGCTGCCCGGGAAGCCAGACTCCTCGAGATGGCAAGCGAAGTCTGGACCCACTTCGAGAACAACTTCCGCGCGCTGTGGAATGATGATCTCTTGGACGAGATGTCCCGCACGCCAGGTTATCAGGACCACTATGTATCACAGATTTTGAAGGATACCGCAGGATTCGCGGGCTGCAAAATGATTCGGCGCATCGTCGGATTGTCCCATGTTGCGGACATTGACACCATAGCCGATGATCAAGCCAGGGAAGCTGCGCAGCGCAAAGCGCTGGCGATCGGCAAAAATCTCGTGCGACATCATCGCAGCATCAAGTCCTTTGAAGACATTTTAACTTTGATTACGCAAGCAACTAAAGGAAATGAGGTATCGATATGAGCGGTATGACTACCGGCAATGCCAGCACCTATGAACCGCTAAGCTCCGTTTATTGGGGGGGAGACCATCTGGTCCTGTTGGACCAGCGATTGCTCCCGGAAGAAATTGTATATCTTCAGCTCTTCACACCGGAGGAAGTCTGGGAAGGCATTCACTCCATGAAAGTCCGCGGCGCGCCGGCTATCGGCATCGCGGCAGCATTCGGCGCAGTCCTTGGCGGCATGCAGGTTGAAGCCAACGATAACAAGGGATGGCTGCAACAAGTCGCAAAAACTTGCGCTTATCTCGCAACGTCCAGACCGACAGCCGTCAATCTGTTCTGGGCGCTGGACCGTATCAAGCTTGCGGCTGAGAAGCTGGCAGCTTCGGATCTCGATACAGCCGGACTGAACGCGGCGCTGCTCGCCGAAGCGGAAGCCATTCGTGCCGAGGATGAGGATGTATGCCGCCGCATCGGTGAAAACGCGCTGCCGTTCTTCCAGGACGGCATGGGCGTGCTCACCCACTGCAACGCTGGCGGATTGGCAACTGCCAAATACGGTACCGCCCTGGCGCCGATGTATCTGGCTCATGAGCAGGGCCTGAACATCAAGGTGTTCGCGGATGAGACAAGACCTGTCCTGCAAGGCGCGCGTTTAACTGCTTTTGAACTCCAGCAGGCAGGGATTGACGTTACACTGCTGGCCGATAACATGGCCGCCATGGTCATGTCCAAAGGCTGGATCCAAGCGGTTATCGTCGGAACGGATCGCGTTGCCGCAAACGGCGATGTCGCCAACAAGATTGGAACGTACGGAGTAGCGGTACTTGCTAAAGCTCACGGCATTCCTTTCTACGTGGCTTGCCCGCTGTCCACGATTGATCTGAATACGAAGACAGGCGCCGATATTCCGATTGAGGAACGTCCTGCCGAAGAGATCACGGAAGGTTTCGGCAAGCGCACAGCGCCGCAAGGCGTAAAAGTGTACAACCCTGCCTTCGACATTACGCCAAATGAATATGTGACAGCCATCATTACGGAAAAAGGCGTCGTGCAAGCTCCTTATCATGAGAGCTTAAAAAGCTTGTTCGAATAACCGCTATATCCGCCAAATGTTTTATGGCATCATAAAACGGACAACCGGCCCTCCAGCCGAATTGTCCGTTTTTTACGGTTTGCGTTTTAGTGCATCTGAAGTCTAAACCTTGTTATCTCTAAAAAAAGAGCGATCCGCACGGGAATCACTCTTGGAACAGAAGGCATACATGACTCATAACATGCGCAGGATCGCATCCTTGCCAGCCAAGCCAGGATGAATGCCCCACTTCTCTGCCTCCAGGGTTACCGATTCCAGCGGCGCTTCCAGCAGCTGCTCCAATGTGCGAACCCCTACGGCTCTTCCTGCGATAATCTTGCGGTCAACAAGCTTTTCGTTAAGAAGGCCCACATCGAGTGCACCGCACATAATATAGCCGCGGGAAGTGTATACGGCCAGCAGCGTTGTTTTCGGAAGCTTTACTTCGACGCCCATAACGGTATGTCCTTCAATATCGATCGGCAGTAAAGTCACCAATATCAACAAACCTCCCCTCACGTCGGCTTAGAATTATGTTTATTCTTTTGGAACCGACATGGTGCGAATGTCTCTCATATTATGCATTCCAGCCCACACGTAATGGTGCGAATGACTCGTAAGTCAATAGAATAAAGATGAAATATGCATGACATTAGGACTATGAATATTCGAAAATTATGGTATATTTGATTCAGTAGAAACAATGTGAAAGCTGGTGAATAATAAAAGCTATGAACACAATTCCTGCCACCGACGATAACGGCTTTTTATTCAACGTTGATATTCTGGTCAAGAGTTCCTCCAACGCACTGGCTTTGCAATATTTGCTGGAAATGCTGAACGACAAGGCTGAAGTCGTCGATTTCCGGGTTAAGTCCGGAATGGAACTTGGAGAAATTATCAACACCTTGGTTCAAGCCAAGAAAGATTCCGTTATTAGCAAAGCCTCCGGGAAGATGGCTTCTGCCGCTTCTCAGATAGAGAAACCTGCGCCACCTGCGGCTTCCTCGCCGGAAAAAAAGATCGCTGCAAGCGCTCCTCCTGTCCAAACTCCACTCACCGGAAGTGATCCCTTTGAATGGATAAAAGTATACAGTAAGGACAATCGCCTTGTTCGCCTGACAACCAACCGCCACGGTAAGCAGACAAGTCTTCCCTGCCGAATTCTCAACTATGATGAAAGCAATTTCCTGGTCAACGTCTATCATGTCGATGAGAAACAGGTGTATACCTTCAAGCTCAATGAAATTGATGAGTTCAGCGTCAGCTGAGTCGGTATTAAGTCCACGGTATTCATCAAAAAAACGGCTTCGCCGCCCCATAAGAAGGGATCGGTGAAGCCGTTTTTTTTAATATCAAGCATTTTTTCGGGACAACGCCGAAGACATCAGCATCAGCCAGCCCACGATAAAGGATACACCGCCGATCGGCGTAATCGCACCGAGCCACTTCAAGCCCGATAAACTTAACACGTAGAGACTTCCGGAAAATATGACGGTTCCCGCAATGAATAAAGTCCCTGCCCAGAACAGCTTCCGGGATTCGCCAAGAACCTTCGCCACAATCCCCGTAATCAGCACCGCAAGTCCGTGAATCATATGATAATGGACTCCGGTCTCATAAATGGCAAGTTCGTCCGGCGTAATCTTATCCTCCAGCATATGGGCGCCGAATGCCCCGATAGCGACAGATAATGCCATCAGGATCGAACCCCATGCGATGAATCTACGACTCATGCCTCTTCAACCCCTTTTTTCAGCGGACACCCGTGTCCTTATGTAATCAAATTAAGTGTAACGGATTCAAGGAAGCTTTTCCACCGGCATGTGAGACGCTTTGGACTTGATTTCAGGGCCATTTTGTGAAAGATTAATAAGGATGTCTTTTTATTGAAGACCACACGAACCCATTAGAGAATGAATTCTTATGTTAGGAGCGATTATGTACATGGATCAACAATCACCTGTCTCCCCATCCGAGGACCAAGGTTCACCTAAGCGACCCAAAACCACCTTTATTCCACCCGAGGATAGAAAAAACTCCCGCTTCGGCATCGCCTCATTCATCTTGTCGATCGTGACGCTGCTCGGGTATATTCTGCTCGGCGCGCTCGGCACCACGATGATTGAGCCATACATGACGGAGAACGGACCGCTCCTTGAGCCGACTCAGGAAACGCTGGAAGCGATGACCACGCTGGCGGCCGTGTTCATCATCGTGATGATCATCAATATCACCGGCTTGGTGCTTGGCGTTGTAGGCTGCTTATCCAAAACACGCAAGCGTGCTGTCGCCGTGATTGCCACCATCGTGAACGGCGTAGTCATCATCACCATCGGAGCTCTTTTCTTATTCGTATTAAATGCTTAAGGAGTACCACTTCAAGACACTTGCCTGATTCATCTCGGGTTAAGTGTCTTTTTCATGACAAACCCGGATTGATACTCACATATCGCTCTTTCTCCCGAATATAATGAATTACTACAGCCAAAAAGACGGCAACCGTGTCAAGGCAATACTTGGGAGGTGACTGTCCATGCAAAATGAAGACGCCCTGTCGTTTGTCGTATCCCGTGAAGACTGGTCGCTGCACCGCAAGGGCTATCAGGATCAGGTACGTCATCAGCATAAAATTCGTGAAGTCATCAAACGCAACCTGCCCGACCTTATTACCGAGGAAAACATTATTCTGTCCGACGGAAAGCAGATCATCAAAGTTCCGATCCGCAGCCTTGACGAATACCGTTTCATCTATAACTATCAAAAGCAAAAGCATGTCGGTCAGGGCGACGGTGACAGTCAGGTTGGGGACGTCCTTGGACGCGACCCTTCGTCAGCCCAGCCCGGTAAGGGAGAATCGGCCGGCGATCAGGCAGGGCAGGACATCGTGGAAACCGAGGTCAGCCTGGAAGAACTGGAGAATATGCTGTTTGAGGAACTGGAGCTCCCGCTGCTGCAGCCCAAGGATAAAGAGCAGATCGAGACAGAGTCCATCGTCTTCAACGACATCCGCAAAAAAGGCATCATGTCCAACATTGACAAGAAACGCACCATCTTGGAGAATTTGCGCCGCAATGCAAGAGACGGCAAACCCGGCATCCACGGAATCAGTCCGGACGACTTGCGTTACAAGACCTGGGACGACACCGTCATCCCGGAATCCAATGCGGTCATTATCGCCATGATGGATACGTCCGGATCCAAGAGTGTTTCATAATTAACTATCGAAGTCATAAACGTACTCAATCCGTAAATTATCCCCTTTTACCGTTATGCTACCAACGGTCTCATGAATCAGAACCCGAAGGCGTCCCACATCTTCAATATCCAATTCTTTAAACTCCTCGATAATGTGTTGAAGGGAGGAGGATTCGGTTATCTTCTCTTTAATCCCTTCAATCTGTTTCTCAATAATCTCTTTCTCTTCCTCAAGATGTGCAATACTATTCTTGATTTCGATCATCTTAGAGCGGTACAAGTCATCAGGGAAGAGTTCTCTTTGCTCGAATATATCTAACTGATCCTTCATAAGCTTGTCCCTACGTGAATTATTATCCTTAAGTTCAGAAGTCAATTTCTTTATATCCTGTTCCCGATCGGCAGTAATAAGTAGGGTGTCCGCCGGCAGACGGGATATTTTATTTCTAACCGCCTCCACCACTGCACGCTCAATATCATCGGCATTAATATTGGCTTGTGAGCATGCCTCACGGCCATACTTGTGATATGTCTTGCAAATGTAATATCTGTACTCTTTATCTTTGAAGCTTCTTTTCTGACAGACCATTCCTTCCCCGCAAGAACCGCACACAAGAACGCCGGTAAGTGGATGATGTGCTCTTTTGGCTCCGCCACGTTCATGTGTCCGTGACATCAGAATTTTTTGGGCCTTATAGAATAACTCCTTATCCACTAGAGCAGGATGAGCATCCTCAACGATCTGCCATTCTTGACGGTTGATCTTAATCTGCACTTTCTTTTTAGTCATTGCCCCTCTTTCGTCATATTCCCTTTTTAAAACATTCCTACGAGTTCCATAGGCTACTTGTCCGATATACGCTTGGTTTCTTATTAATCGGTTAACGGTTTCTCTGCTCCACAGTTTTCCGTTCTTGGTCACATACCCTTTTTTGTTTAGGTACTCGGCTACTTTGAAAGTACCCATCCCTCGATTTACATAAAGATCAAACACCAAAGGAGGTATCTTTCCTCTCTCTTCATGTATCTCCAGCCGCTTTGTCTCCGGGTTAACTATATACCCATAAGGGGGCTCACCGTTCCATTGTCCTCTGGCAGCCTTTTGTTTACGAGCCGTACTTACACGTACAGAGGTTTTCCTACTCTCTTGTTCTGAGAGAACAGAAAGGATATCAAACGTAATGTTATCCTTGTTCATCGAATCATAATTATCATTGATCGCGATGACCCTTACTCCGTACTGTTCGAACATGCCGATAATCGCCGGATTCTCTTGCTTATCCCTGCCTACCCGACTCACTTCCTTAAAGACTAGCAGCTGTATCTTTTTCTCTCTAGCATATTCAATTGCTCTTTTCATTTCTGCTCTATCAAATACGCTTGTATAATAACCAGAGACAGCCTCATCACGAAAAACCTCAATGTTTTCAGTGTCGTACTCGTCACCTAAACGCTTGATATACTCAGTACCTTGTCCCACCTGGTTCTCGATGGAATCACCTTGACGATCTGTACTTACACGCGCATAAATTCCACATTTAATCTTATTCTCCATAACCGGACTCCTTTAGTTAAATCAATGGCACTACTGGTTAAAATTATAAGTGTATCATTAACTAAAAAGCACCCTCTTTTTAGGGGGTGCCCGATAAATCATTTTTATCACCTTTATGAGATTCGATAATTTCCACGTTCACATCTAGGCCATATTGGTCTTTTGCGAACTCCTTCACTTTCTTCGCAAACCATTCAGTGGGAGATTTCGTTCCGTTTACTTCAGTTATTGTAAATTGAATGTCCATCTCCTCCTCTCTTGCGCATCATACTCTCATGTATATTAATAGCTGAAGTTGTCCTATTCATTGTTTTTAGTGATAGCAATGTTAAGGATTAATGCGAGCTTATAGAAAGCCTTCCAACGGTATTTATAATAGGTGCCTTCGCTTATGCCCATGATCTGCGTATAAATCACATAATCGAAAACATAATCCTCTTTCATGTACCGCTCTTGTATAAGCATTCTCTCTTTGGGATGCAGTCTTTTAACTGCACGCTCAACTTTCTCGCAATATGCTTTCCTGGCAGCCGGGGCATCAATATTATATGCCGCGATATCACCGGTTTGATCGCTGGTTACATTGGTTTGTCCTCTTGGCATATCTGAAAGAGATGCTGTTACTTTAGCTTCCCTTTCATCAACATCGATCGTCTTAAACATTCGGTATTTGAGTAGAGCAGACTCAACAGCATCTTTGGTCTTCTCTCGATCCAGTTCAGGCAGATCAAAAGACATTTGCTTCATGCTTTCACCTCACTATGAAGGGAATCCCCCGGCCGAAGCCGGGGCCTGTTTCTCTTTACTCCGGCAAGCAGTCAATAATCACTTCCGGACCATCAAGCATCCAATATTTCCTTACATGATCACCCTTGAATGCTTCATCCAGTACAGCTTGAATCCGGTCATAATGTTCTTGCTTCAAACAGTCCCGAGCTCGTTCATTCCAATCCTCGTACATTACGTCATATTCGTTTTCGATGTATTGATCCAGCATGTATTTCGCATTAGGTCCCCACCGCTTTTCAACAGCGACATACCATGTGTGCTCTACGAGATCCTCTCCGTCCCCGATTCTTTTGATTAGGTCACTGGCTGATATGGTATAAGGTGCGTCTTCATAGCTAAGCTGGGTATCACCAGGCAACTCGGATAATTTAACTGTAGGCATGGATGTTCACTCCTTCGATTTTTTTGGTTTTTATCAAAACGGCAGAACATCATCGTTTGGCATCGGCGGCCCTTCTTCACTGTCTGCCTCAGATCCCGCAGCTACCTCATCGAGAGTCACCTGGTTCGGATCCGTTTCAATTGTTCCGTCCGGATTGATCTTGCCTCGGATACCTTCCCTTGGCTCATTAAATTCCTCGATGCTCATCTGGCTTGGAGCAACCTTCAAGGTGACGTTACGGCCGGCGAATCTATAGAGCTTGGCAGCCTTGTCATCGCTGTCCCCTTTGATGCCGAACTTCATCACTGTCTTTTTGCTATCGCGCTGCATGGAGATAAACTCAGAATTGATCTCGCCACAGACATCATCCCCGCCGACTTCCATCGAGATAATCACGATGTCACCGGACAGATCGAACAGTTCTGCTTCGCCGTCCAGATCCTCAGCACCCTTGATTTCAAACTTCAGAATCTCCTTCTTATCATCTTTCTGCATCGACTTGAAAAGCACGTTCATATTGATCATTGGTTATTTCCCCTCTCGTTTTTTAGTTAGATTAATTGCATTGCCTTGCGGTTTATTGACCACCTGCAGCGGTTCGAACAGTTTGGCTGTGAATTGGAGCATGCTGTTCTGCTCCTCCGTTAGTGCTACAGGGTATAAGATTCCGTCTTTGCAGTAGAAGAGAACAACGCCGTCCTTCATTTCTCTCCCTCAGTAACGTCCACCTGGATATTCAATCCGTACCGTGCTTGAGATTTTGCAAACTCATCCGTGGATATTTCAAGTATGTTTATGAGTGCAGCCTTCATTCGCAAATAGTCTTTCTTCGTCATTCCACTACCTCCAATACAGTTACTTTCTCGTGGAAAGTTGGGCAAAGGTTCCACTCTTTACAAGAGTAACTTTCATCAACCTTTTCATGCTCTTCCTCAACGGTGCAGATTAATTCGTCATTGTCATCTGAAAATGCATGGATACAAGAGAGGCAGTTTTGGTTATTCATCCCATCACCTCGTCCCAACACTTATCACATAGAGGTGGTTCTATGGGCTTCCCCATGCAGCCACACTCTCGACCGTTACAACAAAACACAGGTGTATAGTTTTCTAATGGCGTTCCACATTTCAAGCATTTCTCTTCTCGTTGATCATCCATGCGGCACCTCCAGCATTTCATGATCCTCGACGACTTCATATTCGATATCCCACTCGCCTTCCTCCCACTTTCGCAATGGGAAAGTATCAACGGTGAAATATCCATCCTGACAAAGGTTTACTTCTCGTTTCTTGATGACATCCAAGTGAAATCCGCATTCTTCGTCCGACCATTTGACTATGGCCTTTTCATTCCATTCGAATGTTAAACCGCCACCCAGTTCCTGCGTTCCAGTGATTAAGACCGTGGCCTTATCGTATATTTCCTTGCTGTTACGATCAGGGAGCCCAATGTATTGACCTACTGTTTCGGGATCGACTTCAAATATTCCGTATGTGCTGTGTATCTCTGCTCTTTTGACTCCGTCGTCTTCCCATATGAAGGCGCCGAACCCGAATGCCAACTCGCCGTTATCCAATCGCTTGCCGCGGAATTTGTACATGGCTTGCCTCCTAATATCCATTCGCCTGCCGCTCGTGGTTCACGGCATTCTTTGCGGCATATGCCTCTGCAATCTGCTCGAAGGTAAAGCCCAAACGATGCTCGCCCAGCGAGTAAAAAATCCATAGTCCTAGACGTAAGGCCGTTTTGCGATAGTAAGTGTCTTTTTGAAGACTCACACCACCAACATGATGCAGAATTTCAGTGAACACATATGTCGTACTGCCTTTCACCATCTCATCTGGACCCGGTGCATAAAGATCGTCCACGGGCAGCTCTATCTGCCGGGCTAAGCTCAGGAAGAAATGCAGGCAATCGACGTATTCTTCGAGCAAGGGATTTCGATACGGTTCACCCCATGCAGTTATAGGGGCTTTGGTTCGTGGTTCACGGTCATTGCTCCAGTGCTTAAACCCGCGCCATTCATTCGCCAACTCGCCGATCTCTACCTGAAGAGCGAGGACTGTATTCGGCAGCAGGTCCTGCCCTTCCAACCCCTTCTCCTTGATGATCTTGGCGTCCAGCTCTTTCTGCATTTCGTACATTTGCTCTATGGTCAATGTCATATCGTTCATCGCTCCCTTTTCATGTTATCGAACCCAGTTAAATCCCCTGTTATGGTCCTCGATCAGGTACGCCCGGCCACGCGGGACAAAGTTGTTCGGCTCCACTCGCAGCGTTCCGAATTTCGTTTGAACAAATCTCTGTTCGGCAATCTCAGAACCCGCAGCAACGACCATTTTGATCTGCTCAATGCGGCAGCCGGATTCGATCAACGGATTCAACGCCTGGTCAATCAACTGAATTGCTTTTGGTGAAATCGCCATTCCATCATCTCCGATCTTGGTTAGGGGGAGGGTTCCTTCCTCCTTAATGCACCATAGCCGGGATCTTATCCTCTTGCGGTGCAACCCATACCGGGTCCCAGCTCATCTCAAAGGTAATCCCAGCATCAGCCTGGGCTGCAGCCAGCAGGATGACATTGCCCATAGCCTCGGCAGCATCCGGAGGCACTGCGTTTCCGATGTATTCCCGGGCCTTGGCGTCAGAGCATCCCTCAAGTTGGAATGGTCGTCCATCGGGCAGATGTGTTGGAAAGCTTTGCAGCATTGCAAGTTCATAGGTTGTCAGTGGACGGTGCCATGTTCCATCCTGACTGATAATCGTCCAAACTCCCCGTTCATCATCTGATGGGATACGTGGGTCTGATACTGCAGCAGCCGCAGCATGAACATCTGCACTACCGATAACCGTCTTACTCGGCTGATCCCACTCCAGTACGCCCATCGTGTCGGCCCGCGGTGCACTCTTGATTCGCGGATCAGCGATCAGTTGCGCTCCGTTTTGAACATCGGTCGATCCGGTTACTGTCCCGGCTGGTCCATCTGCCGCCTGCATGCGGAATTGGTCTGTGTATCGGCCTGGCCTGTCCGGTACCCGTGGATCGGACACGCTGCCCGCGGCCTGCATTATCCGATTCGCCGAACGGACTGTCTTGGCCGTTGAATCCCAATCTTGCACGCCGTAGCTGTCCGGATGCAGTTTGGTGTTTACGCGAGGGTCAGCGACTGCAATCGCTCCTGAACCAAACCTCGTACCAGTAACGCAAGGTGCTGGTTCATCTGCGCGAACAATCCGATATACTCCCGGATGCCTCCCAGGACGTTCTTGCAAGGCAGGATCTGAAATACAAGTTGCTCCTTGATTCGGCCCTGCTGCCCCGGTCACACAAGTTGCTGGGTCAGCAGAAGATTGAACTCTGAACAGATTGGTCTTTCCATCCCCGTTGATCTGGAGACGCGGATCAGATACGGCCGTCACGCCATTGCTGCGCCCTGGGCCAGCCGTGCTTGTAACTGCTCGGCTTGGCTTGCTCCAATCCGCCACTTCAAATGCTCCGCGGCGAGGTTCATGTACCACCCTCAGGTTTTGATAATCCACCTTATTGAGATCACGCCAATCTCCACCGGATGGGATAAGCGCAAGACGCATCCATGTTTTCCATTGCAAGCGTGGAAGCTTGTGGAGTGGCCCCCCTGCGTCTGTATCTCCTGGAGCAGGCAGCGTGCTTATAACATCGCCAATACTTTTCAGCGGCTTCTTCTCTGGATAATAGATCACATTCGGTACCTGTGATTCGTGCCGCGCCTTGATCAGGAATCGGACACGATTCTGTCCAAGTCCACCGATCTCCCCTAGGTTGTGATCCGCACGAATGCTCACAGCGTATCCGTACTTTGTTAGTAGTTTCTTGATCTGCCGGAGCAGCGGCTTTCCGCGGGATGTAATCCGCGGCACGTTCTCCAGCTGAATGACAGCCGGTAACCTCCCCCCATACTCAAGGCAAGCCTGAAGGGTGATCTCAAGCCCATGCACAGTCAAATAATTGAGAGCTTGGTATTTATCAGAATCTGCTTTACCTTGCGGGAGCAGTCCGCTAAGGCCCTTACACGGTGGTGATAGAAACAGAAAGAAAGGAACTTGTTGCTTGAATGCCTGCCAAATATCCCAAGGGGTAACTTCTTGCCATTCGGGTGGCGGCTCATGACCGTGCCAGGCAACATATTGCCAGCGTTTGAAGAGGTCCATCTGAACGGCTGTTTCCTCTCCTGTAATCAGATCATGATTTCGACATGCAACTGGATCGCTATCGATCGCGCAAAGGACCTTGAACTTGTAAACCTTTCCGCCATACTCCACCTGGGAGCGCATTGCGCCGGCGGTGGCTCCTCCTACTCCTGCAAAGAGGAAAGCGGAGGTTTTGTATTCGATATTTTCTATTGCCTGCAAAGCCGTCACTCCTTCCCCTTCGAATTGGACCTAAACTTGATCGGCTTTGTATGCGACGCCGGGATTGGCTTGCCGTTGATCTGTGCCAACTCTTCCGGACTGAGCGTGTATTTTTTAATATCACTTGGTGTCGTTCCACCTTGAATTTCATTCTTCCAGTTAGGTACCGATGTGCCCAAATCACTCCACTCTCCTTCTGTTATCCGAGTCAAGATGGAGTTCAATAGCCATCCGGCAGATATCGAACTTGCTTCGCTTTAATATCCGAGCAGCTTCTGAACGATTGTTCTTGTAGTCGCCATAATATTGAAGCATCCATTCTTTTTCTTCCTCGGACATTTGCAGAGGGGGATCGGGTAGTTCCTCCGGTTTCCTGTAAGGCATAATGATGGAGGTTTCATCATCGGTAAGAACGTATTTGCCCTTACCAACTCTAATCAACACATTCCTTTGCTTCAGGACAGACATCACAGCAATGAAGGAACTTTTTTTCATGCCGATCTTGATTGCGGCTTCTGGATAATTTCCAAATATGAAATATGATTTCAGAATCTTTGATTGAGCCTCAGTGATGTAATCCATGTGCAGATAATGCTCGATCTGCTCTTTTAGTTCCGGGTCCAACTTTGGCACTGTAATCAGCTCCTTTCCCATCTCCCGATTCTCGTTAAATCCTTCATGAATTTTTCCTCATCCATTTTGAAAATTGCAGAGTGCTGAATAAAGATGCGGCTGCGTATCAAGAACGTCCCATCAAGGCCAAGAACTGAACCGATATGGTAGATATACTGATCGTCCCCCTCTTTCTTTTGGAGAGACATACCGCAATGAAGCTTGATTATGTTCCGCAGGCGAACGATGAAGTCAGGCCATTCCTTTTCAGCAAAGGAGATGCTGCCATTCTTATACCAATCCATAGCGACGTAATTTGTGCTATCATCCGGGTCCCCAGTGATTACTTTTTCACCGTGCTTCTTTTCGAGGTATTGCTGATATGTCAGCAACGCTTCGTGATAGATGTTGCCATGAAAGTAGTATCCTTTCGGATCCGGAGCTGGTTTATAGATTTGTTGTTCCATTTTCTATCATCCTCTCCCTCAAAATAAGCACTGCTGTTCCGTATTTTGGGTGTGACTATCCGCCGCCGCAGGCTTCCCCCGGCGTTTGGTCGATTTTGATTTTTTCTTCTTCGTTTTCTCGTACTCCTTGTATGCGTCCGGATCGATGATGGACCATATGACTTCTCGCTGATACTCCAGATGGAAATCGTGTAGCATCTTCTCTCCGTTCCGGACTCGATATACTGCCTCACCGATCTTGGCGATAATATAAGCGTCAACCACGTCATGCCTAGGGTTGGAGTATCCGAAATGCTTGAGGGCGGCGGCAGCCATTGCCTCTTTTTTCGCTATCCCTTTGAGTCGTTGCTTTGATCCGGGCTCTCCTACCCATCCGCTTACATCGACGTATTTCTTTACCGCATTGGGGGCAACTTCATTGAATTTCAGCCCCCTGCGGGTGATCATCCCTTCGAGGCCGCCGTGAATCTTGGCTGTGGTGATTAACATTTCGGTGGCGTGCCCAATCCCCTCTTTGGTAATCACATCCCCGGGCCGGAGAATACTGTATAGCTGATTCTCAAGGGAGACACGCTGTTCCTGGGTGATGCCGCCTGGGGCCGACTTCCCCTTTCCCTTTAGAACAGTTTCCCCTATAGGTCGGCCATCGGCATCCAGAATGACCACTCCCGTAAACGTGGCCGGATCAATGCCGACAAACCGAGTCATTTCGCAATCTCCCAAGCACGCTGCTGAGCATACTCCTCAACTTTTAGTCTGTGGTCAAGCGCAGCCCTCTGAATCACGTTTTCGAGCAGTTTCGAAGCCTCCCCAGGGGGCAACACCTCCCGAGCCTGCTGCCGGATCATCCCGACTGTCACCTGCAGCACATCCAGCAACTCGCTGAGCATCCGGCGCTGATCAAAGTCGGCAGACTCGATTTCGTCGATCAGTTCGTTCGCTTCCTCCTGAAGCTTCACCCGCATGTCGCCTGGCTGGTAACCTTGTATCGGGTAATCAATCACCGGTATTGCAATGCATATATATTGCATCGTTTCCCCTCGCTTTCTAATCCTGTTGGATGGCGAAATCCTGATAAGGCCATCCGAGATCATCGTACTTTTTTCGTAATTCCGGGAACTCCGCCGCATACTTCCCTCTGCTGTATACCTGCACAAGCTGAGCGGTTCGAGTGAGCATCCACTTTTTCCGCTTGATCTCTTCCTCGTCCGCCAGCGGATCGATATTCTCTAACTCTTCCGTCAATGTGACCATGCCTTGAATAGCACGATCAAATTCCTCATCATCCTTGATAACTCTGCTCATGCACTCAGCCCCTTTTCCCGACGCTTCTGCTTCATGTCCTCCGTAATGTTCAGGAAAGCCTGGTACGGTTTATCAAAAACCATGGTTATTGTTCCAGTACCAACATTTCTCCCCTTGGCAACGACCAGATCGATCAGACCTTTACGGGGGCTGTCGGCGTTGTAGTAATCGTCCCGATAAAGGAATATGACGATATCAGCATCACTCTCGATATTGCCGCAATCCCGAATGTCTGACATCATTGGACGCTTGTCCTGGCGTTGATCGACACTGCGACCAACGGCTGCCAGACATATAACCGGAATCATGAATGTACGAGCAATTTGTTTAAGCTGGTATGAAATATACTTGTACATCTCTCGCTCACTGGTGAAGCTCTTTTCACTGCGAAGGTGCTGCAGGTAATCGATGTACAACGTCATTTTTGAATGGTGCTTAATCATTCTGCGGACAGTACGCCATATGTGCTCGATAGTAGGGCTTGGCGAATCGTCAATGAAGATTTTACGTTCTCCAATCAGGTCGGCAGCTTTGCTGTACCGTTCCCAATCACTTTCCGTCATCTGACCGGACTTCATGTGTGATATCTTGACCCGTCCAACCGACCCGATCATTCTTTCTAGCATATTGAATGCCCCATCTTCACCGGAGATGATAAACGATGTTGATCCATCTTCGCTGGAAGCATAAGCTTCATTGCATAGATAAGCTGACTTACCCACTGACGGCCTAGCGCCGACGACGATAAAATCACCATCCTGATGGCCTCTGCTCATGTTGTTGTATTCCGTGCTGCATGACTTTCGCCCGGTGACGCCTCCAGTGTGCTGCGAACGCTTGATGATCATGGATGTATGTCTTTCAAGCAGATCAGACAGATTCATGGGACCATCTTTGACCGACGTTCTGGACTGGATTTCCTCCAGTTCTTCCATGCGAGCTTTAACATCTTGCAGAGTTGATCCCCCTGTTGCTATCAGCTCAGCAGCAGTTCTCATCTCACGTTGGACGTGGTCATCATTCACAATCTGTTGATAATGCCTGAACATCCCATTGGTGCGCGGTACCGATCTTTGAATTTCAGTTATTCTACTGAAGCCGCCGATCTTCTCCAGCTTCTTCCCCCAATGTTGTGCAAGTAAGGGAAGGTAAAAGGGGTCCGGTTGATCAGAGAATTTCTTGTATGCGTACCGAAGGACTTCAAATATCTTCCCGTTGTCCCATTCCGGAGAGAACGACTCAGGCGAAAGCACGCACTCATCCATGAGGGTTTTATCCAACATGATTGATCCCAGGACGTTTATCTCAGCGTCGTACAGATAGTTGTAATCACTCATCGTCTTCACCGCCGTCGCTGTAGTCATTGAAGGCTGGGACCCTTGTCTTGTTGAAAAGTTTATTTAGCTTCTCCAACACATGATCAGGAGGCGGACCCACAACATTATTTTCGTGATACTCCTTTAGAGCAAGGACTTCTTGTTCTCGCTCGATTTTTTGTATGTCATAGACAGATCGTTCTTGCTGCTGTGTGCATGCCTGATATATCGCTGCGGGAGTCGGAGGAAACGTGGTGTTTACCCGGCAGAGTTCCCTTGTCCTTTCCATTGCCAACTGATTCGGAATGTCCTGAAGGATGTCATGCCATACCGCTACCTCGTGCTCGGCTTGGTCGTCATCTACCGTCCGGAAGCTCCGGTATGCCCCCGAGATGTACTTCATCAGTAATATCACGCCGGTGCGATCCATGGCCCTCCATCTCCTTTCGAAGTAATCGATCAAGAGCGCTGCCGCCGCCCCCTTTTGTCCCTTCTGAAACTTGAAGCAATCCTTCTGGATCTACTACGTCGTAGTCCTCGTATCTCTTTTGGTTTAAAAAGGTTGCTGGATACGGAAGGAACTTTATATCAGTTTTAAGCAGCTTGCAGGTTTCAAGAAAATTCAATGTATTGGCGATCGCTCTGTCAGGATCAAAGTCCTTTTCTTTACACAACGTTCTCCAAGATGATTCAACTTTCTTCCGGGCTAATTTTCTCGGGTATATCGAATAGAATTGTTCAAACATTGCTTCTTTTTCTTTAATACTTTTCTTTAAAGATCTTATTTCTTTATATGGGGGTGGAATCGCACCCCCCTCAACACTATCTAGGGGGGTGGAATCGTACCCCCCAGGGGGGTGGAATCCTGACCCCCCTCCCTCTCTATCTAGGGGGGTGGAATCCTGACCCCCCTGGTTTGACGTGTAATCCATTTCTTCCTTCATCGAATCACCACATTTCGGAATAGTCCATTCCTCATAATTTTTGTTAAAAGCCAATTTTCTTCCTTCGGTACCGGTCTCTTTTTTTGTGACAAGTAGGATCCTGTTTTTTATGAGAAATGACAATTCCTGCTTTATTGTACTTTCAGAGAGTCCGGTAACTTCCTGGAGAAATGTTCTGGAGAATTCATGATCCTTTCGGTTGTATCCATAGGTCAATCTCCAAACCTTAATCACTATTTTTAGTTGCGATCCGTTCCACTTGTAGAGGCATATTTCATCTAGAAGCTCATTGGCAATTCGGGTATAACCATCTTCAAGTTGCGGATTTGCCATGCCTCCTCACCAACGTTCTTGATTCATGTTTGTACCTGTGTCGGCTCTTCAGTCCTGAGTGGCACAGGTGACATACCCGAAATCCTCGGAAGTACTTCTCCCGGCCCGGGCTTATTTCATTACCGCATAACTGACAATCCGGACAACGCTCATATATTTCTATAACTGCCTCTTCCATGAGCTAGACAAAAATGACTTTTATTGATCCATCATCACGATTAACGAGGTGAAGGAACCAAGGTTTTACCTTTGTCACTAGCCAATCGCGAGGATCGAGACCAGCATCCTCGATGAGTTTCTTTTGCTTGAGTGTTGGGTTCTTACCGTTTTTCACGGGAATCCTCCTTTGCTGTGAATCCGTATATTGTTGCTTTAGTTCCATGGAACTCAATGGAAGTGATGCTATGAACGATGAATGGGGGAATCCCCTCATTTTGGAATGCTTCTCCCACCTTGATTTGTGCTGCTCGAAGCGTTGGAATCTGGAGCATAAACGGGTGCCCTTTTTTCATCCCGATCACCCCTGAGCGTAGAATTTTTGGAATGGTTTTCCGTCAATCTTAGCGAGTCGCTTCCGCTCACTCCGGTTTAAGATAACCCCGTGGAAGGCCTTGCTAATGGCCGTTGCAACCACAGACGGTCCGATGCTACCTGGCTTGTACGGCGTTTTGCCTGAAGCCTCACGCTTGAATTGACGACGGGATTTAATGAGTGCGAATTCGTGTGCTGCTCCGGCTTGAAGTGCTGCGGTAAGTGCGTACTTTTTATTAGTGATTTTCATAGGATAATTCCTCCGATTTGGTATGATTAACGGTCTGCCACATATACAGGGCAACCGGTCAAAGCTTGTACTTCTCTTTTGAACAGCTCTGCGTCGCTGTTCGTATCAGATAAATGAATCAACCATATTTCTTTGACCTTGCTCATGTCGTTTGCTCTGATGAATTCCTTCATGTTTTCTAGGCTGAAGTGGGATTTAAGCAATCGTTTCTTTCGTGTTACTTCTACGATCCCCGAGATTATGTTCTGGTCCAAAATCTGCTCGGAGTAATTGCACTCTATTAGCAAGTGTGTCAATCCACTGAATTGAAACCGTATATACCAGGTATCCGTTGCAAATAACAGTTTTTCTCCGGTTATGTTTTCGAGGAGGAATCCCAATGGGTCATCTGCGTCATGTTCAACCTCGAAGGGCAGTATTGTCCATGTGCCTAGCCTGAATTGTTCCCTTGCTTTCACCGGATTTGCGCGATGTCCAATCAATCCTGCAGCTTCTAGAGCTCCCACAGAGGCATACAAATCAATCCCGAACTTCATGATGTTTCGTGCGGCCAAAGAATGATCTTGGTGATGGTGAGTCATTAAACAAGCAGCTATATCAGACATTCGATAATTAAGGGCTCGTTGTATGTCCTTGAACCGGAGCCCGCATTCCAGCAGCAGGGGGGTATGCCCGTCCGTCACATAGTAGGCGTTGCCCGCGCTGCTGGATCCTAATGGCTTAATCTCGATCATCAGAAATCGTCGTCGGCCGGAACATTGTTCTTCTCTGGCTTCGTGCTGGAAGGAGGTGGTGTCTCGTCCTTGTGCGCCGGTTTAGGTTGATCAGGAGCAGACTCGTCTTGTGGCTGCCATTGTGGTTCTGTTGGAGGTTCAGGCTTGATGTCGATCGGCTCAGAATTGGCTCGGGTTGAGATCTCCTCTCGGACTGCAGCATAGTCGCCGTCCGAAGCTTGATCATGGATCAACTCAACAAAGGCACTCCCGAAATCTTTCGGAATCTTCTTGACCACGTTGTTCCGCATCTTACGGATGAGCATGCCCTCGCGGCTGTGATACTCAGTCCATGCTGGGCTAATCCACTTTTGAAGCTCCGCATCATCCAGGGCGTTCAATCCCAGTTCAGCTGCTTTCTTCAACAGTTCTGTTTTCTTCTCCGCGATTTTCTTCAGTTGTTCAGGATTAGCGTCATATCTCGTTTTCCCCGCCGGCAGCACGCCGAACGTTTCATTCATCATGTTATTTTGTATATGAGCAACGAGGTTTTTGGCTACGTCAGCACGTTCTGAAATGAAGTATTGGATGCTCTGATCCTTGAAGATGATTGGATAAACCACTCGCACCACATCTCCCGTGCCTTTCGGTGTCCATTTGGGAGGAGTCATCTCCAAACCGTTATAGGACGGGTATTCGAAGTCATCGTACTCACGCACTAGCCAGAAGGGACGGACCTGATCGACACTGCGGCCGAAGTTGCTCAGGATCGCATCGTTGCCGTCGCCTTCGATCCCCATCTCAATTTGCTTCTTCCAAGTTGTTATGTCCTTTCCATTTTCCTTTTTCTTTACGCTGACATTCCGGATTTGAAAGTACACTTCACGAGGACTGGCAGCTGCATTGAGTTTCAGAGCCGCCACATTCAGCAGAGTTGTCGTCAAATTGTTCTTGTCGAGACTAGGATCGCTGATGGTCAATCCTTTCGCGTCCAGTGCAGCATTGATCGAAGAGAGAGCATTCATTACGCATTGTTTCGAATACTGATCCATATTGATTCCGTTGTTGATTAGTTGATTTTCGATCATAGGAAGAAAGGTATCATTCACTTTTGTTAATCCGGTGGAATATGTTTGGTTGCTCATAATAAATTCCCCTCCATAATTGTGTTATTGGCTGATTCAACTCGCAGTTTTGAATTATGTTGTTCCCAGGCAGCTTTCGCTCTTTCCAAGTCCCCATCGTATAGAGAAGCGAGATGGTCCTGCACTTCTGTTGGGAGGTTCTCGAAAGTGGGCGGTACGATCAGACGGATTTGCTGGCCGGATGTTTTGACCAGGTCCGTCACTGCTTCAGCATTATCGATAAATATTGGAGCGATCACCTTGAAGTGCTCCGACAAAGTATTGATGATATCCAGTCCAGCATTAAACTGCGCCGCTCTGTTCAACCCGTCTTCATATGGAACCAGATTCGGGCCGTAAAGGATTTTGCAGGTCTCATTCAATGCGCCGTTGACCTGAGTTTCGAACAGCCGGAATTTCACATTCCTGAACTTGGCGTTGATCTTGGACTCGAGCATCTGAACTTTGGTGCGTGTGAACTCCTCTGTCAGATAGAGCTGGCGTTCCAATTCTTCATATTGACGGGCAAGATCCTTCTCCTCTGCCTTCAACTCGTCAATACGCTTCTGACCTCTTTCGATTTGTTCGAACCCGGAGTGTTTTCTCTCCTGTGATTCAAGCTCTGTACGCAGGCTTGCCACTTCCAAGCGGGCCTCGCTTAAGGCGCTAACAGACTGTGAGCGAAGATCACGAATTGTGCGCTCTACTTCCTCACGTTCCTGAAGTTTCCCGACGTACATTGGATCGGAAGAAGCGTCTGGAGTTGTGCATTCGAGTTTTTCGATATCAGACATGAGCTCCTTGATCTCTTGGTCAAGAGCGCCCATTTTGACTCGATTGGATTCGATCGTATTTGCGATGCTATCGATCTCCTCTTCCCATTGATCTGCGGTTGCCTTAAGCTGCTTTCCACGGGTGACAATCGATTCTAAAGTTTTTGATTTGCGTTCGTTGAACCGCTCCATTGCTTTCTTTTCCGCGTGTTCAATACTCTCAGGAGGTAAATCTTGTCCGCATGTTGGACAGGATGTATCAACCTCATATGATGTGAGTTCCAATGCCCTGGTTTTGTCCCGTTCCTCCCTCAGCTGAGTTCTCTCAGATTCGTTCTCTTGAAGTTGTGAGCGCAGCCTTGTAACATGGACTTCCATCCTTTTCGTTGCATCCTCAAGCGCTCCGTATTCAGAGTTTTTCTTGGAGAGATGCTGGCGCTTGGCACTGATTTTTTCAAACGATCCTGCCTGGATTTCATTTTTGATCTGAAGCAGTTCGCCATCGATCTCCCGCAGGCGGTTTGTTTTAACAGCTATTTCCCCGCCGTTCTGAATCCGGTTCATTTCTTCTTCCTTGTTTCGGATCCGGCCGCGAAGCGTCTCGATTTGCTTCTGCATCATTTCCTCATTCAGACCGTCTGTATCAGGCATGACTCGCTTGATTTCCGCTATACCGTTGGGGATTTCCTTCAGTCTGCTATTGATTCGAGCCTGATCGTTTTTGATCTTATCCCGGTGACCTTCCAGAGACCGTTGTTCCATCAAAACAGGCAACTCTTTCAGATCATCATTACTGGAAATCACATCGCTATCAGATATGTCACCGCATACCTCCAGCAGCAACTTCCGCCGCTTCTTCCAATCCCGTTCAGCGAAATATGAAGGATTAGTCAGTAACTTGAATGTCTCCTCGTCAATGATCGCGGCGATCTCCGCCTCATAATCACCCTTACTGTGTGGAGCGCCATCGATGTAATGATCCGTCTTATGACCCGTGAATTCAGACTTGGCAGCACCGCGCTTCTTTGTCCATTTCTCGTAGAACACTTTATGAAGCTCACGAAGTTTCCCGTCGATCTCCAGTACTCCGATTACTTCGTGCTGAACACCATGCATCGGCTCTCCGTTGGGCTCCAAAGTTTTGATCCACTTCTCTAGCTCGCTCTTCTCCCTGCTGTCCTTGTTGAATAGGAGCCAGTAGAACCCATCGAACAAAGTCGTCTTACCCACTGCATTGGGGCCGTAGATGTTGATATCCTGTCCATCTGCGTAAAGAGTGAACTCATGGAGGCCCTTGAAATATCTATAGATTAATGAGATAAGCTTGATCTGCTTTACCATTTGCCTTCCTCGCTTTCATATCAATATTGGATTACCAGGTGCGTTCGCTCAGCGGAACCCGTTGGAGTTGATTCTTTTTCTTGATAAAAGCTTTCTGAAGAGTGCGAAATGTCTCTTCGCTCTCCTTGCCTTCCCTCACCAATACAATGCGAAGTTCATCCAATTGGGGCATTGTTTTACACGCTTGAATCCTTTTAATAAGGTCATTCATTGTCGCTCACCGCTTTCCGTGATAATATGGATTTGTATAATTTCTTATTGACCGCTCTCACTGGGCGGCTTTTTTTGTGTGGTCAGTGACCAGGTTGTATTTCTTTTCGAGAATGCTCAATTCTCCTTTGATGGTTTCTCGTGTTGCTGGATCAGTCTCATCCAGAAACCAGTCATAGAGGAAGAGCAGCCTGTCGATATCTTTCTGAGCTTCAGGTGTCAGTGATTCGCGGAAGCTGCTGAACAGTTCGGTTGATGATCGCATGACCTAAATCTCCGCAAGCTCTTGTTTGAGCAGTTCGATTTCCGCCTCTACTTCTTGGAGGATACCGGCCTTGGCTGCTTCGGCCAGCCGCGGGAACTTCCTTTTTTCAATTTCCGGACCGTTATAACTTCCGTTGTGGACCGTGACCACGGTTTTTCCGTCACTATATTTAATGAAATGCTCCAAATCCGCTATTTTCTTTTGTATTTCCCGAGCCTTATCTACCCGTTCCGCCATATACTCCAAAGTCTTCTGATCCATGTGATTTTCCTCGCTTTCGCTTGATTTTCGGGCTCAAACCCCCGATTTTGGCAAAAAAATAATAGGCTTAGCTAAATTCGGTCTTATTCGCAGTCATCACAAGTGCGTGGATACCCGGGCTATTCCATGTCATCCATATAGGAACCGCATACTTGGCACATCAGTCCATTGAGTATCATTTCAGTTACTTCCCCCACGTCTTTGCTCACCTCCCTTCGTGAAATCCCTGCACATACAAATCTTCAATGAAGTGATCCTTATTTTCGGCCATAAATTTTCTGATGACTTCAAACTTAACTGGAGTCCTGCCAACGCCCATCATGCTTTTTGCTTTCTGGACTTTCAGGTAATCATTTAAGTCAGATATGTTCCCATTTTTCTTATTCAAGAACATGTTTGTAGCATGTTTATTACACAGTCCATTCGTTTTAAAAGGTTGGTTACAACCTTCAACCATGCACTTATCGTCATGATGAAGGAACTCTCTCTTAAATACAGGCTCAAGTGTGCCATAGACCCGGAGCCTTGAGTAATGCATTACACAAAACCCTTTAGTTTTTGCTTTCTGATTGCATCCATCAACTCTGCAATGTTGTCCGGAATTAATCTTTGGTTTGACTGCTGCACCACCCATTGAACCGTCTAAGCCAGTCTTTCTGAGAGTTTGTTGTACATACTGACGTGACACAGAAAACTTATCTGCGATCTCCTGATGCGTGTGACCTTGCTTAAATAGTGTTATCATCTTTTCTATACGATCTGGATCCCGCGGCCTGTATCCGAGTGATGGCATTACTGGTCGCCGATTGCTCCTTTTTACTTCACTGAGTTTCTGCTTACGAGTTTTAATTTTTTTCGATAAACTAACCAACATACGCCATTCCTTCCAAGCGTCATTTACGGTTTGTGCCTCAGGTATATCCTCAAGCAGCTTATTCAACTGCTCCAGTTGTTTAAGGTAATCCTCACACTTCACGCCGATCTCACCCCTCTTAGCTTGGCTATAATGTCGCTGTCGCCCCACACACCTGTCAGTTCCCTACGGTACCTGCGATACTCAGCACGGGCGTCCAGCGCTTCGAGAAGTCTCCCTTCTGCCAGCATGCTGCGCTCGGTCTGCAATGCCTGTACCATTTTCTTGCGCAGGTAATTCTGTTCGTTCAAGCTCGATGCTCCTTTCTTATTCAAGTTCACCCATGATCTGTGCGCAGTTCTCGCATATGATGCCTTCGCCTGTGTCCAGGGTGCCGGGTTGTTCCTCGCAGAGTAAACATATTGCTACTTGCACTTCTTTGACTGCTGGCAGCCATTCCCCGATCCAAACGAGAGCGGCGTCATAATCATAGAGCAAAGTGTCCCAAAACGATGTAACCCCGAAGCGTGCGTAAAATGCTTTCCACATTTTATTAAAGTAATCCTTACTATGCATTGAGTACTCCGCACTGTCTTTTCCACCAAGCAGAAGTACAATCCGCTCTTTGGCTCGTTTTTGCAGCATGCGTTGTTCACGTTGAGGTCTCCGAGCCGAGTTCTTTAATTGCTCATTCTCCTGTCTCAGCGTCAATAACAATTGGGGATCGTGCATTCCTATTTCTAACTGCTCCACCTTCCAACACCTCCAATTCGATTCCGATTATTTGAGAAAACTCCTTACGATTGCGTTCCAGAGATTCAGTGATGTGCCTCCAGAAGATTCTTACCGTCTCAATGGCTTCTTTGTTATCCGGAATGCCAGCTAGATGCGCAAGCGCCGTTCCAAAGGAAGATTCTATTACGCCGCGTGTTTTGTTTAGCGCCTCTTGCAGTTTTCGAAGATCATGGAGTTGTTTTTCCATGGTCAAGTTCCGCTCAGTCATCTCCTGCTGAAGCATCCTCATTGAGGCCGTGAGCTCAGCGTTCTCCTTTATCAGGCGGCCCAATTGTTCCTCGTCCTCTTTAGAGCGGCCGTTCCTCTGCTCAAGCTCCTTGATCTGCACCAGTAGCTTCCCCTGCTGTTCCGTATGTTGCTGGATAGCGAGAGTACGTTCCGCCTCCGCTTGCTTTGCCCGTTTCTCCGCTTCTGCCGCTGACTTCTCAGCTTCCCTAAGTGCTTTCTTTACCTCTTGAAGCTCACGAGTTGTCATTTCTGCAGGCACCTTGGTTTCACCACTAGAAGGTATGACTTGAGGTTTTTCCCTCTCTTCGGGTGGCAGTGAGGCGATTTCATAAAGTGCGCGTAATCCTAAAGCGGTGTACGTGCCCCGGTTTCCCAATTCGTCGAACACTTTTATAAATTTCCGGGCCTGCGAATCATCTAACTCAATTTCCCGGAGCCACACCATCCATCCACCGCGTTTCTCCGCAATCTTCTCTTCACGAACATGTTTAAGCCGTCGCCCGATCTCAAAGATCGCTTGTCCTGCAATCTGCTTGTAGCTGTTGATTTCAGCTGTGATGACCTGTAGATCAGTCGATAATGCCAGTTGAGTCATACTCACCATCCTTTCGATTTGTCTTTGATGCATGACATTCTTTGTATTTTTCGAAGTCATAAATTCTGCATTGCTCTTTTTCTTTCTGATTCTCACGATACTCTGCCACTATCCAAAGCCAGCAAGCCAACAGTGCATTTGATATCAGCCAGGCCGCCACGATCCACACAATAATCACTGGTGCACCTTGATGCCGGGAAAGTCCCGTTCGATCATTGCGATTTCGCTCCGGACAAAATCGATCTTTGCGGGATTCACGAGGCCACTTTCCTGGAACCTGTGAAGGTTGTTATAATGGTTGATGACCTCCACTGGGATTGCGTTGAGCTGAGTCATGAATATTTCGCCTCTTTCAAAAGGGAGATTTCTTCGCGTAAACAAGCATTCTCAACTTTCAACAAGGTGAACTCATAAACAACATGTCGATTCAGATCCTTACCCACCCAATTTTTATCCAAGTAACCTGCCGCAATCATGAGCTCGTCATATGGAACTTTTAATGCTTCAGACAACCGCTTAATGGTTTCGGGTTTGGGTACCTCTCGGCCACCAGTTTCAATTCGTGATATATGGGCTGCATGAACTCCAGACAGACCAGCTAAGTCCGTGAGCGTTAATGATCGAGACTTTCTTAAAGATCGAATATAATTACCAAATACCGAAATAGTCATAATGTACCTCCAGTTTCCGAAATAGTGATTTTGTCCTGCACCAGATAATCAATCGAAACATCCAACACTGTTGAAATTTTGATTAGTACATCTAATGTGGGACTGTGTTTATCTTCTTCAATCGGTCTGATATATGAAGTTGAGATTCCTGTTTCCTTCGCTAATTTATAGCGGCTCCATCCCTTTTCCTCACGTTTTTCGGCTATTCTCTTTCCGATGCTCTGTGTCATAATTTCACCTCCTGGGACATATACTATTACAGTATCCCGAAATATCAAAATACCGTAATATCCCGATTCAGGAATAAAAACACATGTTCTCTCAGTATATCTTTTGAATTCTTGACTATTCTAATATTTTGAAATATTATTACACTATTCAGGAATAGGAGGTTTCGTTGAAGTGGAAGTAATCGATAAAATTAAGAAGGTAATGGAACAACGAGATATATCACAATACAGACTTGCGCTTGACGCTGGAATACCTCACTCTTCATTGAGTGCATTGTTAAAGGGGGAGACGAAAAACCCATCGATGGAGATGATATCCAAAATTGGGGATGCACTGCATGTAACAACTGATTACCTATTAGGGAAAACTGATGTCAATTTGTATGATTGGGTGCCGATAACAGGAGATAGCCAACCTTTGCAAGAAGAAGAAACATTAAAAAATCCCCCAGCATCTTCCGATGTGAAGGATTTCATAGATAAAATTGAATTAGAGGACTTAGTGGATCAAGTTTCGATTACCGTTGATGGTCAGGAGCTTTCAAGGAACGATCTTCTGAAGATAATTGAGCTGGTTCGTCTTGATCGTCGATTTGATTAGATAAATGGTTAAGGTAGTAATCAATGCTTTTGCCGGTATACGCAGCAAGTTCACTCAGTTCAAATTTTAATTTAGGTTTAGGCTTAATAAGTCATCACACTCACTTCCTGTGTTGTAATATATTTCCGATGAGATGTTAAAACGAGCATACCATAAATACGAACAAAAAACGAGAACGAACGTTCTGAAAAAGAGTGAAACATATTTCTGAGAAAGGGGTGCCTAATGAGTCTCCAGCTCGGGGATTGTCTCCTGCTGGAACGACTAAATGAGAAGGGATATACGCAATCCGAGTTCGCCAAGCGTATGGGCGTTTCACGCCAGTATGTAAGTAAAATCATCAATGGTGAGCGCAAGATGTCCCTCGAATTTGCCATAAATGCTGCTAACATTTTAGGCTGCCGCATCACAGACCTCTACATCCTCAAAGTCGTTCGCAAAAGGAGTTGAGTGTTTATCACTCTCCCCCGAGCAATTTGTCACCCAATAGGGTTACGCCCGTTCTCCTCCTGATCTTAATCCTTTCCAGTCATTTCCGTTGTCGTTTGGTGTCGAAGCAGCGAATTGTAATTTAATCCAGCACCACCTCCTTTCAATTTTCTATGCAAAAAGGCCGCTACAATTTATCAAGGGAAGTTTTGAGTATCCATCTCTTCAAAACACTAATGCTCAATAAAGTACTGTTCTAAACTTTATCGAAATAGTGTTTTTTTTAATTGAGATGTTAATAGATACTGCTCAACACTTCTTAAACTTGATAATTGTAGCGGCCTTTGTTATACCACTAATGAGTCTAATTGGATGCCCCTTTAAGGCTAGGGGTTAGATTTATAATGACAAAGTATAATATGCCCACCATGATAGCACATTCCATATTCAGGAATCAATCCCTAATCTCTTTTTCATTCCTTCCACACTGTCTTGGAACACTTTAAAAGATGTCTTACTTTTGTAATACCCTGAATTAATCGGGACAATCCATAAATAAGGGAATATTTTTTTCCCCGCCGGCTGCCACGGCTCCTGTTCCCATTCCCCGCTCAGATAATACTGCTCATATCGGTTCATTTTCTCCTGCATGACCTTGTCGCTGAATTGACTCCTCTGGATCTCGACGAACCACGGAGCTCCTTTCCAAATACAGAACACGTCAGGTTCTGGCCTCCCCTTGCCTCCCGTTTTCGGTTCCACGTCAAACACTCGCGGTGCTTCTACCTTCCGGATCTGCTTGTAAAAATCCACGATAGCTAGGAAGTGCCCTATCTTTGCGCTATCCTTCTTGATGCCTGGTGTCGGGAAATAGATGTACTTTCGGCGATCCGTGGCGCATGTAATGACATCATCCCGCCGCAGCCGCTTGAGGACCATATTCGCTTGAGTGACGGGGTTCTTCACATTGGAGAAATGAAGCTCCGCCACATCATCCCTTGTGAGGCAGCGGAAGCGCTCCAGATCCTTTACGATGGCCTTGTCACGTGCGTTCAATCCTATAACACCCCAATCTCAATGGCATCGTCTTCCTGCGGCTCCGGATCATTAGCGAGGGGCACTGTGGCCTCCTCTGCGCTCTTGTACGGCTCCAGGAGTGTCTTTGCTTTGGGTATGTCTAAGTATGGCCCCTGAACAGATTTCAGGCCGTCCAGCTTCAATATCATGCGCCCCTTTTGACTCTGCTGGATGTCCGCAGCCTCCCCGCTGCCGAGCGTGATTCTGCTGTTGATCTCATCGCTGTGGCGGAATGCCATCCGGACCGTCAGGTTGTTCTTTAATTTTCCATCCAGGACATCACTATCTGGCCTCTGCATGGAGAGGATCAGGAACACTCCAAGAGCCCGCCCGATGGCGCTTATCTCCTCGATGCCCTCCATCAGCTCCCGTTCCTTTTTAAGCAGTGCCACCTCGTCGATCGCCAGCACGATGTAAGACGGCCGCTCCCCCGACGGCAGATCGTCTATGTTAGCCAAGCCTGCCCGATCCAATAGATCGCCCCGGCGCCGCATCTCCTTCCGTATCCGCAAGACAATTTGATGCAACTGAGGAGCTTCGACTACAACCTGCCGTGCGACTCCTTTAAAAAGATGGAATTCCGACCGCTTAAGGTCAGCGCAATACAATTCTAATCTGTCCGCCGCTGTTCGGATTAGCGTCGTAATGATGGACCTTAGCGCCACCGACTTTCCGCTGCCGGTCTCCCCGGCCACCAATAAATGCGGGTGCTGCGTCAAGTCATAGACCTCTTCCCCTGTCCGGCTCCGTCCGACATAGATAGGCAGCCTGAGACCGTCCACGGCCTTCTCTACAGCTTCCGGGTCATAATCAAAACTCTGTACATCCTGGCCGTAAATATTGAGCGTAAACGTCTTGGAAGAGCCGGACAACTCAATATTCTCGCCAAAGGATTGTTCAAAGAGCCATTCCCGTTTACGGACCTCTTTCGGGTCCAGTCCATCAGGAAGGATAAACACCACCTGCACGCAATCATGGTATACCGTGACACGGCTCACCTGTGGGTATACACGGACATCCTTCCCCTGCCGGACCCGACGCTTCAGGCAGATTTCTCCGGTTATGAACAGCTTCCTCATCTTGCTCCTCATGACTGAATCCGCGCTCGATCTATAAACCGTCCACGCGCCGCCCAGGCACCCGCAGGCCGCAGCTAATTTCAAAACTGCGAACCCTCCTACTCCGCTCATTATCATTCGCTTCGCCTCTTTTCGCTTCCGCTCAAAACAAATTCATTTTTCCGCTATCTATCAACCTTTTTGCTCGTACTACAATTGCAATAATACTGCTGCATTTACAAACGTACCTGCAAAGGTATCTGCCAAAGCATCAAACATGCACTCCGAAGGTGCGAGCGACCATCCGCAAGCAATCCCACCAGGCATCAAGTGAGATGTATGCACACGCCACATATCCGGCAATCTTGATGTACATCACCTTATCGCCGTGACCCATATTCTCCAGCACGTTTGCGCTGAAATGTGATACAACCCCGATCCCGAGGATTTTAAAAATAGCCGCCAGCTCAAGCATGTTATCCCTCCTTAGATAAACCCCTCAACCGTAAAATCATCCTGAAGGCCCGCCACCGTCTGCCGTGGCCCCATAACGCCTCCGTCAATGTCTCGTTGAATCAATCGCTTGAGAAAGCCTGACTGATTAGGTCGCAATCTCACATGCTCGTATTGCTGCAGCTGGTCTGGGTCCAGCACATTGAACGCCACCTGTATAATCCGGATCTCTTTAGCCATAGAGCCTCCTTACCTTAACTTTGTGCGGAACCGGACTGGCGCCTTAGCTCGTGGTTCCGTATCTGGTTACATATCTATGCGGTACGGCTTGCCTATGTTTCCTTAACTCATGAATAAATTTTCATAGATTGTCCCATCCTTATTACTATTAGGAGGGGATTGAATATGTACGGTTTAGGTAAAAAGCGCTCCAAGTTGGGGGCTTTCTTGGATAGGGAAGGGATCACGCAGGAATGGTTAGTAAAGAAGTCTGGACTCAGCAGAGACGCCGTTTCGAGGCTTTGTGACGGGAACAAAGATCATGAAAAACTACAGGTGCGATCGAAATCAAAAGTCATTTCTGCATTGAGAAAGAATGGGTATGATGTCATATCAGATGACTTTTGGTCATGAAGACCTAAAGTAATGAATATAGAAATAAACATCTGGGTCTGATAGACTGGAAAATAATACACATGGGGGTTGATTGAGGATGAAAAAGCAAAGGAAGTGGATTGTTGCTGCAATTGTACTTGTCCTGATTATCGCTATTCCTGTCGGATGGAAACTATACGAAAACAAGAAGGAAGCCGATCGTCAAGCCTTGATTCATATGGGAGATGGTCTACGAGCAGCGATGAAAGAATATGACGAGACTGCTGCCAGAGTGGAAAAAAACAAAAAACTTGGTGAGGAATACACCGAGATAATGAGATCCATCTTGAAGGGGGAAGTTAATGCCGATGAAGTGAAGGATAAGGTATGCGGTATGGAAAAAGAACTGATGAAACTTTATCCTACAATCTACACGGAAGCAAGTTCGGTCTGTAAAGAATAAGAAAAAGCCTGCCAGGCCATAACGCCGGCAGGCTTTAATATTTCGTCCAGTAGTCTATGTTACCCTTCCTGGGTGGCGGCGATTTCTCCAGGCTCTCTGTCTTAATGATCAGAATCCCCTCTGTCGTGGACTTATCCGGCCACAAGATGAACCCTTTATCCTCCAAGTAATGGAGCCCTATCAGTAAATCTGGTCGCCTCCGTCCGGTCATCATCTCTAACCGTTTGAAGTCAGGCATACGATTTTTGTGTACTGGACTCGGGTAATTGATAAGAATTCGGAGCAATTTACGTTCAGGATCAGGCAACATGTTGAAAACCTCCAGAAATTATAAGAACAATTGTTTGTATTATATCAGCCCAGAACGCAAAAAAGAACCCCACCAGCCTGAGCTAGTGAGGTTCTTTACTACCGATGCCATCGGATTGCACCACGGTGTTTCCGTTGATATTAAGACGATTATAAACCATATGGGATATGTTGTAAATATCACAGGAAGTTTCGTTTGTCCGATTTATTATCCTTGTCCGTATATCCTGTTCCTTCTTTGGGATTAGAGATGATCCCGAGGATCACCAGCAGGCCAAGGATCGCCATCGCGAACCCGGTAATATTGGCGTTCAGCTCCTCCGTGATTTCAAACCCGAAAAGCTTGCCGGCTGCCGATACAACAAGCAGCACAGCTGCCACTATAGAAACCCACAATCCATAATTTCCCCATTTTCTATTTTTCATATTAAACATCCCCTCTTTTAATAATCATGCCGCCACGTTCCAAGATCGTGAGCATACGGTAAAATTCGTAGCTACTTGGGCTCTTGGTCGAAATCAACCCTGCATCGAATGCTTGATCAACGGCACCTTTTGCCCAGCTTGGTGCCTCCATCTTCTGAAGCTTCTCAAGCTCCTCGATGCGCACCTTCTGCTTCTTCAATGATGCCCCTTGCTCCTGCAGTCCCTTCTTCAGGACTTTGTTGCTGTTTTCAAGGCTTGCCATTTTTCGTTCCATAGCCTCAAATGCAGCTTTTTCTGAAGCGTTCATTCCCTCATCCCTTTCCGGTGTTTTACTATCCACATCATCCCGAAACTTATCCATGTCAATGACCGGGCATGCCTTCCATGCGTACCCTGGATACTCGCTATGGCCCTTTATCTGTTGAGCCGAGGGAATGACCTTTCGAAGCTGTCGGACCAGTTCAAGCGTTGCCTGGTACTGCTCTGGTGTTGGCTGCTGCGTCCGGAAGTCTCCGACCATGCAAATTCCAAGGGCGTGCTTATTGCTGTTCCCCACATGATAAGTGACCTTATCAGGGTCCCAACACTTGTACACGGTGCCGTCACGCTGGACCACAAAAGCATAGGCGATGCCCGGCCATCCATTGGTGTTTACGTGATAAGTAGCGAAGGCTTCAGGCGATCCTGTGAAGGTCAACGAATGATGAATAGCAATCGATCGGATATCGGTAAGCTTCCGGGTACTATACCGTTTTGTTTTGTGAATCGGGAGCTTCCCCCGAAGATCGACCATCTTCATTACCGTCACCCTTCTCTCCACTTATTTCATTGAATTCCTCAATTGCTTTTCTGAATATCTTTGGAACCGGCACACCCATGCGACCCACATTTTCGATTATCGATAACAACTCATTCGCCAAATAAAAAAAGACTACAGCATTTTGAAAATACTGTTGCCCTCCTAAAATGATATCGATGAAATGTGAGATCACAACAAGCCCGAAAATCGCAACCTTACGTGCAATTCCATGATATCCCTTTCTGCTTTTGAGTTCTCCCTTTATCCATGCGGCCGCCCAACCGGTTAACCAATCAAGGACGACAAGCCACAGAAGTAAGTTCATTAACATGTTCCAACCTCCAAACATATACCCGGCCAGTGCCCCCAAAGCTGTGGATATGGTTTTAATTATTGAAGACCATTCCCCCATTCGACCCTTCCCCCTTGCCTCATCTCTCTGTATTAAAAATAGCCCCCGGACCACCCAGGGGCATAAAAAATACGCCTTGCGGCGTTGCTGGTGTAATTATTCTTCGATCAGGAATTCCAGTCCGCTATCAACCAAGATATCGCGTACTCCCGGCTGTAAACTTGTCGGAACTTCGTTGAACTTGGTTTTGTTCAGAATTACTCGTTGAGCAAAAAACATAGCCATCATATCGCATCCACCTCCCTTCCAGAGTATCCAGTAAAGGAACCGGCGGATCACTGGTAAACCTTGTTCGCCATTTCCGCAATGACGTCCTCTATGAAATCGGCCCTTTCTGACAAGGCGCTGTTTTGGGCTTTAAGCAATGTGTTTTCTTGCTCAAGCTTTGCCACCTGTTCCGTGAGCGGCGGCTGCGGTGTTGGCGGCGGATCTTGTGGGCTGTTTGGGTCAATATAGATAAATTCCAGTTCTAGACTATCCGGATTAACTCGCGCTAATGACCCTTCGCTAAAATCTTGGGCAAATTCTCCCGGTTCAAGCTTAATAATCCCCACACTTTCAGGGTCCCGTTCCATCAGTTTTTTGATATTGCTAAACGGGTCTCTCTTCATCTCGTAATCAGGATCGGTATGATGCACTTCACCTGTATCGTGCAATATTTCGCCCGTCATTTTATCAAAATAAATCCAATGACCAAATACGTATAAATTCATATTTCCCTCACCTCCATTTAGGCCCACGCATGCCAAACGAAATCAGACATAGTATTACTGAAACTACTACTGCTTTTGATGGTCATAATCTGTGAGAATGAACCATATGGTTCAATCTGCACCCTACCGCCTTGAGTACTGCCCCCCCATGTTGATCCCATGTCTGGGACATAAAACGATATTCTATAATCGCGGAGAGTTAAGTCAGTAGTTTGAGCGGTAACTAAGAAAATCCTTGGAATAAATCCAATGTCCACTTGAAAACCTTGCCCAGGATGAAGCGTTCTTCCGTCAGACCCTGTCGCATATTTAACACCCTCTTGAAGCGTACCCACTAAACCTGCAACATTAACCCCGGCCCGCAGGTTATTTGCAGTTAGTCCTGGCACCGCCGCCGTCACCCATGATTCCCCGTTAAAATAACCCTTTGGTGGCTGGATAAGGAATCGATCACCAGGCCAAACGACTGTTCCAGTTCCGGGCATGTGATGATTTTCGCCGGATCGGTTTGGCATTTGACCGTTTTTTTTCACCCCGTCATCATACCCTGATTGACCGACAAGCAGATACTGAGGGTCTAATACTGCATCCGCCGTATCAACTACGGTAGATTTACCCGGAACTCCAAAAACATCTGCACCTGCACGGATGTTTCCTGATAATAGGTCGGGGTCATGAACCTGAATCGTAACCTGTGAGCCTGGCGGGTAATATCCGCTATCGATATTGACGTAAGTATCTACATAAGCGTCTCCGTCTGGATTTGTCCATAAACCGGATTTAAACTGATTACCTCTTTGTGGCATGGTGCCCGTAATCAAACCGTCTTCCCCTGGAAACGTCTTACCTGCTAACACGTCTGGAGCCGTCGCTGTTCCTACCTCCCCCCCTTCACCCTGTAAGATAAAAGCCGTTCCGTCATAAACCAACGTATAAACGCCGTTCTCTTTGAAGCTGGCGGCACTCCCGCTCGCTTTCAAAACAGACTTTGCACCTAGACCGTTAACATTAAGAGTAGGTGAACCAGTACTCGCAACATTCACTTTAATAACTACCCTTTGGAAAGCTTTCAACGTTGTGAGCGCCGGTGATAATGTGGCGGTGTATGCGGTATTGCCGTTAACAACTGTTCCCGTCGCTTCTCCTGATGGTGTTTCAGCTGCTAAAACCTTTATATCCGTATATTTTTTTGACTCAGTTAGGGCCTCGGCTACATCGTCCGGAGTAGCAAAGATTAGCGAACTGTTTATTACAGCCGATACATTCTGCGCCTGACCAAAGGTGACGATCATGTCGATTGTCTTCTCGATGATATCCGCTGTTCCAGCTGGTGGAATATATTCCGCACCGCTCCCGGAGTTACCATAAGCATACAGAATTTCACCCTCGTCCGGATCTTGGGCAAATATCCCGAGCTCCCGGAAATAAAAGCCCGTTGTGACATCCTGGTTCGACAGCACCGCCCCGACTATTGCCTGTGCTGGTAGCTGTGGCTTAAGACGAGTTATCGGGAGGGATTTCTTCTCGCTGATCAACTTGTTCAAGGTAGGGATAGATTGCCCGCCGAGCTGCCCGTCACCGATCCCCATCCGCGTAAATTTAAGCAATGCGCCTGCTTCTGCTTTCGCTTGTAAGTTCCTGCCTTTGTTCGTTTGAATAAGTCCGCCAAAAGCGCCCATTTTACACCATCCTTACTGTCATTTTCTCACCCATCCGGAGGATTCCCGCGAAATATAGGTTCACAGGTTCAGATTGAGATAGGATTACACGCTCCAGATGAGCACTTAGCCGCTTCACCGATTCCACTGCCCGATAAAACTCCTGGGCTCGCTCCTGAGTCACTTCCGGATTATTGGTGGTAACCTGGAAGTATCCCGGTTCCCCGCCATACTCAAACCACTCTTCGACCTTACCCTCGCCGAAAAGGATTGTAATCAGATCCTCAATAGCGGCAGGGGTTCCCTTTATCCGGTGAAACTCCTTTGCGTTCAAAAGCAGCTGTATCTTCTGCTCAAGCGGCAAAGACGTATCCCAAAAGTCAACATGATCCTGCCAAGCCCGTTCATCGGCTTCGGCGTCCGTGATATTGCCCTCCAGCAAACGCCGGTAAAAGGAAAGGTCCTTCGCTTTTTGTGTGAGCTCCCGCGTATGGCTGTCTAAAGAACGAGCTGCCGCAGATACAGTCGGGTCGGCCTGTGCATTCGGCGGCAGTAGGTCATAGATGCTTATCTGCTCGATGTTAGTCATCAGCAAGCCCTCCAAACGTGGCGTTTATCGTCACATCTTGGGCCACCTGCAGATCAGTTATCGGCGTATAGACCGGGCTTACAACATTGACGCGAAGGGCTCCGGCATTCATTACCCTTCCGATCAGCTCCGACTGATTAATGTGTCGCCCAAGCTTTGATTTCTGCCACAACGCATAGGAATCCACCGCCTTCTTTACTGCCTCTTGTATGACCAAGGATTCAGCAGCACGATCACTGCTGATGTAATAGGTTAACTCGATGTTGTACGGGACTACCGTGGGTGCCTGGACGGTAACCTTGTCTGTTAGAGGCCGGATTCTACGGCCATTCACCTTTCCCGCCACAGCATCGAGGACAGGCTGAGTAGGCATTACTCCGCCCTCAAGCAAAGGAATGATTGTCACTTCCCCCGGTGCCTCTGATACGGCCGCAACGTCCACAATAGCGGCGCTGGCAGTCTTGGCCCAATAGATGTACCCTTGCTCTGGTCCAGCCGTAGAGAACGACTCAGGAGCCATTCTGATACGTTCCCTATATGAATCGTCATCCTCTGTGTCTGCGCCGCCTGTAGTGGTCGTCAGGTTCGTCACAGATGCGACAAACGGTAAAGGGTCAATCAGAGTATTAACCTGGCCCGGTAAGAACCCATTCCCGATGACTCCCGAGACTGTACACTCAACCAGGACATCGATTTGCGTGACGCCTGCCGGTATGGTCACCGCGTTTTTGGTGGCAAATAAAATAGAACCCTCGGCTCCTTCCGGGGCCACTCGGGTTCCTGCTGGGATGATCTGTGGGGTCACAAGCGGAATGGACAGCGTAAACCGCTCTGTGGTTAGTGACGGCTCCGCCTGCAGCCGGGGCGTTTCCGGATCTCCTAAATAATCTAGGATTACACCCTTGGCATATCTCAGGAGTTCCCCCTTGGCGACCTGATTGATCAGGACGCGCTGTTGTACGAATAATAAGGCGAACGCTCTTAACACCAACATCTCAGGATCGGCGCGGTTTAGAATACGCCCGGTCATCCCCTGAAAGACTGTGACCAATTCCTCGAACACCTTGTTTACGTCATCTTCCACAAACTTGATGTCTGGTAACTCAACAAGTGCCATCACTGCACCTCTCTTTCTACAAACCTGATGACCGCGAAATACTTGCCTTTCTCTGCTTCTTCCGGTCCTTGCTCGAAATCAATGCTAGTCACTTCGGCCCGCGGTTCAAATTCTGCTATGGCTGCCATGAGCTCATTTATAAGGAGCGCCTGGGCAATGATATCCGGCTGGTCAACAACATCCGGAGATATACCAAAGGCACGATCCAAAGGGACCGTGCCTGCATATGTGCTTGCTATGACTTGAATGTTTTGTTTGATGGAGTCGATGCCGGTCAGCCCGAACCGCATGGCTGCCGGCGGCGATCCAATTACCTTATGCTCAATCATACGTATTCCTCCAATGTGACGGACAGGGAAGCTTTCAGAAGATTACCTTCCCGATCAACGCTTTCCCAAGTTTGACTGAGGTCCGTGATCTTCCACTTACCCTGACCAAGGGGCTTCCCGCCGATCTGCAGCAGCATAACCTTGCCGTCCCTTTGATAATCAAGCAGCTTCTCCATTTCCTTCCGGGGATTCATACCAAGTCGCGCATCCAGTGTCATGTTGAACGATATCGTATCAAGCCCCGGCCCGAGAAACTGACTGCGGGGCTTCTGCAGATGGATGTCATTGCTCCCCCAGCGAGCAGTAGAGTCCCGCTGAAAATTTTGGAATGTCCGCACCTTGATTGGAGTTTTAAAGGAAGAGATGAAAACCACATCCCCTAATGCACCAAGCCCGATTTTCATAAACTTTCACCGCCTCGTGTTATTCCTCCATCCACAACGAGATTTCCGGTTACCTTTCCATTCCCGCCGAACGTAACGTCTCCATCCACGGTCAATTTTCCGGAAATGGTTACATCACCATCCAGCACCACACCGCCGCCAGGCTTGACGATCAGTTTTTTAGTGGATCGGTCATAGTAAACATAAGAGCCATCATCAAACCAAATCCCTCGTTGATCCGGCGTGCCGGGTGGATCCTCGTCATCATCAATCACTCCAAGGCATATTCCGTCAGAGATTCCATTCGCAAAGAATAAACAAGCAACTTCTTGACCAGGCTCGGGCAGTGCGTTACTACGCCCCCATCCTCCTGTTGTGATTACGGGGAGAATGCCCGATTTCATATCGTCTCGATCTTCAAATACAGCCGTTATCGTTCCGGATTCGGGGTCTGAGGTGTCACATACTCCGATTCGAAAGATATTTCTAAAATCATTTAATGCCATGCTACCACCCCAAGACCTTTCTGATTTGGATGTCCGTTGTATATGCTGCATTCGATCCGATTCGATGTGTTGCGGACACTATGATGTATTTGCCGTCAAATCGACCAAACCCTTTAATGTTGATTGTGATTCCCGATGCCAGACGAATATCACCGTCAAGCTCAAAAGTTCCAAGTCCTGCCTGTTTGTTATGCTCACGCAGTTTGTTTTTAGCAAGGCGGTTTGCTTCGGCAACGTTCTCTACTCGCTCATTAATTCGAAGCACCGGCAGCCCTTGTGCTTTAGTTAAGTTGTACTTCCCGGTTATTACTTTCGAGGATGATGTTTTGGGTGCGGCTGCTACAGTCAGTGCCGTTCCCTTGCCCTTCTTCTTGGCTTTTTTGGCTGGGGCTGGCGGACGATAGGTAACAACACATGAGCCGTAGGCAGTCGTTGTGCTGCTATCGCTAAAGCTATAACTGATGATGTTGCCCTTACCCTTGACGATATCCAGGACAGCCGGTTTCTTCTCAAATTCTTCTTCGTCAAACAAGACCAGCTTACCGCCCGATATTTTGACAGCGATGCCCTCATCCTTTGCCTTTTGAACCAAAAAGGAGAAGTCCGTTTGATCAGTCTGATCAAGCCGCTCATATGTCGGATTAGAGGAGGCGGAGTATAGCAGCTTGAGCTTTGCGCGACTGGCGATGTCCTGCGCGATGGTTTTTAGCTTGGCCTTTTCCCATGCCTTTGTTCGGACCTCCTGGTCCGACGAAGCGCCATCAATCGGCAGAGCCACTGCATTGATTGTCACTGTGTCAGGAGGACCAGCAATGTCAATGGAATCGACCCCGAATGATCCGCATGGTAACTTCGCCTTTTCGCCGGGTTTATCCCAATTGATAACCGTAATTTCTGCGATTAGCTTATCTCCAAAATTCGGCTTCCAGGTTCCCTGCCAATTCGCATCCCTGTCGTCCAGCGTGACGGAAAAACTGTCCTGATCTCCAGAAGGCGCGTCCTCATATGTGAAATCAATCAGGTATTTATCCAGATACTCGGTTCCCATTTCCTTACCGTTGTATTTGAGCAATAGAGAGGCGCGGCGTCCATCCAGAACCGTTTTCATTGCTCATCATCCTCCAATCGCCATGGCGGCAATGTAGAAGCAACGGGAATCGGGATGTCCGGGATATTAAGTATGATGCCAGCAGGAAAAATAACGACCTCGACATGCTCCAAATTGGCATTAATCAAGTCAGACATAAAGGATTCTGTCCCAGCAATAGAAAAGGCGATACTATCCCAAGTATCGCCTTGAATCGTTCTATATGTTTTCATCTTGTCAAACTCACCCTTTGCCTTTTACGTTCATACGCATGTAAACGAGCCTCCCATTCTTTCTGGGCATCTTTGACCACGCCTCGGACCATCTGCTCATCAGCATTACCTTGGATGATGATTTGAGGGTTAAAGTTAAAGATGCCACCATCTCCAGATGATCCTGAGTCAACACCGAGCATGCGGCCAGTCAATGCGTGCAGATCCCTGGAGCGCTTATCCTTTTTAATCGGAATTGCCATCTCAGGGCCTGCTTCACCGAATATCGACGGCCGATCAGCGTAGCCACCTTCAGCGTACATTTGCATAGCCTGCATCCCTGGTCTTGGCGCTATCATGTCGCCGTACTGCTTAAACTGAACTCCGATGGTTACCATTTTCTCCACCGGAACTTCAAGTTCACGAGTCTCTTGATTTAACTCCCGTACTTTCTCTTTTGCGGCATCAATAGACGTTCTAACTTTTTCGTCAAATGTTGCGTACTTGGAGATCGCCTCTTCGATCGGCATTCCCAAATCGATTTCGATCAACTTTAATTGAGCATCATATATGGATTGGTAACTGTCCTTAGCTGTAGATAATTCCTGAGTTTTAGTTTTCAACTCATCGATTGTATCAATCAGCTTATTATTGATGTCTACAGAAGATCCTCGGATTAGATCGATATGACCAAATGATTTACCAACTGTAGCACCAACCTCATTAGCTTTATTCAATAACTCCTGAAGTTGACGAGTTCTTTCCTCAGAATAATCCTGTTCCAAAAGACGAGCGTATTGCACCTCGTAGTCCATGAATGCAGCTTGTGCTTTATCCAAAGCACTCTTCTGTTCTTGAAGCTCAGTGGTTTGGGTCTCTAAGGATGATATCTGTTTGCCGATATCGTATTTATCCCCTCTGCCCTCAGCAACCACCTTTTCAAGCTGTAACTTATCGAGCTCATTTATTGCATCGGCTTCTTGTTTTAAAAGACCTACCTTCTCCCCAAGTTTCCCGTTCTCGATATCGTACTGAGTTATGGTTTCAGGATGAAGCCTTTGCAGTTCCTCGATAACATCTGCCAACTTACCTTGTTGTATCTCCAAAAGTTCAGAGTTCCCGGTGCTTTTTTCAATCGCTTCACTCAGGTTATTGTATGTCCAAACAAGGTCATTCGTTTTTTTAGCTTTTTCGAATGACAGGTCGTATTGCTTTGACGACTCCTCGAGAGTGTCGCCCATATTGATCAATGCTTGGCGAGCGTCCTCCTGATGATTTTTGTAAGCAATCACACCTGCAGTCAACGCTCCGACGGCGCCGATCGCCAGACCAACCGGATTGGTCAACAGCCCTGCAAACTTGCCGAACTTGCTTATGCCATTCGTAGTATCAAATAAAGCACTGCCCACACTGGTGATGTCCTTGACCATACCCACCGAGTTCTTGGCAAGAATGGCGGCCGGAACAGCAAGCCCGATAGCTTTGATCACGTCTTTGTTATCCTTTGCCCAGGCTGTCATGTCTTTCAGCACCGGCATAAGGTCCTCACCGATCGGGACGATCACATCATCCATCAGCTCACGACCAAGCACCTTCAAGTCATGGGTCAGGTTGTCGTATTTGACCGCGGCCATCTCTTCCATTGTCGCCGTTGTCATATCAAACTGACTTTGGGTCGATCCGAGAGCAGCCACAACGTCCTTCTCCAGGTCTTCCCACTGGGTACCAAAGAGCTCTACCCCGAGCATGTTGCGGTAAACCTGATCGTCAATTTCGGACAGCTCGGATATAACTCTCTGCATGACATCCTTACCCTTGACTGCCCCTGTGCTCAGGTCGGACAATATCTTATTGCCATCGCCGAGCATGCCGGACAGAGCCTTAAAGACATCCTCAGAGCCTTTGCCGCCTTTTTGCAGGTCCTTGACCATTTGCTTAGCGGTATCAGCCGAAACATGCTTGAGCAGCTCCATGTATTCGGCGGATTTGGTACCGCCCTTGGTAAGAGCCGATGTAAACTCTTCGATTTTTTCGGGAGCAAACAGAGCCCCTAGGGCATCAGCAGTCTTAGCGCTGCCGTCCTGGATACGGATATTGAATTCCTTCGCAAGGTCGCCAACCTTATCAAGGTTCCAGGCGCCTGCTTCAAGCCCTGAAGCAAAGAAATCCATCATCTCATTCGCTGAGTACCCGAGAGCAGCGAACTGCGGCGCGTATTCGTTCGCAGAGTCCAACAGCTCGCCGGACTTATCCAAGCCCCTCTGAGCCCCTTGGGCGAGCAAGTTCATGGATTCTTCAGACGTAATACCGAACTGCCGCATCATGGTGTCCGATGTTTTTACAGATTCGGGTATGTCGAAACGGAATACGTCCTGCAAGACAATAGCATTCCTAGTCGTTGTCGCCAACTCATCGCCTTGCTGCTTGGTAACGTTTCGAGCAACAACCAGAGCGTCTGTGAGGTCGCTCACGCCCTCGCCGAGTCCTTTACGATACAAACCCTCAGAGATATCTTGAAGACCTTCCAATTCAGCCGCTGTCGCTCCTGTAGCAGCTGCTAGCTGTCCGGATTGAGCATCCAATTCCCCGATCGTAGTGATCATTTCACCGATCGACCCGGTTATCCTCTCGATAATGGCATAGGCCCCGGTATACTGAGCAACTCGTCCGAAAACATCCCCGAATTCCGCGGCAGATTCCCGCAGTTCTTCAAACCTTCGCGCAGATTCACGAGCATCTCGATTCAGATCATCGAAACCGTTCATTCGTTTAATCTGCTGGAGATCGCGTTCTAATTCGAGAACTTGTTTCGAGGTCTCGTCAAAAGATCGCTTAATCTTAGGATCGATTTCTCCGGATAAGGCAAATGCTACTTCATATTCTCTACCTTTTTTAGCCATCATGAACCCCCGTTCTTAGGAGGACGTTCTTTATCGCGTAATTTGATATGGGATTCCTCCCACTTTTCTAATTCTCGAAGGGGCAAACTCAGCCAGTATTCTACTGGTGTATGCCGTCTGGTCGAAAGAACCAGGACATTCTGCCGCATTAAATCAAGGCTGGTCCAATCCTTTAGACCAATCTGAGCAAAAAACGTTGTGCCCTCTTCGTGACCTGAATGAAATCCTGAGCAGGAAGGGCTGCAATCACTTGGTAATGTAAGTTTGACGCTTTTGCAACTACAAGTGCCTGATACTCTTGGTTGATTTCCTTAGATAGCAGGTTCCCTGAGCTGCTTAACTCATTTTCGCAATCAATTAGATCCCGACCAGTCAATTTACCGAAATCAAGTATGATCTCCTCGTAAGTAACATCCTCATAAGTAAAAGGCCGAGCGAATTTATACGCTCGACCATCTTTTTCGGTCACTTTAATCTCTTGTTCTGACACGGTAATTCCTCCTTATTGGTATCCAAGTGCAGTTCGGACATCTTGCATCGTTTGATCCTCGCCGTTAATCCGGAAAATATAATTGAATTTGTCGAGCTCGAGTGCGGCAACACCATCTAGAAAAATCTTGATATATGTGAGTTCGATATTGTTTGTCCCACCAGTGGCCGCATTTTTCGAGAAAGTACCCAGGTCCATGCTTTTACCCATACCCCGGACAACTGCCTTTACTGCTTGAGTCTTAGAAAGTCCATTCACGAATATTTGTTGAGCTCCTCTAATCTCCAACCCGTGAATCGTTGCAGGCAACAAGGTAAATGCTTCCCTGTTGACCGTTTGCCAATTGATTCCTAAAACTAGAGAACCGAAATGGCCTGGTGTTGGGACGTCGATCTCACCGAGGATACCGCCTCCGCTCAGCGTATCAGTCAACGCATCAAACGATGGCAGGGTAACATCACCGGTTCCGATCGGTGTCGAAGAACCTTCAAGAAACAACGTGTGATCAATTAATTTTGAGGGGATTGTTTGTGGCAACGTGACTACCTCCTTATGCCGTCAGAACGGCCAGATATGATGCGTCATATAAGACAAAGAATTCGATTTCCTGCGCCATAGATGGCGGTGTAACGTAAACCCTGTACACGGCCTTGCCGCTACCAAGCTGGGAGCTTGGATTGTCGGCAGCGAGGAATTCAACGCGCCCGCCGAGCAAGTATTGTGCACCGACCAAGCCGTTTATCCAAATGTTCGCGGAATCTACGACCGAATCGATCATTCTGCGATTAAGAGGGTCATCCACCTGCTGCCAGTGGCGAAGGACCAAATTGTTCTTGATATAAGAAAACATGCGCCGAACCGGAATAAACGTGCGCTGTGCATCTTTATACTCCGGATATGCGCCGGTATAGTTGCCCCATGCCTTGAAACCATCCGGCCAACGAATTGCCGTAACAATACCGTTAGCGTTAAGGGCATTCGCCTGATCAAAAGGGATCCGGACCGGTGTACCATCAGCGTAGACCAGGCCGTCCGCTGTAATCGGCTGGTTCGATGGAGTCTGATACGGCACACCCTCATTTTGCGCGTCAGTGGCTACCATGTCGGCCGTCACCAACGTAGACATGTGATATGTTCGCCCTTTGTATGTTGCCATCGGGTACGTGTTCGTTTGAAGCATGTCGGTATACCCGTTCTCTTCCTTCCATGCTGAGATATCTACATATTTTTGATTCGCATCCAGGTCCGTGACCGCGTGCGCTTCAAACAGACCATTGATATTTTTTGATTTTGCCACCATGACGGCAGCCACCACCGGATCATGCGACCAGCCTGGCGCTACGATCAGATTAGGTACGAATGAGGTCTCAAGGAATACGTCCTCGATCAGTTCCAAACCAGAGCGCTCGCCCGTCTGTGCATCCGTACCGCCGATGATCCGGCTGGCCGTTACGTTGGATGATTTTAAAGAGCTGTATCCGACCTGGAGTGAATTGGTCCCAGCCGGGATAGCACCACCGCTCACGATAGCAATGACCAACTTGCCAGCAGCATCAAAGGTGAGCGTATAGTCCTTGCCTTGTTCAAAGGTTGTCGATCCGTCAGCCACTGTTACGGTAGCCTTCAGCACGCCTTGCTTATCAATTGTATGGAGGCCATCAACAAACACAGCTGCGGCGGGTGCCGTAACCTCTGTATCTGTCACATCCATCACGTTCACAAAAGCGATAGGACCCTGTTCAGACTCCACGAAATGTGCGTGTGCTGCCTCGCAGAGGGTGAAGGACTTCCAATCATCCGAATACCCGAGCTTTGCCCGGAATTCATTTATATCCTTCGCGAGAATAACCTTGTTTACCGCATCGGCAGGATTAGCGACCAGGTTGATTGGCGCAGTGCCATAATAAATTGGCAACGTATTGGATTGCACCACCGCCGGCTTAGGTTGATACACCTCTGTGGCTTTTACGCCGTGAAATTCAGCCATGTTCAAACTCCTTTCAGCGACAGAAGCGCGGCATTAAGTGCCGTTCCTGTCTGTTTAATTTGTTTTAAGGATTCCTGCAGCTTATTCACCGGGACGAACAAAGACTTGATGTGTGGATATTCTGTGTATAACGCCTCGAGATAGGCGGGATGCCCGCCGATAAACACTTGATTGGTCCGGAGTCCGACGCCGTTTTTGCGGATCGGTGGGCCGATGTAAATCAATTGTTCCGGAGCAGCTGCCGCTGTCACTTCTTCGGCCTGGGCATCTCCCTGAATCAATACAGGAGCGTCACCCGTGAACGTCTCCGGATCGACGCGAATCTGTTCTTCTTCCTTCGAATTTCTCTTAGTAGCCATCTTTCCATACCTCCTGTACCATTGATGGTGCTTCCCACGTCGTGGACATATAGCCCATCCAGCAGTCAACGACTTGTTCCTGATTTAAACCTCGATGGATCGGCAGCGTTAATCTAGCCGGCCAACCGTTATATGTTTCACGCAAGAAGGCCATCCTCACTGTCTCGATGAGGTGCAGCACATCCATATAGGCATCACGCCCGCCACCTTCACACCCAAAAATGAAATCTACCTGAAGGGTCTGGAATCCCTCCTCGTTATCCTCAGCGTCACTAAACGCAATGATGATGAAGGGGAATCGTTCATCCCGTTCTTTGGGAATCGTGGAGCTAATCGGCTTGATGTCGGTCTCGCCTTCATCGTAATCCGGGGTCGCCCTGGCCGGCATGTCCACTTTGTAGATGTTCGGCGGCGTTTTGTGTTCGCCTAGAAGAATGTTCTTGGTGATTTCCTGTAGATATTGCTCCAAATGTTCCATTAAGAGCTCTGGCGTCATGTCGTCAGCCTCCCTAGCGTGCGATTGAGTTCATGCGGCAGGCGCTTCTCCATCTCTTGGCCGAATGTCAGCTGCACGTGCTCGCGCACTTCTTCATTACCAACCATGGACGGCACTGCCGGCCCGCGGAGTTCCTGAATAGGAAGACGTTTTTTGCTCGTACGCATGAAAACCCCTAAATGAGTACCAGCCGTAGCAATGAACGCCCCAGGAATCGGCTTTCTGACCCCTCCCCGAAATACGGCTGCTTTTAATGACTTCGGCGCTCGCACAAGCCTCCTCTTGGGCGCAACGCTGAACCGAATCAACGGGAGCGTATTGCCCTTTGAGGTTAATGTGGCCGTCAGGTTGTTGACTGCTGCTTTCCTGATCTGGATGGTCTCTATGACTTCCCGCTGCTTGACCACGTATTTCTCACGGACCTTGCGCCCCGTTTCCGTCTTCGATCGCTGCGTCGCTCGGTTGAGAGCAGACAAGACTGCCTGACGAACAGCCTTGTCCATTTGCTTCAGCGACCGATTGACCTGACGGAAATTATCCTTTACATCGATGAATTCACTCATGGCCGTTTACCATACGCTTCAAGCACAATCTTTAAAATGCCAGAGTCATTGGAGACGCCTTTCACCCGGTACTTATTGAAGTCCAAATAAAAATTCTGGTCCACCCTTGGGGTATAAACCAGAATTTGAGGATCGATATGAACAATAGCGGTATGAGCAGAAACGCCGTCGGCGCTTTGGATTGGGCGACCGTCCAGGGTGAATTTTTCGACGATCATTTCGAGTTTGCGATCCTTACGGCCAGCTTCTGTTTCATCATTGGTGAATGTTGTGACCGTGTGGATCTCGGCAAATTCGTTCGGGTTAAAGAAGACGGACTGAACATCCTTCACCATTTGCTCTCGAAGGTTCATAACCTCTCACCGCCTCAGTTTTGGTCGTCCGCAGTCACCTGGTCGGCGTACCATTCTTCATATTGAGCGATGCGATCTTCTTCCTTGCCAGCAGGTTCGATTTTCAGAGATTTAAGATGTGCTTTCTGGTCATCAGCTTTCATTCCAGCAAATTCATCAACGGTGAATAGGAGGTCGCCATTCAGTTGAAAGCCGGCGAACACTTCTTGATCGCCCTCTGAACCTCCGTCAATTTCCTCGCCCACATTAAGATTAATCAGACGATCATACTCTTTTTTAGATAGCCCGGTAATCACATCGCCAGTTTTATAATCAACACCATTATGCCGGATCTTTCCGGTTGCTTTAATATTCATCGTTTATCCCTCCTTAAAGTACTTTCGCCACAAGCCAGCTGTTCACATTCGTGGGAACTGGAAGAGGACGTGTATGCATTTCCAACCAACGCATATTACGGTTCACATCAACCAGCTCGCGCGGAACGATTTTAGTGTCATCATAGGAGACGAACTCTTTAGTATCCGCGTCGATCAGTACGATCAGACCATAATGAAAACGGAACAGCGGTGTATTGTCATTAAGCAGCACGATTGTGCCTGCTGGAATGATAGGCTGCTCTGTGTTGTTATCGTCGATGTAACTTCCGGACACACTCACGACTGTTACATCAGCGTCCTGCAAGTATCCGTGAACAGTCACGCCTTTGCCTTGGAAAGTCCGACCGTTAGAACCGACCTGAACGCCTCGATTATCAGCCAATGCCAAAGTCGTCTTGTGACGCATAAGCTTGGAAGCTGTATTGAAATCAGCAACCAGGATGTTTGGTGTGTCACCATTAGCGTCAATAATTTCTTGACGCCATCCAGCAACGTCCTCAACTGGATTTGCTGTATCCTGATCCCATGTATCTGTACCAGACAGCGTTACTTTAAGCGTGTGTTCAAAATCAAGAATTTGACTTACACCCTCACCTTTTTGAACGATTGTCCCAGTGAACAAGCCGGAACGGATCATTTCAATTTTCCGGTTATCAATGCTTGTGTTCAAATCCGCCACATCTTCCGCAGCGTGAAGAACAGCGCGTTCTACAGCAGATCGGCGATTGGTCGCACTTTCCCCAAACGTCACACGCTTGAGATCGTGTGTAGTCAGCGGACGAGATGGTTTAACCAAAGCCGGCTTATATGTCTTAGAAGTGAAACCGCTACGCGGGATAGGCTTACCGTCCAAGTATTCGGATACATAAGGGGCCAGAACACGGATGCCCTTCTTAGTTTGAATTTCTACTTCTTCCGTCTCGAAGATCTGACCTTCCTCGGAGAAAGTACGAAGCAAAAAGTCATTCGGCTGATCAAGCAGCTCCAGCACTTCGATCAGGGTCGGAAAATCATAAGGATTAAATTGATTTGGCATGTTATTAAACTCCCTTCACAACTCGTTTGGTGGTCAGTCCAGCAGCATTAAGAGCATTTTCATGATCCGCGATAGTATCATTCCCGCCGAAGATGAGTGCATCGCGATTGAAAATGCCTGTTACGTACATAACAGCACGTACATCGCCGTTTGTCGTATCGACAACATCATCAACCAAAATACCAGCGGGATTTTGCCCGCCATTCGTCAGTGTTGAATTAACTGGCACGACTTGCTGCGTACCTGCGAATGGATCGCTTTCAGGCAGACGCCCAATGGAACCGAACACCGTCCCGCGCAGGACTACGCCATTACCGGACGGAATAATCACTGGAACCGTTTTGAAATCACCATCAAAACCAGCGATCAGATTATCAAACTCTGGGCTTGTGTAATGTGGCATGATCATCGACCTCCGTTTTTCTTTTTATTAACAATCGCCGCAACATTAGAGGCGAATGTTTTTCTTTGATCTTCAATGTCTTCAGTTTCATTCCCTGGATCAGGTGTCGTCACGTCAGAGACTTTGCTTTTCCCCGCATCATTAGCACGAGCCGTCGCTACGTTTTCAGTAATTTTAGCCTGGTTGGATACATGTTCTTGGTAAGCCTTAAGGGGGCTCATGCCTTCCTCCATCGCCTTGATCGCAATGTCAGAAGCTCCAGGTGTTTTGGCTAGTGCTGTCAGTTCCTTAATACGACTGCGTTCTTGTTCAACCCCCTCATTGATGATTTGATTGAACAATTCCGGGTGCTCGTTCTTCAATTTTTCGTAGTCCATGTTTTCTGTTTCCTCCTTCGTTTGATCTTCCTCAGCTAATTGCTGAGCTGTAGGTTTCGAACTGCTGTTTATGATTGAGTTGAGGTCCAGTCCTTCTGACATAACGGCCGACAAGTCTAAACCAGCAAGTGGGTTTCCGCTGTCGATCGGATTCTTGGCGTCTGCGCCGCCTTTAAGCATGGCTGTAACCAATACATCCCGCAGTTTCGCCTCAACTTCTGGCGGAATTTCACCGCTCATCATGCTGTTAGAAACAGCAATTAATGAATTAGACTCATCGAACATAATGCTATCAGCGAAACCCAATTCGACAGCTTGCTGCGCGTTCATCCATGTAGTCTTATTCATCAGGTTCAGTAGTTCTTCAGTGCTTTTGCCAGTCTTTAGACGGTATGCGTTTGTGATCCCGACATCTGTATTTCGTAGCATATCGGCATTGCTGTAATGGTTGTTCTTATCTCCTTCTGTCCAAGTAGATGCATTATGGATCATCATTGAGGCTGTCGGAGACATTCTCACCTCGTCTGCACCCATTGCTATAAAAGACGCTGCGCTTGCAGCCATCCCGGTGATATTTGCAACCTTTCTGCCTTTGTACTGCTTAAGAAGTGTATATACCTCCGATCCAGCAGGAACCGAGCCACCACCTGAATTGATGTTCAATTCTACCTCGTCACCCTGCGCATCCTCCAACTCTTTCGCGATTTTGGATGCACTAATATAAGGGATTTTCAACCAGTCATACAACCAGGTGCTGCTGTCTCCAATAACCGGGCCGTTAAGCTTAATTCGTTTGGGCATCTTCATCATCACCTCCTTCCCCGCCAGAATCATTTGCAGACGTTGCCGCCATTCCAGGCGTGAATTGTTCAACCAAACCGCGCTCATAAATGAGTTGCTGTGCATTGTCCTCGAAGTCTGTACCGTTTTGTTCTGCAGCCTCGATCTCACGGGTGCTGATCCCCAGTGCAATTTTCTTTTCAGATGCCGTCACTTCTTGAACAGGGTTAATGAGCCCTTGTCCCGGACCATGCCATGCGCAGCGCGTATAGGCACGGAAAATAGCCGGGTCATTGAATATGCCCGGAGCCTGTATTCTTCCTTTTGTAACTGCTTCGGTGAACCACTCCTCATAAATAGGCTGACAGAAGTTATCTCCCATCCATTTTCGGAGAGTCTTGAACATCTTCCATGCTTCCAGAAGCGCCGCCCGGGATGCAGAATAGGATGATGTGAAATGCTTGATCAGCAGTTCGTATGGGATTTCCAACGACGATCCAATCTGGCGCAAGATAGACATGACAAATGGGTCAAACGCTGTGTTCTGTCTTCCCGGATTAGCGACACTAATGTCTTCGCCTTCTTCAAGAAACTGAACAGCACCGCTACCCATATTGACCTCGCCTGGCTCTGGCTGAATTTCTGCTCCTGTCGTAGGGTCAGTGACGTTAATTCCGAAATCATCCTCGTCAGTATCGGCCTTTTTCTTGACGAACACAGTAAACATACTGCTTATGACTGCAGCCATGAGTTCAGCTTCAGTGTAACGCCCGAGCATCTTGAGAGATTCAATCACCGGTGCAAGAACAGGAACCCCTCGCCGCTGTCCTGGCCGCTCCATTTCAAGTAGATGAATCACGAATCTTCTCCCCGATTCATCACCAATCACTGGCACCCTGGTATGTTTGGTTGTCACCAGATTAAAACCATTCGGGTATTTATTCGCGAACCAGTAAGCGACCACGCGGCCGTTCTTATCAGTCTCCACTCCATTCTTGATGTCACGATCTTTTGTATCCTCCTGAGCGGTCGGAGACGTGCAAAGATCCGCTTCCACCAGTTTTACACGAAGATCATAGACCGAATGTTTTTCCTCGATATCATTGAGTAAAGCCAAGACGTCACCGGAAATGAGGGCAGACTGAAATGCAAGTTGTTGCAGGCCGTAGAAATTACTAAGACCTGCGGCATCAGCATATTTGCTTTCAGCCCACAGGTCCCATTCTCTCTTGATCTGATTTTTCAGCGTTTTCGCTTGGTCAGGATTCAATCCAAGTGCCTCAACGTCAGGATTTGGTTTTGGAACAAGCCCTACCCCGATGACGTTAGTTTTCTTGGTCTTGATTGCTCCATTAGCGAGCGGATTCCCCATGAATTCATCGCGGGATCGTGCTCGGAGAACCCCCAGATTCGCGTGAATATCCTCATCAGCAGATCCGGCCCGCGGATTAAATGCCTTGAGTGATTTCTTCGTCCGGCTCGCCCCGTGGTTTCCATACCCTTGGTTGAGTATCTCCTGGGTTTTCTTGGCGTTATCCAGCCTCATCCTCGCATCCATACGCTTAATTCCCCAGCCCGGCGCAACAGCTTCAATGGTTCTATCGATCCATCTCATGTATCCCAAGGAACAAACTGTTTCGTTCTGCTTCGGCGATTCGCGCCAGGCGTCAATTTCATAATGAGATCGGAAAAATAGTTGATCCATCTCATACATTCATCTGCATCTTGTCTTGTTAGTGATCGATTGGCAATAGTATATTGCTTGCCTGTTGAACATGCTGCAAAAGCTTGCTTCCACATGATCAGATTAGCCTGAGCTTCTTCCAAAGTGTATGGGATGTATTTAGCCATTCCTTGTTTCACCTCCTCTCAAGGTTTACTGTATACCCTGACTACCGCGTCGTCTTGATCTCTGTGGTTTTAAAGCCACCCCGCCTGTATTCGGATCCACCCTCGGTCCATTCGGCTGCCGCTCGATCGGCAAGGAAAGATTCGGCCGGAGTAGCTCGATTACAGCCCGGTTATATACCGCCAAATCAAACGGCTCGTTACGGTCCCTGATTTTGACCCAAGCTTTATACTTGACGCCTTCCTGCTTTACGATCTGTTGCCTCTCAGAAGTCAGACCAAGGAAATATTCCTCGGTGTAACCCTTGTCCTCACCAGGAAAGTGACAGTATAGTGGACCGGGTTTATCAACCTTCAATGAATCGTGAACCTTTACCTTGCCGTCGTCCACGCCAAGCTTGATCAAGACAGCCTTCTCCATTTGCGTCTTGCTGTGGCCGGCGATGAACGGGATATCGTGGGCCGTTTTTGCGGTTTTACCTACGCCTTTTATTGCATAAATATTGCGGTAATTGCGGGCTTTCGTGAAAGTGTAGACCTCTTTGGTGTAATGGCCGCCCGAGTCCATGAAAGCCCCGACGATTCGGAACTCTCTCCCGTTCGGCCCTATCCATGAGCGGCATAGGTATTCATCAAGCCGCGCCCATACTTCCGGCCTATCCAGATCCCCATAAATGCGGTGATATTCAATCCGCCAGGACTCTTTCCCAGCTCCCCAGCCAGTAACCTCGACCTCAAATCGATCATCCTGTGTATCGATAGCCGCTGTAATGATCTTCACGCCTTGAGGAACCTCGTATTCATAACGCTCCCTGCGTGCTGCCAACGTCTTCTCGTCAACACCCTTGACCTTTGTCTCCCATGGTTCTCCCAGGACGGTGTTCACGAATACCTTGAGCGTGTCAACGCCCTCTTTTTTTGCGACTAAAAAAGCTTTAGCAACCTCGCGCCAATCTGACCACGGACTAGAAAGCTGATTAATATGAAACCCGCGCCGGGTGGAGTGCTGCTTGCGGGCAACCCACGCCCCTTCTCCCCGCTTCCAATCCTTTTCTGCACCGAGCATGCCGCAGTACGCGCAACGGTGATCTGCTTTGGTTACGACGATCTCCCCGGACTCCGAGACGTAGTGCTCAAATACGATCCCGCCATCCTTCCCACTCTTGAATTTGAGCGGTTGAAGATCGCCACAATGCGGGCAGGGCAAGCACCACTGCTCCATCGTGCTATCCTCGTAAAGCTGATTGATCCGCGACGTCTCTTTATCCACGGGTGTTGATACGAATAAGTGCCGGCGTTTGTGGTTAAATGTTTTCGTCCTCGCTGTTACAAGCGAAATCGGGTCACCCTCGTTACCTGATGAGACCGGGAATCTGTCAACCTCATCGCAGAGCACGACCTGGACCGGACGCATTGCCAAGTTATCTGGTGCATTAGCACCGACAATTGCTAAGTAACCACCGGGAAAGGATTTCTCCGATATGGTGTTGCTGCTATCGCGAGATTTCGAAATACCGACCTTGTCCATCAGCGCTTTACTATTTTTGATCATGGGAGTAAGCCGTTTCTTCGAATAGGATTCCACCATGTCATCTTTCGGCAAAACGTGAATGATCGGACATGGATCCTGATCAATGTATGACCCCGTCACATTCAGAAGAAACTCTGTTTTACCGACCTGGGCAGATGCCATAATAACGATTTCTTCCCATTTCTCAATCGAATCCATGATCTCCCGCTGATACTCTGCCCGTGCTGTTCGCCATGGGCCCGGCTCCGAGCTGCTCTCCGTAGTCAATATCCGGTTCTCGTCGGCCCACTGCGACACTGTCAGGCGTCGTCTGGGCTCCCATTTACGGTTTGCCCGGGCGAATAAATCGCGTGTTTTCTGAGCCACGCAGACCGTACAAGGGTCATTCGTCGCTGTTTTCACGGCCGAGATCTCCCCCTATCTTGTCCGGGGTGTATCTCGCCAGCGTCGCCAGTGCTGTTTCAATCTCCCTTCGGACCACCGATTCCACGAATTCGGCAGATTCATTCTCACATTCCGTGGCAATCCGGTTCGGGACGGATAAAATCCTAGATTTTGTCGTCAGAATCAGATCCGAGAGAAGCATTTCCACATCCGCAGCCGCATGGAGATTTCCTTTCAGCTGCTCCAGCTCAAGCGCAGCTTTCTCTGCTTTGGTTTTCTCGTGCTCTGTCTTATAATCGATCAGCCTTGGCTTCGCATCTTCCTCTTTCCCTCCGGAAATATGTTCGCAGTAAGCCTGGACTGATTCACCGAGTTTATATTTCCCTCGGCCGATCTGCCGCAGCACTCCATCCCGGGTCAATTGACGAATCCACTGGGGAGTTCTCCCCACGATCGCAGCCAATTCGGAAGTGATAACCTCTCTATCCTGCAGATGCTCTGCTTTCGCTTTAGACTTCGCCAATATCCCCACCTCACTTTCGTTTATACGATGAAATCAACTGTTTCGAAATTTTCATGCATTATTCGAAGCAAAAATTAAAAACGCCTCCGATCGGCTACTTGCCAAGCGAAAGCGAAAGTAAATTTTTGATAATAAAACTGAACGAAATTCGGGGTCGTCCGCACCCGCACCTAAATTTTTTCCCCAGAGGGACCCGTGATCGCCTGTGCGCCCCGTCAGACCCTTTCAATATATCTCTTGGTGTATTTATTCATACATTTTTTCAAAGCCTCTGTGGCCCTCTCCATTCGCTCTGAGAGTGCGCCTTCCTTGAGAGGAACAATCATCTCTGGTTCAGTGTCGCCGAATACTTCTGGCTTATCTGACACACCTCCTAATGAAAGAGAGGGAATGTACACCTGTCTTGTTAAATCCGTACATATTGCCGGCATTGATGCGATCAGCAACGCCTTCGCTGTATCCTCATCAAACACTTTGCGCAGCTCATCATATACGGCTTTGGCAGCCTGGGCAATTGATTCCGCTTTTGATGCCGGGTTGATGTCTCCCCCGTATATCCCTCGTCCTTTTGGTGGTATGCCAATTGGTTCGTTTGCTTTTGGCTGATGCAATTCCAATCATCCTTTCTTTCTGAGCATTAAAAAAACACCCCATCATTTTGAGGTGTTAGCGAAAAGTGACTCACATTTTCTATTTATAGCATTAAAGTTACATAGTACGTGTTTTAGGGGGATGATCCCCCTCTGCCTCACGGCATTCACCCTCGACCTGAAAGAAGATCGCTTTCAGGCCATCCGTTTTTTATGATCTCTCTTAAAGAACGTAGAAGGTCACGAGCATACGTGCCGCTTCGCTCCGTATTTAAACGCCTTGTACTTAGTTACTAGAGAGAAAAGAAGACAAGACCATTATACTGATGTTCGTAATTGGCCGTCAAAGTCGTAATGGAGTCAAATTCGCCCGTTTTCCACAACTTTCCTACCAATCTATCATTGATGTATGCATTTATTGCTCTATTTCAAAATATCACACGGTAAACACAGATGTGTCGATTGCTGCCATCATAGCAAGGTGCCCAGCTGCACTCGGGTGAATTCCCAAATTGTCAGTGGTAAGAACCATACCTTGTTTCCATATCCCACTGTTCCGAGAAGTCTCGACTGTGTCCGCAGTCTCGAAGTATCCGCTGAGTGGGGCGGGAGTGGTACGAATCCAGTCATTCAGGCGGGTACGTACAGCTTCGTTCCCCTTAACACTTTGGTTCTTCTCTGTCGCCCACCCGTCCGTGCTATCAGTCACTGGGACCAATGTGCAGGCGTAGACCTTCATTCCACGAGAAGATAGTTCATTGTATATGTCCAACAGATTCCCCTGAATCTCCTCAAAACTCCTACCTTGGTTCACATCGTTAATCCCATGCTCGACCACGGCATGCGTCATTCCATCCGTAACCCTTATACGGAACTTCCTCCGCATGCCTACGAAATGGCGAGTGGCTTCTCCGGATATACATAGTGCGGAGTAACCGAAGTTGTTGTTTATTGCCCTGATGAGGAATCCATAGTTGTCTCCGCCCACGCTTGGATTAATCGGGTTTTTATCGCCTGCGCCCCACATAATACTGTCTCCAATTACGGCAATAGATGGTTTGGGTTCTTTCGTCTTCCCATGAATAGCTAATGGTGTATAGCCATATACCCCAACTGCAGCACTTTGATAAACCTGCCAAGTCACAGTTCCGTCAGTAAGTATTTCCCCGTCAGTTGTACTCGCTGGTTGGGTTGTCCCTGTGGTTCCAGCAACGGTACATTTGAGCATATACTTCCAATCGGCTATCCGTCTCCATGTCCCAACAGAAATTGATTGACTAGCCGCCCAAAACGGAGTTGAATTCCAGTTCCAAACAAAATCTTTATCCATTGTTTTGTCACCCAAAACCCCAGACTCTCCACTAACGTCACGCTGTAAAAACATGCCTCCAGGCCAAATCCCACTTGGAGCGGCGACATATGTGTAAATGAAAAATTCCTCTCCCTTTACAAATTTCAGCCCCATCGGATCTGTTAACACACGTCCTCCTGGTCCAATCGTGGCAAGAGATTCACCTCTAATCGTTAAAGGAATTCGAACCCAGTCCGGACCATCCTTTTTCTCTAGTACAGCTTTAGTTCTAATATCATTATCCGTTGCTTTGTCATCCGCGCCATGAAAGTTACCGTACATAAGCTGAAGGTCCGTGAAGTCATAGGCAACCACGTGTCTGGACCTATAGGTTGAGTCAGGTTTAATACCCATCCCGCCGTTGTCATTCGATCGGTGGTATACCGTGGCCCGCGTGGCTACTGCTGAGCAGTTATATCTCTTATCCGAATTCCTTTTGCTCATGCCTGCCGCTAAGCTAAATGCAATATTACCTAAATCCACCTACGTCACCGCCTTCCCCTTAACCGTAACGTTACCGCCTGTTACCGCACTGATCCGGGCACGGAATGAATACCCTGCCGGAACTTCAATTTGCCAGCTCTCCGGAACGGTGTTGCTGCCGCCTGTGCTCTGCGGGCCATACTTGGTCGGATCGCCCACGTTAAACGCTGTGTGAGGCCCATAAACGCCGCTGGGGCCAGCAATTTCGAACAGGACCGTCCTGCTTGTGCTGGTACCTGTAATTTCGAAGGTCAGTGTATAATTCCCGTCTTCCGGAGCGAACGGCGTGCCGTTGCCTGCAGCCGTAGCAGCGTTCTGGAGGGTGACTGGCTCTGCCGCTGCTTTGATCCTTACCTTTTGGGCTCCGTCCGGATCGTAGCTGTCCGCGGGATTTATGAGTTGTCCCTGGCTGTTATATTGCTTGTTTGGTACCGGGGTATCAAAATATGAACTGCTCATTACATGCTTCACTCCTTCATCGTTTATTTGGACACTTCCGGCCTTCATCGTTTGATATGCATTGTACTCTTGGGTTCCGGCCATACTCATTTTCTTTCTGATCGTTGGCAGCAGGTGAACGGGGATGAGAAGCCTTTGCACCGGACCAACCTCCTGCAGCAGCCTATACACACTCTCGGGAATACCATTGTGAAAAACCTGATGCTGAATGAGTCCTTTGTAAGTCGGACCGATGTAAATAGATTGATTTCTTATCACTCGAATCACCTCCCCCCTCAGAATTTATGAAAAAGAAAAAGCCGCTCTTATGAGCGACTTGACTTTATTAATCATCTTTATCGATTAAATGCTGGCAATACGCGCAATTCCCTGATTCTTCTACCGCCACAAGCATCTCGCTCCATGGAATATCATGGGCGCATCGACCGCATTCACCAAGATATAGATGAGGCAATATTCCATGTTTCGTAAAAGCAAACAACTGCGGCTCGGTAAGAGCTTCAATGCCTTTTGTTGCAATCAGCTTGGCAATCCCAATAACCATATCGTTACTGTCATCTAAACGCTTGAACTCCAATAACTCTTTTACATATCCTTCGAAACCAGTTGGGTCTACTTTTATTTGTCTCCTTAATAATTCGTATTCCACGTTATCTCCTCCTCGACATCAGGATTCGACATCGAGTGATAGATTCCTTCTCAGTTCCTCGCTATAGCGGCATTAGTCCAAAACACAGCCTGTTCCAGGTTAGTCATTGCCAGCGACTTCTCGCGGCTGCCTGGCGCCTTCTGATCGATCAGGTACGCTAACTCCTTTGCCTTCTCGCGGATCTCATGATAAATCTCCGGTTGTCCGGGCTTTGGTGCGTGGTAGCTGAAATTGTTCTCGATTTGTTCGTTCATCTTGGTTCATCCTCTCTTATAGGAGTATCTATCACTCCTCGATTCTTAATCATTCAAAACAAAAAGCCGCCTATTGGCGACTTCTAAACTTTGTTATAAACGCATCCCAATATTCGGGATCAACTTTCAACTCTTCACCATTACTAAAAGAAAGCGTCTTGTTAGCTTCGTCCACCTCGGCCACATTCGCAATGTTAACGAGTGTCCAATCCTTCTTTATACGAATCATCCCTAGCAGGCTCTCGAGCTGTTTTAGCGTCTGTTTTGACATCTGTAATTCAAGATCCATCTTTTGAACAACCTCCTCACTTATGACAAGCTTATCATAAAAGAGAGGTCATTTTAATTGGGGATACCGAGACCGCGCCTTATAGGTATCTCGATATCCCTCACCCGTGGAATAATGGAGCGGACAGCGGGACTCGAACCCGTCTTCTCCGGCTTGGAAGGCCGGGGCACTACCTTTATACCATGTCCGCATATAAACGCTTCTCCCGAGCCTAAAACACGTATGACGTGCCCTCCAGCAGCCGAGACAGGCGTTTAAACTTGATTAGAACATTTAACCCGCTTGTTCTACCCTTGCGGCTCTACTGCAGGCCTTATTGCGAGGGGCTAACTGGCGCCGCTCGTCTTATCGCCTACCACCGTCAAACAGGTATGGTTGTTGTGTCGGGTGATGTTCTGGAAACCGGAAGGGAACTTTGCACCACTCCATATAAAAAGGCCGGCCCAATGGCCGACCCCGATCAACAGGGCATTCATGCCCCTGTGGTGTCCTCTTCTCGATTTCCTATGCTATAAATATAACATATCAAAAACCTAATGACTGATAAAAATCCTTTATTTTATTTGCAATTTTCCTTTAGTTAATTTTGATGCACCTATATCCATGGGCTCCTTCGAGAAATACTGCGCGCGCAGCTTTTTCTTCTGGATGACCCGCTTCCTTCGCAAGCAGTACGAGAAAGTCGAAATCGTGTTTATCGCCCACCATACCGAGGCAAAAGAAGTGACCGAAGAAGAGTTCTTCACACGGGGTGAAAGCGGCGGAACCATATGTTCATCCGCTTATCAGAAGGCGCTTGATATCATTCATCACCGTTATCCCCCTTCCAAATACAACATTTATCCCTTCCACTTCTCCGACGGCGATAACCTCACATCCGACAATGAACGCTGCGTCAAACTCATCGGCGAACTGCTGAAGGTCAGCAATATGTTCGGTTATGGCGAGGTCAATCAATACAATCGCAGCAGCACGCTGATGTCGGCTTATAAGAATATCAAGCTGGACCAATTCATGTATCATGTCATTAAAGACAAAGGGGAAGTGTACGAGGCACTCAAAACCTTTTTTCGTAAACGGCAGGGAGCGGCGATCTGACCCATATTCTACATTAATAAAAGGGAAATCATGGATGGCGAATCATCCTGATGTTGGAGGAGGCAGGGACCTCCTCTTTCTTATGGCCTATTGCGATACAGCTAACAATTGGTTACCGAATCATGGATAACGAGATGTGTAGACTTATCCTTTCAAATGAAAAATCTGTTTTATTATTGACATCATAATGTAGCCGTAGCTTCACTTTTTTGTCACCTTCTGTTTTTCCTGGAATGATAGTATTAGCTATGACATCGTGTTGCAGGATATTACAGGATTCGATAAGCGTCTCCTTAATTTAAGATATCCTCCTATAAAGGAAAGGGAAGGTTTACCATGTTCCAAATGACACATTCACTATTCAGCACCCAGACGTTTGAGAATATGTCCTACATATTATCGCAGCGGCTGTTCCAGGGCGGCGTAAGCGCAGATCCTTCGAAAGGAGTGATCTCCCGTGCCGGCATCAGATAAGCCACATTCACGCTACATGCCCGGTCTTGATGGGCTGAGGGCCCTCGCTTTGATCGGAGTGATGGGATACCACTGGAATTTCGGTTTTGCAGGCGGTGGTTTTCTCGGAGTCAGTTTATTCTTCGTACTGTCCGGCTATCTCATTACGGATATTCTGGCATCGCAATGGCATCATCATCGCCGGATCGATCTGAAAGATTTCTGGATCCGAAGGTTCCGACGTCTCCTGCCGGCCATGCTGCTCATGCTGTTCATCCTGGTGGTGTGGGTTACGCTATTTGACCGATCTCGGCTGGCTACGCTTCGGAGTGAGGTGCTCGGTGCGGTTACATACATAAGCAACTGGCAGTTTATTTTTCAGCAGCAATCTTATTTCGAATCATTTGGCCCGCCGTCTCCACTGGGACATTTCTGGTCGCTTGCCGTGGAAGAACAGTTCTACTTGCTGTGGCCCCTAATCATGTTAGCCGTACTCAAGCTATTCCCCCGCAGGGGACAGCTGTTCACTTTCATTGCTGCCGGAGCCGCGATTTCAGCTCTCGCCATGGCAGTGATCTATCAACCGGGAGATGATCCTAGCCGGGTCTACTATGGAACGGATACCCGGGCGTTTGGTCTGCTCATCGGAGCAGGGCTTGCTATCGTATGGCCCAGTTGGAAGCTGTCCACCCATGTTTCAAGGGCTGCCCGGGGCAGACTCAACCTAACAGGCGCAGTGGCATTGCTTATCATACTGTTCATGATGTGGCGGGTGGACCGGTACGATTCGTTCCTGTATCAAGGGGGCATGTTCCTCTTCTCTCTGGCCGCCGCCGTCCTCGTTGCGGTGTTGGCGCATCCTGCAGCTTCGATCAGCCGCTTGTTAAGCTGGAAGCCCCTGCTGTGGATTGGCGTTCGATCCTATGGCATTTACTTATGGCATTACCCGGTGATGATCCTGACCTCACCTGCATCCGGCACAGGCAATCTGAGTCTGCCTCAGGTTGCACTGCAAATCGCGGCAAGCGTTCTGCTGGCCGCCCTATCCTGGAAGTATGTTGAAGAACCGATACGCCATGGCGGACTGAAGAAAGTGTGGTTTAAAGCCCGCTCCATTCGCCGCCGTCCGGCTTCGATTTCATTAAGAGGCTGGGTCGTGTCGCTAAGCTCGCTCATTCTAATCGGTATTTTTTGCTCAGGGATGATGAGCAGCGTATCTTCTGCGAGAACGGTAGGCGATATCGCTGCCATGCTGAACCTTGATGATCCTGCCCCGGAAGAGCCGGATCAGAAACAAGGCGGGGAGTCCGGGGCGATGGAGCCACCGCAAGGACAAACGCCGCTTCCTGCAGGCACTGACGACGGGAACATCTCCCCTCCGCCTACCGACGCGAAGCAGCCTGGTGTTATTAAGAAGCCGGACCCTGCTAAAGAAACGGATGAAATGCCGCTTCCGAACGAAGCGACGCATTCTGGCGATGAAGATACAGTCGGAAACGAAGAGCCGGACCCTCCTGCTGGAAATGACGCTGACAACGAAGACAAGAACACCGACACAGGGAGCGAAGACCCGGATAAGGCTGATTCCGAAAAAACAATCCCGGATCAACCGAATGAAGATAAAGCGGGTAAACCTGGTGAGGAGAAGTCCGATAAGCCGGATCAATCCAAGGACTCGGGAAGCGAAACGACAGGCGGAAAGAGCAATCATTCGAAGCCAACGAATAAGCCTCAAAATCCTCCGGTATCCCAGTCCACCGTCACGGCCATTGGGGATTCGGTCATGCTCGGGGTATCCCCTTATCTCGAGAAATCGCTGCCCGGCATTCACATCGATGCAGAGATAGGCCGCCAAATGCGTCAGGCCGATGACCTGATCCCTGCCATGAAGACCCAGAATCGGATAGATGGCGGCATTATCATCATCGGGCTGGGAACCAACGGCGCTTTCTCGAAAAAGGATCTGGATTCCCTTCTGCGTCCTCTGGATTCAGCTAAGCAAATTCTGCTTATCAACACACGGGTTCCGCGTGATTGGGAACAGAATGTGAACGGCATGCTGGCAAAAGCAGCTGCCCAGAACCCGAAAGTTACGCTGGTGGATTGGTATTCAGCCAGTAAGGATCATCCGGAATACTTCCGGTCTGACGGTGTCCATCTGGAGCCGGAAGGCGCCGAGGCTTACACATCCATGCTGCTTCAAGCTATCAAGAAATAAAGCGTTTATCCTGATTCTTGCCATTATTCATTCTCATATCGTCGACCTGATCTCATCCTTCTATGAGACAGGTCGACTTTTTAGTTATATACGTAATCGGAAGCAGCAATATGATATAATTCGGTTACTTAATCTCATTATTTCTTAATAGAAGGCGGTGTCCTGGTATATGAACAATATCGTGTCAATGAAATGGCTGCTGGCGAGACTCTATGAACCGGATCTGGTCATCGTCGACTGCCGTTTTGCCCTCGGCAAGCCGGAAAGCGGCCGAGCCGCTTACGAGGAATCGCATATTCCGCGTGCCGTTTACCTCGACCTGGAGAAGGACCTCTCCTCTCCTATCACTCAACATGGCGGACGCCATCCTCTACCGGACCTGGATCAGCTTGCAAAGCGTCTCGGCCAGTCCGGCATTCAGAAGAGCAGCCGTGTCGTCATCTACGACGACCAGGGCGGAGCCATGGCCAGCCGACTATGGTGGCTGCTGAAATACACCGGGCATGAACAGGCTTATGTGTTGGATGAAGGCTTTACCGCTTGGAAGAACGCTTCGTATCCGGTAACGGATGAACAGCCGATCGTCATTCCGGTACCCTATGACATCAATCTTAAGCCCGATAAACTGGTCCTCGTAGATGAGGTGCGCGCGGCTTCGCAGCATGGTAACAAAACCCTCATCGATTCACGCGAACCGCGCAGATATGCCGGAGCCGAGGAACCGTTGGACGCCAAAGCCGGACATATTCCGGGTGCGGTGAACTACTTCTGGAAGGGCGTCCTGGACGACGCCGGACATTGGAAGGATGCAGGCGCGCTTCGCAAGCATTTTTCCGACATTCCGCAGGATGCCGAGATTATCGTATACTGCGGCTCCGGCGTCACCGCTTGTCCGAACGTGCTTGCCCTGGAGGAAGCCGGTTATGGCAATGTGAAGCTGTATGCGGGCAGCTGGAGCGATTGGATCAGCTATGAGGAGAATCCGGTAGCTACAGGGGAAGAGGGTTAAGCGTTCGTTTTTATTTGTATACTTAAAAAAAGGAAACGCCCGCGATCTTTGCGGGCTTTTTTAGCGTGCGCTTAATACTGAAACGTTTACGGCAAGGAATCGATTTTCCGAAGGTCGGACGGTTTTGCCTCTGCTTCGTCTTCTTCGCCGTACAGCTTCTGCATATGCTGCACATGCCCGGCCCCCCAGTCGCTCATTGTCTGGAGCACGGGCTTCATGAGCTGTCCGTACTCTGTAATCGAGTATTCGACCTTTGGCGGAATTTGCGCATACACTTCGCGATGCACAATATCGTGATATTCAAGTTCTTTCAACTGCTGGGCCAGCATCTTTTTCGAAATATCCGGAATGGCTTTTTGTAATTCACTGAACCGCATTGTACCGTTGCTCAGCAGGCGTAGAAGAATCAAAGATTTCCATTTGCCCGTGAGGATTTCCAGCGCGGTTCCGAATTTGCAATACACCGTCATTCTTATTCCTCACTTTCTGATCATGCCAAGGGTTTACTTTTGGTTACCTGGTTAGGTTTAAGTGCCTACTTCCTGATTGGGCTTTCTCACTTTAGTATAGAGGCAGATATCGAAATCGAACAAGTGAGGGGAAAAGAAAAGATGAATGTGACGTTATGGATCGTACAATTCATATTGGCGGCAGGCTTCGTATATTCGGGATGGATGAAAACCGTTCGTATCGAGTCATCAAAAAAGACATGGTCCTGGGTAAAGGATGTACCGAAAACTCTAGTTGTTCTGATCGGAATCGCAGAACTACTCGGAGCGCTGGGCCTTGTTTTGCCGTGGGCGCTGAACATAGCTCCGGTGCTTACGCCGATCGCCGCGATGGCTTTGGCTGCGGTCGCACTGCTCGGGATGATGTTTCATATTTGGCGAAAAGAGTACCGGGAGATCGGCGTGAATATCTTTTTTGTTGTTCTGGCGTTGATCGTGGCAATTGGAAGACTATAAAGGAACCGAAGGACCGATCTGATGCTCGCGGCCTGGCTGCATTGGATTGGACATAGAACGTGGCACTCATGGTCTAATGTGGCTCCGGCGTCTTTCGCCTGCCCAAACGTGATTGCACTGTAGGAAGCTGGATATACCAACGTGAAGCTATATTTCGGAAGATGGAGCGATTGGATCTCATTTGACGAGAACCGGGTGGCGAGCGGAGAGGAATACAAAGATTGAAATCGCAAAAAGCCCGCTACCATAGCGGGCTTTCCATTATTTTGTTGATCACCTGCATTCCTTAATCAAAATTTCCGACAGATGCTCAAGAGCCATCGAGCGTATCCGCTTCTTCTCAGGGATATTCTCATAGAGAAGATACTCTTTGCCTACTTCCGCCATTCGCTTGCGGAGTGCTGCAATTCGGCCTTTGCCGGTATCGATAAACCGGAAGTCTATCTGGCGCAGGCACTCCATTCTTGTTAAGCCATCGAATACTTCTGCCTTGATCCTTGTAGGAATCTCCTTCAGCATTAGAACCTCCAACCGGTCCGCGGTCCACAGGTTGTCCATCACCTACAGGGATTTCATGTAATCCAGTTCGAGCTGCCGAAGATTTTATATGAGAGAAATCGCACAGGCGCTCGACTTTCGGCAGCGACAAATGGAGGAAGGCCAAGTGATCCAATGCCGCCAGGGCATCGAAATTCGTCAGGTTTCGGACGGAGGACAGTCTCAGCATGTTTATAGTCGAGTCAGGTAAATTAATGACTAATCGGTAAAGTATAGTAATTAAACGCTTGATCCAACAAGGCACTAGCCTCTTGACGTTTCAAAAGTTCTTTTGAACGGAAGTTCATGGAGCCATCAGATTTAACCTTGGTATCCGGGTCCATGATCCCTTGAGAAATAAGCGCTTTGATGGCTTCAACTGCCCAGGCATCCGTTGTGCCACTCAGTTTAACCTTTGTTCCAGGCTCTACCTGCTTCAGGTTTTGGATCATCACCGCCGCCATTTGTCTAGTGATCGGAGAATTAGGCTGATAATTAGGCAGTCCGGCTTTCATCTCTTCTTATTGAGTTCAATCATGTAAGGCTGTTTATGCCACCCATGGGCGCGAAGCAGCACTTCTGAGAATTCGCCTTGAGTCATCGTTCCTTTTGGATCAAAGATATGGGAAGACTTCCCGTTCATGACTTTCAAAGCCTGGTGCATTAGTCGTGGAAATTGTTGCGGCAGCTGTCCGGCTGCTAGGTGGGATAATAGCGGTCGTTGCCATAGCGGATAATAACAGAACCGCGATGGTGCGAATCTTTTTATTCATACAGGGTCTCTCCTCAAAATGTATTTGCCTTATAACAACTGGCTGAACCGAGTATGGCAAATGGCTTGTCATATCAACAAGTGTCATTTCGTCACTCACAATGCCAAGACACTTCAAAATGTCATATGACAATTAGGCACCAGGATTTATGCCCATAAAAAATGGCACCAAACCATGGATAAATATTCCACTCCTGCGGGGCATCTTTTATCGGTAGGCGTACCACCGCCGCTCTATTAATCCAGTGGAACAAGAAGAAGCTGCCCCTCCTGCTAGGAAGGGGACAGCTTCTTTTCAATCCTATATGAAACTTGAACAAGATACCGGACTATCTTAGCGTATATCCAGCAACTTCTTGCTCACGCAAACCATGACAACCCCAAGCCCAAGAAAATACAAGGGCATTGTGATTAACGAGCCATTGTGAAGAAGGCTCATGCCGCTGGTAATCAGGCTGACGACAATGTAATAACCCAATCCGAAGATCGCTCCTGCCGTTCCGAGCACATCTCCATATTGGTTCAACGCCAGACTAAGGCAATTCGGAATCGCCATTCCGATACCGAGCAGAAGAATAAAAATGCACGCTACCATCAACACCATATGCATTAGGGTGGCGTTAATTCCGCTAACAGCAAGAACGGTATGGGAAAGGGCCCCCAGCATCGTAATGATCGTGCCAATCACGATAATGCGCTCAGCCTGGAGCCTGGTCAGCAGTTTCTTCGACAGCATCGCACCCAGGATGGATGACATCGCAACAAAGATACCGAAGAAACCGAATCCGCCGGGACTCATCTGAAAAAAATCAATAAAAATAAACGGGGCCTCCGCATAGTAACTGAACAATATGCCGTTGGTGGCTCCAATGAGAAAACCGAACCCCCATATTCTGCGGTCAGTGACCAGACGCTTGGCTACGGAGAGAGTATTAATCTTCAAGGTAGCCTTTACTCTGGTTTCAGGCAGAGAAGCCCAGGTATACGCCAGAATGGCGGCACTCATTAAAACCAGCGTCAAGAACACCGCTCGGAAGCCAAGAGATTGATCCACCCAGCCGCCAATGAGCGGCCCAATAGCAGGCGTAAACGCAAGCGCAGCCGATATCTGGGCAAACACCGCATGACGCTTCGCTCCATCGATGCTCTCACGTAAGATGGTTTGGGTGACAACCGAGCCGGTGCTGGCACCAAAGGCCTGAATGAATCGGCACACCAATAACCATTCGGCCGAACCGGACAGATAGCAGCCCAAGCTGCCTATTCCATAAACCAGGATGCCCCACAGCATAGCAGGGCGACGTCCGATGGAATCCGAAAGCCTTCCCCAGCAAAACACGCCGAAGGCAAAGCCCAGAAAGTAAATGCTGAGCGTCAGTTGGATTGCATTATTGCTTGCTCCCAATTGATGGGCAATATCCGGTAATGATGGTGTATATATCGTTTCACTAATTTGCGGGAAACCCACAAGGACAATCAATAGCCATATGGATGGATTTGAGATTTTTCTTTGCACAGCTAACATCCCCCTTATCATTTCAAAAAATCTCTAGTTGGCTGGCAAAGAAACTACGGGATCGGGGGTTTGCATTTGGTTAGTCTAGTAAATGAAAGCATGAAAATTCACCTTTTTTTCTGAATAAGGGGGTAAGTCTACTGAGTAGTATAGCAGATTATTTAGCAAAATACGTTCTTACTGTCCCCCACAGGGGACTTTTTACTTTGGGCCAGGAGGTTCAAGAAAGGATCACATAAAAAAACAAGGCGCTCTACCATCGTCTTGTATGACAAGACTCTGAAGAGTACCTTTGTTGTGTATCAATTCTTCTTGGAGAGCCATTCCGCCAATTCTTCCGTCTGGGCAAGAACAGCAAGCGGATCGTAATACCAGGAACGCTCCTCGGGCCATACATACATGTTCCCCTGCTTGACCGCAGGGAGACTGCCCCAAATCGGATCCGCTTGGAAATCTTCGATCGTTCGTGTATTGGACGTCATAATAATGTAATCGCCCGCGTATTTCCCTATCATTTCAGCCGTTAACTCAGCCCATTGCTTATCCAGTATTTCCGCAGCTACCCCGCTTGGCGGCTTTCTTCCCAAAGCCTGATAGACAGGTTGCCCGCCACGACCAAAATTATCGCCGTACACCCAGGTTGACTTCTCGCCGTCTTCCATAATACTAAAGGTCGCATCCGCCGGAATCGCTGCATCGACTTTAGCTTTGGCTGCGGCAATACGCCGATCATACTCCTCCAGCCAGGTTTTGGCTTCCTCTTCCTTACCGAATAACTCGCCGAAATAAGTCAGCTCTTCATGGGCATTCTTTAAATCTCCATATGGAATAACGATGGTGGGAGCGATTTTGCTTAGCTGCTCATAGGTTGTTTCCCCATTGCCGGTAATGATAAGATCCGGGTTTACAGCCATGACTTTCTCGATCGACGGTTTTCCGTAATCCCCGATATCCTCAATACCTTCCAAAGATTCTTTAAAATAATAATTTTTAATGGTTAACCCTGGGGCTCCGACCGGAATGACATCGAGCGCAATCAGACTGCCCAAATATTCTTCAGCGACGATGCGCTGCGGACTCACCGGAACTTCGATATCGCCATTGATGGTGGAAACAGTTTTCACTTTGGATTCTCCCACTAAATTCGTTTCCATCGTTTGTGACGAATCCGTTGTTGCTGTCGGTACGGTCTCCGTGTTACTCTTACTTGTCTCTCCCGCCCCACAGGCACTGAGCATAAATGCCAGGAAGAGCACTGCGGTAACAAGAGTTACACGCCTTCTGCTCAAACTACGAAAAGAAAACACTTCATATCCCCCTTATTTATCGACAACGATAATCATTCTCAAATAAACTTTACCGCCTGTCCCTTCATATGACTATGCCTTAAAATGATATCTGTTCATGCATATTTATGATGTTCTGTCAGCGCGTTTATCATTTCGTGCAGCTGTGCTTGTGTAGAGATAGGATCATAACCGAAGAACAATTCGGGTTGATCCAGGACATAGACTCGATTGTGCCGAACCGCATCCAAATGCAGCCACTCCTTGGAACTGAACAATGCATCGACGCGCTTCTGGCCATACGGATGGTTAGGTAGCGACGTAATAAATATATAATCAGCTGCATAAGAGGCGATCTCGCTAATATTCGCTTCCACGAACCCACGACGATGCACGCCTTCATCCACCAGCCGGGCAGGTGGTTGAAATCCGATATCGTGGTACAGAATCTGGCTCCCTCTGCCGAAGCTGCCGCTGAAGCAGTAGGCGGTATCCACGCAAATTTCCCAGACGATGGCGCTTCCCCGCTTCCCAAGCACTCCATTGAGTACCTCATTCGAGTGAGCGACCAGTTCGTCGTAACGCGCCAGCCATTCCTCCGCTGCCGCGTCTTTATCTATTGCGGAGGCGATGAAGCGGAATTGCTCGCGCCAGCTCATCGTCTTGAACGGCAGCTTCAGGACAGGCGCCAAAGCGAGCAGTGCCTTGTTCTCCATTGCCGAATCGTAGCTGATGATCAGATCCGGATTGGATGAAGCTATCGTCTTATAGTAATGATCGAATGCGAGAGCATACGGGTCAAAACGATGCTCTGCACTCAGATGATTGCTGTGTGGGGTCTGCTGAAGCCAAGGGGTATACACACCCAGCTCGGGAGTAACGCCAAGCGCCAACAATGATGCCGTATGGTTAAGGTTTAATGCGGCGATTCGCTTCGGTTTGCGTTTGTAATCCGTGGGAGATACGCCTACGGCCTCCTTGAATTTACGGCTGAGATACAAGCCCTCCTTATACCCTACTTCCTGCGCCAGCGTATTTAAATCTTTCGATCCGGTCAACAGCCGTTCTTGTGTTTTGCGTATTCGAAACAGGGTCAAGTATTCATTAAAGGTAAGACCGGCATGCTTGCGAAACATACGCGAGAAGTGCTCCGGACTGACACCCGCCATAGCGGCCATCTGCTCTCTTGTCAGATCCTTATGGTAATTCTCTTCCATATACTGCTGGGCTTGTTCCACCCAAGGTCGATGCTGTGAAGATGATCGGCATACCGTCTCTGCATGGATCTCTTGCAGCAGTTTAATGAACAGATGCTGCAGCTGAAAAGGTTCCCCTTGATCCGCGCCCCCCCAGATACTCTCAAGTTCTCCGGCCAGCCGTAAAATCTCGGACGGAATGTCATGAATCGGAACGTTACATTCAATTCCGTAAGATGCGCTGTCATCTATACAGAAGCATCGATATTCCATATAAAGCCCCTTCAAAGGCGTTAATCTTATGGATTCGAGCATGAGTTCCGTTAGGCTACGAGAACCAAACACGCTTCCTCTGAAAACCGGATAGGAGCTCTCATCCGCATGCAGTAGGCCCTCTCCCTCCTGGATGATCACGATGCGATAGCACTGCTCTTGATGATTTCCCCTGGCGCTCGGAATCTCTTCATCCAATCCCATCAAACGAGTCGGTATGTGAAAAAAATGAGGGGAAAGTTTAGTCGTTGAAGGTAGTGACACGAAACGCCCTCCTTGATTATGATAATCATTATCAATTAATGTGATGTTATTATACCAGATGCTCCGCTCATCCGCGATGATAATCCGTATTCGGAAGCTTTTTTTCGATCATATAAAAACAAAGCCTTATCTGAAACATTCAACTTATGTGACGGGTTTTGCCACCCGTTCCGGGCCTAAAACTGCGTAAGCCCTCCACTTGCATTCATGTGCTACGCTTGAATCAAGAATCGCTTATTCTCCGGAAAGGAAGTGTGTACGCTATGATACTGAACCATCTTAACCTCACCGTCACCGATGTAACCGCGGCAAAGGAATTTTTGCAAACCTATTTCGGACTCAAAATTGGAGGCGAGCGTGGCCAGTCGTTTGCAGCACTGTTTGACGATCAGGGGATGGTGCTGACCTTAATGCGGGGTACCGAGGTCAACTATCCCAAGACGTTTCATATCGGCTTTATACAGGAAAGCGAAGCAAAGGTAAATGAGATCCATCAGCGTCTAAGCGATGACGGCTTTGATGTCACAGCGCCTCAAAGAGCGCACGGATGGACCTTCTACGTTAAAGCTCCGGGCGGTTTTACTGTCGAAGTACTGGCCTAATGACATAGTTACATGGTACGTGAACGACTGCTGAGCGCAAAATAGAAGAGCCCGCACATTACGCGGGCCCTTCTCCCTGTTTCAGATATGCTAACCCTGCCAATAAGGGTAATCCTTTATCCACATTCCTCAATTGGTTTCTGGATTTCCCTCCTTGCATTCCTAACCTTTTCAATACAGCTCCCACTTCTCCGTGGATAACGCCGGCAAAGAATTCGCAACCCGTTCGCACTCCTCATACCCCAAGCTGCCGGAATGCGCGAACAGAATCGGATATTCACCGTTTATCGAATCTTCCCTCATATCGAACATATAATGATTTCCGCTTCCATCCATGGCAAACGACACCGCGTTCGGCATATACTCCGGCAGCTCGTAAGCCAGGTTCATCTCCCTCAGATCATCCGTGCTAAAGAACTGAAAAAGACGTTTTCCCTGTTGAAACTCTCCACCGTTGGAGTATTTCAACAAGTCCAAATAGCTAGCGGGAAAACTTCGCTGAGGCAGCTTCCAACCTGCAGGATCGAGCGGCGTATATTGATCGTAAAAGGGAGACGTTTTGTGAAAAGGATTCACTTGTCTTCCCTTGATGTCCTCTATTTCTGCCGCAGACAGCTCCGCATTCCACTCCTTAACAAAACGGGCCATTTGTTCTTCGGTAGCACCCACGCGTTTGTCGTACGCCTGCTCAAAATCGATATTCCACATCCTTGGCCTTCCTCCATCCTGGTACTTCCTATCTTCGAACTTCTTCAACATTATAAAGGAAATACTGGAAAAAGGGATCATGCCGCCGGAATGAGGCTCTTTCCATGTTCATTGATTTGCGGCTAAGACCGAGGTCACAGATGGGAACCTCCACTGGCATCGATGCATTGACCGGTGATCCAGCGGCTGTCCGGAGATGCCAGAAACGCAGCTATGTCGGCGATATCCCCAGGCTCACCCCATCTTCCGAAGATCGAATAACCGGCTCCGAATTGGAACGAGGCCGGGTCCTGAAGCATGGCAGCATTCATGTCGGTAGCAACGAATCCGGGCTGTATCGCATTGATCGTAATTCCGCGGGAACCCAGCTGGCTCGACAGAGAGAGGGTCAGCGAATTAATGGCCCCCTTCGTCATCGTATACGCCGGAATATTTGGCAAGGAGATTCGGGTTACTGCAGAAGATAAATTGATAATGCGCCCATCGTCCCGAAGACGTGGCAGAGCCTGCTGAATCATGAAGAATGGCGACTTCACGTTCATTCGCATCACATCATCAAAGCTCTCCTCCGTGGTCTCCTCGATGGTTTCCACTAAGCCGATCCCTGCGTTGTTAACCAGAATATCGAAATACGTATTGCCTGTTCGTGCTTTCAATGTCTCATCCAGCGCCGCGTACAGGGCACTTATTCCATCCGAGGAGGCGAGATCTGCCCCTACCAAGAAAGCTTCTCCGCCAGCCCGTGTTATCTCGCTGACGACCTCTTCCGCCGCCTCATGGTTCCTGCCATAGTGAACGGCTACCAACGCTCCTTCCTTCGCCAATCGTATCGCGATGGCACGTCCGATGCCTCGGCTCGAGCCCGTAACCATAGCAACTTTCCCATTCAATGTATTCATGTTCTCATCATCCCCTCTTCTTCTTTCACTTTTAGTTTTATCACAGACCCCATTTCGAAATGTTGCGCTCCTATTCTCGCCTTCCTCTCGATAAACCCCATAAAAAACACCCCGCCTGCAAGGGGGGGCTACAACGCAGGCATTTCCGTCGTCACCTACGCTCAGTGAATTAAAATCATTTACATTCCATGTAATGATTATTATAATGAGAGTATCAAAAGAGCTGCGCAACCTGTGTTTGCATAAAGCGATTAAAGGATGATTTTTTCCTTTAGTCGCTTTTTTTGTGAGCTTGTTGAAAGTCATGGAGGTATATCGTATGAAAAAAAGAGCGTTTGATATGATCATGCTGCTTATCGGGGCATTTATTTTTGCGCTGGCCGTCAATTTATTCGTCATTCCCAACGATTTTGGCGAAGGCGGCGTTACCGGGATATCGATTATTCTGTTTTATGTGCTGAAATGGTCCCCGGCGCTGGTCGGCATAGTGATTAACGGAATTTTGCTGATTGTCGGCTATAAGCTTCTGGATAAAAAAACGACTGTCTATACCATTATCGTTGTTGCCTTTCACTCGCTGTTCCTGCACTTGACGGAGAACTGGCACATCGCTTCGGATGAGCCGGTGATCAATGCCATCTTCGCCGGGCTGTTTGCCGGCGTCGGAATTGGACTCATCGTCCGGGTGGGCGGCACAACGGCAGGTACGGTGATATTGGCCCGTCTGGCTAATAAATATTGGGATTGGAATATCAGTTATGCCCTGCTGTTCTTTGACCTGATCGTGGCCGGACTGTCCGTCTTTGTAATCGGGATCGAGAAGGTGATGTTCACCGTGGTCATCCTCTATATTGGCACCAAGGCGATGGAGTTCATTATCGAGGGCTTGAATCCCAAAAAGGCCGTTACCATCATCTCGACTCATCATGACCGCATCGCGATTCGGGTTACGGAGATTATGGACCGCGGGGTGACCGTACTTCGGGGTTATGGATATTACACCGGTCAGACCAAAGATGTGCTCTACATCGTTATCAGTAAACAGGAAGTTTCCATGCTCAAAAAAATCGTCCGTGCGGAGGATAAAAATGCCTTTGTCACGATTCACGACGTACGCGACGTGTTTGGCGAAGGATTTATCGATATTTCGAAATAAAGCCGGACTTATCCTTATATGAATAAGAAGAAGATCGAAACAGCCGTTTGGGCATGTTTCGATCTTTTTTTATTATGCCGTCAAGGCACTTATTGCCAAAATAAACATCGCTGCAAAAAGCTTTTTCATGCCTTTAATCGCTGTAATTACATTCCAATTTTTCCATATAGTCAGACGTGAAACATGCCGAAAAAATTGAAGGCAAAGTTCCTTTTATTTGTATTTTTCCATGACAAATTCGGATCATTTTTTGCATTTTCGCTACACGAAACATGGGGTTATGGCTTATTAACTTACACCAAATGACAACTTTATAGAAATATTTAATGAGTTCGCAAAAAACATTTTATTGGTAATACGAGGCAAGATTCTATAAAATTCTTTTTAACTTAAAAATGCTGAGTGCAAACTTTTAATGTTTTAGTACAAATTGTCCGAGACAGGCTTTCTTTTCCAGCAAAACCGACGATTTATCACGCAATTCTACTTTAACGATTTGAAGGAGTGCATCGCAAAAGTGACTACGAATATTTCTGTTTCTTCACCCCTTAATGCCGCGAAAGACTATGTGGAATCCATCTATAACCAAGTGGTGGCCCGGGATCCGCACGAGAAAGAATTTCATCAAGCCGTCCGGGAATTTGTCGATTCCCTCGTCCCTGTTTTAGCCCAGCATCCGAAATATCGGGAACACGGTATTCTGGAACGCCTTGTCGAGCCTGAACGAATGATCACCTTCCGTATACCATGGGTGGATGATCAAGGCAAAACCCAAGTAAACCGCGGGTTCCGCGTCCAGTTTAACAGCGCGCTGGGTCCGTACAAAGGCGGCATCCGGTTCCATCCTTCGGTTTATGCCGGCATCGTCAAATTCCTTGGCTTTGAACAAATCTTCAAAAATGCGCTCACAGGCCAGCCCATCGGCGGCGGCAAGGGCGGTTCGGATTTCGATCCAAAAGGCAAATCCGATCAGGAAGTCATGCGTTTTACCCAGAGCTTCATGACCGAGCTCTACCGCCATATCGGACCTGATTCCGATGTGCCTGCCGGCGATATCGGTGTCGGCGCTCGCGAGATCGGTTATATGTTCGGCCAATACAAGCGTATCCGCGGTGGACATGAGGCCGGCGTGCTGACAGGCAAAGGCGTCATCTATGGCGGAAGCCTGGCACGTACGGAAGCAACCGGTTACGGCTGCGTCTACTTCGTACAGGAGATGCTGGCTTCGCAGGGCCTTAGCTTCAAAGACAGCCGCGTCGTGGTGTCCGGCTCGGGCAACGTCTCCATCTATGCGATTGAAAAAGCACAGCAGCTCGGTGCGCACGTCATCGCCTGCAGTGATTCCAACGGATACCTGTATGATCCGGACGGAATTAACCTCGAGACCGTCAAACTGCTCAAGGAACGGGATCGCCTGCGGATCAGCGAATACGTCAAGATTCACCCGCATGCCGAGTATACCGAAGGCTGCACGGGCATCTGGAACATTCCATGCGACATCGCGCTTCCATGCGCCACGCAGAACGAGCTGGATGAAGAAGCAGCGAAGACACTCATCATGAACGGCGTAAAAGCCATCGGTGAGGGAGCCAATATGCCTTCCACGCTGGAAGCGATTGAGCAGTTCATCAGCAGCGGCGTGCTGTTCGGACCGGCTAAAGCCGCCAATGCAGGCGGGGTTGCCGTATCCGCGCTGGAGATGAGCCAGAACAGCATGAGAATGTCATGGACCTTTGAAGAGGTGGATGCAAAGCTCCATCAGATCATGAAAAACATCTACAGCAGTGCCGTAGATGCTGCAGAAGAATATGGCGTAGCCGGCAATCTTGTGGCTGGTGCCAACATCGCAGGTTTTATTAAAGTAGCTGATGCCATGATCGCACAAGGTATCGTATAAATAAGAACAAAAAAAGCCCTGCCGCATATGCGGCAGGGCTTTTTGCAGCTTATAGAAGCTCGCTGCGGAGCTCTTCAGCCGATTTTGGAGATAAGTATCCCAGCGGGATATCAAACACCGTCTTGGCGCCTTGCTGTCCCTCTCTGCTCAAACGATGGGCAGCTCTTGCATAAGATACCAGCACACTGGCCGTAAATTCCGGATTGCTGTCAAGCTTCAGGCCAAATTCAACAATTTGTTTATTACCGCTTCCGGTTACGCCGCTGCGAATGACAAATCCGCCATGAGGCATGCCTGCATGCTCAGCTTCAAGCTCTTCTTGCGTAATGAAAGTTACGGTTGTATCGTAATCGGAAAAATAGTTAGGCATCGACACAATCGTTTGACGGATTTGCTCTTGGTCCGCGCCTTCTTCCGCTACGACGAAGCAATCTCTCCGGTGCTTCTCGCGTGTGGCAAGCTCCGGTGTTTCACCAGAACGGATTTGGTTGATAACCTCTTCTACTGGAACCGTGTATTGAACGCCCGCCTTTACCCCGGGAACACGACGGATGGCATCCGAGTGGCCCTGGCTCACGCCTTTGCCCCAGAAGGTATAATCCTTACCTTCCGGCAAAATCGCTTCGGCAAGCAGACGATTCATGGAGAACAAGCCCGGATCCCAGCCTGTCGAAATGACGCTGACATGGCCTCCGCCCATCGCCGCTTTGTTGACTTCCTCGAAAAACTCAGGGATTTTCGCGTGTGTGTCAAAGCTGTCTACCGTATTGAACATGCTGGCAAGCTGCGGTGTTTGCTCAGGCAAATCCGTAGCCGAACCGCCGCACAGAATCATAACGTCAATCTTGCCGATATATTGCTCTGCCGCTGATATATGCTCGAAGCGAGCACCGGAATTGGCCGGCATTTGCTGCGGGTCTCTGCGCGTGAAGATGGCTACCAGCTCCAGATCCGGATTTTGCCCGATGGCTTTCTGTACGCCTTTGCCCAAATTTCCATAACCTACGATCCCTACTTTAATAGATGTTTTCAATGTAATCCTCCCTTTGTCAGAACCATTTCCTGTAGCAAGATGTTTATGTACCGCTTTAAAGTATAAGTATATAGACATCACTCAAATTGTAAACTATTTTATATGGACAGGAAATTGTTTCTATCTGTGTTATTCTTATTTTCCACCGTACTATCCGATAACTTGTACAACATTTCCTTCTTGATCCTTGATTTCCGTCTTCAGGACTTCAATCCGAATTCCTTGCAAGCCAGAAAGCTCGAAGGTGCTGACCTGCGGCAGCAATCGGCTTGAAAATTCACCCGCGGTCCGATCGTCCAAAACAAGGGTAACATCTCCATCCTCTGCAGTCCAGCGGCTCTCTTCCCCCGGCTCAAATACGACCCGAACATCCGAGCCTACAAGGCTCAGTTTGTTATCTTTCAGAATTCGGCCCTGCAGCAGCTTCCCGATAATTTCGGCCTGCTTGGCGCCTATTTGTAAGGTAGCCGGGGTTTTACTTAACCAGCCCTTCTTCCCCGGTTCAAAAGCCAGCTGGCTCACGTAGAGAAATCCGGTGTTCGAGCCCTCTTGTTTTCTCCCCCGATCAACGGCTTCCAAAATCGAAGGCACCTTCAGCAGCGAATCCCGATCCAGATCCGTTATGTACTGCGGCATATACTCCGCACAAGCTTGTAATACGCCAAGCGTATTCCATGTCTGCATCGCCTCGAGCTCTTCACGTGTGATGCCAACCATCTGCAGGAATTCTACCCGACCATTCGGCGTATCCATCCCCGGCAGCTCGGGATCCAGGGTGAAGGCGAGTGCGGTCAATTGCGTATCGGCTCCCAGGCAGATCGGCCCATTGGCATCCAAATAATCCCCCGAGCGAAAAACATTCCCGCTGTTAAACACGTATCTCCCCATGTTCTGAAGCAGATTTAGCGCCCACGCCGGCGGCTCTTCCTCGTCCTCCCGCTTAGCCAGCCTGAACGTCAATTCGAATCCGTAACCGCTCTCCTCCGGATTGTCCGACTCCTTGTCATAAAGCTCGCTAAAGCCATAAGTGACCATATGCCAATGGGGAAAAGGGGCATTCGACGTATAAGCGCTGATTCCATTCAGCGGATCGGGTCCTCCAAGAGCATAAGGAATTAGGGCTCCGTAATGTTTCGGCTCCTGCTCCCCGTACAGCTTCAACAGCTGCTCGTCAATTGCGTCCCAGCCTGCGGCGTTTTCTTCATGTGTCATATCCTGTTCCCTCCCGTTATCCTGTGCATCCAAAAATATAACCATATCCGAGTAGGCCCAATCATTCAAGTCACCATCCTCTTCCGCTTCATTATATAGGACGTATAGAGGAATGAAGAAATAACCAGCGAAGTATATAATAGAACCATCTCAACAAAGGAGCCTACATGTTCATGAAAAAAATAACGGCATTATCCGTAACCTTAACACTTTCAGCTTCGCTTATGGCCTCTTCATTAGCCTCGCTGCCGGTTTCCGTCGATGCGGCCTCCGGCAAGGAATGGATACAGATCTCCGAACGGACATCCTATTACGGTGAATCAGCCAACGGCCAGCCCAATGGTCGCGGAACGATCAAGTGGGGAAATGGCAAACAATATTCCGGCGAATTCATTAACGGGAAGCGCACCGGAAACGGTAAGTACATTAACGAATACCAAGAAGACGGTGAATCGCATAAGGTGGTATACACCGGCCGCTGGAACAACGACAAAATGGATGGCGAAGGCATCCTGACGCATAAGGTGACATTGCCTGACGGGTCCGTTCGATGGAATCAGATCCAGAAAGGGACATTCCAGGCAGGCGTCTTCCAAAGCGGATACGATGTCATTCATGCCGTCGCGGATCCCGACTACAGCTTTACCTACAAGAAAGGCAAGGAATCGCTCGAAATCATGGGTTTCAATCAAAACATGAAGCAAGCCTGGGCCGCCGGAAAGATGTTCAGCGTTCATTACAAAAACGGCAACATCAACAAAAAGTCTTCGATCTTCCCTGCCAACTCGGCGGCTGAACAGCGTCAAAATGACGCCGCGATTCGTTATTTCAAGAGCATTCAAAGCAAAGTGAATCCTCACCTGGAACAATTTGAAGCATTGTCCAAGCAGGTTCCGTTAAAATAACCCAGCCCCATACAACCGTCAAAGAACCCGGTAACTTGCCAATAGCAAGACCGGGTTCTTCTATTAACAAAGGATATTAATCATGAATATCTATGACGCAGGACCCTTGAGGGCATACTGCAACGTATAATGATCCGGCTTCTCGACCAGAATGATATCCCCCATTAATTCGGCAATATCTCTACTGTGAGCGTCCCTCGTTCAGCATCGTGATGGTCTTATCGATTCGCCGCTGCCGGGTTTCCATCGTCTTGGCCCCCTCGATCGACAGCACCAAGCGGCGTTTATTACTGTAGGACAAACCATCGAAGTATTGTCGTGCCACCGAGTTTTGATCCAGAGTCGCGGAAAAATCATCGGGTACCGTGATCTCGCGCGGCTCGGTATCAAGCTCAATCTGAACGGTCACTTCGTCACCCGCCGCAACTCCCGCTGCTTGCCGGTTCTCTGCGCTAAGCGGCAGCATGAATACGCCTCCCATAGGGGCGATGGTACTGCGATAGGTATGCTTGCCGATGGTGACCGTAACTTGGGGTTTTTTGCCGGAACCGAGGCCTTCCACCACTTCATCCGGTACCTGAAACCCTGTTGCCGTCTTACTGCCTAGCACTATTTTCGTTCGAAATTCCATTTCTGTATCCTCCAGTTAAAAATCATGGGTTACATCTACACCAACGCAGCTTTATTGTGCCGTCCAGCCGCCATCCACAAGCAGCAGAGTGCCAGTAACGAGATCAGCTGCCGGGGAGGCGAGATAAATAACGGCTCCGGCCACATCGCCTATGGTGCCGATCCGCCCTGCCGGGATCCGTGCCAGGACGCCGTCACGAAAATCAGGGGAGTCCAAACGCTCGGCTGTTCCCGGCGTATGGATGAACGTAGGGCCGACGGCATTAATGTTCACGCCACGGCTGGACCACTCCAGCGCCAGCACCTTCGTCAGCTGATTTACGCCGCCTTTAGAGGCGCAATAGGCTGCCCCTTCCGTAATCCCAACGACACTCACCTGGGAGCTGACGTTAATGATTTTTCCGACCCCCTGCTCAAGCATGATACGGCCAGCGGCCTGACAGCAGAAAAATACGCCCTTCAAATTCACGTCCATCATCTCATCCCAATAATCCTCCGTGATGTCTTCCGCCAGCACCCCCTCTCCCAGACCCGCGTTATTGACCACGATATCGAGCCGGCCGAAATCCTTGGCTACCTGACCAAATACAGATCGGATCTGCTCCACATTCCGGACGTCCAGCTCATAGGCCTTGGCCTGACCTCCTGCCTGAGAGATTTCCTCAACCAATGGATGGAGCAGGTCCGTGCTTCGTGCCATGACGGCAACCTTGGCCCCTGCCGCTGCCAACGCTTGAGCTAGTCCATAACCGATGCCTTTGCTGGCCCCCGTCACAATTGCGATCTTATCCTGTATGCTGAAATTAGGCTGCATATATAATACCTCCATCTCTTATATCCATTCATGTTAGTTTCATTAAAGCATGATGGCTGGTCAGCAGCAATCTTTGCCCGTCCCCCTTCTCTATAAATTCATCCCGTTAAGTACTAAGAATACGTTCATTTGCAGCAGCAATAGAGGAATCACAGCCCGTGGACTAGAAATGATGAGGATCAATGCGATCGTTGTTTAGTATGGAGAGTATGGAGGAAATCCAAGTATGAACGAACAGTTATCTGAAGCGCAGCAACAAGCGATTCTTCATGTCGAATCAACAGCGGCGGGCCAGCGAAGGGCCGCCTTGAAAATGACGGAGCACATCTTGCGGAAGCATGGAAAAGATTCCGTAACGGTCGGCTCACTGTTAACCCATATCGAAAAATCTGCCCGCGTCACGTTGAATTTCCATCCGGATCGGATACTGCCCGCCGGACACGCTGTCATCGAATCCCTCTTGGCAGAAGGCATATATCATAACCAGTTCACCACGAGCGTGACCAATGGAAGCAAGACCGCTTATCCGGGCGGTGACCGCGACCAATGGGAACGGCTCCTGTTTGGCGGAGCCTACCAGCAGCCCGGTGTGCGTAACGACCAGCGGCCGAAATACGGAGGACTTAATCTTATGAATTATGCCGATGGTGCGTCTCCCCGCTTTGGCTCCTGTTTGTTGGTGCTGTCCCCTAACGTATTGAACCGCTGTACCTTCACGTTCGGAGACAGTCATGCAGGTCCCGAGTATGTAGGCACGCTCCGTCGGTGGGATTCCATTCTCGCTGCACTCTTGCATCAAGTTGAGTCCACTGGCTCGGCCCTGGGTTCCCCGAATGTGGACATTCCATCCATGCTGGAACGGCTTCTTCATCTGCCTTCATCGTATATCGGTTCTTCCGTGCCTGTCGGTCGTTCCTTGGATGATTATATTGAAGCGCAGATCCATGGCGTCATCGACTTGTCCAGCGATGTGGAGGCCCTGGTAGCCGATCCTTCCTATAGGAACACCCCAATTGGACATTTGCTTCATGCTTTATGTGAACGGTATAACCTCACCTTGTCCTGGCATCCCGGCTTCTGCCTTGCTGTACGGGATGTTCCGGATGATTTTCGGGGACCCGCCATGCCGCCGCTCGCCAAGCGGATCGATCAACGGTTTGGAGGCTCGCTGGGCATGCTGGATGCAGCCATTATCGGCAAAGCGGCTGCCCAACTGCACCATGATTCAAGCGAATGGAGCGATTGGGGAACATATGATGAAACCTTCCAGCATCTCAAACAGCTGTGGCATGTGCTCGTAAAGTATGGACATTCGCATCCGTAGACGCCAAACCGCTAAGCTGTATTTTTTGCCTAGTAGCTGCATTGGAATGATGGTTTGATTTAGATAACCGGGCTAGCGGAATCCGTTCAGCAACGGCTAGGCCTAACAAACGCAGCTTCTTATATATTGATCTTAGAAAGGATGATGACCGGATGGATTGGGTAAAGCGGATGAATGAGGCCATAGGCTATATAGAGGAGCACATAACCGAGGAGATCGATTACGCTGAAGCTGCTCAGATCGCATGCTGCTCCGTTTATCATTTTCAACGCATGTTTCCGTTCATTACGGATGTGTCGCTGTCCGAATACATACGGAGACGCCGGCTGACACTGGCCGCTTACGAACTTCAAAACAGCGATATCAAAGTAATTGATCTGGCGCTTAAATATGGTTATGATTCCCCGGAGGCGTTCGCGCGTGCGTTCCAGAACATGCATGGCACAACGCCGACGGCTGCACGCCAGACCGGCACCAAACTGAAGGCCTATCCCCGCATCTCCTTTCAATTCTCAATGCGAGGGGCTGCCGAAATGAATTACAGAATCGAAGAAATGAAGGAGTTTTCCGTTGTCGGTTTCAAGGAGAAGGTAAGCACGCAGCGTGCTTATGAAGACGTTCCCCGCCTCTGGATGGAGGCCCAGGAGAAGGGCATTTTCGAGAAACTATGGAACTATCGTGTGCAGGACCATCCGATCCGCGGAATACTGGGTGTTTGTGCAGAAGGTGACTACGGGAAGAATGAGGATTTTGACTACATCATGTCCGTCGTATCCACGGATACGCCTCAGGAACCGATGGTACAGCGACATTTCCCTGCCGCCACTTGGGCCGTATTCGAGCTGGAAGGAGATCCAAGCGGCATTGCAGAGATGTGGAAACGTCTTTATACGGAGTGGATACCATCCCAAACTTATGATCTCGCGCCGCTTCCCGCCATCGAATGCTATCTTCCTCCGGACGAGTATAAGAACGAGTTATGGATTCCCGTGATTAGAAAGGCTTAATACAACTCCGCAGTAACGACGTATTTTTTGCTCACCGCTACGAAGATCTATATCGTGCGGTGAGCACTCCATCATTTTTCCCCGCCTATATGAAACAAGCCCAGCGTCCCCAATCCTTCGAGGACTTTCCTGTTCTCATATTTGAACAGGAATCATGATGATAAATTCGGGGTCATCCGCATAGGGATCCTGGCTCATCGGATATTTTTCGAAATGCGTTAAATGGTCCGGGTTATATTCCGAGTAACCTTGTTCTTTGATCCAGGCATAGATATTGTTATAGGATTGATCGATGCGCTGCTCTTTCCGATGAGTACAAGTGGCATAGGTTAATGCGGGAACGGATATCGTAACCATCCCCTCCGGCACTTCGTCGATCCGTTCCACTTCCACGACCGCGTAGTGAATAAATCCGTCACCACCGGGAAGAGCGTGATAAGATAGCCCCAGCAGCGTGTCGGTATGCAAGGCATGGGGTATCTCCGCGAGCCGTTCTTGCATCAACCGATGCACTGCACGTATCCCGCCTGCACCCGCCTCGGCAAATGTGCCTTCCCACTTCAATCCTATCGCCTGAAAAGCTTCCTTAGTCGTAACCGCTGCTTCGTTTCGTTGATCGATTGTCATCAGTAAATGCTCCTTTATCCTGTATTTGGTTTCATTATATACTTGAACTATGCCAGAAACTGTCACAGTATAAAAAAATCACAGGAGCGAAAACATGCCCAAAACCGAACGCATCCTTAAGGTCATGCAGCGGGTGTATGAACGGCAAAACTTCACTGTTGGCGAATTAGCCGAAGAATTCTCGGTATCGTACCGTACGATGCTCCGCTATCTTCATGAGCTGTCTCGTTTAGGTGTCCCTTTATACGCCAATGAGGGGAAAAACGGCGGCTACTCCATTCTGACATCGCGGCAAAAGCGAGAACGTTCCGCACAGACGAATGAATCTATTCAGCGGATCATCAAACCGCAAACGCTGATCGTCGGCCTGGAGATGAAGCTTCCATTTACGGCCTATTATATGTCCCAAGCCCTCAAGCCAAAGCTCTGGCAGGAACTCCAGGACCGTATGGAGGAAATTCCATATATCCGCAAGAAAACGTCGAAGCCCTTGTATATTGCCGCTGTTTTGAATCGACAGCAGATCTATCACTATGTAGCCGGAATGGAGGTAACGACGATTCGTGATACGCCGGAGCGGATGGTGGGTTTAACCCTGCCGACACAGGAATATGCCATGTACATCCATGAGGGGCATTCCGACCGGGAGGATACCGACCAGTCCTATGCCTATGTTATCCAGCAGTTGAAACAACGTGCCCTTACGCCAAACCCGTCGCTCTACAGCTTGGAGCTGAGAACCTCGGTACATGCCTCTAAGGCCCAAATCTACATACCTATAACCTGAATGAATCAGAGGCTTCCCAAACACATTTGTCACGGAACAATATGAGAATAAAGAATTCGGCCTTGATGATATAAAAAAGAGAGTCCTGGATATGATCCTGGACTCTCGCTTGTACTTATTAAATGGCTTTCGGATTATCGACGACTGGATTAACATCCGCATCGTAATCCACGCCATCGGTTTCAAAGCCGAACAGTTGGAAGAACTCGCGGCGGTAACCGGCAAGGTCAGTCAATTCTTCAATATTTTCGCTTGTTACCTTGCTCCACAATTCGGCTACCTCGGCCTGTACATCCTCGCGAAGCTCCCAATCGTCGATACGGATGCGACCCTTCTCATCCACCGGCGTTTCTTGCCCTTTATAGAGGCGGTCGGAGAATAGACGATAGATCTGCTCGATGCAGCCTTCGTGAAGCCCCTTCTCCTTCATCACTTTGTACAGCGCCGATACGTACAGCGGAACGACGGGGATCGCCGAGCTGGATTGGGTCACTAACGCTTTGCTGACCGTTACATAAGCTCGCCCGCCTCCGGCAGCAAGCTTCTCGTTCAATTTCAGCGCGGTTGCCTCCAGATGATCCTTGGCTTGTCCAATGGATCCATCCCGGTAGATGGCTTTGGTAATCTCGGAGCCGATGTAGGAGAACGCAATCGTGGTCACATCAGGAGCCAACACGCCGCCTTCCGCCAGCTCATTCATCCATAATTCCCAATCGTCGCCGCCCATCACCTCTACGGTGTTCTTCACTTCCTCTTCCGTGGCCGGCTCAATCGTTACCTCCGTCACTTCACCCGTATGGAAGTTTACCGTCTTGTTGGTATAGGCCGGTCCGATCGGCTTCAATACGGAGCTGACCGTCTCACCCGTGTCAGGCAGCGTACGGCGGGCCGAAGCAACACTGTACACCACGAGATCAACCTTTCCGAGCTCCTTGCGGATAAGCTCAACCGTCTTGGCTTTGGTCTCTTGCGTGAAAGCATCTCCTGTCACGCTGAACGATTTTAAGCCTGCAGCCTCCGCTGCCTTCTCGAATGCGACCGAATTATACCAGCCTGCCGAAGCGGTCCGCTTCTCGGTTGCCTGGCTGGGACGATACACGCCTACAGTATTTGCCCGGGAGCCGAATGCGGCAGCAATTCTGGCCGACAAGCCGTACCCGGTGGAAGCGCCGATAACCAGCACATTACGCGGGCCCTCAATGCCAGGCTGTTGTAACACATAATCAATCTGCTCCTGCACCTGGGCTTCGCAGCCTACAGGATGGGATGTTGTGCAAATAAATCCGCGTGTTCTAGGTTTAATGATCATATTTATATACCTCTCTTCTTAGTATTCATCGTCTGACACCATATGTATGGTCTTTTAAATTTCCTTTCTATTTTACCTGTTTTTTGTGGAGAGAGGAAATCTTTTGACAGGAAAACCAAGAAAACCTCTCCTTCGAATCATGCTGGCTGCAGCCAGCATCCATTCAAAAGAGAGGTTTTTATTAGCGTATATTGATAATTAGCAATCCATTATGTGACCGTTACATTATTTAAATGAAGCGTAACCTTGGTCAGCCATGACCACGCTGCCTGTAATCGCAGCGGCTTCATCCAGTGACACGAGATACACGGTATCCGCAACAACCTCAGGCTGTGTTAATTCACCGCCCATGACTTTGGCTCTCATGGAATCCAGCATCCCGGAATCCTTATAACCTTGGATAATCGGTGTATCCACTGCTCCAGGAGCAACGGCAACGACGCGAATGCCATATGGTGCCAGTTCAAGCGCAGCGGATTTGCTCATCATGATGACGGCGCCTTTTGTAGCGTGATAAGCAAACGTTCCCGGTGAAGCCAGGAATCCGAATACGGATGCTGTATTGATGATCACGCCTTTAATGCCAAGCTCTTTCATCTTTCTGCCTGCTGCGATAATACCGTAAGCCACCCCGTGCTGATTCACGTTAATGGTGCGATGATAGAGATCCATATTCTGCTCGAGGACCGGTCCAGCCCCGCCAATACCTGCATTGTTGTGCATGACATCGATGCGGCCGTAAAGCTCAACCGCTCTATCCACAAGCGCCTCGACGCTTTCTTGTTTGGAAACATCGACTTGAACGAAAGTGGCTTCGCCGCCTTCTTTTTTGATCAAATCGACCGTCTCTTGACCAGCTGCCTCATTATAATCGGCAACGACGACACGATCGCCTTTTCTTGCAAATTTAAGGGAGACCTGACGACCGATTCCGCTCGCTCCGCCGGTAATTACCGCTACACGTTGTTCTGACATTATCAATGACCTCCTAGGGTATAATAGCGTTATTGTTTGAACATTGTGTGTCCATGTCCTTGTGTTCATTGTAACGCTGCGTTATATTTAAGTAAATTTAAACCTAATTAATATTACTTAATTACAGATTAAGGATGGGGTCATATGAATCTTGAACAACTGGAATATATCGTGGAGACAGCCAAGACAGGATCGTTAACCAAAGCAGCCCAGAATTGCAACGTTACCCTTTCCGCCGTCAGCCAAGCAGTGTCCAGCCTGGAAGCCGAGTTCGGCTTCTCCTTGTTCACCCGATCGCGGCTTGGTGCCGTACCCACAGCAGAGGGCCAGCGAATCCTCCAGAAAGCCTATGCCATTTTGGAACAATTCCAGGAGCTGAAATCAGAAGCCGAAGGATATTCCAACCTGCTGAGCGGATCTTTGCGGATTGCTACGGTTCCGGTCCCCTTAACGCTGTCCATCGATGCCATTATCCAGTTCAAAAAGGACTTCCCCCAGATCAAACTCGAAATTACGGAAAAAGCGACACTTGATATTATTGAGGATATCAAACAAAATCATGCGGATATCGGTTTGATTTTTGTGGATGATTCCACCATTCATCAACACCGCGGACTTCACTTCGGCAAGCTGCTGGAGAGCAAATTCGTGGTGGGGGTCAGCCGTCAATCTCCACTTGCCATGCGGCAATCGATCACGCCCGAAGAACTGCGTAAATATCCCTTGGTTCTCTACAAGGATGACAGTCTGTTCAAGCTGATGGATGTATTCGAGGAGCAGTACGGGGAAATGGATCTGCTCTTCTCAACCAACCAGACAAGGGTCATACAGAAGGTCGTCGAAGAAAATGTAGCGGTCACGGTGGGGGTCGATTTGTCCTTCTCCAGCTTCACACCCGTACCTTCGGGAAACATCGTAACGCTGGAGCTGGAGATGCCCCCCGGCCACACTGCTTCTTCATTCGGATGGGTACAGCCCGGAACACACCATCTGTCGAAGCCGGCCTCGATCTTTCTGGACAAGCTGAAGCATCAGATTGGGTGAACGGAGCCTTTGCTTTCAATATAAAAGCCAACCGGCGTAGGCAAGGCTGTTATCCAGTCCCCTGCTCTTCGGTTGGCTTTTTTTAAAAATCTGAATTTTAACGCAATGACTCGCTGAGCGTCAAACTCACCGGGCAATGATCGCTTCCCATCACATGGCAGTCGATCTCGGCATCCTTCAGCTTCTCGGTTAAACGGGCAGACGCCAGAAAATAATCGATGCGCCAGCCGATATTCCGCTCCCTTACCTTGGCCATATAAGACCACCAGCTGTATACGTCCGTACGGTCCGGGTAGAAGTGGCGGAAGGAATCGATGAAGCCCGCTGCCAGCAGATCGGTCATTTTGCCGCGCTCCTCCAGGGTGAAGCCGGAATTGCCATGATTAGACTTGGCATTTTTCAAATCGATTTCCTGATGCGCCACATTCAAGTCGCCGCATACGATCACGGGTTTACATTCGTCAAGCTGAAGCAAGTAAGCACGGAACCGCTCCTCCCACTCCAGCCGATAATCCAGTCTGCTCAGGTCGCGCTTCGCATTCGGCGTATACACGTTTACGAGATAGAAGTCCTCAAACTCCAGCGTGATCACTCTGCCCTCGGGCTCGCTGTCTTCCTCCAGACCATAGCGAACGGACAATGGGGCAATTTTCGTAAATACCGCCGTTCCCGAGTACCCCTTCTTCTCCGCATAGTTCCAATATTGTTGATATTCCGGCCCTAAATCGAGCTCGATCTGCCCCGCTTGCAGTTTCGTTTCCTGCACGCAAAATATATCGGCATCCACCTGCTGAAAATAATCCATAAATCCCTTCGTTACGCAGGCCCGCAATCCATTGACGTTCCATGACACTAGCTTCATATCGCAACCTCCGTGGTATCCATATCGTTTAAGCGTGTTGAATCTATGAATCTTCTAAATTCTATTATGGTATCATTCACGGCTGAAACGAACAAGCAGCTACGAGCGCTTTCATCATAACTTCATAAACGGAAGATGAGACCCTGCGTGCATAATCCCGAGCCAAATCAGGAACAACATAAACGTTCGCAAAGTACGATCATTCGTACGTTCGCAATCGATGAGAACCCCACATAAGGAGGGAACACAGCATGACAGGCAGAAACAGCAAACCTAAGAACGACGGTCCTTCCAGCAGCCCTGAACGATTGGACCAATACGGTGATAAACTTGCTTCCGAGAATGAGGAAGAGTTTACTTCGGCGGCCGAGGAGCACTGTCGGGATCAGGAATAACGGATTTGATACGACTGTTGATGTACATTCGATAATCACCGCAGCAAAAACACCCATCCATGCCAAGTCAATGAATGGGTGTTTTTCCTAATCGATCGTCTGGGCAAACACGATGCCCGTCGGTTATAGCCATTCTGCTTCTCGCTGTCGTTACTCCGTCACTCCGCAGCGGTTGCCGTCTGGATCCGTCAGGGAGAAGCCCTTGAACCCGCCAAAATCCTCAATTTCCGTCACGTCGGCTCCCTTGGCAACCAATCGTTGATGAATTTCACTTACATTCGTGGTATGCAGGTTGAAGTATTGCCCCACGCCATAATCATTTCTGGGAAAAACCGGCTGCTTCACTTCATAGGACCGCACGAGGCAGAAGGAAACCTTCTCATCATTCATTCGCATGACCACCGCATTCGGTTCATCCGTATGGATCACTTCAAACCCGAGCATATCCGTATACCAGGCCGTCGAACGCTTCAGATCACTGACCGGTACAAAGATGCCAACGCCGTACAAAAGGGATTTTTTCAAAATACCTTCCTCCTCTTTGATTTGCTTATATAGCTGCTGACACATAAGTAACGAAATTTCGGGCTAAAACCAAACAGCGTCCAAATATAATGTTTTATTCCGTAAGTTTCCATACGTTTCCATCCGGATCTTCCATATAAAATGCAAGGGCTCCGCCAACCCGGCTCAATTTGCTTATTCTTATTCGCAGCTTCGTCAATTGGAGATACGAGGTACAAATGGCTTTGGGATCCCTTTTCCGAAAAGCCTCCACAAGCCCATCCAAATCCAGTCCTGCCGCTGTGCCTGCCCGGGATTTCGCTTGCAGCTTAGGTTCCATGCCTGTTTGCTGCAAGCGATGCAGCTTCTTCAGCCTGGTTCGCGCACGTCCGAGCGACACCTGAACCGTCCCTTCCGACATGAAGAGAAAATCAGCCGTCTCCCTGGCCGTGAAATCAAAAACGTCCATCAGCAGCAAAATAACCATCGCCCGTGGGGACAACCGGTCCGCTAAGGCCTCCAAGAGCTCTCTGGTGGACAAGCCGTCATCCTCGGCCGCCCTATCTCCTAACGCATCCTCGGAAACCCTCATTCCGGGCTTATCCTTCTTCAGTCGGTCCTTCCACGCGTTGCTTGCGATGCGATATAAATAGGCATTGGACAGATGTTTTCCAGGATCGGTTTCAACGGCTCGCATCACCTTTAACATGACATCCTGCAGCAGATCCTCCGCTTCCCATGGATCTCCTGAGATTCGCATACAGTACCGGTGCAGCTTCGCCTGCACATTGGATAAGTCCGGCATATACTTCGGCATCATCATTCCCACCTCGCTAACTAGTTCTGCGAGTGCCTACGTTTTCCTGCTGAATGTTTGCGCCGTCCTTGTTCCATATACGCACCCATACAAAAAAACCGCCTCCCCACTAATGTCGGAAGACGGCTGATTGGCTCGATCTGACAACGTTTATTTCACCAAACTGTCCAGCACGTTATCAATGATCTGGCCGTTGGCAATCGTACCGGTATACAGCCAGCTTGTATCTTTTCCATATTCATAGATGTTGCCGTTCTTAACGGCGGGAATATTCGCCCAGAGCGGATCTTGGAGCACTTCAGCCCCTTCGCCGTCGCTGTTAATAAAGAACAGATGATCCGCGTCGAGCTCGGCCAATTTCTCCAGGGAAATGGAGGACCAGTTGCCTGTAGCCGATGCCGAAATTTCCTTCACCACGTCCGGTACCGTAAGTCCCAAGTCGCCATACATAACGGCTCCACTGGACAATGTCTCGCTAACGACGAACAATTTACCGCCGACAAGCCAAATCGCTGCAGCAGATTCACCGCCGATCGATTGCTGGATTTTCTCCTTGGCCTCCTTTGCCTTCTGCTCGTATTGATCGAGCGCCGCTTGCGCTTCCTCTTCCATGCCAAAGATTTCCCCCACTTTCTTCAGCTCTTCGCGCCAATCATTATTGACCTCATTGCCGATGACGTAGGTTGGAGCAATCTTCTCGTATTGACTGTACTTGTTGCCTTCTACCATGGAAGCCGAGTCCATGATCAATAAATCCGGCTGGAAGCTCGCTACCGCTTCAAAGGGAAGATCATGCTCAATCGTAGGCACATCCTTCAATGAATCCTGCAGATAATCCTGGACGCTTCCGCCTTTGACCGACCACTGCGCGATCGGGGTAATCCCTAGCGCCACCAGGTTATCCTCCAAGTAAGAAGCGATGACCCGTTTCGGCTCGGCTGGAATTTTCACCTCATGGCCCATGGCGTCTTTCAGTGTCCGTTCCGTCTTGGTCTCTGCGCCACCTTCACTTGGCTTGGCTTCGGTGCCGCCGCTCTGCTCGTTTGGCGTTTGCGCCTCCGTTGGCTCGTTCCCGGCTGCGTCCTTGCTATTTCCACAAGCTGCAAGCAGCGTGAAAGCTGCCAAGAGTCCTGCGATTATCCATATTTTTTTCTTGAACCGACTCATTAATCAGGTCCCCTTTATGTATATTTTTTCTGCTTAGATCACTAGCAATCTTGGGATGAAGTGATATAATAATAACCATGATAATGAAATTCATTCTCAATTACAATACTTTCATTTTTATTTTTTTATCAACACGAAGGTTTAGGTGACTATGCAAGCAAATCAGCCCATTAACAAATCAACCGCAAAATCCATCTACCGCCCCAAGACAGCCGCGGCCGTCATTCTGCTGGGGCTTGGTCTGCTGGCTGCCGCGATGGCATCCTCGATTATCTATGGTGCTTCGAACATTAAGTTGTCCACCATATGGGAAGCTTTTGTCCGCTTCGATGCCCATTCCACCTCGCACCAGATTATCCAGAGACTGCGCATGCCGAGGGCCCTGGCAGCTGCATTGATCGGCGGTTCCCTGGCGGTTTCCGGAGCCATCATGCAAGGCATGACAAGAAACGCGCTTGCTTCCCCTTCCATTATGGGAGTCACCGCAGGTGCCACTTTCATGATGTCGATCGGGTTTGCCTTTATGGAGTCGCCATCCAACACCGTGCTCATGCTGCTATCTTTTGCCGGTGCGGGCCTTGGGGCCGGACTCGTGCTTCTCATCGGCTCGTTATCCAAACGGGGCCTGACGCCCGTCAAGCTGGCTCTGGCCGGATCTGCCGTAACCGCGCTCCTGAGCTCGATTTCCTCGGCCACTGCCATCCGCTTTAACGTTGCCAAGGATATCAGCTTCTGGTATGCCGGAGGCGTGTCGGGCGTGCAGTGGGTGAACGTGCAGCTTCTGATCCCTGTCGCCATCATTGGGCTGCTCATTGCACTCGCGCTCAGCAGATCCATTACCGTCATAAGCCTGGGCGAAGAGGTCGCTACCGGGCTTGGCCAAAAAACAGGAACCGTGAAGTTCCTTGGCACGCTCGTTGTGCTGCTCCTCACGGGCGCAGCGGTAGCTGTGGGCGGAACGATCGGATTCGTGGGGCTTGTCATCCCGCATATTGTTCGCTTCATCGTAGGTCCCGACTATCGGCTGATCATCCCTTGCTCCGCTGTCATGGGAGCACTTCTGCTGGTGTTTGCCGATGTGGGGGCGCGGATGATCAACCCTCCGTTCGAGACGCCTGTTGGCGCAATTACGGCCATGATCGGCGTTCCTTTCTTCCTCTATCTTGCACGTCGGGAAGGGAGGGGGCTGTAGCGATGAATACAACGCGAAAAATCATGTCCGTGTCGATGATCCTGCTGCTGGCCATATTAGCCGTGTTTCTGTTCAGCCTGAATATGGGCACGATGAAAATCCCGCTCGCTGAGGTCATCAAAGCATTCAACGGGACGGGATCTGAGCAAAATTATACCGTTCTGATGCACTTTCGTTTACCCCGCATGGTCATTGCCATCCTGATCGGTGCGGGAATCGCCGTCTCCGGTGCTATTCTGCAGAGTGTTTCGCGGAACGCGCTGGCAGACCCGGGCATCCTAGGCATTAATTCCGGAGCAGGACTGGCCGTTGTGCTGTATATCTTTTATTTCCAAGGCAGCTCGTTCAGCTCCGGCATATGGTCTGTCTATATCATGCCTTTTGCCGCCCTATTCGGTGCATTTCTTGCCGCCTTTCTCATCTATTCGCTGGCCTGGAAGCAAGGCGTAACGCCGATCCGGCTGGTGCTTGTGGGGATTGGCATTAACGCGGCTTTCGGCGCGCTTATTATCGTGTTCCAGCTCATGATGGACCCTAACAATTTCATGCAGGCTACCATCTGGCTGTCCGGAAGCATTTGGGGCGTAAGCTGGGAATATGTCGTTGCGATCCTTCCATGGATCCTTCTGCTGATTCCCTGGGCGGTGTATAAATCGCAACATTTGAATGTGCTGAACCTTGGGGACCACACGGCAGCGGGACTTGGGGCCACGGTAGAACGCGAGCGAAGAACGCTGCTGTTCATTTCCGTTGCCCTGGCTGGCGCCTGCGTGGCCGTTGGCGGCGGCATTGCGTTTCTTGGACTGGTTGCTCCGCATCTGGCGCGTAAGCTTGTGGGTCCCCGTCATCAGGGAATGCTGCCGGTCTCCGCGCTGCTCGGCTCGCTGGTGCTGCTTGTGGCCGATATGATAGGCAAGAACTTGATGGCCCCTTCCGAAATTCCGGTTGGATTGGTTGTCTCCTGCCTCGGAGCTCCCTACTTTATTTATTTGCTGATCAAGGATTAATTGAATGAGTTTAAAAAAAGACGGCGATCACCTCCCGAATCCATTCGGAGGTAATCGCCGTTGTTTTGTATCATGTGCTAAAGATTGATTGGCGTACATCAGCGAGTGCTATGCACTGCTCTGACTCAGCTCGGAGGCAACCTTTTTATTCCGCAAACCAAAAAGACCGCATTACGCGGTCTTTCATAAGCCGTGCAACTGCGTCACGCAGCGGCTTTATTAGTGAGCACGCACCAGGATCTTCACCTGATTCTTCTCTTTGAGGAGAGCCTCAAAGCCCCGTTCAATAACCTCATCCAGTTTGATCCGCTGGGTGACCAGCTTATCCGCCGGGAAGAACCCTTTTTCCATCAGGCTAATGACAGCCGGGAATACGTCGCGATAACCGATGATTCCGGTAATATTCCGTTCCTTCATCACAACATCGTTTGGCACGATGGGAGCTGAAGTTTCGAATATGCTGACAATCATAATCTGTCCTCCAATCTTCGTAGAGTTGATCGCTTGATTCAGCACGGGCGGAACACCCGTCACTTCAAATGCAACATCTACCCCGCTGCCGGTACGGCGATGAAGTTCCTTAACCACATCGTAAGCCTTCGGATCAATCACGATGGCACCCAATTCTTCAGCCTTTTGTTTACGCTCAGCCGACAGCTCCACGGCGTAAATCTCGGACGCCCCTGCTGCCTTCAATGCCTCGATAACGAGCAGACCGATCGGCCCCGCACCGAATACAACTGCCCGATCCCCTGCCTTCAGCTGGCTTTGGCGTACGGCATACAAAGCGACTGCCGAAGGCTCTACCAAAGCCCCTTGTTCATAGGAGACGCTATCCGGAATTTTATGAACCATATGCTCATCCGCGGCGACATATTCGGAGAATCCGCCGCCACCGCCGGCAAGGCCAAGAAAACCCATTTCGTCGCACAGATTGTATTTTCCTTGTTTGCATGCTGCGCATTTTCCGCATGCAAATACAGGCTCAACAACCACGCGGTCACCAGCCTTGAATTTCGTAACGCCTTCGCCAACCTCTACCACCTGGCCGGAAAACTCATGGCCCATAACCACCGGAGCCTGTTCTCCAGTAAGGGTGTGAGGCGTATTCTCAGGTATAAATATAGGCCCGGCTACGTATTCGTGGAGATCGCTGCCACAAATCCCGCACCATTCAACCTTGATTTTCACTTTTCCACTCGTAACTTGCGGCTCCGCAATGGTCTCCAAACGCAGATCCTTTACTCCATGCCAGCGCAATGCTTGCATTGTCTTCATCTCCTTATAGGTTCGAAAAAATAAAAACAAAATAGGAAACGTTTCCGAAATCAAATATGTCACAGTTTTGACAATCTGTCAAACACGATGGACCAAAATGTATGAAAAGTCATGGACAACCGGTGATCAGGGTTCATCACTTTTTTAAGGAGTTGCAGCAATTTATGCGTCCTCTTCCGCCGCACCTCTTTTCTTAGCGAGGTGTTCCATGAATTGAAGGTATTCTTAATGTTATAATATAGATATTACTCCATCAGGATTTAGAATCAGATTAATAACAGGAAACGTTTCCGATATAGAGAGAGGACTTTTTGAATATGGTGAATCCCAAAAAATTGACGATTGAAGATGTCGCCAAACAAGCGGGCGTTGGCATTGCCACCGTGTCCCGAGCCATCAACGACAGCAAGGGGATCAGTCCGAAAACGAAAGCACGGATCATGCAGGTGATCGAAGAAATCGGATTTAGTCCGGATACATCGGCTCAAAGCCTGAAGGTTCGGCAGACGAATCAAATCGCCTTGGCCGTGCCTGACATCCGAAATGCAATCATCCCGGAAATCGCCTGGTCGGTGGAACAGACCGCCAAGCAGCACGGATATCGGGTCGTTCAGATCAATACGGCCGGGAACGCCCGTAACGAGCTTGAAATCGTGAGAGATATCAAGAAGCTGCACGTAGACGGCTTGATTATCATGCCGCTGGCTTATCCGAAAACGCTGGGCGACCTGATCAACAAATCCAGCCTCCCCGTCTCGATCATTAATTACGGGAAACAGCTGGGAGATGAGTATAAAGCCGATATCGTCGGCCTGGCACGCCAGGAGGGCAGGCTTGTCATGGAGCATCTGCTGAAAATCGGTCGGACCCGCATTGCCTACGCGGGTGCGCCTAAAGATAAAATCGAAGAGCGGTATTGGGCCTATGAGCAGTCGCTGACGCAAGTCGATCCGTCGCTTGTCTATTTCGGGGAGGATTTCTCGTTTGAAACGGGGGTTCGTGCGGCGGACTATTTCTATGGCCTGAAGCATATGCCGGACGCCATCTATGCGGTAAACGATATGGTTGCGATCGGCATCGTCAACCGTTTTAAAGAGCTGAAGGTCCGGGTACCCGATGATGTGGCCGTCGTCGGCATCGATAACAATGTATGGACCACCGTCACAACGCCTCAGATCAGCTCGGTGTCCATCATGGGCGATGAAGTAGCCCGGCTGGCTACGGAATTGCTACTCAAGCGCCTTCGCGAGCAAAAGTCCGGCCAATACGAACGCGTGCAATTCGAACCGAGGCTCATCGTCAGGGAATCCAGCGTATCCGTTATACGAAACGCAACAACCGACTAGGATGAAGGAACCAAGCCCATAAAGAAGAGCCTGGAACGCGGAGTTCCAGGCTCTTTCCCATTTTTTAAAAATCACGCTTAATGACTTAAGGTATATAAGTAATAGCCGTAGTCGGTGGGCGTTCCCGGATGTCCGATTTGGCGGAGCATGGCGGTTACGTTCCCTCGGTGGTACGTCCCGTGATTGACCAAATGCTGAATATATTCCAGGCAGTTGGCTTTAAAGTCTCCGGAAGGATAGACGGTTTCCAAATCCTCATGCAGCTCAATGAAAAGCCTGAAGCGCACCGCCAGATCGTCCATTAACTGGCCCAATTCTTCGATTCGCTTGCCTTCCGTCTCCGCAACCAACCGAGCAATCGAATCCTTCAGACTCTCCAAGTACGCAGGCGACATCTCCGTGACCCCGCCCTCGTTAAAGAATGCCAGCCAACCGGAATCAATGACATAGATATGCACCATCGTGTCATAAATGGATGGAAAGACGCTGACAATCTCCTTGCGGTATACCTCTTCCGAAAGCCCCTGCAAATATTCGCAAACCTTCCGGTTAGCCCATACGTGATAATCGTACTGCTTCAATATACATGTTTTCAAATCGTTGTTCCCCTTTTCATAGCGGGGAAGTCACGCAGTTTAAGGGCAATTATGCGTTAATCCCCTTATAAGTTTGCCCGTGAACGATTGTTGTTTTCATCTCGAACGCCTCCTGAAAATAATCTGATGCTATTCTAGCATAAAAAACATCTCAAACGCCTCATTTAATCGCACCAGACTCAACGTGTTCGGTTGAAAAAAGGGGATCGCCTTCATGTATTAAACGTCAGTCACCGCTTACCGAACTTCTTGCTCCTGAAAAAATCGCGGCAGATACGAACGGTTCCGCTCCAGCATCTCATCCAGCATCGCTTCCGCGGCACCAACGGAATCGATGAGCGGATGAACGCTAAGTGCGAGCAGCGCTTTCTCTCTACTTCCCGTTACTGCCGCTTCGATAGCCAAACTTTCGTAGGTTTTCACGGCCTGGATCAGGCCCACCGCCGCAGCCGGTACTCGCTCGACCGGCACCGGAAACGCACCGTTCTTCGTCACGACGCAATTCACCTCGATACTGGCATCCACCGGCAGGAAGTCCAGCGTGTCTCCGTTCATGACATTCAGCGTCTGAATCTCACCGCTATCCGTATGAATAGCCTTCATCAGATTGACGGCCGCCTCGGAGTAATAAGCACCGCCGCGCTGCTCAAGCTGCTTCGGCTTTTCCGCGAGCCCCGGCTGCTCGTAAATCTCGAACAGCTCTTCCTCAAGACGTTGGACCGTCTCGGCTCTTGTCTCCCCTCTTACCGCGGCAGCCTGCTGCTCCTCCAGCATCTCGCGATGGAGGTAATAATATTTTAAATAATAGGACGGAATCGCACCCATCGCCCGAATCAGCGTATCATTCCAGGCCAACTGAGGCACGTTGCCGGCTGAATAGCTCCCGCCTGCAGCCAGCAGCTCCTCCAGCTTCGACTCCCCGTCAACCTCAATTCGGCTGATCCAGTGCAGATGATTCAATCCGGCAAACTCGCAGTAGATGCGCTGCGCCGGCACCGCGTAAAGCCCGGACAACCATTTGTAAGCGGCGATGGGGGAGTTGCACAAACCGATGGAGCGGATGCCGGAGTGCTTCATGATGGCTTCCGTTACCATCCCGGCGGGATTGGTAAAATTCAACAGCCAGGCGTCCGGACATAATGCCTCCATGTCCTTGCATATATCCAGAAGCACCGGTATCGTACGCAGAGCCTTCATCATGCCGCCGGCTCCGGTCGTCTCCTGCCCGAGCATTCCGTATTTCAAAGGAATCGTTTCGTCCCAGCCTCTGGCCTCCAGCAGCCCGACTCGCATCTGAGTCGATACATAATGGGCATTCTTCAGACCTTCCTTACGGTCCAAGGTTAGCGTAATCCGAATCGGCAATCCGCTTCGCTCAATCATCCGCTGGGCCAGGCTGCCTACAATTTCGAGCTTACGGCGGCCTTCCGGGATATCCACGAGGACGATATCCGTCACCGGAAACGACGCATAATGGCGGATGAAACCTTCAATCAGCTCTGGGGTATACGAGGATCCACCACCGATAACAGCAACCTTCAATCCAGTGCCCATTCCACATTCCTCTCCTTCACGGCAAGCTCTTGCTGCAATTGTTCATACACGGCAGTGCCCGGAACGACGCCGCTATCATCCATTGCGAGCAGGACGGCACCTGCTGCCGGCTCAAGGGCCAGTATACGCAGCCGGCTATTCGGGGCTGCCGCAAGAACCTGAGACTCGATATACGGAACGACATATTCCCTTTCTCCCCTGGTCAGGACGCTGCCAGCCAGCACGACGTCGAAGGCGTCATTGCCCATGTTAAGCTTATGAATAACCGCGCTGGCGACCTTCCCCAGTTCCATCCCTTGTCTCTCCAATATCTTTCTTGCAGCCTCATCCACGGGTGCAGCTTGAAACAGCAGCTTCGCCAATGTATGCGGCGCCCTTCTGCCCTCGTCCAAAAATCGGTGAAACATCTCCTCTACGCTGCTGAATCTAAGCGCATCCAGCGTGAGCGGCGTCAAAGAAGTCGGCTTCTCGCGGCCTTCCCAGGAACGAACGACCGTCCGAAACACCTCGACGGCAAGGTCAACGCCTCCACCGAAATCGCCGAACGCATAACCGAATCCTCCAATCTGAACCTCCTCGCCTGCCGCGTTGACGCCGTAACCGTTCGTTCCGCTGCCGCATATTAAGACGACGCCGTCCCTCTGTCTTGTACCGGCTCTCATGGCAATGACGGTATCGCATACGATATGGTGTTTCTTGAACCCCATGGCGCCGATCATGGGACGCAAAATGTGGAAATCCGCCTCACGGTCGGCTCCCGCCAGTCCAAACGACGCACAGGCGATATTTTCCCGCTGTAGTCCCGCCTGCCCAAGTGCTTCCTCCACGGCCTGCCTGATGCTTGCTTCCGCAAGCGCTGCCCCAAGCTGATGGTTGCCGCAGCCGCCCATTCCCTTTCCTGCGATTCGTCCCGTCTCGTCCGCCACGACGGCCAGCGTTTTGCTTCCTCCGCCATCGACTCCCAAGTAGTAATTCAAGTATGATCTCTCCTATGATGCCCGGCTCATGAAGCCGTCCTGCCCAAGGAATGCCAGCGGATATTCCGCAAGCCCCTGAAAGAACGACGGCTTCGCCGTGACGTTTATTTCGATGCTTCCAGCTTCTGCTTGTTCTCCTGCCATTTTGCCGTTTTGTACTTCAATAGCTTGTCATAACCCGCTTTTTGCGCATCCGCCTCTGCCTTATCCAGAAGCGAGAGCACTTCCTGATCTGAGGAGGCCGAGCTGATCGCCTTTGCTCTAACCTGCTCATAAATTTCGAACACCCGCTGTGCAATAATGCCTTCCTCCGAATCGCCTGCCGGATCGAGATTAACATACTCCGTCGTGTTCATCTGCGTCTTCCAGGTAATCTCCGATTGCCAATACGTTTCGAAGTTCCGCTTCTCCGGCGGAAGCGTGGATTCGAATTTCATCTTGGAATTGTCGACATACACCGTGTTGCCGTTCCACTGGAAGTTGACCGTGGCGTTCATCAGCTCATCGCGTCCCTTCGCATCGCTGGTGAATTTATCGGTGAACAGCGGCATGTCCTCTTCGTCCGTCCCGTCCCAGTACAAACCTTCAGGTCCCCACATGATCGTCCGCTGGCCCTCGGGACCGGTAAACCAATCCAGGAACGCGAAAATAGCTTCCGGATCTTTTGCCGCTTGCGTAATGACGCTGACGTTCCAGCCAAGCTGTTTGTAGTCGCCCGGGAAAATTTTGTTGCGATCCAATCCTTCCTTGTGGACCGGCCATATCATGATGTAACCAGCATCGGGGTCTTGTGCCTTCAGTAGATTGTTGCCCTTGGAACCGAACTCGGTAGGGCTGGATGCCACATATACTGCCACATTGCCGCTCAGAATCTTCTGTTCAACTTGCTCCAGCTTCTGTGTGAAGGCATCCTGCGTAATGAGTTTCTCGCGGTACAATCGGCTCATATATTGAAGCAGCTCGCGATAAACGCGATCCGTGAACAGCGATACGAGTTGATCCCCTTGGGGTACGGCAATCATACTGTTGAACGTATACGGGCGATTCTCGGCAAAAGCCGACACCATGATGTCCACGCCCGCTGCCGATTGGCCTACCTCCAGCGGAACGACATTCGGATACTTCGCCTTCACTTGCTTCAGATAGGCGTACAGATCATCCGGCGTTTCCAGTTTTGGCGATCCGAGCTCCTCGTAAATCTTTTTATTGACGAGATAGCCGGCATTGCCGTTCGGCTGCGTTGTATACCAGTTCGGGAATTGATACAGCTTGCCGTCCGGCGAGCGAAGCAAATCGAGCGTGGACTCCCCGGCCCATTTTTTCAAATTCGGGTATTTATCCAAATAATCGTCGAACGGCACCAACATGCCCTCGGCACGAAGCCTCTCAACCTCCGCCCCCCGATCCATCCATATGACATCCGGCAGCTCCCCGGACACAATCATCGTACTAAGCTTGTTCTTGGCAACGCCGCCGGAGCTGACCGGGACCACGTTGACCTTCTTGTTCTCCAGGATCCACTTGGTTGCCGGATCCGCACCCCAATCCGGCATGGTATACCAGTCATAGTGGCCGTAGAACGAAAATTCCAGCGGGTTCTCTCCCAGCACAAAGGTATCCTCTCCGGCTGGCTTCTCCTTGTTTTGCGAGCCTGGGCTCTCATTCTCCGGGCTTGCTGAGTTACCTCCTGAGCCCGAACATCCCGTTAAAGCCATAACGATGACAAGCGTGACTGACCATGCAGATAGAAGCCTTTTTCCCCTTTTTTTCATTCCAAGTGCTCCCTTCATGATTCATCTATGGTCAAAGCTGCCGCTTCAAACCCTTGGCAAGGTTGCTGGTGAATTACTCCTTCAAAGAACCGATTAACACACCCTTCACAAAATACTTCTGAACGAATGGATATACGCACAGGATCGGGACGGTTGCCACCATCATGGTCGCCATGGACAAGGACTTGGTCGTTACGGCCTTCATCGCGCTCATCCGGCCCTGCGCCGCCGCATCCATGTTCTGCATTTGTTCCATCATGATATTGGCATTGAGGATCTGCTGAAGCTTCGTCTGTATCGGCAGCAGATCCGCGTTAGATATGTAAATGCTTGGCGCAAACCAATCATTCCAATGATATACGGCCGTGAACAACGACAGGGTCGCAATGACCGGTCCCGATAGCGGAAGCACGATTCGGAAGAATACGCCCCAGTTCGAGGAACCGTCGATATGGGCCGACTCCTCAAGACCGGGCGGGATGCCCTTAAAGAACGTGTGGAATATGATCATATTCCACACGCTGATGATACCTGGAATGACCATCACCCAGAACGTGTTCATCAGGCCCAGCTCCCGAATAAGCAAATAATTCGGAATGAGTCCGCCGCTGAAGTACATCGTTACGATGCAAGTAACCATATAAAAATTTCGGCCCATCAACTCGCGCTTGGATATGCCATAAGCGAATATGGCGGTTGCTACAATGGATAGAAGAGTACCGATGACCGTGCGTAGCACCGAGATGACGAACCCGTCAATGAGGCGCTCGTCCTTGAACACGACGCGGTAATTCTCCAGCGTAAATTCGCGCGGCCAGAACGTAATGCCGCCCATCATCGTGTCAGTCCCCGAGTTAAACGAGATGATGGCCGCGTTCCAGAATGGGTACAACGCGATAAATGCCAGCAATGCCAAAGAGCCGTAGATGAACCCAACGAATACCCGGTCTCCGTTTGACAGCCTCATATGCATCTCTCCCCTTTCTTCCCTACCATAGGCTGTTCCCCGATCGTCGGGCCCAGTAGTTGGCTCCGGCCAATAACAATACGCTGATGATTGCCTTAAATAGACCTGCCGCCGTAGCATAGGAGAATCGGCTGTTCTGAATGCCAATCCGGTAGACGTACGTGTCCAGCACGTCGCTGACATCCCGCAATACCGGATTGCCGGCCAGCAGCAAAATGTCCTCAAAACCGGCATTCAGGAAATTGCCGATCGCCAAAATCGAGAACACGACGATAATCGGCATGATGGACGGAATCGTGATGGAGATGATCTGCTTCAGACGGCTTGCACCGTCAATTGATGCCGCTTCATACAGCTGGGGATTGATGCCCGCAATCGCCGCCAAATACACAATGGAGGAAAAACCGATCTCCTTCCACACATTCGTTACCGTCAGGATGCTCCAGAAGTACTTCGGCTCCGATAGAAAATTGATCGGTTCATCGATCAGGCTCAGCTTCTGCAGCAGAATGTTCAGACTGCCGTTGTCCGTGGACAGAATAGAAATCGCGAAGCCCGAGACGATAACCCACGACAAGAAGTGAGGCAGATAGCTGATGGTCTGGACGATTCTTTTGAAGGAATGCCTCCCTACTTCATTCAGCATTAACGCAAGCAAGATCGGTGCAGGAAACCCGATGCACAGCTTCAGCAAGCTGATGACCAGAGTGTTCCGTATAATGGTCCAGAACTCCGGAGCCCCAAAGAACATCTCAAAATGCTTGAAGCCGACCCACGGGCTGTTCAGAAACCCCTTGAACAAACTGTAGTCCTGGAACGCCATGAGCACCCCGTACATGGGAATGTAGCTGAAAACCAGAATGAACATCATGGCCGGAAGCACCATCAGCTGTATATCCCATTGCTTCAGAAAGCGGCGCAAGCGCCCTTTCTTCACATGCGTCTCCGCCCTGCTGTCGATCCCGGTTTGCGGCACTGGCATCTCCCCCTTTTTATTTTGTGTTAGGTTTATTGACATATTCTTGAGATGCTTGCCACTTTATTGTATCGCCTGACCAGGCACATTTCTCTGCTAAAACAAGCAAAAACCAGCACTATTTCACTGGTTTTTAGGAATGTTGCTTTTGTGAAGCCTTCGGCGTCATGCCGATGTGCTTTTTGAACAGCCGATTAAAGTTGGTCAGCGTACGGAATCCGCATTCCAGGGCGACGTCCATCACTTTCATATGGCCTCCTTCCAGCATCGTGACCGCCTGCTCCAGCCGAATGTGGATCAGGTACAAGAGCGGCGGCATTCCGACCGCACGCTTGAATATTTCGCTGAACCTGGAAGGACTGAGATAGACCAAAGAAGCCAATTCCTCCAGCGTCCAGGGGTGGGCAAAATTTTGCTCCATCACCATGATGACTTGACGCATTTTCTCCAGCTGCCGTTCGCTGATGCTGGGTTCGCTCCCGCCCTCCCCTTCGATCCGGCACTCCCGGTTTACAGTGGCCAAAAATTGAAGCAGAAGGGAGTAAACTACCGTAGCGTAAGACCGCTGTTCCCCCACATGCTCCTTCTGCAGCTCAAACAGCAGCGAACGCAGCTTATCCATCGCCGGGTGGTCGCGGGGGATCAGGTTCATGTAATGCTTGCCCATCTCGCGGAACGGGCTGAACAGCTCCGGATCGAACCGGAGGTTATGGATAAACCAAGTCGAATCGAATGAAATGACGGTCATGACAAGATCCTTCGTTTCGTAAGCGCAATGAAGATCATTCGAGTTGATGAGCAGTACATCCCCTTGCTGGAATTCATATTTTTGCCCATTGATGATGTAGTAACCCGTACCGGATTTAATGTAATTTATCTCCAGCACGTTGTGCCAATGAAGCTTTTGATAGGGGCTGGTCACGCCAATCGTATCGGCGACAAAAACCGGATAATTCTTGGCTAATATTACTTTTTCCTTCGGTATCGCTTCTTCCCGCATGATCGATGGCATGATAAATCCCTCCATAACCGATATTTTTTTGTAAGCGTTGCATCCATACATTTCTTGTGAAAAACTCTATCATCTATGTTCCATAGTTGTAAATAAAAAGCTGCCCCAAATGTCATTTCTGACCTGGGGCAGCTTGTTGGTGCGATGATTCCAGAACAATAAGTGGATGCTGATCAAGGAAACTTCAACATACCTGATCAAATCCTGCTGAATACCTGATAAACTAGTTGGCCGGCGTGAATTTGATCCAGTCATAGTACGCACGGACCGGCGAACCCGGGTAATTGAACTTCCCGGTCCATATCTCGGCCGGTCCCGATCCCGACCATAGGTTAACCATGATATGGCCCGGACTAGTCGGTAGCGCCCCGCGTGAGCCATTCTCCGTGTGGACCAGTTGGCCGTCTACATACCACTTGATGGATGATGGCGACCATTCGAACGCATAGTTATGGAAATCGAGCGACGCATCAAACCCTAAATTGATGATGGTGCTGTGCTGACCTACGCCATTGGTAAAATAATTTGTTTCCATCTTCGTGGTGTCTTTCCCCAGGATTTCAATATCAATTTCGTCATTGGACGTGCCTGTGGCTTGACCGGAATACGTAAAAAGGCTCGTAACCAAGCCCGTTCCCTTGGCCGCTTTAATCCGCGCTTCAACACGGCCGTAGCCGTACTTTAGATGTGTCGCATATTCACCGGAAGCATAGGATTTGCCCGAGCAGCTCGCAGGACATCCCGCATTGTCCAGTCGTAAAGCCATAATTCCGTTTGAGAACTCCTGGTTTGCCGCCCTCCAGCCCACCCCGAAATCCGGACCATTCGCCCATCCATCGGAAGTGTAGAACAGATTAGGGTTTGTGCCATTCAGCGGCTCATTAAATGCAACGTCGGCAGCCGACGCTTGAATCGGTACCAACAATCCGCACAACAAGCTGCCAGCCATAAGTACAGTCGTCATTTTCTTTCTGAACACACTTAGCTTTTTCATGAACAACACCTCTTTCTTGAAATGTAGTGAGTGAATGCAAGCAAGAAAATTCGTGCCTCCGTAATCTCTGATCTCTTTAAGACCTCCCTCCATCAAATGGATGTAATAACCACCGGGAATGGTGGATCAATTCTATCGTACACACAAATATTTTGGAAATCTCAGCCATTTTAAGGATAAAACGACACTATTTAACGGCACTTGCTGCCTTTCCAAGCGAAAAGACTGCAGCAGGGTTTTGCTTCTCCCTGTTACAGTCTTGTTATGCATATCCTCTCCTATGTACTACTAAATCGGAACCGGCACATGCTGCTGCCGATACGAGGTAGGCGACACGTGGTGATATTTAGCAAATGCTCTCGAGAACGTGTGGAGGTTGGAGTATCCCAGCGAAAAAGCCGCCTCCGTGACGGATACATCGGTTTCAGTCAGCAGCACCGCTGCCCGCTCCATCCGCAGCTTCATGAGATAATGGCTTGGACTGATGCCGTACATTCGAATGAATTCACAGTACAGATGCGTCCGGTGTACGCCGGCATGCTCGACCACATCCGTAACAGTGATCCCCTCCATGTAATGGGAATCCATATAATGGACGCTTTGCTCAAGCCAGTTCGATTTACTCCCTTTTTGGACCGCGGCACCCGCCAGCAGCTCAAACAGACGGTATAACCATTTCTGTCGTGCAAACTCGTTTCCGACGGTTTCGTTGTCAACGCACCTGTTCATTTGATCCAGCACCGCCTGCAGCTCACCCTTCATCGCGTTACGCACATATGGCTTGCACGCATGCAGCCCGATCCGGCTCAAAGCCATGTCGGTCAATCCTCCATCCAAAACGACCCACTGCATGCGCAGCGCCGGTTCGAGATGGCCGTTCGGCTCCCAGTAGCTGTACCTCGTATGAGGAAACAGGCAAAAGACATCCCCTGCCGACAGCGTAACCTCCTCGTCCCCGTAAGCCAGTGAAACCATTCCGTTCAGAACAAAATGCAGCGCATAATTTTCGGATACTTTAGGGCCTACGAAATAGTGGGGTTTGACCCGGTTCCGGCCTGTACGCAGAATCCAGATTCCACCCCCTTTTTCCATATCCGAAGGTATGGAGTACTTCATATCGGCATATTCGAAGACCATTTCCTTCACACGATATCCCTCCCTCACAAAAAATGTTTCCTGCTACCTTGGAACCCTGGCATGATACGCCTGCCTTCACCGCATAAAAACAACAAAGAGGCACGGCTTCATGGCCATGCCTCCAGTGATCTGGTCGACGAGCTTTGCGTTCTTTTTTGCGTTGTACTCCACTCGCAATCCGAGTTTAAGCCATTCGATCGCTTATACTCCCCATTCCTTGCGCGCTTCAGCAACTGACTTCTGGGGTGTGCGTCCCCAAGCATAATGCCCTTTGGGTTTGCGGCCGATCCATCGCTCATCCACCGGTTCGGATGCAAGCTGATAGCGGGTATCCGCGCTGATACGGTAACGGTTGGTGCTGTTATTCAGCGAAGTGTGCATCATATACATTCCGAATATAATGGCGTCGCCGGCTTCAAAAGCGGTCGTCGCCCATTGCCCGCCGTAACGTTCCACAATCTCGACGGGATCCTCGGAGAACCAGCCCGTAGCGATATTGTCACGATCAACGTCCATTTCCCCGTAGGTCTGCTTGATTTTCGTAAAATGCTGGGAGCCTAGGCACATCGCCAACGTTCCCATTTCAAGAGGGATGTCCCCAAACGGCGTCCACATGGTGTACAGATTCTTCGTGCCTCTGCCCATATACACAACATCGTAATGAGCGCCGGTATTGCCTCCGTGGGCGACAGCGCGCGGCCACTTATAGTCGTATGTCATCGCGGGTCCGCCCAGCAATCGTCCAAAAAAGTCCAGCACCGCCGGCGAATTGACAACGTCCAAAAACTGAGGGAAGTCGGGCTGCGACTGCTCGGTACCGCCGCCCCACATTCCGCTCTTATTCTCCGCTCCGATGACGCCGTCTTCGACAAGGGCATGGGGATCCAGCCTGCCCATGGCCTCCAGCTTACGCAAAAACTCCATTCTTGCGTTCAAGACCTGATCCCGCTTATGGAATCCGCGAATCAGGAGATATCCATCCTCCTGCAGCCGATTTCGCAGCGCTCCCGGTTCCTCCAGAATGTCATTGCAGTCTCTTAATTCCGTGAGATATTTGCCACCCCACTCCAATTCCCGTTGTCCGATGGTCACCTTCATAGCGAACCTCCCCTTCTTGTCCGTCAGGATCAACCTGAAGCGAAAACATTCACGCTTCAAGTATCCTTATCCTAGAGGATCCGGAAGAGGAAGTCGTTACTGAAAACCGAACCAAATTTACGCATAACCCGTCTGCCTTTGCGGTAGGTGTATCGTTAGCGAATCAGTGATGATATAAGCGCTGCCGGTTTCTCCACTCCGATGGGGGGCAGCCCTCCATTTTTTTGAACCAGAGCGAGAACGAGTGAAGCTGGGAGAAGCCGACCGATTCAGCAAGCGTCTGGAGGTCTTTATCGGAGGAGCTTAGGAGCCATTTCGCTTCCGCAAGCCGGCATTGCTGCTGGTACTGCTTCGGAGTCATGCCGTATATTTTGGCAAACTGCTTGCGAAACCCGTCCTCGGACAGTCCCGCCATCTCCGCCAGGGTAGAGACATGCATTGGATCCCGGATATGCTGACGAATGAAGTCGCCGATAAACGAGATGGACAACGCTTGATGATCGGAATGGGAGTGTTCGCTCAGAAATAATAGCAACAGTTCCACCCAAACCAGATAATTCCGAAGCGGGTCTTTCAACGGGGACGAATGGATTCTCAGCCATTCGCGAAACAACCGTTCATAACGGTCCCGATCCAGATGGGATAAGGCAATAATACGAGTGCGGTCATCCTGAATGAGCCTGTCGAACAGCTCTCTCACCTCGGGCGGAATGCCGTCGACCAAGAGCACGCCGAATCGTATGGGAGACAAAGCGTGGAACGAATGGGGCACTTCAGACGGTATGAGAACCACGTTTCCGGGCTCCACTCTCGCTTCCCTGCCGTGCGCGCAAAAGCGGCCGCTTCCTTCCATGATCAGCGTGATCTCCAGTTCCTGATGGCTCCTCAAGCCGTCGTCTTCCCAATGTTCATCATGCGCGCCAATAAAACTTTTACATTCCATCATCAAGGTCGGTGTTCCCCCTTGCCGCATGTGATTTTCGAACGATTATGATTTCAACTATACCGTCGATAAACCTTACGTCAAGTCGGGGGAAATCTGCGAGATGTACCTTGACTCAGGTAAACTCAGCATGATCAAGCTTCACCTGCTGCAATCTCATTCTCCTTATAGCTGATCCAGTCGCTCCAGCTGCCTGCATACAGCTTCACATTGCGGTATCCCGCTTCTCGCAAAGCCAGCACGTTCGGGCACGCGGACAGCCCGGAGCCGCAGTACACAATCACTTCATGATCTGGATCTATTCCCGCAAAACGCTCCCGCTGCCGCTCAGCTCCCTTCAGCGTCCCGTCTTCATCAACCCCATCCTTCCAATAGGCGTGCACCGCCCCCGGAATATGTCCTGCTACCGGATCCAGCGGCGCCGTTTCTCCCGTGAACTGCTTCCAGTCCCTTGAATCGAGCAGGGTCACGCCAATTGCGCCAAGCTTCACCCTTACCTCGTTCACATCAGCCAGCCAATCCTCCTGCACGCTTGCCTGGAAAGAGCGCGGCGTCACCTCGATTTTCCCCGAGATAAGCGGATATCCGGCTGACTTCCAGCCTGCGAAACCTCCATCCAATATAAAGGCCGAACCGTGGCCCAGGTATTTCAAAATCCACCATAACCGCGCTCCTTCCGGGCGGAGGTCATCGTCATAGACAACGACAGGCGTATTTGTATCGATTCCGAGATTGCCGAGTCGCCTGGCCAGCTCATCCGGTTGCGGCAGCGGACTCCGGCCGCCATGCTCACCTGGCGGATCCATCAGATCCTTTTTCAAATCAATGAATACAGCCCCGGGCACATGTTCACGCTGATAAGCCTCGAGGCCGTATCCCTCATTGCCCGGGCTGAATCGGACATCCGCGATAACCAGCTGATCCGGGTTCGACTCCAGCTGCTTCAGCACCCATTCCTTGCTTACGAGATTTGACAATAGCTCCACATCCCTTCTGATTTCCAGCGGCTGTTTTTAAATCGTAAACTCCAAATCCTCTTCTGTCTTTACGTCATAGATCGCAGAGTAGATGTCGTTCTGAATCTTCAGGAGACCGACATCCTCCCGCTTGCGCGGACGCTCATGGGGAATGTCGAAAATGTGGTGAATGCGCCCGGGACGCGGGGATAGCAGGACGACCCGGTCTGCAAGAAAAACGGCTTCGGATACGTCGTGGGTCACAAACACCACCGTCTTCTTCTCCTCCTGCCATATGCGGAGCAGATCCTGCTGGAGCTGAAGCCGGGTCAAATGGTCCACCGAGCCGAAAGGCTCGTCCATCAGGAGGATGTTGGGGCTGCTTACAAGCGCCCTAGCGATCCCTGCCCGCTGCCGCATGCCTCCCGACAGATGATGGGGATACTTGGAACCGAATCCCTGCAGACCGACCATGTTCAAATATTTGTCTACGAGCGTTTGCCGCTCCGCTTTTTTCATGCCGGCGAGCTCCAGCCCAAGGCCGACATTCTGCGAGATGGTACGCCACGGATACAGGGATGCATCCTGGAATACGACACCTGAGCTCCGCGTGGGTCCTTGAACCTTCGCGCCATCCAGCAAAATTTCTCCCTCCGTCGGAAGCTGCAACCCCGCCAGCAGCTCGAGCAGCGTGCTTTTCCCGCAGCCGCTCGGCCCGAGGATGCACAGGAATTCGCCATCACGGACCTGCAAGTTAATATGTTGAAGCGAGATCGTAGGAAGATCACCGTCATAGACCTTTGAGACATTTTCCACCGTAAATCCGGACATATGAACGCCTCCTGCCACACTTTATTTTTTCGGAATAAACCTCAGGTCCAGAATGTCCTCCACCTTGTAAATCTCATCCTGGAAGCCTAACTCCTTCTGAATCTGCTGAGTATCGTTCAGCGCGCTGATGTCCACGTCCGGGTTGTTCTCCCACAGCACCTCTTCACGTTCCAGCGCCAGATCCAGCACCTCGGGATCAATCTCGATATGGTTCAGATAGTACGCCTTATACTCGTCAGGATGGCTCTTCGCATATTCCTGCGATTTAAAATAGGCCCGCAGCAGCTTCTCGACCAATTCCGGTTTCTCGTTCAATATGCCGTCACGCGCCGCCAGTACTCCGGTGTGGAAGGTCGGCAGATAATCCCAACCTGTAGCGATGATATGGCCTTTTCCCTGCTTCTCCGCGAGAGAAGCGAACGGCTCATGGATGATGGTGGCGTCAACCTGTCCGGTTTCCAAACTCGCATAAGCCGCCTGATGCGTGCTGTTAGCAATGAAGGTTACATCCTCCGGCTTCAAGCCATGCTCCTTCAGAATGACTCGTGCATACACCTCCAGCCCGCTGCCAAACACGGCGATGCCCACCTTCTTGCCCTTCAGGCCTTCCACCGTCTTGATCTCCGGCGAGGCAATCAGGTAGAACGGTCCTTTGGTCCGGAACATGGAGGAGACGATTTTGACGGGAGCACCCTTGCCCGCTGCCACAATCGCTGTCGTCGTGGCTACGTCAACCACGTCAATGTCCTTGCTGGTCAGACCGGCTATCGGGTCCTTGGTGGTAATGAACTCGACGTCGAGTCCTTCCTCCTCAAAGAATCCCTTCTCCGCCCCGAAGGACACCGCCAATCCGCTAACGCCGCTAAGCGGCGCGTAACGGATCTTCTCCAGCTTGGTTCCCGCAGCGCTTTCTCCGGCCTCTGTGGGGGTTGCTCCCTTGCCGCTATCCGTGCCGCTTGCGCAGCCGGCCGTTATGGCGATTAACCATAACGCCGCAAGCGCTATGATGTATGGACGTATTTTTCTTCTGTACATATGAATCTCTCCCCTTGTATGTGACGCTCTTTCTGATGGATTATGATGATTTCCATTTCAAAAACACATTGCGTTCCAACAAATCGATCAATGAAATAATAAGTACGGATACGACGGTAACCAGCGCTACAATGGCAAAGGCCTGCGCGGTATTATACAGCGATGTCGCCTTCACGAGTATATTGCCAAGGCCATCCTTCGACGCCAGCATCTCCCCGAACAGAGCCCCAACCAGTCCGGTTGCAGCCGATAAACGAAGACCCGCAAAAATGGTCGGCGCAGCCGATGGCAAAATCACCTTCATGATGGTCTGATACCGCGTGGCTTCGAACACTTGGGCGACCTTCAGGTGATTATCCGCCGTCTGTTTGATCCCAGTCATCGTATTGACCGTGATCGTAAAGAAACAGAACAGGAATACAATCGATATTTTATGCGTAACTCCGATCCCGAGCCAGAGCGCAAGCAGCGGCACGATCGTAACCTTCGGAATCGCCATCAGCGCCGAAAGATACGGCCGGAAGAACTGCTCCGCCCAAGGGATCAGCACCAGAGCCATGCCGACGGCCAAACCGCCAATGGCGGCAATGCCGTAGCCCGCAACGAATTCGGCCAGCGTCACGTACAGGTGCTTCCAAATCTCCCCGTCACCGAACAGTTTGAACAGCTCACGGAATACCTGGGAAGGCGCAGGCAGATACAGGCTGCTGACGATCTCCGTGCGAACCAGAAGCTCGCAAATCCCCAATATGATCAGCAGCAAAGCCGCCTGCCCCGCCCAGATACCGCGGTATTTCCTGGCATGCCTCGTTCCCATCAGGCTCACCCCTTCGCAATCAGATCATATCGGTTCCCCGGGCGGCTTAGTCCCAAGTGCTCCCGGAAGGTGCTGCCTTCATATTCGATGCGGAATAAGCCACGACGCTGAAGCTCGGGTACCACCAGCTCCAGGAACAGATCCAGTCCACCCGGCATATAAGGCGGGCACACATTGAATCCATCGGCCGCTTCATCCCGGAACCATTCCTCGATGATATCCGCCACCTGCTGCGCACTGCCGACAACAAGCAGATGCCCGCGGACCGTGACGGTAAAGAAATAAAACAGATCCCTGATCGTAATATCCTCGCGCCCGTTGGCCGCTCTGGCCAAGTCGGCCCAGTGTAAGGCCGTTTCCGAAGCCGATACATCCGGCAGAGGATCCTCCAGTGAGAATCCTCTTAGATCGATCCCGATCTTATCCGAAAGCGGACCCAGATCGTAATCGGTCACAACCAGTTCATTCAGCTCCGTATATTTGGCCCGTGCTTCTTCCTCCGTCCGGCCCACGATCGGAACCAGCCCCGGCAGAACTTTCAAATCCGAAACTGCCCTTCCATACTCCGGCAGTCGGCCTTTCACACCCTTGTAAAATTTGACGGCAACTTCCTTCACATTCATTCCGGTGAAGACCATGTCGGAATATTTGGCCGCCAGCATTTGGCTGCGCAGGGAGGTTCCAGCCGTGATCAACGGAAGCTGCCCCTGTATCGGGCGCAGAATGTTCAGCGGACCCGCAACGGAGAAGTGCTCGCCGACATGATCCAGAGCGTGCACCTTGCTTCCGTCGGCGAATACGCCGCTTGCTTTATCCCGCGGTAGGGAGTCGTCCTCCCAGGTGTCCCACAGCCCGCTGACAATTTCGATGAATTCCTCGGCGTAGTCGTACCGCTTGGCGTTATCCCAATGCTTCTCCCGGCTGAAATTCAGCGCTGCCCGCGGATCGGAGCCCGTCACAACATTCCATGAGGCACGGCCCTGGCTAAGATGATCCAGTGATGCCGTGAAGCGTGCGATGTTGTAAGGCTCGGCATAGGTGGTGTTCACCGTGCCGATCAAACCGATTTTTTCCGTTGCCGCCGCCAGATAGGACAGCATCGTAAACGGCTCCAGCCGCGTCATTTGGGAGGGGAATAAATACTGCATGTCCGCGCTCGTGGCCAATCGGTCCCCCAGGAAGAAGAAATCGAACTTGGCCTTTTCAAGCTTCCGGGCGACTTCCTTCAGGAACTGGGGATCGTAAGCCCCGTCCGTTTTGCCTTCGGGCAGTCTCCAGCCCGCGGGATGATAGCCTGTCCCGAATAAAAACAATCCAAGATGCAATTGACGACGTTTTGAACTCATAGTTGTGTCACCTTCCTGATCCATATTGGTTACGATTGATCATTATCGTGCCGTATAGGTATCTCGCTATATCTGCTTTATCCACGGATTTCCTCCGATAAACGATCAATTTCCTTCAGTTCTTCTTCTGTCAGCCGCTCATCCGAGTATTCCAAGGTATCTGCAATGTGCTCCGGCCTGGATGCTCCGACAATGGCTGACGTGATGCCCGGGCGGCTAAGCACCCAGTTCAGGGCGAACTGCGGAAGCGTCCATTCCCGCTGCTCGGCCAGCGGCCGGATCGCTTCTACAATGGAAAGCGCATGCCGCTGGTTCAGCAGCAATTGCAGTCTCTGTTCGCCTGCAGCAAGGCGCGAGTCCGATGGGGGAGCTTCCCCCGCCCGGTACTTCCCTGACAATATGCCCCGACCCAGAGGGCTGTACACGATAACCCCAACGTGCTCGGACTGGGCAAAGGGAATTAATTCACGTTCAATATCTCTTGTAATGAGACTGTATTCCGGCTGTACGCTTTCGAACCTGCGAAGACCATGGAGCGCACTAATGCCATGAGCTTTGGCCAGCTGCCAGGCAGCGTAGTTCGAGCAGCCGATATAGCGGACCTTGCCTTGTCGCACAAGATCCGTGAGCGCCTCCAGCGTCTCTTCCAGCGGGGTAAGCTCATCAAACCGGTGCACTTGATAAAGATCGATATACTCCGTTTGGAGCCGGACAAGGCTGTTCTCCAGCGCGCGATAAATATGATAACGGCTTTGGCCTTGGTCATTGATGCCGGGCCCGGTCCGGTTATGCAGCTTCGTAGCCAGGAGAATGCCCTGTCTTCGCTCCTTCAGCAGCCTTCCCAGAATTTCTTCCGACTCCCCAAGCTGATTTACGTTCCCGTTATCCATACCCGTGCCGTATACGTCAGCCGTGTCGATCAGATTGATTCCAGAAGCAAGCGCCACATCCAATACAGCGGCCGAAGCCCTCTCATCGATCCAACGCCCGAAAGCCATGGTCCCGAGACTCACCTCCGACACTTGAACTCCCGCTCTGCCCAGTGGTCTATACTTCATACATTGCAGCCTCCTCATAAGATTCATAAAAAAGACAGCCGAAGACACACCTCGGATCACTAGTTGATCCAAGGATGCATCTCCGGCTGTCCGGTAGAATATGCATAAATCCTATTTTTTCCAATATGTTAAGTAGGATTATAGCACCGTCTAATTTTGTCGTCAATTATTTTTCATGTTGGGTTTCCGGCCGGTTGAGACCAAGGTGGTCCCGTAACGTTCTGCCTGTATAGTCCTCGCGAAACAGTCCGCGCTGCTGGAGCAGCGGCACTACGCTATCCACAAACTGTTCGAGACCACTCGGAAGCAAAGGGGCCATAATGTTGAATCCGTCGCAAGCCCCGCTTCGAAACCAATCCTCGATCCGATCGGCAATCTGCTGCGGGGTTCCGATCATCGTCATATGACCTCTGGCGACCGCGTAATGCCTGCCAAGCTCCAGAATGCTCATGCCTGATTTCGCGGCCATATCCATAATCATAATCGCCCGGCTGCTGTTCCCTTCCCTCGGCAGATCAGGTAGCGGACCGTCTACCGGATATTCAGTCAAATCCGCATTCAGCAATTGAGATAGATATTTTACCCCTGCTTCTGGCAAGATCAGCTCGCTGAATGCCCGGTGATACGCCAAAGCCTCGGCTTCGCTCTCTCCGAGGAAGATCAGCAATCCCGGGAGAACCTTCACCTCTCCCCCTTCCCGTCCATACTCCTTAAGCAACTCCTTAAACTCGCGGTAATACCTTATCGCATCTTCTTTACTCTCACAGGCCGTGAACACAACATCGGCTGTTTGGGCGGCCAGCCTCCTTCCCGCTGCCGAGGTTCCAGCTTCAATGATAACGGGCCTGCCTTGCGGAGATCTGGGCATGTTCAATGGGCCTTCCACCCTGAAAAATGCTCCTTCATGATGAACCCGATGAATCCGGGTGGTATCCGCAAAAACAGCTCTCTGCCGATCCAACACAAGGGCATCGTCCTCCCAGCTGTCCCAACATGCCATCACAGCCCGCAGAAACTCCTCCGCCCGTTCATATCGCTTTCCATGCTCCATTAATTCCACCGAGCCGAAATTGCGCGCCTCGGCATCCTTCGTGGAGGTCACCACATTCCACGCGGCTCTGCCGCCACTGATATGATCCAGCGTGGACAGGCGCCTTGCCAATGCGTAGGGCTCGTTGAATGTGGTAGATGCCGTGCCGGCTAATCCAACATACTCCGTGACGCCGGCCAGACTGCTGAGCATGGTCAGCGCTTCAGGCTGAAGAAAGCTGACATTCGTCCGCAAATCCTCGATCAACGGAATCGAGTTGTTGTCCGCAAGGAATACCATATCGAATTTCCCGCGTTCGGCTGCTTGAGCGCAGCGCCTATAGAAATCGTAATCCACGGCTCCGACCCCCGCCGAACCAGGATGCCGCCAAGCGGCAATATGATGGCCATAATTCATTAGAAAAGCACCCAGACTTAATTGGCGTCGCTCCGCACCCATCTCTATACTCCCCTTCGCTTTATCTCTTCTAAAGCTTCACCTCTACAGAAACTTACGCTCAACCAGGTTCTCTACGTAATCACCGACAAACTTCATATCATCAAGACGGGATTGAACCTCCTTCTCCCATGTCCCGGCATCCCGTAGTGAAGCAAGTGTGACCTGATTGCCAAACCACGACTCCACCTCATCCCGCCTAATGGTGAAGGTTTGGTCATCAAAGGCGAATATCAGTTTCTCCAAATTATCAATCATGGCAAAATTAGCAGTGGAATTATAGACCAGCAGCTGCTTCAGCTTTTCCTCTTGCAGATCGCCGGCCCTGGCCTGGAATCGGATCTCGGCCGTCAATTCCTCCGGGTACAGCTGAAATGTACGTTCGATGTCACGCATGGGAAGCGATGCATTCAAATTGATCAGGTTCCCGGCATTCCCCATATACGGGCTCGCAAAGCTTAACGAATTCCGGATATCATGCGTCAACGGATCATTCTGCTCCGCTTCATATTGAACGGCCTGTTCGTCTGCCTTGGGCTTGATGAAACCCTCCAGTGCAGCCATACCCACTACGCCGATAAGCAGCAGTATAACGATCAACCCATTTTTTTTGCTCATGGTTCATTCACCTCAAGTTGAAGAGTTAATTTACAAGCTTTTTGGACAAGCAGCGGAATGATGACCGACGTCATCGGGATGGCATATCGCATGACGGTCACGTAGAACGAATAGGGCCCATCGATCCGCAATTCTCGCCCAAACCATAGATCGCTGCCATATTGAATCAGGAAGGAGTACATCGATACAACTACGATAAATATCGACCACAGCCACCATGCCCCTTTGCTCCATTTGGCCAATTTGCCTGCGTTGATCACAGCTGTCTGCTTCTCATACCGTTTCAGATGCCGTGACATGGAAAGATACACCGCACCGGATAAGACAACGAGACATAGCAGAAGGGTGTTCACCCCTATACCGCTTGGCAAAAATCGGGCCGGGATCGTGACGATCCACGCCAGCAAGGAATAAATAAGCGCGCTCTGAACCAGTTCATAGCGGAAACGGTAGCTGTAAACTTTTTGATTATCGTCAATGAGGGCTTCAATATCTTCGATGTTATCGATGGCCAGACTGATGGCCGATTGATATTCCATCCCATTCTCCATATAATCCGTAACCCGAGCCTCCAAATTACTGAGAACCTCATTCTTCAGCTCTACCACTTCCTTGGTTTTGCGTTGATTCGCAAATAGGCGGTCCACAAAGATCTCTAAGTCATGCCTGTTGGTCATTGTCTGTCAGCTCCTTTCCGTTTCCGATCAGAACATCAATAATCTCGCGCGCAGCCTTCCACTCCTCCTGATTGTGCCGCAAGCGCCCCTGTCCCTCCTGGCTGAGGGTGTAATATTTGCGCCTTCCGCCCTGGGTTTCTTCGCCCCAATAGGATAGGATCAGTCCCTGTTTCTCTAACCTTCTCAGACTGGAATACAATGTAGGCTCCTTCAGCTCAAATCGATTCCCGCTTCGCAGCGAGATTTCTTTAATGATCTGATAACCGTAATTATCTCCGTCCGATAACACACGCAAAATAAAGGTATCAATATTTCCACGTATCAAATCGCTGTTATGTAAGGATTCAATCAAATCCCCGGACCTCCTTAACAGAATAGGAATGGGAATAATATAACGCATATTACTATGCATGTCAAAGTAATACTTCACGCACATCATTTTCTTCTTTCATCGATTGACGCTTTACAAGCACTGCTATATAATTCTTGAAAGTTCTTACTACTATAAATAGAATCCCTACGATTCGATATGGGGTTCCAATCGCTTCATTATTGTTTTTAGTACTTGCAGGAGGAGACGGTTTTGCTTCATAAATACATTCGACGACTGAAATACTATATTCTCCGGACTCTCCGCATGCAAAATAGCGATCATCGAATTGCGCTCGGTTTTGCCGTTGGCTTCTTCCCTTGCTGGTATCCAACCTTCGGCATTGATCTGCTACTGGCTCCGCTGCTCGCTCGCATGGTTCGGGCTAACATCCCTTCCGCCTTCCTTGCAGCTTCGGCAGGCTCCGTCTTGTGGCCGATCCTGTTCTATTTAAACTATAGAATCGGAGTATTTGTGCATCTGTTCACCACATTTCCCAAAACCTTTGAAATCGAAGATGCTCTCTCGGTACCTGTCCCTGAGACGGATTATAGGATTGAGACGAACCATTTTGGCAGATTAGGCGATATGGGCGTCAACTTTCTTGTCGGTGCCCTCATCAATAGCATCCTCTCTACATTGATCCTCTATATTTTACTGCGCATCTTGCTCTCCTTTTACCGCAGACCCTTGCTTCACAAAATCAAAAAATCCGTTCGAAGAGGTAAATCGAAGTCTTAATTAAAAAACTCACATTGAAAAGCGCCTGGAACCCTCATCCCAGGCGCTTTTTTATTTTTCAGAATTAAGTTGTTCTGTCCCTGCCGGATCTCAACTCTTCTTCAGTCCCTGACCGGTTTCTCTGGAAAATCCGGTATAAGTTGCTAATATTACGGCATTCTAAAAAGGATGAGCCTTTACTACGTACCGGCAAAGGAGGGGAGAACGAAAATGAAACCGAAGGCGCAGCACATACTGCTTGACCCTGTTAAAGAACGGCTTACGAATTGCGAGGACGTCATCTATCAATCCTTACGTGTCCATGGATCGACTTGCTCCGTCATCTACATTGAATCCATCGTAGATATCAGCACTTTGCACGAACATATCGTTAAACCGCTGATTAAGGAAGCCTCGTTGATTCAGCATAATTTTAACGACTTCATTGACCGTATGGATCGTGGGGATATACTGTCGGTTCCATTTCAGCGCTCTTCCTCGGCGGAGTATATTGCTAATATGATTGTCGAAGGCACAGCCGTAGTGGTTGTGGAGCAGTTGGCAGAAGCTTATCTATTCGACATCGCATTGTATCAGAAACGGGCGGTATCGGAATCCCAGAACGAGCTGGTGGTGAACGGGCCGCAGGAAGCCTTTATCGAAGACATTGGCACGAATTTATCCCTGCTCCGGCATAAAATCAAGCATACGGATCTCAAAACTGTGCGTTATCAGATTGGTGACTATTCCAAGACCGCCGTATATATGGTGTATATCGACGGCTTATGCAAACCCGAAGTTGTCGCTCAAGTGGACAGTCGGCTGAATAGCATATCCATCGATGGCACCTTCGGGATCAGCACCTTGTCCGAACAAATGAAGGAGGGCGTGAAATCCCCGTTTCCACAGTTCCAATACACGGAGCGACCGGATTCCGTAGCCGCTTCTTTGCTTGAAGGCAGGGTCGGCATCATGCAGGATGGAACGCCGTCGGCACTTATCGTGCCCGTCACTTTATTTTCCCTGCTGCAATCCTCCGAGGATTATTATCACAGCTTCTTCTCCTCCAGTTGGATTCGGATCGTCCGGTTCGTGTTCGCGGTTATTTCATTACTAATGCCTTCGTTATATGTGGCGATCACCACGTTTCAACCATCTATTATACCAACCGATCTGCTGATCACCCTTGCGGCATCGCGAGAAAATATTCCGTTCTCCGCTTTAATGGAGGCGCTGATCATGGAGCTGACCTTCGAAGCGTTGCGGGAAGCCGGCACCCGGATCCCGAAGCCCGTCGGGCAGACCATATCTATTATCGGCGCCATCGTCATTGGACAGGCAGCAGTAGAAGCAGGTGTGGTATCCAACCCGATGGTCATCGTGGTGTCCATAACCGGTATTGCTTCTTACATCATTCCGCACTTCGAGCTCGGGCTTGCGTTCCGCCTCCTGCGGTTCCCCATTCTCATTCTCGGGGGGACACTCGGCCTCATTGGCGTATTTGCGGCTGCCTTCCTTGTGTATGGGCATTTGGCTTCCCTAAAGTCGTTTAATACGCCATATTTACAGCCCATTGCACCGCTTGTGTTATCGGAATGGAAGGATACCTTCTTGCGGGCGCCATCCATGCTGATGAAGAAACGGCCTAAGACCTATGCGTCATCCAACAATTTAAGGAGAAGAAAGCCATAATGCCTCTACTCAAATTGTTTAACATATTCAAATTAGTGCTTCCCCTGACTCTGTTGACAGGTTGCGGTTTCACGATGACCAAGGTTGAAATCAATGAACAAACCTTTGTATTCGCCATGTATGTGAATAAAGGTCAGCAAGAAGACACCGTAGAAGTTACGATTAGTGCCCCCCTGCCAAATCGGCTCACGTCTGGGAGCCAAGCAGGCGGCAAAGGCGGTGGCGACCCTTATGCGATGGTAACCAAGACATCCGGTACCGTGCAGGATGCCCTGCACCTGATTCAACGGGATCTTTCCAGACGTTTTGACTTCAGTCACACCAAGGTCGTTGTTGTCGGTAAAAGCTACGCCGAGGCGGGATTAGAGGAGCTTACGGACTGGCTGCAGCGAGAACCGACAACCAACCTGAGCACTTATTTAATGGTCGCGCCAGGAGACGCCAAAAAAGTGGCGGAGCTGACGCCAATCTTTGAGCAGATGCCCTCGGAGGTGCTCATCCGTTTTGCGGACCAACACAACATGATCACAACAAACTTAAAGGACTGCCTCTATGCCGAATCAGCCAATCAGGGTTATGCCTTGAACTATTTGTCAGCAGGCTTGAAGCCTATGGTGGCTGAGCAAGAGAAACTGAAACCCTGGGCAGGCATTCAGGGCACGGCGCTTTTCCGTCATCATAAACTCGTGGCCACACTCCCGATGAAGGAGTCGCTTGCTGTCAGTTGGGCAGTAAACGAAGTAAAAGGTCCTCTGTATACTGTTCAATGGAGTGATAGCGAGAAAGCAAGCGTGTTTATCATCACATCAAGCTCCAAGAAGTCCGTTCGCATGGATTCGGGTCATCCGGTATTTACGGTAGAACTATACGGAACGGGTGATGTCATATACAAACAAAAGCAGAAGCAGCTTGATACCCCTCAGGTGAAAGAGCTCATCGAGCGTGAGCTCAATGATCAAATCGCCGGACATTTAAGGAAGGCTCTTCGTACATCGCAACAAACGGGAGCAGACATCCTGCAGCTTGGCATGCTGGTCGATTGGAACTATCCGGATCATTGGCACGAGGTTAGTGCCAACTGGCCCGATTATTACAAAAATGAAGTTGAGATTCAGGTGGTTACCGACATCAAAGTTCGAAACTTCGGGTCAGTGCTTAAAATGAATCCCAAGTAAGGAGGCATGCCCATGCTCGCTCTTCTGTTCCTCGTATACTCCTTGGTGGAATGGTATTTCGCGAAGAAAAAGGCAAAAGCACCTCGTGAAAAATGGACGGTTCTCCTTCTAATTCTTGCGTTTACCGTCTGGAATTTATTCGCCTTGTATTCTTACGAGCGGCTGACCCCCAACCATCTGATTATGCTGCTGTTCGGTTGGCTTGAAAACATATAATGTAAACACCTATCGGCGTACTTTTACAGAGGGCTATAATCAATAACGGAAAGGATGTACGAACCCAACATGCGCAATACTCCCTGGCAGCTGTTCCGTTTCGGATTTGTCTACCTTAACGCCATACCTACCGGATTTCTGATCAGTCCCTTATTATGGAACTCTGCTTATTTAGGATGGGCTGCGATTCTCGGAGGCTATGCCATGAGTTTAATCTTCCTGTGGTTTACGGTAAAACTCGCGCTGTGGGATACTCGGAAACCCTGGATCGACTTCGGCAGTAAACTTGTCAGCAAATGGATTCATATCCCGGTCGTCGCTTTGGTTTTCTTCTGGTCGATCAATTACATAGGAATGGATATCGAAAGCTTCACCTTATTCTTCGACACCAATTACATGCGGGAGTCTCCTCAATGGTTCGTGCTCCTGATCGTGGGTCTGGTTGTTATGATCACCGCCAGATGGGGCATGGAGACGATGATTTATATTTCGGACGGGCTGTTTCTCGTCATTGTCCTTGCGATCGTGTCCATGAACATGTTTTTCTTCAAGGAAGCCCATTTTGATATGATGATTGCGATGGTCAGGCATCACAATTATGAGTCGGCAGTTAAGGATGCCTTGTTCTGTTTATCATTCTTTGCGGAATGGATCGTCTTCCTCTTTCTCGCTCCCTATATCCAATTTAATCGGAAATCGTTTCGAAACCTCGCCGCATCAGGGATATTGGTAACTATAGGCATATTGCTCCAATGGGCCTCGGCTTTACTGAATTTCGGCCCTTATTTAGGGCGGGAGATGCAATATCCACTTGTTGAATTAATGCGTGCAGCCAGTGGGTTTCTTGGCAATTCTGATCCGCTTATCATCGGATTATGGAGCAGTTCGATGATTTTCCATAGCGCCTTTCTCATCCATGTAAGTGTAAGATGTCTTGCCAAACTGCTTCATCTGAAGCAAATGGATGGGCCGCTGATTGCCATCATTGGGGGAACGGCTATCGTGATTGCATTTCAATATTCCCAAAATCCGATCCTCTTTCTCCAGGACTTCAATTCTTTCGGGATGGCGATGTTCTTTATTCTTATGGAGTTTATCCCTATTTTCTACTGGATTGTCTCCCTGTTCCGCAAACGCAAACCCAAGCGTAAACAAAAACCTAAAGCCAATCATAAACCCGCTTGAATCTTGAAACTGTATCGATATCCTAATGAAAACGAAATAAGAGAGCTGCATTTGCCGCTCTCTTAGCCTCTCGATCAAACCTACTTGAAGTATATACATATTTATCTCGTCAAAAAATCAACATTTTATGAAAGCGCTTCCTACAAAAAGGTTCTTTTATTGTAAGCAATTGGCATATTATATAGTACAGTAGACCAGCTGGCAGGGTGGCAGCAGGAGGTGATAGGCATGGGCGTGAATGAAGCTTTGGCTTTAATGATATCGTTCGCCACTCTGGTCGTCTCGATCCTTGCCTTCCATAATAAGAAATAGACCCGTCCCTTGTACAGATGAATCTATTTCTTACGTCTGGTTGCAAGCAAATATCCACCTTGCAGGTGATGATCTGCTGTGCGGGGAGTCGGCGGCAACCGGCTCCTTTTGTAATACACAAAAATATCCTATTCCGATTTTTACGGAATTATGACTCGGTGGCTCCCAAATTAAGTATTTAGGATTGGCTTTACCTCGGCTATAATTTTCTCGATCTGTTTGGAGCTTTCCTCATACATTTTCTTTGCCTTCTTACTCTTCGTACTGAGACTGAACAACTCCAAATCCGCCTGACATTTTTTCAAATTCGCATAAAGCAGTTTCCGCTCCTCATTTTGGGGAACCTGAATCTGATCATCATACAAATCGATGGTTAATTGTCCATAAGTGTCTACCTGGGCGAGAAATACATCCTTGATCTTAGCGCCCTGCTTGTCCAGTTCTTCCACCAGCCATCCCTGATTGAAGCCTGCGACGCGCAGCGGTTCATCCATGACTTCACCATCCATGACGACAACCTGTCCGGGCTTTTCCGGCGCTACCTGGATACCAAGATCTTTAGGAGTTAAAGGCAGATTCTCACGCGTCTGCAGAACATTAATCTCTCCGCTTGACTCCATGATGGCAAATTCCACGTCAGCGACCTGAAATACGTTCTTTTGCCGCAACTGCTGCATTAACTCATCGGCAGACAGCTTTTCTTTCTTTAAATTATCTTCTAATATCTTGCCATCTTTGATGAGCACGGTCGACTTAAAATCGATAAAGTCCCTGGCCTTTTTGCTCTTGATTGACAGGACTTCAATAAGTAATGAACAGGCTACCCATACGCCCAGCGCTACTAATCCTAAATACCAGTTCGCATCAAGATCCAAGGAGATATAAGCCGCCAAGCTGCCGATCGTAATCCCCGTTAAATATTCAAAAAAAGAAAGCTGCGTAACCTGCCGTTTGCCCAGCAGTTTTGTCATCAGAAACAACACAACCACAGCACATAAGGTTCTAAGTACAATTTCCAACCATTGGGCCACAATAAAGCCTCCTTATTTGATGTCTTGACTTGATGATCACTCTATAGATTATTGTCAAATATCCCTTTAGAAATCACACCATTATTTCCCAGCCCATGCTCCATGCATGTTCTTCTGCAAAATGCGTACATTATTACGCATGAAAGGAGTGATAAAAACCAATGACCGTAGCATCAGACGTCAAAACATGTCTCTCATCCTTAAAAAGCGCCCAGGCCAGCCTTGAGCAATTTGCACTGTCCACGCAAGATCAAAATGCCAAAGATTTGTTTACGGCGGCAGCACAACAAACACAACAAGTCGTGGACCAAGTGACCCAGCGGGTTCAGCAGCTTGAACAGGAAGAGCCTCAGTATAAAGGTTTCTAACCATTAGTTTTTTGTTTGCTCCATAACATGTAAACCCATGCATACCTCCTATCCTACCCTGATAGGAGTTTGTTTATATTGTGTTATTTATTATTGAGTTATCCTCCCCATCAGGGTAAAGTGATAATAACGGAGAACTGAATATAAGGGGGTAGATTCTATGAAGAATGCTACGCGTCCTATCGATGTCATCACGTTCGGTGAATCGATGGGATTACTATATCCGGAAGGCACACGGGGCATAGGACAAGGAGGAAGCATGGCACAATCCTTCGGCGGTGCCGAAAGCAATCTCGCCATCGGACTTTCCAGGCTTGGCTGCAGCAGCGGATGGTTCGGTCAACTCGGTAACGATCCGATCGGAACCGGTATTTTGAAAACGCTTCGAGGAGAAGGTGTCGACATTTCCGCCGCCAGACAAACGGATGTTGCACCGACCGGACTTATGCTGCGCCAGAACGTTCGCGGTCAATCCTCCGTCTATTACTACCGTAAAGGCTCCGCGGCCAGTCACATGACGCCGGACCATGTAGACTCCGAATACATAGCCAATGCCCGCATCCTTCATTTTACAGGCATCACCGCAGCTCTAAGCAGCAGCTGCCTGGAGACGATACGGCATGTCATTTCCGTATGCAAAGCGCATGGCGTCCTGATCAGCTTTGACCCTAACCTCAGGCTCAAGCTATGGAATATTGAGGAAGCTCGCCCTGTATTGCTGGAGCTTGCGGAAGCCTGTGATTATTTTCTTCCGGGCTATGATGAATGCAAGCTGCTGTTCGAAACAGAGGACGAGCAGGCGATCCTGGATCGTCTGCGACAGCTTCCCGCAATGTCCGTTATCAAAAGTTTCAATGGGAGCAATGTCATTGTCCACAAGAGCCACACCTACTCCCTTCCCTTTGAACAGGTGGATCAAGTGGTGGACACCGTGGGGGCAGGCGACGGCTTCTGTGCTGGTTTCCTTGCCGGTATCGCCAAGGGCTGGACACCCGAAGAGGCTCTCTCGCTGGGCGGCTTAACCGGTTCGCTGGTGATCCAAGCGCCGGGTGATTGGGAAGCACTTCCGACCTGGGAAGAGGTACAACAGCGGCGCGGAAATGCTGCTCATATCGAGCGTTAACTCCTGTTCTTTAAACGAGCCATCTTTCTAATCCATTCATAGACGAGAAGGAGTGTGTAACATGAAAAAGCTAAGACTGATCGAACAAATTCATCATGCGGGTGTCGTCGCTGTCCTTCGCGGAGATTCCCCCGAAGAGGTTGTCGAGATTGCCAAACGTGCGATTGAAGGCGGTATCAAGATTATCGAAGTAACCATGACCGTACCGTTCGCTACCGAAGCCATTACGACGCTGGCCAGAATGTACTCCTCTAAAGATCCGCAAGCGGATAACTATGCCATCATTGGCGCAGGCACGGTTCTCGATGCTGAAACAGCTCGAATCACCATTCTTGCCGGTGCTGAGTTTGTAGTCTCGCCGGGCTTCGACCGCGATACGATTATGCTCAGCAATCGTTACCGCATCCCGGTTATGCCGGGCGCCGTAACCGTTCATGATATCGTTGCCGCTCTTGAGCTTGGCGTCGATGTCATCAAGCTCTTCCCGGGCAATCTGTACTCTCCATCCGTCATTCCATCTCTGAAGGGTCCGCTCCCGCAGGCCAACATCATGCCAACCGGAGGCGTAAATCTGGACAATCTGCATGAATGGATCAAGGCCGGCGCGTTTGCGGTCGGGATCGGATCGGATCTGACCAAGGACGCACTGAAGAGCGGTGACTTCAATCTGATAACAGAAAAGGCACGCGCATATATCAACGCCTTTAAGGAAGCTCAATCGCAAAGATAAAAAATGCTGTACGGTTTTCGTATAGGATTTCTCCGAATATCGCTATTTTCATAAACAGACAAGCCTATCAAGAGTCGACTTGATAGGCTTGTCTGTTTATTTAATCCGTCTCTTTTTGAACCAACGCTTCTGAGTGAACATTCCTGTCGTAAAGCCGCCCGCTACGATCGTCAGAACAGAATACATGAAGGTGCTTCCAGACAGCAGGAAACCTCCGAAACCAATGATCACGGCATCCATCAGCAAAATAATGACGCCTACATTTAACGGCAAATATTTAGCCAGGAAATGCGCCAGCAGATCCGTTCCGCCCGTGCTTGCATTGTGTCTTAGCATAAATCCAAGTCCGGCTCCGATCAAAGCCCCGCCCAGGAGCGCGCTCAGGATGACATTCGGGGCAAAAAATCGCAAAAAATCCGATTGCAGCGGTGAAAGCAGATCGATGATAAATGAAGATATCAGCATGCCTGACAGACTATTGTAAAAAATTTCGCGATTTAATATCCAGGCTGCGATAAACATGGGAATGCTGCACAAAATGATGACGAATCCGATATGTAGATCAAACACATAGTTAGCTATCAGAGCGATGCCGATAACTCCACCATCCAAAACTTTATGCGGGACAAGAAAAAAATTGGTCCCCATCGCGATCAGAAAACTACCGATCACGATAATGACATGTTTTCGAAATGACACCATTTCCCCATCTCCATTTATAAGGGCATGTCTCATTTATATGCTTGCCATTTCGAAAAATTGCGGACTTGCTGTCCTGCATTTGAAAAAAATTCCACCGAGCTCGATTCGGATACCTTTCGCTATTAATCTTTTACATAAATCAAACGCTCGGTCCGTGCCATCACCTTGGTCTTCATATAGGGATAGTTCTCATAACAATAATCCACAAAATACCCCGGCTTCTCTCCATTCCAAGGGAAAATATCGTAGTGCATCGGAATGGTCAGATCGAATCCCGATGACGCGGCAAGCTCCGCTGCCTCCCGAAAACCCATATTCCCAACGATCCCGTCGTTTCGGCGGAAGGCATCTCCCCCGTTGATCGGCACCATCCCGATATCTATCGAATGTGCCTGTAACCTTTCAACCAAACCAGGATAAACGACGGTATCTCCTGCATGATAAATCAACACACCCTGGATATCCACTAGATATCCGACATATCGGTGCCCAAACTGTTCATGCTCATCCAAGGTTTCATGGGCAGCCGGAATTGCCATGAGACGGAAGCCCTCAAACTGCTGCCATTCATCGCACACCGCCGCGTACAAACGCTCCGGCTCGACGCCAGCCTCTCTCATCGCTTCATGGCAGCAAGCCGGTGCGACAAAAACTGTCTCCGGATTCTGTTTGGCTATGACCGCAATCGTACCCAGATCCATATGATCGTCATGCTCATGGGTGATCAGTATCACGTTTGCATTCGTGATGTGCTCCGGGGTCAACGGTGCAGGAAATGCGCGCTTGAATCCCGCTTTGCGTTCCAGATCATCGGACATATATGGGTCGATATAGATGACAACCTCCCCGCCTTTAAGGACAACGCTCTCCTGCCCCAGAAACCATACCGCCGCCATCCCTTCGGCTGTAGATGTCCGGTTGATTTCTTCGATAAGCCGCTCGGGACCTCGACCCTTGCTGTTCTGTTCCATCATCTCTATTCTCTCTCCTTCCATTTTCGATCATGACTAGATTATAACATGCAGTCATCTGCAGAAATGATCCAACCGACTATGAAAAAAACGAGTCCGAAGTAAGCAGAAATGCCCACTCCAAACTCGTATTGTCTCATCTGTATGAATCTATTTACGCTCAAGCGGCTTCTTCCACAGACCAAGCAGCAGGCCTGATATCACCGCGCCAATCAGGACGGCCAGCAAGAACAGAAGCGCATGGTTGGCCAGAGCGGCAACAAAAATCCCCCCGTGAGGAGCGGGGACGTTGATGCTCCACAGCTGCGTCAACCCGCCGGCAACCGCCGAGCCGAGGATACAAGATGTCAGCACCCGCAGCGGATCGGCAGCGGCGAACGGGATCGCGCCCTCCGTTATGAAGGAAAGGCCCATCACGTAGTTGGTCACGCCGGACTTTCGTTCCTGCTCCGTAAACTTATGCTTGAAAAACGTCGTGGCCAGCGCAATGGCAAGCGGAGGAACCATACCGCCGGCCATAACCGCAGCCATCATGGCTCCGTTCGTATTGCCGCTGGATGTAAAGACGCCGATCGCAAATGCATATGCCGCTTTATTGAAGGGTCCACCCATGTCAATCGACATCATTCCACCCAGAATAAGACCGAGAATCACCGCGTTTCCAGTACCCAGATTGTTCAGAATATCAATCAGGCCGAGATTGATCCAGCTGAAGAACGGATCAAACAGGTAAAACATGATCGTTCCGGTGACAAGGAGGCCGACAACCGGATATAACAGAATCGGCTTTAAGCCGTCAAGCGCTTTGGGCAGACCGGCAAAGACTTTGCGCAGCAGGATCACCACATAACCCGCCAAGAAACCTGCCGCTAGCCCACCAAGAAATCCCGAATTAGAATTCAGGGCCATTAGCCCCCCGACCATACCGGGCATCAATGCCGGACGATCACCTATGCTAAGCGCAATGAATCCCGCCAGAACCGGAATGAGGAAGTGGAAGGCGCCGTCTCCCCCGCCAATCGTCTGCAGCAGCTGGAAGAGGGGATGATTGTCGCCTGCAAGCTGCTCGATCAGGAAGGAGATAGCCAGAAGAATACCGCCTCCCACGACGAATGGCAACATATGCGAAATACCATTCATCAGGTCCTTATACACTTTCGTACCTATGCTGCCCTTCTCCGAGTCCTTCGCCTGCGACTCACTGCCGCCTTCGCTCCGGTAGATGGGGGCATCACCGCTCATCGCTTTGCGAATCAGCTCTTCCGATTTGCGGATACCGTCGCTGACCGGCCGCTGGAGCACGGGCTTTCCGTTAAAGCGGGCCATTTCCACGTTTTTGTCGGCGGCAATGATGACGCCTGCCGCCCTGCGGATTTCCTCTTCCGTCAACACGTTCTGCGCACCCTCCGAGCCATTGGTCTCCACCCGGATCTCGACGCCCATTTCCTGAGCTTTCTTCTTCAGGGCATCTTCAGCCATAAACGTATGGGCAATACCGGTCGGACACGCCGTTACGGCAACAACAAAAGCATCCGAGGTTCCGTCAGGAACCTTCATGGGGTCAGATTCGGAAATGACATTGGATTCCGGAGCCTTCTCCGATTCCTTTTTTGCCGCTTCCCTTCTCTTGGCCGCTTCCTTCTCCGCCTTGGCAGCTTCTTCTACTGCCTGTTTCGAATCAAATAACGCCGTTACTTCCCCGGGCGTCTTCGTATTCATCAATTGGGCGATAAATTCGGTATCGATCAACAGCCGCGATAGTGCGGCAAGCGTGCGGAGATGGGTATTTCCGGCTCCTTCCGGAGCTGCGATCATAAAAAACACATACGCCGCCTCTCCGTCCAGCGCTTCGAAATCCACGCCCTGACTGCTCTTGGCAAACACGACGGTCGGTTCATTAACCGCTTTCGTCTTCGCGTGCGGCATCGCGATGCCGCCTCCGATCCCCGTACTGGATTCGGCTTCACGCTTCAGAATCATCTCTTTGAACAAGACCGGATCGTTGATCCGCCCGCTTGCAGCCAGGCTTGCGATCAGTTCATCAATGGCTGCCTCCTTCGTGACCGCCTTCAGGTCCATGATCATCGTTTCTTGTATCATTAAATCCGTAATTTTCATGCTGGTTCACACTCCCTTGATATCCTCGTGATGACTGCCACGCCATAGCCGGCCGCATCATAACCGCGTAATCGATGTAAAGCGGCTTACCACTCCGTGATCCTAACCTGCGGAAGAAGTCGATCAATCGTTTCCCGCACAGCCAAATCGTCCGAGAACGCCGTCGCGCTACCCGAGGCGACCCCTGTCCGGAATGCCTCGATCGGATCCTTGCCCATCGCAAGCGTACCGACGAATCCGGCAATCATCGAATCACCGGCCCCGACGGAATTACGGACTGTACCTGACGGTACGCTCGCATGATATACCCGATCTGCCGTGATGAACAGCGCCCCTTCGCCGGCCATGGAGATAAGAACATGCTGCGCTCCTTCCTCGAGCAGCTTTCGGCCGTACTCCACAAGCTTCTCGCTTGAATCGATAACAACGCCGAATAATTCGGCCAGTTCGTGATGGTTCGGCTTTACGAGGAGCGGCTTCCAGGCCAAAGCCTTCATCAGCGCCTCTCCAGTGGTGTCCATCACGAATTCGGCGCCGCACTTCCGGCACGTTTCGATAAGAAGGCCATAAAAGTCAGGTCCCAGCGAAGGCGGAACGCTGCCGGACAGCACCACGATGTCCCCTGCTTGAAGCTGTGACAACTTATGAAGCAGTTCTTTCGTTTCTTCCTCGCGGATGACAGGACCCAGGCCGTTAATCTCGGTCTCGTCGCCATGCTTAAGTTTGACGTTGATGCGGGTATCATCCGCGATATTCACGAAATCGGTGCGGATTCCTTCCTTGCCCAGCATCTCGTCTATATAACGACCGGTGAATCCGCCCAGGAAACCGATGGCCGTATTATCAGCTCCAAGCTGGTTCAACACCCGCGATACATTAATTCCTTTACCGCCCGGAAACTTCATGTCCCGGGTCATTCTGTTCAAACCGCCGAGCTCGATATGCTCAACTTCCACGATGAAATCGATGGAAGGATTCAGTGTTACCGTATATATCATCATGATCCCTCAATTATTTTGGTTTTCTGTGAAATAGCCTTCTTCCAGGATTCCGATAAGGACTCCGTAATCAGCGTCGCTTCGTTCAAATCCAGTAATTTGGCGAAGGAAACCTCTCCTATTTTGCTTGAATCCGCAAGGACATAACTGGAGGCGGACAGCTGGTGGGCTCGCCGCTTAATCAAGGCTTCTTCCGGATCGGGCGTGGTATAGCCCATCTCTACATCCACACCGTTCGTGCCGAGAAAGCAGCGGTCAAAGCGGAAGTTGTCCATATTTTGAAGCGCTATGCTTCCGATGACGGCTTTGGTATGAATTTTCATCATGCCGCCCAGTAGATAACTTTTGATTCGTTTGCTTACCAGCGCTTCGATATGGGATAAACCGTTCGTTACCACCGTAACGTCCTTCGCGTCGATGAACGGTATCATCGCCAGCGTGGTCGTTCCCGCATCGAGGTAGATGCTTTCTCCATCCTCCACCTGTGCTGCCGCTAACCGGGCAACGGTATTTTTCTGTTGAATGTTTTTGAACGTTTTTTCCTCAATTCCAGGTTCCTGTATCTTTGGGCTCGGCAACGCAGCTCCGCCATGAATGCGCTTTAATAATTGACGTTCTTCAAGGTCGATCAAATCACGCCGTACCGTTGATTCCGAAGCTTCAAGGAGTTCAACCAATTCCTGCAGCTTCACGACGCCACGTTCTTGCAAGCGCTCTAATATGATTCGGTATCTTTCTTCCGTCAGCATAATGTGAATTCCCCCTCAAAGCATATAGTAACATAAACACATCAAAAAACAATCTAAAACTTTCAAAAACATTCACAATCATTCAGGAAGACAATGAATCATTTACCATACGCCATGATATCCATTTTCGCGTTTCTTCCTTATTCCTGACAGTTTACCCATTATCAAGACAACTCGTGTCGAAACATCACATAAACGTTTGTAACCTGCCGCCTCTACACTATATACTGGTAAATAGGAAACTCTCACAGTATAGAAGAGGTGACATGAATGGACCAATTGAAAGAAGCCTATGAGCGAATGGGTCTACCGGAGGATGCAACCAAGGAACAGCTCGACGACCGGTACACGCTGCTCATGCGCCAAACCCGCTCACATCAAAGGCGGGAGCCGGACCGGGCGGAGGAGATCGAAGCCGAGTTTGCCGACATCACCAAAGCCTATAAATTCATCCTGGAAGAAGAGAACCGTAAAGCTTTGGAAGAGATGAATCAGAAACGGTACGGCAAATATAAAAGGTTTGCCGGGACAGCGGAGAAAACCGATCATTTCTTCCGTTATTATAAATTCCATGTGCTCGGCGGTATTGCTCTAGTCGGCGTCCTCATTTATATCGTGATCAGTATTTTCAACCATCAGGCCGAGAAAGAACGGTTGGCCAATCTGCCCCCGGTTGATCTGGAAGTCATGTTCCTCGGATCTTATATGAACCAGGATGGTGGACAGGATCTCAAACCAATCGAGGATGCGATTCTGGCGCAATTCCCCGATTGGAAACGCGTAACCGTTAACATTAACTATGTACCGCCTCTGGATTCCAACAATCCGCAGGACGCAGCCATGCTGCAAAAGGCACTGCTTGTACTGTCCACAGAGCGCCCGGACCTGTACATTATGGATCAGACCGCCTTTGATTGGGTTGGCAATCAAGGGATGGTGCGCCCCCTCGAAGCCGAGGTTGAAGGCGAGCTGAAGGAACTGCTCACGCCGGAGATGCTGGTGAAGGGGAAAAATGAGGAAGACGGTTCGGAGCATGTGTATGCCGTGGATATTATGGGCAGCCCGCTTGGCGAACAACTGCCTATCCTTAAGAAAGAAATGTTTGCGGGCATTCGTGAAGGCACGGAACGTGACGCAAATGCACTGCGCTTTATTAAGCAATATTTGGAGACGTCCAAGCAACAATGAATGCATCCATCCGATATGAATAACAAAACAGCCTCGCTGCTTAGCCTTATGGCCAAACAGCAGAGGCTGTTTTTGCGAGCATTATTGATTAACGATCGAGTTCAAGGATGTAAAAGCATGCGTAGCAAATCCTTCGGAAGGTTCGCGGTGAGGGTTATTAACGCGAAAGATATAACCCTGTCCGTCAATCTCATCCACAATGTACATCTTGGTCAGGCTCTCACCTTCGCTTATCATATACACAGATGCATCCTCCATGACCTTATGCTTCTCATTGTCGCCAGCTTCACGAACCTTACCGGCCTCGGCAAGCTCCTTCTTCGCTTCCAGCTTGAGTTCATCCTCGTTATAATCCGAAGGCAGCTTCGTAATCTCAACATAATAATCTTGATCCACATTCATGGTCAGCTTGTTGGTCTTTGCATCAAAGGAAAAGATATCAAAAATATACAGCGCGTAGCCGTCGCCCTCTGCAAGTTTAGCTGTTTTGGTCTCTTTCATGCCCTCCAGCTCAAGCTCAAACTCTTTGGTTGCAGGCAGCTGCGCGGTCTCTGAACCCTTGCCCCCGCCTTCCTCTTCCACCGTCAGCTTGGTGAGGATCAGCTGTTTCAATTCTTCTTCACCCTCAATGGGCTGCTCCCAATACTCATACGAGACGGACTCATCTCCCTGCAGTTTGGATATGACTTGGTCCATACCTTCGTCCAACCGGAACGCGGTAGGACCGTCTGCTGTTTCAATTTCAATGGAATTGCTATCGATTTGACCTACATAGGTACCGGTTCCCTGCTTGATCTCGATCTTCGGTTCTTCGACGGGTTCAGCCGGTTCCTTGACATCATCCACTATGGGGTTCGGATTAGCTGGCGGCTGAGAAGTTGGGTTTTCACCTCCACATGCCGTTATTGCCATCAGCAGCATTGCAGCGGTCGTTAATGCGATCATTTTGCCCAAATGCTTACGCTTAGCCATAAAACCACCTCCATTAGAATTAACGGGAAACTTATGGAATATGTTGCACAATCACCGCCTTTTTTGGAGTATGCTCGCAGCTCTCGACCCAAAACGACAAGAGCATTCCCTTTTCTCATCAAACAAGGTATTCTAGTAGTACAAGATTCAATTAGTTGATAAAGGGAGATGTTCATGTCTGGTAAAATTAGAATTTTTGCTGACAGTACTTGCGACTTACCACCTTCATGGATAGAAGAATATAATATCGGCATCGTTCCGCTCTACGTCGTATTCGGAGAACAATCCTTGCGCGACGGAGTCGACATCACGCCGGAACAGCTATACGCCAAAGTTGATCAGATCGGCAGCCTGCCCAAAACAGCGGCACCTTCTCCGTCCGACTTTATTGCGGCCTTCACGCCATCCATTGAGCAAGGCGAGGATATCCTGTTCCTTAGCATTTCATCAGAGCTTTCTTCTACCTATCAAAATGCGTTGATAGCCGCAGGTGAGCTGCCCGAGGGCCGGGTTACCGTGTTCGATTCACGCAATCTTTCCTCCGGTATCGGCCTGCTTGTCATGAAGGCTGTTCACGCAGCCAATGAAGGTTCATCCATACAACAAATTGTGGAGCTATTAAGCCGCACCGTAAATGAAGTGGAGTGCGAATTCGTTGTCGATACGCTGGATTACTTGTATAAAGGCGGACGCTGTTCGGGCATGCAAAACATCATTGGCAGCCTGCTGAAAATCCGTCCGGTTATCAAAGTCGTGGACGGCGGCATGATCCCCGCTTACAAGGTACGCGGCAAAAAAGAGAAGGCACTGGATCAGATGATCCAGAATGCGCTGGCTCAAGTGGATAAAATGGACAATGATCTGATCGTTGTTGTGCATACCATGGCCGAGGAGGAAGCCCGCTTCCTGCAAAAGCAACTGCAGGAGAAAACAGGCGCACGGCAGGTTAGCATTTCTACCGCGGGCTGCGTCATATGCAGCCACTGCGGTCCTCAAACCGTTGGACTCATGTATACCAAGAAGCCTACTTAATATCCTTCATTCGGAAAAGACAGTCCTGCTATGAAACCCTCTTGCTGCAGGACTGTTTTTTCTTTATTCAGGCTCGCCTACCGGGCGCTTGTGACCTTATTAAACGGGCTGCCTATTGGCTAAACTTGCCATCCTAGACTAAAGTCTAGGTGAAACATTCCCCGCAGGACCGAGGACATCCCCATCCATTGCATGGTATTCTTGGATTAATCAATCTACAAAAGGAAAGGAACGAAGTTTGTATGACGAAACGTACAATCTTGGCACCGCTGCTCATCCTGCTCGGCGCATACTTGCTCTTAAACCAAGGCGGAACAGTTGGCGCCGGTTCCATCTTCGCCACATTCTGGCCTACCCTGTTCGTGATCCCGTTAGGCCTGTTTTTTCACTGGATGTACTTCTCGCTGGTTGGACGACAGGGTATCGGACTGTTGATACCGGGCGGCATTCTGCTCACAGCCGGTATTGTCAGCCAAATCGCTTCCTTGTTTGACTCGTGGGGCTCCATGTGGCCCGGCTTTATCCTGGCCGTTGCGGCAGGACTGTTCGAGTTCTACTGGTTCGGATCGCGTAACAAGTGGCTGCTCATCCCGATTAACATTCTGACCGTATTGTCGCTGCTGTTCTTCGTGGTATTCTCAATCGGACCCGTACTGAATTACCTGTCCGTCGTGCAGCCTGTCATCGCCGTACTGCTTGTGCTTGGCGGAGCTTGGCTGATGCTCGGACGGAAGAGACACGGTTAAGCATCCGGCAGCACCAATCCGTTAACAACGCATAAAGGCACTCCGAAGGTTAGCTAACCTTCGGAGTGCCTTTATATTATGGATACCCTGCTTATGCATTAAGAGGATGCAGCGGCAGCTAAAGTCTCACTGCTTTGAAACAGATGATGAACGCTCCGGATATACCGGACGGTTCTAGTGCCGGAGTACATCATGACGGAATGCGTTTCGGCCCGCTGACCCGGCATAAACTTCACGCCGCGCAGGAAATCGCCAGCCGTCACGCCCGTAGCCACGAATAATACGCCTTCGCCGCCTACCATATCCTCCATCGTCAGCAGCTGCTCGGGATGCTTCAACCCCATGTCCTGGCATCTGATGAAATCCTCCGGTGTCTCCGGTATGAGCCGTCCCTGGATTTCTCCGCCCAGGCATTTCAAAGCAGCGGCAGCGAGAACGCCTTCCGGAGCTCCGCCTGAGCCCACATAGAGATCGACCTCGCTGTCCGTGCAGGTCTCGATCGCTCCCATGACATCCCCGTGGCTCAGCAGCTTGATTCTTACCCCGGACTCTCGCAAAGCCTTGATCATCGCGCTGTGTCGGTCGCGATCGAGAATGGATACCGTCATCTCCGACAGCGGCTTGGATAAGATCTCCGATGCTTTTCGAAGGGTGACCTCAATCGGATCATTCAAACTCAGCTTGCCCGCAAGCTCGGGTCCAACCGCGAGCTTATGCATATAGATATCGGGCGCATGCAGAAGGGTGCCTCGGGGAGCTGCGGCGATTACGGATAACGCGTTGTTCAGCCCGCTGGCCACCGTTTCCGTTCCTTCGAGCGGATCCACCGCCACGTCCATCTTCGGACCTTTGCGGTTCCCTACGCGCTCTCCAATATACAGCATGGGCGCTTCATCCATCTCGCCTTCCCCTATGACAACGACACCATCCATCGCTGCGGAATCAAAATGCTTGCGCATGGCAACCGTCGCGGCTTCATCAGCACTGTTCTTGTCCCCTCTTCCTGTCCACCGGGCGGATTGCAGCGCCGCTTCCTCCGTCACTCTTACAAGCTCCAATGCTAATGAACTCTCCATGAATGAATCCCTCCTTCAGCTTTTTTCCTTACCGATGCACCTTATTTCAGATAATTCATAATCAGTCCTGCGGATTCCTCAATCGCCTTATCGGTAACATCAATGACGGGGCATCCAAGCTCCGCATACAGCGACAGGGCATAATCCAGTTCCTCTTGTATCCGCTCAAGGGCTGCATACTGCACCTGATGCGGCAGTCCCATGACCTTTAAGCGCTCGCTGCGGATTTTGAGAAGATGCTCCGGCTCGATCGTAAGCCCGATGATCGTCCCGTTCGTGACTTCTCTGAGCTGCGACGGCGGCGACATCTCCGGCACGATCGGGAAATTGACCGTTTTGTAGCCTTTATGCGCGAGAAACATCGATAGCGGCGTCTTGGAGATTCGAGATACGCCCAGCAATATGATGTCTGCCTTCAAAATAGCGCTAACGTCCTTGCCATCGTCATATTGGACAGCGAATTCCATAGCGTCGACCCTCCGGAAATAGCTGTCATCAAGGCGATGCAGCAGCCCCGGCAGCCGTTTGGGATAGTCGTTGAACGTATCGGCAAAGGCCTGCATCATCGGCCCCATAATATCCACTGTACGAATGTTGAGCCGTACGGCTTCCTCCCGTATGACCTCGCGAAGCTCCGGCTGCACAAGCGTGTAGGCTACAAAGCCTCCGCGCCGCGCCACCTCTTCCATCAATTCGGTCAATTCATCCTCGTCGCGAACGTTCATATAACGTTTAATCTCTGTATTCGGAAGCTCGAATTGGCGCAGGGTAGCTTGCACAACTGCTTCAGCCGTCTCCCCGATGGAGTCCGAACAGATTGCTATGAAATGAGTTAATGCCTGATTCATCCGATTCCTCCCATTATTCCTCGGCTACCATGTCGAGCAGCATTTTGATAATATTCGTTTTTGTGATCCGACCGACAACCTTCCAGTGTTCCCCCGGATTCCCCGTAGTGGACGGAACGACAACCGGCAGGCTATCGATTTGATGATTGATGATTTTCCGGGCGGCATCCAGCACCGTATCTTCCGGCTGCACGGTTGTCACGTTAGCCCGTCGGGTCATGATCAGGCTTACCGGCATGGAGGATGCCGTCGGGTTGCCAAGCGTTACCTTAAGCAGATCCTTGCGGGACACAATCCCGGCCAGATGACCATCGGCATCGGTAACGATCAGATTCCCCACGTTCTCCAGAAACAAGGATACAACGGCTTCATGAATCGTCGTGGTCTCACGCACAATAACCGGAACACCGTGAAGATCGCCAACCTTCATTTTGAGAAGGCGGAACTTCTCCTCCCGGTCGCGCGTTCCCCGCTTTCCCAGAAAGTACCCCACCTTTGGCTTGGCATCAATATAATCCAGAACCACCAGTTTGGATAAATCGGTACGAAGGGTGGCTCGGCTGACATTCAGCATCTCCGCAATCTGATCTCCTGTAATGGGTGCATGTTTTTTTACGATATCGACGATATCCTGCTGCCTTGTCGTCAGTTCGATAGTGATCCCTCCTGCGTGCATTTCCTCTACTTGTCGATATAATACGTCATATATAATATATATGCAACATATTTTCGTCTAAAAAATGCATAATTAGGTATCAATCATTTTTTTAATACCCATCAAAAAAGGTTATAAATCCATAAAAAAAGCACGCTTTCTGGAAGATTCCTCCCAAAAAAGCATGCTTTGTTTACATTCCGCTCCCGATCATCCATTAATTTTGAGGGTCTGTGCCTTTGCATTCCCCTTTTCCGCAATATCCATAAATGATCTTCACTCCGTCGGTTGGAATCGTGTCCACCATTTCATCACATCTGGAGCATATAATCAGGCCCCATTCCTCATTCGCCTTGCCTTTCGCTGCCTCTGGACTTGTTAACGCTTTCATAACATTTCCTCCTTATGTTTTTTCACTTTGCTGCAAGGCAGTTTACGCTTTGTCATCCAGCGGTAACTCGATTCGCCACATCCTCCTAAAGACCACTTACCAACCGTGTTCACTACATACATCCCTTTATTTTCCACTATATTCTTAATGTATTGGGTAAGAAATGAAGATATGAGTAAATAATGATTAATGTAACAAAAAACATGTTAAGTAATATGTATGACATCATGTTTCACGTGAGGATATGGAGATACCCTTAATTTGGCATGATATGATAATATATACTTCGGATTGAATCGAAATCGACAAAATAGACGGAGGGTTCGGATTGAAGAACACATGGCAGCTTATTAAGAAAGGAAACACCTCATCCGCCATTGCAGCACTGGGCAACACGGGATTGGCCATAATCAAAGGGATAGCGGCGTCCGTTAGCGGTAGCGGTACGATGTTTGCATCCGCCATGCACTCGGTGGCCGATGCCGTAAACCAGGGGTTTGTATTCGTAGGCAGCGTGCTGGCCGAGCGAAAGCCGACCAAGAAGTTCCCCACCGGATTCGGCAGGGTCATTAATCTGGTCTGCATGGTTGCGGTAATCGTGGTTACCATCATGGCCTACGAAACGATACTGAAAGGCTTCAAGCTGTTAAAGCATCCGGAAGAAGCCACCAATTTCTGGCTTAATTTCATTGTGCTGGTTATTGCCGTTATCATTGATGGCGCCATTCTGATGAAAGCCATGAAAGAGATTATGAAGGAAACCCGTGTTCAAGCATCCGGATTTGCCCTGCTGCCCGCCGCTTTCAAAAATGCCGGCCGTGCTGCCCCGCCTACACGGCTTGTGTTCTATGAAGACATCGTGGCTACACTAGGTGCCCTCTTCGCGCTGATCGCCATTGTGTTCGCGCATTTCTTCAATTTCCTCATCCTGGACGGAATCGCCACGATCCTGATCGGCTGTCTGATGGTGGGCGTCTCCTTTAAGGTCGGATATGACAATATGGTCGGCTTAATCGGCGTCGCCGCTCCGAATGAAGTGGAAGAGAAGATCTCCCAGATCATACTCGGCGATCCGGATGTCCGCGACATCAATCGTCTTCGCATCCTGCAGGAAGGCCGCAACTATCATATGGAGGCCTACATTGAACTGAAGAAAGGGATGACCCTGGCCGAGGCCGGCCATTCCAAAATGAGAATCAACGCCCTGCTGACCCAGGATCCGAACATTTCGGATGTGACCTTAGGCATCCTGGAGGACGATGGAATCAAGCTCTGGAATCCGAGCGAGACTATAGATAACTAAAAGGGAAAGAGGCGTACCTCAGAGTCCGAATGGACCTTGGGTACGCCTCTTTTTTCATACGGCCTCTTACTGATTGCGCTGCAGGAATTCGACCATCCGCGCATAAGCGATTTTTTCGTTGGCCTTTTTCGTAATGCCATGCCCCTCGTCTTCGAACACGAGATACTCCACGTCGCGACCCTTCGCCCTCAAAGCTTCGACGATTTGGTCAGATTCCTCTTTGACGACACGCGGATCGTTAGCCCCTTGGATGATCAGCATCGGGTTCACCATATCATCCAGGTACGTAATCGGCGAATCCTTGATAAAGCGTTCTTTATCCCGTTCCGGATCGCCTATCCAGCGCTCCATAATCGGCTTCCAGTGCTCGGGTACCGAGTTGTAGAAGGTAAACAGGTTGCTGACCCCGACGATATCAATGGCCGCTTTGAAATACTCCGGATTACGTCCTGCCAGCAGCAGAGTCATATAACCGCCGTAGCTTCCGCCCATCACGAAGAGCTTCTCACGGCTCGAAATGCCTTGCTCAAACAGCCAATCCATGCCTGCCAAACAGTCCTTGCGCGGTCCCTCGCCCCAATCCTGCTCCACCAATTTCACGAAGGAGCTGCCGTAACCCGTACTTCCCCGGAAGTTCGGACAGAAGATGTGATACCCTTTGGCCAGAATATACTGGAACATGGAACGGAACTGCTTGCGTTCCGAGGCTTGCGGGCCGCCATGCGGCCAAAAAACCGTATAACCGTTCGCCACATGGTCTTTGGCTCGGAACAGGAGCGCTTCGATCTCCATGCCGTCAAAAGAAGGATACGTCACAACCTCCGGCGTCACCATGTCCTCGTCGGTTAATCCTGTCAGAACGTTCTTCGTGATCAAACTCCATGCGCCGCCGGCGTAGCGGTAAATGTTAAGCGGCTTCACTGCGCCGCGGGCAAGCAGGTACAGATTGCCGGACTTTGTCACGTTCAACTGCTCCACGATATCCGATGGAAGGGGAATGGCGGTTAACTCACTGGTGTCGAGCGAATAGGCATACAGTCGATCCTCCACCCCTTTTTCCGTGACGATATAGAGGGTCCGTGAATCCTTATGGTAGCGCAAGAGCTGGATGCTCTCCCGGTCGAAACGGCACAGCGGTTCAAACTTCTGTTGAGGAATGTCGTAAGTGGCTACATATGAAAATTCCGATTCGTAATCCGTTGCGAAAATGACCTGGTCATTGCTGGCGAACAGCACATCACCCGAGATGTGAACCTGATCAGGGGAAGGTGTCAAGCAGAGCGGCTCGCCGCCTTCACGCTTCACGTAACTGACATAGTAGGTGTTGGCATACATTTTCGTATATGCGATAGTTTTCTCGTCGGGGCTCACGGCACACATTTCGGTCGACGTCACCTCGCCTTCATGCAGCAAATGATCCTCCTTGGTGTCCAGATGATATACGCGCGAATTGAGGAAGGACGGATTCCCCTTCGATGTGACGTAATACAATCGCTTGCCATCCTCCGACAGATGCACGAAATAATGTTTGTCATCCGCATCGGCCCCTTCGAACAAAGGCATCGGCTCGCCGCCGTTCCAGCGAAGCGCATGAAACTGATAGTTCTCATTCCCGTCACGGTCAAACGCCGTTAAGATATGTCGCCCTTCCGGGTCCAGCTTGATAAAGCTTGCGATCTGGTCATTGTATGTAAGCGGATAAGGGTAGGACGTCTCCCCTTCTAACTCCATGGCCCATAAATTGAACTTTCCGTTCAGGCTGCTGCTGAACACGAGCCGTGACTCGTCTGCGCTAATTCCAAAGGTACGAATGCCATAAGTTTGAAAAAATTGCTCCACATCGGGTTTAGGAAATTCGATCATTCATTTGCCTCCCTGACCTCATCTTATTATCCAGCGGTTAATAAATGGAGAAGTCTGCCAAACCGCTGGATTAATCCCATTATAACGCAAAGTTTTCCGAGGAGCATCGTTACGTGGTCTGGCAGCTCGCTACGTCTGAGGAACGAGACGGGACTCTTTTTTCGCAGAAGCCCGTACATATTCCCGGCATCCCCTCGTCAGCCCGCATATCTGCAGCAAGATTCCATATAAATGATAAGAACCATGTTTTTAATAACGAAGGGGGGATTCTCGTGCACCAAGACGAGATCGCGGAACTGGAACGTTCCATTGCAGAGATTACCGAGATCGCTACAGGCTTTGGCCTTGATTTTTACCCTATGCGATATGAGATCTGCCCGGCAGACATCATATATACTTTCGGCGCATACGGCATGCCTACCCGGTTCAGCCACTGGAGCTTCGGAAAAACCTTCAATAAAATGAAGATGCAGTACGACTTCGGCCTTAGCAAAATCTACGAGCTCGTGATCAACTCCAATCCATGTTATGCGTTTCTTCTGGACGGCAACTCCCTGATTCAAAATAAACTCATTGTGGCCCATGTCCTTGCACACTGCGATTTCTTTAAAAACAACGCCCGTTTCTCCGTCTCCAATCGTAATATGGTTGAAAGCATGTCGGCTACTGCCGAACGCATCTCCCGTTACGAGATTGAGCACGGCACGGAGGCGGTGGAGCAGTTTATCGACGCTGTACTGGCGATTCAAGAGCATGTGGATCCGCATATCATAAGACCGGATAAACTCGATAAGCAGCGGTACAATGCACGGCGGGTGCTGGAGCGTAAGGAGGAAGCCAAACGGCAAAAGCCTCCTGGCCGGTACGATGATTTGTGGGATATGGATGATGACGGCGAAGACAAAGCCGATAAATCACCGGCAGCACTCAAACGCTTCCCGCCCGAGCCGGAGAAAGACATCATGTGGTTCATTCAGGAGCACTCCGATATTCTGGAGGATTGGCAGCGGGACATTATGAGTATGCTGCGCGAGGAGATGCTGTACTTCTGGCCGCAGATGGAAACCAAAATCATGAACGAGGGCTGGGCTTCTTACTGGCATCAGCGCATTCTGCGGGAGATGGACCTGACTAGCGAGGAAACGGTGGAATTCGCCAAGCTCAATGCCTCGGTCGTGCAGCCGTCGCGCCACAGCCTGAATCCCTACTACCTGGGTCTGAAAATCTTCGAGGATATCGAACGCCGCTGGGATCGGGAGAAGATGTTTGATGTGCGCGAATACGACTCCGATATTTCCTTCCTGCGCAATTATTTAACGAAGGAACTCGTGGAGGACCTGGACCTCTATGTCTTCGAGAAAAAAGGGCCGGAGTGGAAAATCACCGACAAGGCGTGGGAAAATATCCGCGACCAGCTGGTCGTCTCCCGCGTAAACGGCGGCTCGCCGTTTCTCGTGGTAACCGATGGCGATCATCTTCGCTCCGGTGAGCTGATGATCAAGCATCTGTACGAGGGCGTTGAGCTTGACCTGAAATATATGGAGCGCACCATCCCCTATGTTTACCGGCTCTGGGGCAAACCCGTGCATCTGCACAGCATGATCGAGGGCAAACCGATCCTGTTCTCCTACGACGGCAAGAAGCTCCATCGGCGATTTATTTAGCAACGCAGCGCTTGAAGGCCAATATGGCGCCATAGAGCAGCAGCACCCGCGCTGGGGGATTCCTCCATGCGCGGGTGCTGCTGTTGTTTAGGGATATCCTTAATCTGTTTCCTTCTTGGATCCCTGTTATACACTTACCTTCTGGGATATGGCTCCCTCTTGGACATCGTGCTTCTGAACATCATATTCATGCTGAAGTGATTCCAAATCATCGGCCAGCTTTTCCATCATTTTCACAAAAGCAGCCAATTCCTGCGAGCTTGCCGCCTGATTTCGTGCGTTCAAGGATGTTTTCTCTGATTCCTGCTCTACAAGACCCAGCTTGCGAATAATGCCGCTGACCTTGTCCTGAATCTCGTCCATCGCCTTCTTGGAATGGGTGGCCAGCTTTCGAACTTCCCCGGCAACCACCTCGAAGCCTCTGCCTAATTCCCCGGCATGAGCTGCCTCAATCGCCGCATTCAGACCGAGCAAGTGGCTCTGATCCGAGATTTCCCTGATCAAACTTCCCATCTGCTCAATATGCAGAATTTCTTCACCCAGCTCGGAAGTCAGCATATGCGCTTTATCCTGTGCTTCCGCTGTTTTGATCGCATTGTCTGCCATTAACGCCGCGCTTTGATCCAGCTCCACGATCATGGCCGTCAATTCTTGAACCGCATTTGTAATCGCTTCCAACATTCTTTGTTGATCCGATACCAAATTGTTGATCTTCTCTTTCTCTTTCATTTCGTAAGCTTCCAGAACGAGCTGGGAATCCAAATTAAACATCTTGCTCAGCGCGTGCACCACTTGGATCCACTGATCCGGTACGATTTGCTTCAGTAAGTCGGTAGCGATATCCAGATAAACCATGTAGCTTCCAAGGTAATAATCCGTTTTCAGGCCGATTCTGGAGTGAACTTGTCCGATCTTAATCCGTTCGGCAATATAAGTTTCATCCACTCTTCCTGCCGCAAGGGACATCCAGTATACCCGCTGGGTCTCCTTAAGCCGTTCCACGGTCGAGGTGCGCTCGATAATCTGCATCAAGTGCGGCTGCGTCCCGATCTGCGCGTAAAACCGGTTAACGACCTCTTCAACCACCTTCGCAAACACGTCGCGATGATTGGCCAGCAGCTCCAGCCCTTGTTCATCCAATCCGATATACTCCAACTGTTGGCGTCTTTTCGGGGAAACATCAATCATTTCGATAACTCCACTCCTAAATAGCGTGATCCATATCACAGGTTCAAGTACTTAGGGTCCATTATAGACTATATTTACCATACAGACATAATGCTAAAGTCCTAATTGTGTGTATATTTGCACTGATCAACAGGCCATTTCATCCCAAAGCATGAGAAACCACCCTAACTTTACAGGTGGTTTCTCATGGCATTCCGTTATTCTATCCGATATTATCGATTCAACAGACTGCCCACATAACGCAGCAGCTCGTTCGCGCATACCGGGCAGTACCCATGCTCCTCGATCAGTCTGGAGCTAACCTCGTTGATCCGTTTTAACTGCACGGCATCCGGCGTTTTCGTCGAGGTTGTAATCTTGACGATATCCTTCAGGTCGGTGAACAGCTTCTTCTCAATCGCCTCGCGCAGGCGCTCATGATTGTGATATTCGAACTTTTTGCCCTTTCGGGAATAAGCCGAGATGCGAATCATGATCTCCTCCCGGAAAGCCTTCTTTGCGTTTTCCGAGACGCCGATCTGCTCCTCGATCGAACGCATCAGTCTTTCGTCCGGATCCATCTCCTCATCGGTTAACGGATCGCGGATTTTCGTCCAGTTGCAGAATGCTTCGATGTTATCCAAATAATTCTCGAACAGCGTCTTGGCAGACTCCTCGAAGGAATACACAAAGGCCTTCTGGACTTCCTTCTTGGCCAGATCGTCATACTCCTTGCGAGCGGCGGCAATGAAATTCAGATAACGTTCCCGCTCCTCCTTGGCAATGGACGCATGCTGATCCAGCCCATCCTTGATCGCCCGCAGCATATCCAGCGCGTTAATGCACTGAAGATCCTGCTTAATCAAAGCACTGGATATCCGGTTGATGACATAACGCGGATCGATGCCGGACATGCCTTCCTCCAGATATTCGTTCTGCATTTCTTTCAGGTCCGCTTCTTTATACCCTTCGACTTCTACCCCGTCGTACATGCGCATCTTCTTGATCAGATCCATGCCCTGCTTCTTCGTTTCCTTCAGACGCGTCAAGACGGAGAATATCGCGGCAGAACGAAGTGCGTGCGGCGCGATATGGATATGCTTCATATCGCTTTGGCCGATCAGCTTCGAGTAGATTTTCTCCTCGTCGCTGACTCGCAGGTTATACGGAATCGGCATAACAATCATCCGGGATTGCAGCGCCTCGTTTTTCTTATTGGCGATAAATGCTTTATACTCGGATTCGTTGGTGTGAGCCACGATCAGCTCATCCGCGCTAATCAGCGCAAACCGGCCGGCTTTAAAGTTCCCCTCCTGGGTCAAGGAGAGCAAATTCCACAGAAACTTTTCATCGCATTTCAGCATCTCCTGGAATTCCATCAAACCGCGGTTCGCCTTGTTTAACTCACCGTCAAAGCGATAGGCCCGCGGATCCGATTCCGAACCGTATTCCGTAATGGTGGAGAAATCGATGCTGCCGGTTAAATCGGCAATGTCCTGCGACTTGGGATCGGACGGACTGAATGTACCGATGCCGACGCGGTTCTCCTCGGAGATTAATACCCGCTCGACTTCGACTTGTTCGATATCTCCGCCGTATTCGGTCTTAAGGCGAAGCTGGCAAGCCGGGCACAAATTGCCCTCGATTCGGACGCCAAGCTCCTTCTCGATTTCCGGTCTGAGCTCCAGCGGAATCAGATGCAGCGGCTCTTCCTGCATTGGGCAGCCGGAGATCGCGTATACAGCTCCCCGATCGGTACGGGAATGCTTCTCCAGGCCACGCTTCAGCAGCGTGACCAGCGTGGATTTCCCGCCGCTGACAGGCCCCATAAGCAGCAGTATGCGTTTGCGCACATCCAGCCTGCGGGCCGCGGAATGGAAATATTCTTCAACGAGTTTCTCGACAGCTCGGTCGAGACCGAAGATTTCCTGTTCAAAAAACTTATATTTTTTCTGGCCCCCGCTCTCTTCGAAACCGTAGGATTCGATCATGTCATATACACGGGCATGTGCCGTCATGGCTGGAGAGGGATCCTTCTTAAGTATTTCAATGTATTCCCTGAATGTGCCGCTCCACGCCAAACGGTCGCCTTCTGCCCGATACGATGCTATGCGTTCGAAAATATCCATTTCGCTACCTCCTATGAGTCTGTTTATGGGGATTGGCTTCCATTCCACAGCGTCATTAGAAAACATTCCATTTTCGAAAAAGTGTATTACATACCTATGCGACTTGCTTGGAATAGTTGACCTTATTTTCGAAGTCATGCGCATGCAATTTTATCTAACCACCGGTCCATTCTACACTCGGGTACGCCATGCGAGCCGTCCCCATGCTATACTGAAATTACATTAACTTGACATTAAAGCATCTTTCGAATAAAGGAGAGTCATCATGGCGATAAAGCATGAAGCCGAGCTGTACGCTCCCCTGAAGGCCTTTTTTGAACTAAACGGTTATGAAGTGAAGGGTGAAGTACGCAATTGTGATCTTGTCGGCATGAAAGAGGGCGCCGATGAGCCGCTGATCGTGGAGCTGAAAAAAACATTCAATCTGGCGCTTCTGCTCCAGGGCATCGAGCGGTTAAAGCTGACCCCCTACGTTTACCTTGCCGTCGAGAAGAGCCGGGCGAAGAAAGGAGCCGTCAATCAGCGCTGGGCGGAGCTGACGGGGCTCTGCGGACGTTTGGGACTAGGACTCATTACGGTCACCTTCTACAAAACCAAAGCGCCCTTCGTCGAGGTGCTCTGTGAGCCGGAGATAGCTGTACAGAAGGGACGGACCGCCATCAGGCGCAAGGAGCGCCTGTTATATGAATTTCGGGAGCGCAGCGGTGATTACAACACGGGCGGGGTGACGAGAGCCAAGCTGGTTACCGCTTATCGCGAGAAGACGCTGCGCGTTGCTGCTGCCATGAATGCGGCGGAAGTGGAGCAGCGAAGCTCGCGCGAACTGCAGGAGGGGCATGAGCTTCAAGAAGTCACACCAGCGGCGCTGCCCGGTATTTCACCCGCGGCTGTGCGGGATCGAAGCGGCGTGGGATCGGCGGCTGATATTCTGCAGCGCAATTACTACGGCTGGTTCCGTCGGGTAAGCCGCGGTCGCTACGTGTTGACACCGGCTGGCGTACAGGCTCTGGCAGACTATGCTTCCGTATTGAAATCATAGATTCCGCATGTAGAACTCCGAACAAGTACATATTCGCCCATGAAAAAAAGCTGCTGATTCTATTCCGAACCTGAAATCAGGCTCAATCAGCAGCTTTGCTATGTTATACACGATTTGCATAAAGAAACCTTCCATGTCTAATTCCGGGCTGTAAATTCCATCACGGCTTCGCTGATGAGATTCATGCCGAGCAGCAGCTCATCCCGCCCTGGATGCGTAAAATTCAGCCGGATACACTCACGGGTACGATCGGCCGCCGAGCACATCGAGCCTGGCAGGAAAGCGGCTCCTTTTAATAGAGCGGCTCTTAGGAGCGCATCCCCATTCAAGCCCGGAGGCAGCTGTACCCAGAGAAACATTCCCCCGGGAGGCACCGCATACTTCGAATCCTTCCACGCGCTGCGTTTCAGCAGCTCCACCATCAGCTTGAGCCTCGTTGCGTATTCCCGATTGAGCATGCCGATATGGTCCTCCAGCTTGAAATGCTTCGATTCCAGCAGATGGTGCAGCATCCGCTGGTTCAGCATGCTGGATTGCCAGTCGGCCATCTGCTTCACGGCCGTCATCATCTCAATCAAGCGCCGGTTCCCGGCAGCCCATCCCGTACGCAGCGCCGGTGCTACCGTCTTACTGAACGAGCCCACATACAGAACATGTCCTCCCTGCGGCTCCTCTAGTGAGAAGATGGAAGGAATTCGGGGCTTCGGATTCTTGGCGTCCGCAAAATAAAGATCGCCGTAAGAATCGTCCTCCACGATAAGAAGTCCATGCGAGATACACAGCTCCAGCACCTGCTGACGCCGCTCCAAGCTCCACATCACGCCTGTCGGATTGGTAAAGTTGGGCGCAGCCATAAGCAGCTTCGGCTTGTGCTGCCGGATCATGGCCTCCAGGTGCTCTGGCAGCATCCCGTCTTGATCTCCCTCCACTGGCACGATGACGGCACCTTGGAGACGCAGCACCTGGAGCAGTCCCGGTGAGGTGGGGTTCTCCACCAGCACCGGATCGCCCGGGTCCACATACACCCTGACCAGCAAATCGATGGCCTGCTGCGTGCCCGTGGTCAGCAGAATATGCTGCGGCTGGACGCTCAGGCCTTTACGGCGGGAAAAGTCCTCGCTCAGCCACTCGCGCAGCGGTCCATAACCTTCGGCCTCACCGTACTGCAAGGCGAGCGGGTCCTCGGAGAGCACCGAGGTCGCCGCTTCTGCCAGTGAATGCAAAGGAAATAATTCTTCGGCCGGCAGCTCTTCCGCCAAGGAAATAAAAGAATCCCGCTTCGCAAGTTCCCTGATATCGCGCAGCGGGGATGACAAAAGGGTCTGTGCACGGGAAGCAAAGGAATACTGCATGGAAGTCCCTCCTCTAACCGTTATCAAAACCTCGGTTTTGTATTCAGGAGCCTCTTAACAACCTCTAAAAGGTATTCCTGATATGTATATATTATACCTTAATCCTGCATTAGGCATATATTTGCCTGCCTTGACGGGTATACAGCGCATACTTCTCGATCGCCTGTGCACGGGTGGATACCCCGAGCTTCACGTAGATTTTACGAAGGTAATTGTCAATCGAGCGGCGGCTCACCTGAATTTCCATGGCGATTTTGTCGTATGTAATGCCCTGGACAATCCGTTCCATTATAAAAGCCTCCGTCTCGGAGAGCTGGAGTCCGCCTTCGTTCATTGCAGAGGCCGTTAATGGCCAGATGCCTTGCCTTACCCAGTCGAGCGGCAGCGAAGCAACGCCAACCCGGAGTCCGGTAATCATATGTATGAGCTGAAATGTGGATGCCTGCTTGGACAACAGGCCGCTTGCGCCGCGGCTGATCAAGGATTGCAGTAAAGGAAGGCCATCATTGTCAGTCATAATGACGACATGGGTCTTCGGGGACAGCTGCTTCATCTGCTCCAATACGGCTTCCGAGGTATGTTCCGACAAATGATAATCCAATAGTACCAAGTCAGGAAGCAAATCCCCGACCATGCGAAGCCCTTCTGAATCCGAGGATGTCATTCCCTCAACGAGCAGATCCTGCTGCTCTTCCAAAATCAATTTTGTTCCCAGCATGCTTGTAGGTTGACTGCCGACGATAACTACCCGCCAAACCTGATTCATTTTCTAATAGACCTCCTGTATCAACAAACTTGAATCTCTAGTATCTCTATTAAGTAAGCGCCGTCAATTTCTTACATAACCGGTATTGCGAATCTTCGTTGTTTGCAGATATGGATAGGCGCAATTTAGAGCCGTTATACGTATAGAAATTAGGTTAATTAATCCTATAGGCGCAGGGCCTTTGACGGTATGCATGGCGAATGTCTTATATGTATCCTATTTGATAATCAAATCTATACAGATTGTATCCCACTCTATCTTTCTAGGCAATCTATTTTTCATAAAAACAAGTGCTATTGGTTCGTCTTTGCGAAAGTAATTCTGACATGTTAGAATGAAATTTGGAAAAAATGATAGTTTTTGAGGGGTGATGAAATGCCAATGTTGGAGCAGGAACACAATACCCCCTATAAATCCCGTGAGGAAGTGCAGCAAAAGGGGCCATCCACCAAATGGTTCTGGGTATTTTGGATTGTTCTCATCGGGCTGGGTACCACCGCAGCCTACCTATATAGCAATCACTTGAAGGAGCAAGTTGTGGTGCAGCTGCAGCAGGATACGCGCCAGGAAATGGCGTCATTCAAAGCAGAGTACGACCAAAGGTTTAACGAGCTGGTTCAGGAAATGGACGAAATGCAGAGCAAGGTTCAGTCGTTTAATGAGCTGCTGACCTTTACCAAGGATCAGGCTAGCGGCAAAACGGACAACAGCAACAAGCTGTACAGTCAACTAAGCCAAGTTGAGAAACAGCTGAAAGAGCTGGAACGCAAGATGGAGCTGCTGAAGTGAGAAAACTGAAGTATATCCGTCCCAAGCAGTTAAACCGTACGTTTATGCTGGCCATTGCGCCTTTTATCGGAATGCTGCTGTGTATGTGGTTAATCACGGAACCGCCGCGTCTGTCGCACGACACCGCCGAGTACATACCATCCGGCAGCATATCGGAACAATCAGCCGTGATCAAACAGGATTTGGATCAAGCCGCCGTCTCTGCGGAACAGACGATATCCTCCATTGAAAAAACGGCCAAGCTCTATCGGCAGACGACGGCCACAGTAGGAACCATTCTGCAAACAGCGGAATCGCAAGCCGCGCGCCCGGAGCAAATCTATAATCGACGGATCACAACCAAATTGGGTGTCCCTATTGAAACGGTCAACAGTGACCGGATTCGAATCGAATTGTACAAGATCAATCCGGGCACCTATCACGGCTATGCGATGAAGGTCAAACTGAAGGATCCTTCCGCGATGAAGATGTCGCTTGGCAGCGAAAGCGGCAGACCCGGGTCCGTCGAAACCACCATGCGTGCCGTAAGCCGGCATGGTGCGGTCGCGGGGATTAATGCCGGTGGATACGCTGACGGGAACGGGGGCAGACATCCACTGAGCACGACCTATTATGATGGCAAATACGTCTCGGGGTTTCAACCGAGCTTTAAGGATCTTGCCTTTGTCGGCATGAGCAAATCCGGCAAGCTGATCGGTGGCAAGTTCTACAGCCAGAGCGAGCTTGACCGGCTCGATCCCATGTTCGGTGCTACCTTTGTCCCCGTGCTGCTCCAAAATGGCAGCAAAACGACAATTCCCGAGAAATGGAGAACGACCCCCGGCCGGGCACCGCGTACCGTCATCGGCAACTACAAGGACGATCAGCTGCTCATCCTGGTTACCGAAGGATATGATGAGAAGGGCAAATCGGGAGCCACGCTGCAAGAGCTGCAAAACAAGCTTAAAAAGCTGGGCGTGATCGATGCTTATAATCTGGATGGCGGCGGGTCCGCATCCCTAATCCTAAACGGCCGCGTCGTGAACAAACCGTCGGACGGAAGTCTGCGCCCGGTACCTACCCACTTCTTATTTTTCAAATAATGGAACCGGCTTGATATTCTCATTTATTTTTTTGCCCAAGGTGGTTATAATAAAGAGTAGCTTAGCAGGAGGTGGCAAGGATGTCTTTCTCATTAACATTTTGGATCGTCATGCTCGTATTCGCCCTTTATATGGTTGGCATTTGGACCGCGTCATACAATGATGATAAAACCAAAGGCCTGTAAGGCGTCTCCCTCGTATATCGGGGGAGTTTTATTTTTTTGAGGGACAAAAAAGGCACCGCTCATTAGCGATGCGCAGAAGGTAATTCATTTGAGGTACTAGGCATGTTTCGGAAGCTGCTGCATTTCGGACATGCATTGTGAACAGATATAGCGCTCTTTAAACTCGCTTACTCCGTCCATAGAACCACAGAAGACGCATTTCGGACGATAGCGTTCCAATATAATATGGTCCCCCTGTACAAGAATTTCTACGGGATCCCCCTCGTTCATTTGATATCTCTTGCGTAGAGACTTAGGCAGAACGATTCTCCCCAGCTGATCCACTTTACGAACAACACCAGCAGGTTTCATAACGATTGTACACCTCTTTCATTTTCAACAAGTGATTTCTGACACCACAGTTCAGAACTGATAACAAGGGCCTAGTATAATAGTTCGATAAAAAGTTGTCGAATCCTGCTGGAAATTAAGAATTTCTTAGTTTTTTTCAATATCAACTAGGTATACTGGATGATATTCCCCAAAAAACTCAAAGTTTTGCAGAACTTATTCCATGCCCGGGAAATCCAATTGACGCAGTGCTTCATATACCATAATCGCTGCAGAGTTGGATAAATTCAAAGAACGCACCTTATCCGTCATCGGCATGCGAATACAATGGTCGCTATTCGCGGCCAATAGCTCCGGGGGCAATCCCTTGGTTTCTTTGCCAAACACCAGAAAATCCCCGTCTTGATAATCAATGTCCATATAACGCTTGGTTGCCTTCGTCGTGGCGTAGAAATAGCGTCCTTCCGGATAAAGTGCCTGCAGCTCCTCAAAGGAATCATGATATTCAATATGTACGGCATACCAGTAATCCAGCCCGGCCCGTTTCAAGGTTTTGTCATCTGTATTAAAGCCGAGCGGACGGACCAGGTGCAGATGTGTGCCGGTTGCGGCGCAAGTTCTGGCGATATTGCCCGTATTGGCTGGAATTTCCGGTTCGACTAGTACGATGTGTAATGCCATGTTGATAAGTCCACCTTTTCTTCTGTTTTATTTTTATTATAACCGATTCCTTCCCGATTTCCCGGGATATCCAGAAATAACCTTCCGCGTAAATCGGCGGAAGGTTATCATGGTGTAATCTTGTATGATATTAGCTGTGACTGTTCTTAAACTGCTGCATGAATTCTACGAGCGCCTGAGCGCTCTCGTACGGAACGGCGTTATAGACCGAAGCCCGCAAACCCCCGACGCTGCGATGACCCTTCAGGCCGACAAAGCCTGCTTGCTCCGAAGCCTTCACGAATTCCTTCTCCAGCTCTTCGGAGGCAAGACGGAAGGTAATGTTCATATCGGAACGCACCTCTGCATTCACGCAGCCGCGGTAGAAGCCTTCGCTGTGATCGATGGCATCATAGATGAGTGCGGCTTTCTGGCGGTTCATCTCTTGAACGCCTTGCAGGCCGCCCTTCTCCTCAATCCACTTCAGCACTTCGTTGATCATATAGATGCCGAATGACGGCGGCGTATTGTACAGCGAGTTATTTTTCAAATACGTATTGTATCGGAGCATAGTTGGCAGATGTTTAGGAGAATCTGTAATCATATCCTCTCTAACGATCACAACCGCAACGCCGGACGGCCCCAGGTTCTTCTGGGCACCCGCATAAACCATGGCGAATTGGTTCAAATCGAACGGACGGCTGAGGATATCACTCGACATATCACAGATAAGCGGCACCGAGTCGGTATCAGGGAATTCCTTAAACTGCGTGCCTTCAATCGTTTCATTGGACGTAAGATGGAGATAAGCTGCACGATCCGACAGCTGGATGTCCTTAAGGCTAGGCAGAGCCATGTACTTGCTCTCCTCGGAAGAGGCCGCCACATGAGTTTCGCCAATCAGCTTGGCTTCTTTAATTGCCTTGTCAGACCAGCTTCCCGTCATTACATAGTTCGCAACCTGGCCTTGTCCCAGGAAGTTCATCGGAATCATCGCAAATTGTGTGCTTGCACCGCCCTGGATGAACAACACCTTGTAGCCGGATGGATTCCCCAGCAGGGACAGCAAGCGCTCCTGCGCTTCGTTATGAACGGCTTCATACACAGCACCGCGATGCGACATTTCCATGATCGACATGCCGGTATCCCCGTAATTGACGAATTCGGCCTGGGCGCGCTCCAACACTTCAAGCGGCAATGCAGCAGGTCCTGCGTTAAAATTGTATGCTCTCTTGCTCAAAAGACTCTCCACCCTTTCTCTACTATGAATGCTAATTAACGCTAATCATAGCAACAATCCCATAGACCTTCAAGTGTAATTATTCACATCAAATTGTCCGGCTACCAACAGAAGAATTGATACTTTCTGCTCCAGATTCTCTTTTCTCCGGGAGCCAGGCTCAGTTGAATAAACACTTCCGGCGAGATGACATGGCCCATCCCCCACAGAGCCATATACGCGACCGGAAAATCACTGATCTCCCTTACTCCCGCCCTGCTGGCAGTGTGCGTTAGCTCCCATGAATAGGAATAATCGCTGCCGTTGAAGCCTTGTATTTTTCCGTAAAAAGGCTTGTTCGGTCTAACGTTCCAGCCTATCTCGCAATCCTGAACGGACAGCAGACCCGAAGTATAGTCCGATTCGACCTCCGTAAAACGGACAGGGACCGGTAACTTCAGCTTATACTCGGGTCCTACCGGCTCCTCATTAATCCCTATGAAATTATGAATGTACTCCTCTGTATCTATCCTTTGGCTTCCTTCATTGGAAAGCTCATAATCTATCGATAAGGCTGCGTTCTGAATCGAGATTTTCTTAACGAGCTTTGCCGCATACCCCTTGACGGTCCTAGGATGAATCGTATAGGTGAGACTCACGTCATCCGAAGTCATATCGACATCGAACGGTTCTACCGGATACGTATACTGAAAGTGATACGGGTCCTCGCTGACCCGCTTGAGAAGACCTACTCCTAATTTAGGGAACCCTTCTCCTATTTCGGCCTCTGCATACCCCATCCCCTCATGCAGTCCAAACTCGTTGCACATTCCAGACCCGCCCCGAGGGGTAAACCCCTCCGCAAACTCATGAACACAGAATGTGTGACCGCTCTCTGTCAATTTGACCTGGGTTATAAAGCCGGTCCGGTCAAAACGCGTGCCTTGATAACGGCCGATTTCCGCAATATCAACTTCCAATTGTCCGTTTGCTAATTGATGTCCCAAAACAATCGCTCCATTCATGATGAAGAAGCCCCGGCCGAATTGCCTGCCAGGGCTTCCGAAATATTGTATGCTCGTGTGTCAGGCAAGCTCGACAAGAATCCGTTGACACTCGTCATCGGATAACGCGGACAGCAAGCTGCGATCCAGTTCGGCAGACTCCTGCTTCTGACTGCGCAGCTGAATCTTCTCGCCGTTCAGCGTAACCGATTGGATCGTATAGCTTCCGTAATCCAGCCGCTTCGGATTGCTGTATACAATCTGAAGCTCTTTACCCGCAAACCGCGTATGCACAACGGCAGTACCGTCGGCTCCGAACTGCGAAGGCCTGAGCTTCGGCTCCAGGAGCAGATGTCCCCAATTTCCTTTTACTCCAAAAACCTCGGTCAGCATAGTGAGCAAAAGCCAGCTTGCCGACCCGGTAAGATAGGGATACATCCCTCTCCCCTTCTCGTTGATGTACTCGGGAATACCCGGATACATGCGGCTGCGTTCAAAGTCATTGCTTAAATCGTAAATCGATTGTAATACCTCGTATCCCTCTCGAACAAAACCTCTCTTATAGAGAGCGTTAGCGTACATGACGCTCATATGGCTGAACATGGCTCCATTCTCTTTATGGCCGAATGCGAACCCGAATGCCCTCCCGAGGTTTTGCTGAATCTCGCCAAAGTTCGAATTCAGACGATAGCCAATGCTCGGATCTTTTAAATACCGATCAACCGCCTTCGTTATTTGCCCTACCTGTTCATTGTCCGCTATTCCGCCCATAATAGCAAAGACCTGGCCAGTGAGCGTCATCCGGACGCCAAGGCGATGATCACCTTCCACGCGCTCTCCATCGTTATTGTAGTAACCGTTAAACCACGAATATCCTTCTTGGCTCGTCATCCATTCTTTGTCGCGCAAATGCCGGATGATCCAGTCGGCTTTCCGTTTCAAGTCCTGCACAACATCCGCCACGCTAAACTTTCGTTTGTTTCCGGTCACGGAGACTTTAACAGACTCATAATACTGATGAAGCAGCCCCAGTTTCTCCTGCACATCGTCGTATGAGACGGGAGCCGTTAGCGAATCGAGCAGCACGGTCATTTCCTCTGCTATTTCAATTAACTCCACGCCTTCGCTGTCCCGCCATGCCAGCAGCAGATCGCCAAGCTGCATCAAATTGCTTGCATAGAACGCAGTAAAGGCTACGCTCTCGCCTCGATCCGGGGCAAGATCAAGACCATCATTCCAATCTGCCCCCTCAAGCTTGATGTTATTGTGTTCCCCTACATTAAAGAACGGAACCAGATTCTGCAGCAGCATATGCTCCAGTATCGTACCTTCATATACCTTACCGTCCACGGTTAAGAGTTGATTCCCGTGCTCAGGCAGCCATCCGATGTCCTTCTCCTGGCAGCGTTTCACGAATACATCGCGGAAATAGGTCTGCGGCTGCTTCAGGAAATCCAAATCCCCGCTCTGATCCATATAAAGCAGCGTGGTCATGAATGGCCAAGCACCATGATCCATCCATACGCGCGGTATGTTGTTCCGGTCAGCGATGAACTCACCGGGCTTCGTCCCGATAATCGTTGCATTGCTTCCGTCAATCCGTACACCCGCGTAATTATTAAGCAGCAGATACCGTACCTCGGACGGTTCCATGATCATTAATGCCAGGCAGTCCTGCCACAGATCGCGCCATCCTCGACCTCCGCGCCCGTAGTCATGATAAGGTAGGAACGAGTTGCCGTATAAGCGGCGCAATATCGGCTGCAGGGTCACCCATTTCATCCACAGGTCCTGCTGCTGATCACCGGTCTGGAAGGATACGGTATTCAGTTTATCATTCCAATAGGCTTCATTCTGCGCAAGCAGCTCATCAAAGCGTCTCTCCGATAAATACGTTTCGGTAAGTCTTCCAATCTCTGCGCGACCTTCCGAAATGACCATCGCCATAACATAAGCCTTCGATTCACCAGGCTGCAGCTGCACCCCCGCAAACCGCAGGCCTCCAATGGCCTCGTAACCCTCCAAAGAGTCTCCTGCTTGCGCGACCGCTTGCTTATTGGCAATGACCACCTCAGGCCAATCGAGCGCGCCGCCTTCCCCAATAAATTCTTCAAGCACCGGAAAATAACCGATCGGCTCCGCACCGTCCGCTTCCGCACCCAGCACACTGTAGGATACGTGATTGATGCGGTGACCCCGCTCGTCAAACGAGAGAGCAGGCTGTACTTCAATCCCTTTACGATGGACAAAGATCCGGTGAAGAAGGGATGTCACATGGCGATGGTCCCGCAGGTCGTCTGCCGAACGGCCATACAGCGGGATCGCCGCGGTAGGGGTCAGTTTTAGCGTCTGCTCACCTACGTTGATCAGCTTCACTTTCATTAATTCGACCTGGTCATCCGTTACCGGAACGAAACTCGTTACTTCCGCTTGCAGTCCGGCCTCCCCATTAATCCTCGTCAGCTTATGCCATAAAAACCCGGCTTCCAACTGGCTTTCTTCTTCCTCGTTCATAAACCGGCTTGCATTCTGCTTGGCTGAATTGCCGGTTACGGACCATGCACCATGCCCGTCAACATGCACCCAAAAGTTACGCGCGGACTTGGAATTGTGAAGATCCTCCACCGAAACAGGCGGCATGAAAAACGTATTATGACTGCTGGTCATTTCACCGTGAAGATTCGGCGTGACGGCCGACATCATGCCGGCCTCATTCACTAAAGGAAAATATAAATAATTATGATGTTCGGGATGACTTATCTTAAAGACACCCCGGTTCCCCTCAAACTTCCATCCTGTTGATTTCATATCGCGATTTCTTCCCCTCTATGCCTTAGGATTTGACGGCTCCCGCCAGCGCCCCGTCCACCAGATATTTCTGTATGAACGTGTACAGAATGATCAACGGTGCGGCTACGATCGTAATTCCGCATGCAAGCAGCGGCCAGTTATTCCCGTATTGCCCCCTGAATTCCTTCAGGCCGAACGTAATGGGATAATTGGACGGACTCGGGAGATACATGATCGGGCCGACAAAATCATTCCAGATTCCGATCGCGGTCAGAATGACGCCCGTTGCGATAACCGGCTTCATCAGCGGCAGGATGATCTGGAACAGGTAACGGATATAACCGGAACCATCCATCCCTGCGGCCTCATCCAAATCGCGGCTAATCGACTTGATGTAGCCGACAAACATCATGAACACAACGCCCGTTCCCGTCGTTTTCAGCAAGATATAACCGAGCTTGGTATCATACCCGAAGAACGATACGCTCTCCTTGAAAGACAGCATGAGTTTATACTGGGCCACCATCGGATTCGGAAGAAACTGGGACAGCAAAAAGAACATATAAATAAAGCCGCTCCACATCACATATCCGCGCGCTACCGGAAACGCCGCAAACAACGACACGATGATGGTCAGCAGCGTCGCCGCTACCGTATATATCAAGCTGTTCGCAAAATAACCGGCGAAATTGCCTTCAGACCATGCTTGCGTGTAATTGCCCCATTCCATGTTCTGAACGATTCCGATCGGGTTGAGCAGATACTCGTTGAAGGATTTGAGCGATACATTGAATACAAGCAGCAGCGGAACGACATACAGAATCAGCAGCAAACCTACGACGGCGTAAGAAAGAATTTGCGTGGTTTTGGAATTTCGCATCAATACTCCACCTCTCTCTTACGCGTCTGTCTGACCGCCACCACAACAAAGAGGAGAATAATCAGGAACTGAACAACGGATAACGCTGAAGGAAGGCCCATTTCCAAACTTCCCCGGAATGTCTCTTTGTACACGTCATACGCCATCGTCCTTGTATTGAAGCGACCGTCCGTTGTCGCCAAAATGATATCAAAGGTCGACATGGCGCCAATGATGGATAACAGCATATTCACGGTGAAGGACGGTGCGATCAGGGGGAAGGTAATATGACGGAAGGACTGCCACTTGTTGGTGCCGTCAATATGCCCCGCCTCGTATAAATCTTTAGGGACCGATTGGAGCCCGGCCAGAAAGATCAGCATGGAATAGCCCATGTACATCCAAATCTGGACGAAGATAATATAGCCGAACGCATGAGTGAAGCTCCCGAAGAACATGTCCTGATAGCCGAAGAGCGCGTCGTAGAGGCGATTAACCGGTCCGTTTAACGGATCGAACATCATCCCCCAGATCAGAGCGACGACGGCTACGCCCAGAACCACCGGCAGGAAGAATACGGCACGATAGAAGTAATCGCCTTTCAGGCGCTGGTTAATGATGACGGCGATAAACAGAGCGACCCCGTTCTGCACGATCGTAACAACGAACATAAAGATCAGGGTGTTTACGATGGAACGCCACCGTTCTCCTGAGTTCCCCGAGAAAAATAATTCCTTATAATTATCCAGCCCGACAAATTGGTACGTGCTGCCCGGGAGGTTCTTGACATCGGTAAAGGAATAAATGACCGTCAGGATCGATGGTCCAAAATAAAAGACGATGTAAAGCGCCATCGGTATCAGCAGCAGCAATAAGGGGATGAATCGGTTAAATCCTTTTCCAAATGGATACATCTCTCTCACCTCGCAAATCCCATTTCAATAAATGTCGGGGCCTGCTGCACAGACCCCGACTACAGTATGGTTCATTCTATATAGGTCTCTTTTATAATAGAAGAAGCTTTATTTTGGAGCGGCAGCTTCCCATTCTTTTTGTTGAATGTCAGCCAGCTCTTTTGCTGTTTTGTATGGGCCGCCCGGTGCCAGGAATTCCGTATGAACGCCTTCTGCAGCCAGATGCTCGCCAATATTTTGACGGTTAATCATCATGATTTCGTACGCCAATTCGAACTCTCCGAGATATGGAGTCAATTCATTGTCAATAAAGTCGCTCTCCGTCTGAATGTTATCCTGTGTCGGGATGAAGCCGGCAGCTTTCACGAAAGTTGTGTAATTTTCCGGCTCGGAGAAGAACTCAAGCCATTTTAGAGCCCCTTCTTTGTTCGGTCCCTTCTCGGCAGCATACCAGGTTACGTCATACTTGCCGACAAAGGAGGAATTCTTGGCTGCATCTTCCGTAGCCGGAAGCGGGAAGTAACCGAATTTCAGCTCCGGATTCGCTGCTGCGACGGTTGGAGCATCCCAAGAGCCATCAGCCAGCATCGCTGCTTTTCCTGTGGCAAAATAGGAAGGCGCCGTTGCGTAATCAATCCCCATGAATCCGTCAATCATGTAATTGTCTTGAAGCGTCTTCATTTTTTCCAATACTTCGATTGCCTCTTCATCGTTGTAAGCCGTCTCGCCTTTCCAAACGCCTTCAATCCATTTCTGCTGATCTCCGCCGCCCAGAATTTTAGCTTGCAGGGCGAAAACAGGAAGTTTCAATGGCCATACGTCTTTACCAGCAACAACAATCGGGGTAATGCCTTTGGCTTTCAGGTCATCGTTCAGCTTGATGAACTCCGACCATGTTTTCGGTACGCTCAATCCATTCTGTTCGAAGATTTCCTTATTGTAGAACAGGCCGGACATCGCAACCTTGCCCGTTGGGATAGCATACACTTTATCGTTATAAGTTCCGGCTTTTTCGATATCGTTAGCATTATAATTCTTAATGAAGGCTTGGTCGGACAAATCAGCGATCAATCCTGTATCGATCCACTGCTGCCAATCAGGCACTTTCGCACCCGGTGTCCATTCCTGCGGGGAGAGTCTCATACCCGATAAATCAGCCAAAACGTCGACGTCATTAGCGGTAATTCTCGCTCTCTGCGCCTGTTTGTATTCGTCATCAGGACCCGTAGTGGTATACTCGATCTTATACTCGGGATATTTCTCTTCAAATTTCTTGTTGATCTCTTCAACCGCTTTATTGATGTTATCTTGTTTCCAGTGTAAAATTTTGATGACCTTTTTATCACCTTTCGCAGGTGTACCTTTATCGGCCGAATCGCTGCTTCCGCAAGCCGCTAGCGAGAAAGTCAGAGCACCCGCCAAAAGTATTGCTGATAATTTCTTAATCATTTCTTTACCCCCTGAAATTAAAGTGCAATTCATTATGAAACCGGATTCATCATTTTCGCCTTTTCTCGCCCAGTACAATCTTGATGTTACGAAACATCCATTATAAATTTTCGTAATTTAGCGAAATATACCGAAAGCGGTTTCGCAAGGCCTATTATTACTCATAATTTTTTGTTTGTCAAAGCTTTTTTTCTCTTTGTCGCAATATTTCATTATTGAACATATTTCAGTATAATTCCTTTCTATCACTAGCATTGCGGCTATTCTCTTCATTGACTTACCTAGGTAAAGCAGATACACTAATTTACGAAACAGTTTCGGATATGTGCTGTATACGTTGCAACCGGATTGGTTAATACTGATCACAATGGTAGGATCGATCGACATATTTTCCGCTATCACTCTATCGGATCGTATAAAATCGTGTTCTTAAACAACATATTTCGAGCAGAAAACATGTATAGAACGGCTCTTTCTCTCCTCTACCTTACACATACAGAATATTGGCAATCATGATCAACGAAAACTTACGAAAATTATGAAGTGACATCATAAACAGAATAAGGGGCGTTTCGCATGGCGTTAAACATTAAAACAATCGCTAAAATGGCCGGGGTATCCGTATCCACCGTCTCCAAGATTATCAACAACTACAGTGATGTGTCCGAGGAAACCAAAGCACGGGTGTTGGAAATTATGAAAGAGACGGGATACACCCCTTCGAACTCCGCGAAAACATTAGCAACCAAAAAATCCAATTTAATCGGCATCATATTTGCGGGAAAGCTGAATGTCGATTTTACCCATCCTTTTTTTGTTGAAGTTCTCAATTCCTTTAAGAAGCAAATGGGGGTGCTCGGTTACGATCTGCTGTTTTTTTCGAATGAGAAATTCCAAGGGGATGACGCCGACTACCTCGGCCGATGCCGTCATTATCAGGTGGATGGCTGTGTCATTATATCCGGCGAGGAAATCGAGCCCTCCATTAAGGAGCTTGATGAGAGCGACATTCCGTGTATCGGGGTCGATATAGAACTGTTCGGCGAAATGTCGGGGCATATCATGTCCGATAATTACAAAATGTCCTCGAAGGTCGTGGAGCATTTCTATCTTCAAGGCCTTAGAGACTTGGGGTTCATCGGAGGCAGCAAGGAGTCTGAAATCTCCAACATGCGTGAGGCAGGTTATCGTAACGCCATGGAAAGCTTCGGGCTTCCGGCCCGTGCGGAATGGTTCCTGAACGGTGAAGATTTTCATGAGGCAAGTGGATATAAAGCCGTGACACGGCTGATTCAAGCGGGTTCTCTCCCCCGCGCGATCTTTGCAGCCTCCGACCAGATTGCGATTGGAGCCATCCAAGCGCTTCAGGAACACGGCCTGAATGTCCCTGACGATGTATCGATCATCGGTTGCGACGACATTGAAGCGTGCAAATATACAACTCCCAAATTAACGACGATTCGGCAAAATAAAGAGAAAATCGGCCGCCTGGCAGCGCTCATGCTCTACGACCTTATCCATAAGCAATCACCGGTGAGCTCCTTCGTCGTCGAGCCTGAGCTCATCGTCCGTGAATCTTGCGGAAGCAATACGCATAACTATGGTTACTTTTGAGAGTAAAGCTTTAGTGACGGGTATGTTTTAGCTAAGAGCAGCGCTAGTAATGCATGCCTTTGAAAATAGCCCTTGATCTCATTTGGCATGGTAATCGGCACCTAAAACCTAAACCTAGCGAGACTTATATGTGTACAAAAAAAGCCCAGGGCATCATGCCCGGGGCTTTTTAACGTTGTTTATTACAGATCGTAGTACAAGGAGTACTCGTGCGGATGAACGCGGATATTAACCGCTTTGGCTTCGGCACGCTTGAACTCGATGAAGTTCTCGAGGAATTCTTGCGTAAATACGCCGCCTTCTGTCAAGAATTCATAGTCTGCTTGAAGTGCATCCAAAGCTTCATCCAGGGAACCCGGTACGCTGCGGATTTCTTTCTTCTCGGCGTCAGACAATTCATAGATGTTTTTATCGAATGGTCCATATCCGAGTGCGGTTGGATCGATTTTGCGCTTGATACCGTCCAAGCCAGCCATCAGCATAGCGGAGAATGCAAGGTAAGGGTTCGCCGTGGAATCCGGTGTACGGAACTCGATGCGGCAGCCTTTAGGTGTTACCGCTGCAACCGGAATCCGCACTGCGGCAGAACGGTTGCCCTTCGAGAATACGAGGTTAACCGGCGCTTCATAGCCTGGTACCAGACGTTTGAAGGAGTTGGTGCTCGGATTCGTCAAAGCGATCAATGCAGGCGCATGGTACAGAATACCGCCGATATAGTGGATCGCTGTTTCGCTCAGGTTCGCATAAGCGCCTTTCTCGTAGAACAATGGGGTGTCGCCATCGAAAATGGATTGGTGAACGTGCATGCCGCTTCCGTTATCCCCAAACAATGGCTTCGGCATGAACGTAGCGGTTTTGCCATATTGGCGCGCTGTGTTATGCACGATATATTTATAGATCAACAAATTGTCAGCTGTTTTTTTCAATGTATCGAAACGGAAGTTGATTTCCGCTTGGCCGGCAGTTGCTACTTCATGGTGGTGACGCTCAACGCGAAGTCCTGCTTCATCAAGCAAACGACACATTTCGCTGCGGATGTCTTGCTGCGTATCCACAGGCGCTACTGGAACATATCCGCCCTTAACGCCAACTTTGAAGCCAAGGTTGCCGCCTTCTTCCTTACGGTTCGTATTCCAATGCGCTTCCTCGGAGTCTACGAAATAGCTGGAGCTGTTCATGGAGCTTTCATAGCGAACTTCATCAAACAGGAAGAACTCGGATTCCGGTGCAAAGAATGCCGCTGTTCCGATACCTGCCTCCTGAAGGTATTGCTCGGCACGAGTTGCGATCCCGCGCGGGTCACGCTCGTAAGCATCCCCTTCCGGAGTATAGATGTTGCTCATAATGTTAAGCGTAGGATGTGCTGTAAACGGATCGATATAGCAAGACTCCGGATCAGGCATCATAACCATATCCGATTCTTCAATGCCGCGGAATCCTGGAATAGAAGATCCATCAAATGCTACCCCGTTCACGAATGTTTCTTCGTCTACTTCTGAAGCCGGCAAGCTAATATGATGAACCCGTCCCGACAAGTCTACAAAACGAAAATCGACCCACTCAATATTGTTCTCTTTAATGGTTTGCAATACTTTCTCTACCGACATGTCTCTTCCTCCCAATTTCCGAACATTAAGACTTAAACAGCTTAACAATGTTCATAATCTTTCGATTTCTTTTCGTCATTATATGCCGGGAGATAACCTGACGTCAATACCTATGTAAGGTATTTTTGAAAACAATGTTAACTTATATGACATAGAAAACCAGTTAATGTAAACTCAGAAAAAAGACACCTGCAAGCTCTTTGCAGGTGTCTTCTCAATTAGATTTAAGGAAATGGTGAACCTTGACCAGGTTCTTAACGCACCCCCGTGGTTGCAAGTGTTACTAATCAAATGCTATACGCGCGCAAATTCAGAAGCAGGCGCTTTGGCAGTCGCAAAGCTTTTGCCTACCAGTGGGGCCAGCTGCTCCAAGTCTTTAAGCAGTGCGGCGAATTGATCCGGGAACAGGGATTGAACCCCGTCACCTGTCATGGAATTATCCGGATCTGTATGCATCTCAATAATAAGGCCGTCTGCCCCCGCCGCCACGGATGCCTTGGACATCGGTTCCACTAGCTCGCGTCTTCCCGTTCCATGACTCGGATCAGAGATGACCGGAAGATGACTCAACCCTTGTAAAACAGGGATGGCAGATAAATCCAGCGTATTGCGGGTGTAAGTTTCGAATGTTCGGATTCCGCGTTCACAGAGCATGACATTCGGATTGCCGCCGGCAAGAATGTACTCCGCTGCATTCAGGAATTCATCATAGGTTGCACTGAAACCTCTTTTCAGCAGAACCGGCTTGCCGCAGGTGCCCAATTTCCGAAGCAGATCGAAATTTTGCATATTGCGGGTACCCACCTGCAGGATATCGGCGTACTCCGCACATATATCCACGTATTCGGGCGTCATAACCTCCGTAATCGTCAACAGGCCGTGTTTTTGCCCGGCTTCCGCCATCATGATCAAACCTTCGACGCCAACGCCCTGGAAGCTGTATGGACCCGTGCGAGGCTTAAACGCGCCACCTCTAAGCACTTGTCCGCCTGCTGCCTTAACCAGCTGTGCAATCTCGTCAATCTGCTGCGGCGATTCCACGGCGCATGGACCACCCATAACGACCAGATTGCCGCCGCCAATCTTGGTGCCTTTAATATCAATGACGGTATCATCCGGATGGAAATCACGACTCGCAAGCTTGTAGGACTTGGAGATTTTAACTACATTCTCTACGCCCTTCATTTGGCGAAGATGCTCCGCAAGCTTCGGGTTTACGCTGCCGATCAGCCCGATCACGGTACGATCCGCCCCCTTGGATACATGAGCCTGGAGTCCTTCCTTCTCAATCTCGCTTACAATATGCTGAACTTGTTCCTCTGATATTTGATTGGATGTAATAACGATCATAATAAAACCTTCTTTCTGAATATATTCCAATTCGATTGTTTAATAATCACTTTCGCGCTTGTTCGCTTTTAAGCTTTTATGCTTTTAACCGATAAAGTAAATATACAGAAAATATCTCCCCTCGTCAAGCCCATTCTTCAAGCCTGCACGCCGGGAGATATAGATCACCTGTTACATCAATTTTTTGCTGCGTCCTTCTGCTACGGTTCGCTTCACGAGCGGTATCACAATTCTTACCGTTGTTCCAATACCGGCTCGGCTGAATAACGTAACCCCGTATTCGCTGCCATAGTGAAGTTTGATTCGTTGATCCACATTCCGAATGCCGTATCCCGCATTCGTTAGATCCTGTCCACCCGTATTATCCAGAACTCTGCCGGGCGGGAACCCGACTCCATTATCGATAATTTTAAATTCAAGCACTTCTTCCAGCACTCTGGCGGTAATTCGAACATGTATATAATCCCCGGTCCAGGCATGCTCCAGCACATTCTCGATAAACGGCTGCAAAATCAATTTTACGGTTTCATACCGGACCACTTCCGGCTCAAAATCATAAGTAACCTGCATGCGTTCGTCGTATTTAATCTTTTGAATATCCACATATGCCTGAGCCTGTTCCAACTCATTCTTCACAGAGATGATATTCCGGCCGTCATTAAGAGACAGGCGATAAAACTTCGCTAAGTCCATCACCATGCGCTGCAGCTTATCCAGCATCCCAAACCGCGCCAGACGGCTGATGGAGGATAGGGTGTTGTATAGGAAATGCGGATTAATCTGTGCATGCAGCGACTCCAGTTCCGCTTGTTTTTTCTGAAGGTCGGCCAGATACACCTCATTAATTAGCTTGCCGATATTGCTGCCCATATCATTCAGGGCCGAAGCGATATGTGTAAACTCATCATTTCCCTTGAACTGAGCCCGTTTATGAAATGCACCTTCCTGAAAAGAATCCAGAACAGAGACGATCTTGGATACGCGTAAGCTGAAGTACTTGGATATTACGATGCTGACTATAAAAAATATAGCAATGCAAATGAGGCAAATAAGCAGGGTGAGGTTCCGGATTTTCACCGTATCTTTTTCCACGATTTCTGCAGGAACGACAGCGATAAGATTCCAGCCGAGCACGGGAATCGGCTTACGAATAAGCAAGTCTCCATTATTGCGCAGCTCGTTCTCCTTAAACACGGTTGTCTGTACCCCGCCTGAAGAAAGAATGACTCTGCCTTGCGAATCCGACAAATATAACGCTGTCCCATCACCAATTTTGTTATAATCCATGCTTTCGAACATATCTTCTAGACTGACATTGATTCGCACGAATCCAATCTCTTGCAGCTGTATAGAACTGATGTCGATCAGCCTGCGCAAAAGTGAAATGCGACCGTTGCCCGCATCATTTTCAACCTGCTTCCATTCCAGCGTCGATCCATAGTTTTCCTCTTGAGGGTAGAGCTTGTACCAGGTCTTATCCACCAGACGCTCATACTGATATATATCAAATAAACGCGTGTTGGATTCAAGCGGATCAGAGTAACTATAATTATTATAAATTTCCCTTAACTCTTCATTCCGTAAATAAATAGACAGCCAAATCTTGGAGTTCGCTGTGTTAATCGCCGTTTCCAACTTCGGAATCAGGACATTGACCATCGTATCGTAACTTACCCATGTACTTTCTGAATAACGCAGTCGGTTATTAAAGGACGAATCAAAGTAGAGCATGTCGGAAACGCGGACGATGTCTTCCATTTTATACGAAATATTATCACTCATTTGGTGCAGGGTACCCTGAATGTTATTATACGTTTGTTCTCTAATCGATTTGATAAATACCTGGTTCGCGATATTTCCTACAAGCAATACCGGTATTATGATGAATACACAGTAAGAAATCATTAATTTGAAGCCAAATGGTATCTTGACCCGGATACGCTCGAATTTCCCCGCCAAACCTAATCACAACCTCATTACAAGCGGTATAGTAGTATGTTAAGAGTGTTTACGCCTATACTCCAATGGTGTCATTCCATACATCTCTTTGAATTGACGACTAAAATAGGGCAAATACTGGTAACCTGTTTGAGAAGCCACTTCATATATTTTAAGTTTCGTGCTGACTAATAGATCTCTGGCTCGCTCCATACGAATCTTGATGACATAATCACTAAAATTATAACCGGTTTCTTCCTTAAACAGAACACCTAGATAGTTTGGAGAAAAGGAAAAACGGTTCGCCATATCCCGGAGCGTAATATTCTCGTGAACCCGCTCTCGTATATTATCAATAATCTCCTCAACAAGGCGTCCATTCTTGGACGATTTGCGAAATTTCAATTGCTCCGATATCTCAAAGACTTTCATTCTTAACCACGAGAAAATATCGTCCATCGTTTCAAATTGCAAGAGTACATCGAGGTTTTTCAGTTCGATTCCCAGCATCCGAAACAGGTCTTCATGCATCGTATGCAAATGCGCGTCCAACTTCAATATAATGTATACTCCAAGATTTCGAACCGTAAATTTGGAGCGGATATTGGATGCTAGCAGTTGTATGGCTTCGATCTCATCGTGGATCTTGACGATCTCATAATTCGTCATAGCGGTAAATAAAGAGTCCAGCCTGATATCGAGGCTTTTGGCGTCCTCCCGGTCCTCTGTCGGCACTTCGTTATAAAGTATCCATTTCCCTTTTCCACGAAACATTTTATAGTCAAGGGCACCCTCTGCCATAACGTAGGACGGATGAAGTTCTTCAAGCCGATTCGCAGTCCCTCCCTCACCTACGGTCACGGTAAGGGGATACTCTTGGCCTAGCGCCGTCAGTAATGACTGAACCTCTTCCTTGTCTTTTGTCGTATCCATGAGTACTGCCATCCGCTGATCTGTCACCTTGCATATATGCCTGAATCCGCAACTCTCCAGCTGCTTATGCAAACTCGTGAAGTACTGCTCATTTAATCCACTCGGATTCTCGACCTCGTAATGATTGCTCCGCCAGGAGCTGACATCATCCACTTCAAGCAATATTACTCGCACGGGCCAGTTCATCTCATGAAGTTGGTATTCCCGCTTAATAATACCCAGCATGGCACCGTCATAAGGCTTCTGGAGAATTTGCAGCAGATACTGATTTTTGAGAATCGGTACCATCAGTTGATAAGCCCGTTCTGTTTCCTTGCGGTCATGGAGCCTGTCCAGCTCAATCCGAACTTTGGTCAACTCTTCAATCAGCTCTTGGTCCTCCATGGGCTTCAGCACGTAATTACAAGCGTTTAATGCGATTGCCTGTTTAACATAACTGAAATCCTGGTAACCACTCACGAAAATAACCTGTAATTCATCATGTATCTTCAGCGCTTTTTGCGCTAATTCAATACCAGTCATATTGGGCATGCGTACATCCGTCACTAGAATGTCGATATCCTCTCGTTGCAGGACTTCCCATGCTGCAAATCCGTTATTGACCGAATCAACCACGGTCATTCCAAGACTCTCCCATGGAATAAAGCTCCTCATGCCCTCTAGGTCCAATATTTCATCGTCAGCCAGCAGCACTTTATAGATGGGTATCCTCTCCCCTAAATTTCGATAAGGGTATGCTGCAGATGCAGCATACCCTTTTGGTTTACGTTATTCTACTTTTGACCCTTCATTTGAGCCAAGTTTTCTTGCCATTTCGTTGTTTTGAATGCAAGAAGTTTATCATATCCAGCTGCTTGAGCATCCGCTTCTGCTTTGTCCAAGACTGCCAGTACTTCTGCATCGTCCTTCGCAAACAGCGCCTTTGCTCTAGCTTCTGTGTAGATATCTTCTACACGCTGGCGGATAATACCTTCTTCGCTTTCTGGGGCCGGATCAAGATTGATGAATTCCGTTGCATTTGCTTGAGTTTTCCAAGTTATTTCATACTGCCAACGAGTTGACCAGTTACGCTCTTCTTCTGGCAATGTGCTTTCGTATTTCGCTTTTGCTGTATCAATAAATACCGTGTTTCCGTTCCACTGGAGGTTTGTTGTTTCCGCTTGCAACTTGCCAAGACCCGCAGCATCCGTAACATATTTCTCAGTAAACTTAGGCGTTATACCATCTTCTTCATATCCATCCCAATATCCGCCTTCCGGTCCCCACATTAACAGTGTTTGACCTTCAGGACCTGTATACCAGTCCAGGAAAGCAAAGATCGCTTCAGGATTTTTTGCAGCTTTCGTAATAACGCTTACGTTCCAACCCAGTTGAGTATAGGTTCCCGGGAAGATTTTATTCTTGTCCAGACCTTCCTTATGAATCGGCCAGATCATGAAATAACCGGCTTCCGGATCTTTGGCAACGAGTTCCGCATGCGCGTTCATTGCATTTTCAGTCGGGCTGGAAGCTGCATATACAGCAACGCGGCCTGTCATTACTTTTTCCTTGATTTGGTCAGCGGTTTGAGTCAATGCATCTTGAGAAATCAGTTTATCCCGGAACAGCTTCGCTGCATATTGCATCGATTCGCGATATGTTGGATCCGTAAAGATCGAAGTCAATTTATCCCCGTTAGGCACACCACGAATGGTAATCCAACGTGTCATTGCATTCTCTTTGAAAGCAGAGTACAACACATCAATTCCTTGTCCTTCAATACCTGGTTCATAAGGAACTACAGAGTTTCCGTATTTCGCCTTGACAGCTTCCAGGTATTTAGTCAAATCGTCCGTTGTTTCCAGCTTAGGCTCGCCAAGCTCTTTATAAATTTTACTGTTGACTACATAACCAGCATTACCGTTCGGTTGACTGGTGTACCAGTTAGGGAATTGATACAGCTTGCCGTCAGGGGAACGAAGCATGTTGATTCCCGCCTCACCCAACCATTCCTTCAAGTTCGGATATTTATCCAAGTAGTCATCGTAAGGAACGAGCATGCCGTTTTCTCTCAATTTTTCAACATCCGATCCCCGCTCCAGCCAAATCACATCAGGAAGCTCGTCGGAAGCAATCATCGTGTTGAATTTTTGTTGAGCATTACCTTGGGAGTTAACCGCTTTTACATCGACTTTTTTATTCTCTTTAATCCATTTCGTTGCGGCATCTTCTCCCCATGTTGGCATGGTGTACCAGTCATAGTGACCATAAAAGCTAAAATCAAGCGGTTGCTCACCCAGTACAAACTTGTCTGATGCTGCTTCTGTTGGCGGTGTGGTGGTTCCACTGTCGCTAGGAGTCGGGTTAGCTGTCTTAGTGCCACCGCTGCATGCTGACAGCATTAAAGCCGCTGCTAACAACGCAGTAACCGATGTGGCCAAAGATTTTTTTCTGAGCCTCATTCTCTAATTTCCCCTTTCATAATTCCCCTTGATATTTATGTCTAAAGCTAAGCTTCAAACAACAGGATTGCTTGCCATACATGTGCTACTCTTTCAACGATCCCACCAGTACTCCCTTAACAAAATGCTTCTGTACAAAAGGGTATACCATGATGATCGGAACCGTAGCAACAATCATTGTTGCCATGGACAAAGATTTCGTGGTCACACTCTGCATTCGGGATAATGCGGCCTGAGAGGCTGAGTCCAAATTACTCATCTGTTCAGACATAATGTTGGAATTCAATATTTGACGCAGTATCGTTTGTATCGGCAGTAATTCTTCTTTATTGATATAAATACTAGGCAAGAACCACTCATTCCAGTGATATACCGCCGTGAATAATGACAAAGTGGCAATAACCGGTCCCGATAATGGCAGGATAATCTTAAAGAAGATTCCCCAGTTACCCGCACCATCAATTTTTGCCGATTCTTCCAAGCCATTAGGCAAGCCAGCAAAGAAGGTTCGGAATATGATCATATTCCATACACTTACCAAACCGGGAATAATGAACACCCAGAAAGAATCCATCAAGCCCAAACTGCGAGTTAGCATGAAGCTTGGGATTAATCCGCCAGTGAAATACATGGTCACGATACACATAATCATGTAATATTTGCGGCCCATCAGTTCGCGCTTGGTCATGCCGTATGCGAAGATGGAAGTTACGAGAATCGAAGTAATCGTTCCAATGATCGTACGTGCTACGGATATGCCGAAGCCGTTCAACAAGCGTTTATCCTGAAACACGATTTCGTAGTTCTCCAATGTAAAATCTCTCGGCCAGAATGTAACCCCTCCAAGCGATGTGTCCGCTCCGGAGTTAAATGAAATTACAAGTGCATTCCAGAAAGGATAAAAGGTCACAAAGGCCAAAAATGCTAAACAGACATAGATCATAATCACCATGAGGCGATCACCGAATCCTAAACGTACCAATCTAATCGCTCCCCTCTATACGATGTTCGTTTTACCATAGACTGTTACCTGATCTGCGTGCTACCACGTTGGCAATGGTCAGAAGCATCACGCTGATTACCGCTTTGAACAAGCCTACAGCCGTTGCATAAGAGAACCGGGAGTTTTCAATACCAATTCGGTAAACATACGTATCAATTACATCTGATACCTCTCTTAAAACAGGGTTCTTAGCCAAGAGCAAAATATCCTCAAATCCTGCATTGAGCAGGCTACCTATTGCCAGAATCATAAAGATGATAACGACAGGCATGATGGACGGTAATGTAATCGTAAAGATCTGTCTGAATTTGCTCGCTCCATCCATATCCGCAGCCTCGTACATATGGGGATCTACACCCGCTACAGCCGCCAAGTAAACGATGGAGGAAAACCCAATTTCCTTCCAGAGCCCTGTGGTCACCAATATCCCCCAGAAGTATTCAGGAATGGATAGAAAGTTAATAGGCTCTTTAATCAAGTTCATTTTTTCTAATAGAATGTTTACACTTCCATTATCGGTAGACAGCATGGAAACCACAAACCCCGATACGATAACCCAGGATAAGAAATGGGGCAGATAACTGACGGTCTGCACCAATCGTTTGAAGAACATATGGCGAACTTCATTAAGCATCAGCGCAAGCAGGATCGGAGCTGGAAAGCCGATCAAAAACTTGAGTAAGCTGATTACGATAGTGTTTCGCATCACGTTCATAAACTCCGGAGACTCAAAGAACATCCGGAAATGCTTCATCCCTACCCAGGGGCTGTCTCCCATGCCTTTGAAGATATTAAAATCCTGAAACGACATCAGAATACCGTACATCGGTATATAACTGAAAACAAAAATTAATGCGAGCGCAGGAAGTACCATTAATTGAATATCCCACTGTTTAAAGAAGCGAATAAATCCATTGTCTTTCTTCCGTTTAGGAACAGTCTTCTGTTCTACGGATATCTGTGCCATGTCCAACCCCCCGTGTGTTCTATGCCATGAAGTTTACCTGATGTCTAACATTGTAGAATAAATGATCCCATATAAACATTTGCCTATTCAACGAAAAATGATATTATTCAATCGAAAATTAAAACGCTTACAGCTTACGGGAGGGATAGAAACCCCAAAAAAGTTCCTTTAACGGGGCAGGTAGTTCTAATTCACCCTGGCATCTTAATCCCGGACATATAGAAAATCCCCTTGCGTCAATAGTGTCAAGTTCAATTCACATGAACAGTTGTTCCACCATTCACTACAAGGGGAAGTATCCATAAGCTCTATCAACATTTAGCCGAGTGATCATGAAAAATGATACTAATCAATTAATAACGGAAGAATACACACTTCCAAGCATATGGCCGTCAACTATGACGATGACGGGATCATATTAAGGACACACCGATATCAACAAAAATACAACGGTTGCGATTGATCGCAACCGTTGTATTAAAATTCTTATGACTTGCTCTTCACCCGTACAGGCGGAAGCAGTTTATTCATATTCACCGTGCGCTTGATCTCCCAGGTTTCCGGCTGATCATGTTCATACTGTTCCAAATAGGCGATGACTTCCTTGGTAATCGGAGTCGGTGTTGATGCCCCTGATGTCACAGCCACTTTGCCTACGCCTTCAAGCCATTCGCGTTTAAGCTCCGTCACATCGCCAATGCGGTGAGCCGGTACGCCGGCTATCTCTTCGGATACCTGTGCAAGACGGTTTGAGTTATTGCTGCGCGGATCCCCGACCACGATAACCAAATCCGCCTGGCCCGCTTGCTCGGCTACCGCCTCCTGCCGAACTTGTGTTGCAAGGCAGATTTCATTATGAATCTCCGCTCCCGGGAATTTATCGAGCAGACTCTTCATGATATGCTTGATGTCCCATTGACTCATCGTCGTCTGGTTCGTAATGATGATTCGGGACGATTTTACCTGAAGCTGTTCGATCTCTTCTTCCTTCTCGATCAGATGTACGTGATCCGGTGCAATCCCGATCGCGCCTTCCGGTTCGGGATGTCCCTTCTTCCCGATATAAATGATCTCATACCCGTCCGCTGCCTTCTCCCGGATCAAATCATGGGTTTTCGTAACATCCGGACATGTTGCGTCGAGCGTGGTTAACCCTTTATCTCGCGCAAGCTTGCGTACTTCGGGAGAGACCCCGTGTGCGGTAAATATGACGGTCCCGCTCTCCACCTGGCTCAGGATTTCCATCCGGTTCGGACCGTCCAGGGTAATGATGCCTTCATCCTCAAAGGATTGCGTAACATGACTGTTATGCACAATCATGCCCAATATATAAATAGGCCGAGGAAGATCCAGATTCTGGGCCGCCTGACGTGCCAAGACCATAGCGTCAACGACACCGTAACAGTAACCTCTCGGTGATATTTTCAAGACTTCGATGATCCTCACCTGCTTTCCGTTGTCATACGTAAAGTATCCAGTCTATTATAACCTATTCCAGCGGAGGAGCAAAGACGACGGGCAGCCAGACGATAAAGGTGCTGCCTTCTCCTCTTCGGGTAACAACCTCGACAGAGCCCTTGTGCTCATCAATAATCCATTTGGCGATGGATAAGCCAAGACCGGTCCCGCTCGTGATGCCTCTGGACTGATCCGCGCGATAGAAACGCTCGAATATAAACGGAACCTCATCCTTATCCATGCCGATCCCCGTATCCGAAATTCGCAGCCCGACCTGACCCTTGTACAGGACGACATCCAGGCTGACTTCACCCTCCGGCGTATACTTGAATGCATTCTCGATAAAGATGAACAGCATCTGCTGCAAGTAGTCCTTATTACCTTCTACATAAACACCGTTTAGGACAGACAGCTCTCCGACATGCCACTCAGCGGTTTTCTCGAGGAAATGAGCGCGCCGGGCGACCTCCTCTACCAAAGGCTGGAGCGGCACCGGATCCAGCTCAAAGGTCTGGCCGGTATCAGCCCGTGCCAGAGATAACATATCGTTCACCAGCCGACTCATCCGCTTCGCTTCATCGGATATATCTCCCACAGCTTCGAACGAGATTTGCTTGATCGTTTCTTCGTCCATATTCGCTCTCTCGCCGGGGGCTTCCGTCCACATCTTCTGGAGGAGATCCACATTCCCCCGGATGGTGGTCAGCGGCGTTCGTAGTTCATGGGAAGCATCCGATACAAACCGGCGCTGGGCAGCATAGGCATCTTCAAGCTCTTTGTAAAAGCCCTCCGTCCTCTCAAGCATCCCGTTAAACGTGCCGATCAATTGCCCGATCTCGTCCTCTGGCCCATCGTATTCAATTCGTACGCTGAGGTCGGTTCCCTTCTGGATCTGCTCCGCCGCCTCCGTGACCTTGCCGATCGGTTTCATGGATTTCCGGGCGAGGAACAAGCCAAGCGTTGAAGCAATGACTAGTGTCGCTGCGGATCCCATGATGAGGATGGATTGAAGTCGGTCAAGTGTCTCATCGATTAACCTTGTGTTGGAACCAATTTGAAGCCATCCGAATAATTTCCTTGAGTTCGTTTCAACAACTGGGGATTCGTATACAAGGAAGGATACCCCATTAAAGGAAAACCGTTTAAACTCTCCGGGTTTAGTCATACTTAACGCTCTTTCTACAGTTGGATTCTCAAATTGCAAACCACTGAACTCCATATTGCCAGATCTCCAGATGGATCCATTATAGAAAGTATAAAGCTGAACGTATAGATCAGCTGCCTCCATATTAAGCGCGGAGGAACGATCCGGTAGAAGCGCAACAGACGAAGACGTGTAACCGATTTTATTCGCTTCCTGTACTAATCGCTGTTTTAACTCCTCATACGTATACAAATGGACAAAGCCATACACCGCCGAGCTGAAAATCAGCAGTGTCACAAATAAAATGCCGGTATACCATGCTGTCAGTCTTAACCGAATGGACATGCTAGTTATCTCCTCTTAAAATATAGCCGGCTCCGCGGATCGTCTGGATCAGCCGTTTACCTCCATGTTCCTCGGTCTTTTGCCGGAGCATGGCGATGTAAACCTCCAGCACGTTGGACTCCCCGCTGTAGTCATAGCCCCATATTTTATCCATGATCAAATCGCGGGACAGCACCCGCTTCGGATTTTGCATAAACAGATGCAGCAGCTCAAATTCCTTGGCGGTAAGCTCCAGTCTTTGCCCGCTGCGAATGACTTCCCTTGCATCGGTATCCATCACGAGATCCTCGAAGGTCAATCGGTGGTTAGAGCTATCGTCCCCGGTTCTACGTCGCAGCAAGGCCCGTACGCGGGCAAGCAGCTCCTCCAGCGCGAAGGGTTTGACTAAGTAATCATCCGCTCCGGTATCGAGTCCCTTGACCCGATTCTCCACCTCATCCTTCGCCGTCAGCATCAGCACCGGTGTCGTGCTTCCACCTTCCCGGAGCCTGCGCAGCGCTTCAAATCCATCGACCTGAGGCATCATGACATCCAGAACGACAACATCCGGGTCCTCACTCAAAATTACTTTCAAACCTTCCGCTCCGTTGGACGCGGTCAGGACGTCATAGCCCTCGAACGCAAGTCCCCTGCGCAGCATCGAAATAATCTTCTCATCATCATCTACAATTAATATCCGGGATCGCATAGCGGCATCTCCTCTATCTTCTAGCGTTAAATTTAGTACGACGTTACAATCCCATTATATCGGTCGTCTCAAGGACAAGACAAGCGGAAGGGAACGGTCCCTTCCGCTTGTTGTCACGCCTATCCAGGGTTACGGTTGTTGCTGTTGTTGCTGCTGTTGGGTTAAATCGAATTGGTTCTTATCGCCGATCGTCAGCGGCAGATCAATTTTCTTGCCGTTACGAACCACATTCAGCGTAATTTTGTCTCCAACCTTCTTCGATTGTATGAATTCACTCAGATCCTTCGAGGTCGGATATTTCGTTCCATCCACGCCTACAATGATGTCATATTGACGCAGGTCTGCTTCATAAGCCGGCGAACGGAATACGACACCGTCAACATAAGAGCCTTCCGTTACGTCGGTGCCCAGGGATTGAGCAATTTGCGGAGTGACCGTTCCCAGATTCGCCCCGATAAACGGAACCGGCTCTTTCGGAACTTCCTCGTTGTTTTTCAGGTATTCCACAACTTCCTTGATCGTGCTGGACGGAATCGCAAATCCGATCCCTTGCGCTTCCGCGCTGACGGCAACGTTCATCCCGATAACCTCGCCCTTCAGATTGAGAAGCGGTCCACCGGAGTTACCCGGATTAATCGAAGCATCGGTTTGCAGAAGATGCTCATAATTACGATCATCCTCGCCATTCGTTCCTTGAATATCGATCTCGCGTTCCTTCGAGCTAAGTACACCTGCGGTTACCGTATGCTCAAAACCGTGCGGGTTACCGATGGCAACAAGCCATTCACCAACCTTCAGCGAGTTGGAGTCGCCTAGCTGCACCGATGGAAAATCGGCTCCTTCGATTTTTAGTACAGCCAAATCGAGCTCATAGCTGGAACCGAGCAGCTTCGCTTCATAAGGCTTTTTGGTACCCTGAACCGTCACTTGGATCACATCTGCGCCATGGATCACATGCTCATTCGTCAAAATGTATCCCGACTTCTCAAAGATAAAGCCCGAGCCGATGCCTGAAGGCTGAAGCTGGGATTCCTGACCTCCGTTATTGCTGCTTCCACCGTTTCCGCCATTTCCTCCCTGGCTCGATTGTCCGCCGCCAAAGAAGTACCAGAACGGATCATTCATGTTCGGATTCGTGTTTTGACGATTGCTGCTGTTTACAAGCGTCTCGATCAGCACGACGGCTGGACTTGCTTGGTCAACAACCGCCGATACATCGCCCGGATTAGAAGGAATCATGGCCGATGCCGTAGTAGCTCCGCCGTTATCATCAACGCTAGCTGAAGTTTCTTGGGCTGGCTCCGATGAATACGCCGCATCCGGCGTAAACAGATTCGTGCGGTCCGCGGCAAACATCAGGCTTGAAATAACAAGGACTCCAGCCAAGAAGGACAACAGCACCGTCTTCACGGAATTTTTAGGCTTCTGGCTGTAATTCCATTCTTTGTTTCTTTTCATCGAATCCATAGATCCGCCGCCCCCTTGGCTTCCGGAGGAATGTGACTGCGAGAAACCGGAGGATGGAACCGGTTTAACCGGCTGCGGAGCGGTAACCTCCACTTCCTGCGATTCCCGGCTGTGATATGGTCGCTCCGTCTGCTGATCATCGCGTTCATTGGGTATGGACTGAAACGGTCCGTAAGAATAGTAATAAGACGAATTCTTCGTGGATGCTTCCTCACGTCTCGGTGCTTCATTGTTATTCGACTCATTGTTCATTCCCTCATCATCCGGATACCCGTAGCGCTTTCTTTGGTCGTCCATAGGTCTACCTCCTATTTAAAATCACTTGCTTCCAAGTGGTTTAATTGATTAACTGTTCTTATTGTGTACTATAAACCTTAATAGTACCTTAAAAACAATTAAAAGGCAGATAAAAAGAAAGCCGAGCGGCGTCAAGGGAATCTGATCCGAATGATGGCGCTATATTTTGACCCATCCCTTACGGTGAGCATAAATCGCCAATTGCGTGCGGTCTTCCAGCTCACACTTCATCAGCAGATTGCTGACATGGGTTTTAACCGTTTTAATGCTGATATGCAGCTCTTCGCCGATCTCTTTGTTGCTCTTGCCCTCGGCAATGAGCAGCAGCACTTCTTTCTCGCGCTCGGTAAGCCCCGAATCATCGCCGTTCACCATATGTCGGCGGATCCCGCGGGTAAGTGCTTCCGACACGTCTTTGGTCATGACCGGCATGCCCCTGAACGCTCCTTGAAGAGCATAGATGAGTTCGTCAGCCGAAACGGTTTTCAGTACATAACTGACAGCCCCCGCCTCAATGCACTCAACCACAAGCTCATCTTCAAGAAAGCTGGTCAGAATCACAATCTTCTGATCCGGGAACTCGGACATGACCGCACGCGTGGTCTCTGCCCCGTTCATCACCGGCATCATCAGATCCATAAGAATGAGATCAGGCCGGTCTGCCTCATCTCCATTTCTTAACATATCAACAACCTCTTGGCCGTTAGCTGCCTCTCCGATCACTTCAAATCCCGGATCCAGCGACAAATACGTTTTTAATCCCATACGAACCATATCATGATCATCCGCCAGCAATATCCGAATCGTACCCATAATGATGTTGTCCCCTCTCTACTCCACTGGCTCAGCCAGCTCTTCCTGTTCCTTGCTCTCTTCCGCAGCCGGTCCCTGATTGCCCTCGGCCTCAAATAGCGGAATGTTTACGCGAACTGTCGTTCCTGCACCCTTTTTGCTTATGATATCGACCTGGCCACCAAGCTTTTCGGCCCGTTCACGCATCGTGGACAACCCGTATGAGCCCTGCTTGCCTGCCACCTCGTCAAATCCAATACCGTCGTCGCTGATGCTTAAAATAACGCGTTTCTGATCCTCACGAAGCGACATGCTGACAAGGCTTGCACCGGCATGTTTCACAATGTTGGCTACGGCTTCCTGGATAATCAGGAACAGCTGATGCTCAATTGCATCGGATACCCCGCCGTAGAGCTCCACATCCTTCATGCCCTTCAGGCCATTTTGGCGGCAGTAATCCGGAAACCACCTTTCGAGTGCCTCCTCCAGGGTTCTTCCTTCCAGTTCAACAGGCCGAAGCTGTGCAATCAGCGCCCGCATCTGCTTCTGTGCCACGTGAGACATCTCAATCAACTGACCGAGCACTTTATCGCCGTGCTCCGGGTTTCTCTTCAGAACCGCCGGAAGCGATGAAGCCGACATATGAATCGCGAACAACTGCTGACTGACCGTATCATGCAAATCCCTTGCCATCCGCCGTCGTTCCTCAAGCACCGCGGCTTCCGCGGCGATCTCTTTCTCAATGACATCCTGCTCGCCCAGGCGCTGCAGCAGCTTCATCTTCTTCTCCAGCGCTTCCGTCATTCCGTTAAACTCATCATATACTCTGGCAAAAGAACCGTCTTCCATAGCCGGCAGCCGCACGTTCAGATTTCCTTTGGCAACCTGCAGCATGTTCAGATGGAGCAGGTCCAGCGGCCGCTGAATGCGCTGCCCCGCGATGTATCCCGCAATCCCCGTAAACAGAAGTACACCGACCGTGTAATACACCCACAGCCGGTTATCTTCAATATGTATGTAGCCGGATTGGTTTGCTGTATACAGGAAAACAGCAACTCCGGCTCCAATCAACAGAAAGTAAAACAGTATCACCCATTTGGTATTTTTCAATATTCCCATCATAACGGTTATCCTACCCTATTCACTTTGACATCACCGATAAATACGCTGACGGTGATTCGTATTTTCTTACCGGCTTCCCTGTAATGCGGGCTTTCCAGTCCGGCATTGCTCATAAAGCCGCTGCGGCTTTCCTCCAGCACCTTCATATCGCCAATGAAGGAGTTGGTCGTGACATGAATGCCGACATCCGAATCATTCGGAACGAATACTTTGACATCCCCGATAAACGCCGAGATGTTGATTTTCGTTTCTCCGTAAGGGATTTGAGCTTTGGTCAGATCGAGCACTGTATCACCGATGAACTGGGAGATATTTGTCGGCTTCAGCTGAAAATAATCTTTTCCCATATGCACGTCCCCGATAAAAGAGGACTTGTTCACCGCATCATGGCTGTGCCAAGATTGATGATGATGGTGGTGATGTTGGTGCTGTTCATCCTTATAATCCGATCCGTTGCCGTAGCTTTTGCCGTTATCGTCAAAATCCACATGAACTCTGAACTTGCTGCGATCCTGATGCTCCTGGCGCGGGCGCTCCTGCTGCTGTCCCTGCCAGCGGTAACCCTTGCCTTGCTCATGAAAATCCGGTGATCCTGGTTCGCGCTCGGGCAGGATATTCTCAGACTTGTCAGCCTTGTCTGGCTTGCCAAATCTCCGTTCGAATTCTTCATCCAGGGAAGAATCCAGCGGACGCGCTTCAGGCGGATCGGGAATGTCGTAATGGTCGCTACGATGCGAGCTGAAGTCATCCGGACTTGGCGGTGATGGCGGCGGCGTATGAGGTTTCGGTTTGAAAATGACCTGCAGTCCAAACCCAATCAAGATAATAGGAATCGCATATTTGATCAGATCGCCAAACGAGAAGTCAATCAAATACAGGTTTTTCCCAAGAAAGTAAGATCCGATAATGATCGGCACAACGGAGCCCCATAGTGCTCCTCCACGGGCATAAATTAAGCTTTGCAGCCCGAACCAGATGATGAACACCGGCCAAAAAGTCGAGAATATATAACCAAGGTCCACATGTATCATATCAAGCTGATTTAGAAGAAACACCACACCAATACCGATGAGCAGCAATCCGTTGCTAAGCTGGCTCCATCCTTTTCTACTCATGGTCATCCCCTTGCCTTCCAGTTCTATTTTTTCTTAACTACAGTGTACAACATATTGCGATGAACAGGTTAGCGGCGGTGGAATGAAGTTGATCTCGGTCTAGAGACTGAGTCCATGGATAAAAATGGGAGGAGAGCCATAATCAAAACCACCCGTGTGAACGGGTGGTTTGCTCTGCGGCTGAAAGCCTTTGTTACTGGCCAGCCCTAAAGGGCATTGAATCGTTCGCCAACCGCACTACTTTTTCGGCTACCCCTTAAGGGGCCT
>NZ_JFOM01000001.1:0-695 GCF_001860525.1 Paenibacillus sp. LC231 | reverse complement strand
TGGGGTAGATGATTGGGGTGAAGTCGTAACAAGGTAGCCGTATCGGAAGGTGCGGCTGGATCACCTCCTTTCTATGGAGAATCGTTTCCTGCAACGGAAACATTCAAATATGACTTCAATGAAGTCACCCTTAAAATCAGGTTTAGGCCTGTTACTCACTCGTTGGTCAGTTTTGAGAGTTCAACTCTCATTTGATCCTTGAAAACTAGATAACGAAACGAATTTGCGCAATTAGAAATATCCTTCTCTAACGACTTGTGTCAAGTGATTGACCAAGAAGTAAAGAGTAGCATAGAGCGGAATATTTGCATGATGAACGACTTTTGGTAACAAGGGAAGAGAATCAGGCAAATATGAAGCGATTGGTTAAGCTACTAAGAGCACACGGAGGATGCCTAGGCGCTAGGAGCCGAAGAAGGACGTGGCGAACAACGATACTGCCTCGGGGAGCTGTAAGCAAGCTTCGATCCGGGGATGTCCGAATGGGGAAACCCAGCTAGTGTAATAGCTAGTTACCCGTATCTGAATACATAGGATGCGAGGAGGCATACCCAGGGAACTGAAACATCTAAGTACCTGGAGGAAGAGAAAACAAGAGTGATTCCGTCAGTAGCGGCGAGCGAACGCGGAACAGCCTAAACCAGAGAGCTTGCTCTCTGGGGTTGTGGGACGTCTCACATGGAGTTACAAAGGAA